>JAFDEF010000001.1 GCA_019310485.1 Deltaproteobacteria bacterium | reverse complement strand
GACGGTATATGATTTTTCCCCTGACAGGAGCAAGAGACGTCCGCTTGATTTTCTTGATGGCTACCGTGGCTATGTGCATGCTGATGCCTACAGTGGATATGATGAGTTATTTGAAAGAGATGGTGTTATAGAAGCTTGCCCGCCTCGGCGGGTAGGCTGCTGGGTGCACACGAGGCGGAAGTTTCTTGCCTGCTGCAAGCAGGGATGAAGCGATGAGCTCCAGGCCACGGGAGGCTACGGAGATCATGGGTCGTATTGCACAACTGTACAAGGTGGAGTCTGCATGCAAAGACATGGGGCCAGGGGACAGATGTGCTTACAGGAATACCCATGCCAGACCTATCATTGATCGATTATTCAGCAGACTTGAGGATCTGATACATGAAACGGTGCCCTCCGAGCTGACAATAACACGGCAGAGAATGCTATAAGGCCCCTTGCTCTGGGAAGGAAGAACTGGTTATTTGCCGGCAGTGAGAGGGGTGGAAAGGCTGCCGCCCTGTACTATTCCCTGATCGAATCATGCAAGGCCTGTGATGTTAATCCCTGGGAGTATCTCAATGATGTTCTTCGCCGAATCATGTCTTATCCCATCAACAGGTTGAGGGAGCTTCTCCCAGATAAGTGGGTCCCTGTGGCAAAAGACTCCCATGGTCTGATGTTCCCGGGTTGATAAGTTCTCCATCCCGGCCCACAGGCTGGCCCTCATCGGCTCACACTCGGCGTAACATTCCCCCATGCTAACTTATCTTATGATCTATTTAGCGGAATAAAAGATGGGCTCGCTAGACGCTTACGTTGTAACCTGAGCTATTTTCAATTATTCTGACGCTAATCACAAAAAATGGGGGCCTTGGAAAGGCAGCTATCACGGGTTTTGACAAACCGGAAATTTCTGAGATATTCTCAATATATCTGAACTTCAGCGATATTTAATTTGCTGCTATGATAACACATGGCGTTTAATTACGGAAACATTACAAGGATAATGATATCCAGATCCGTATAATTACCTGTTAACCCGCTCGTGGTAATAAGATGTCTACGCATTACAAGCACAGTGACCACTTTCGAAAAATCGCCCCAGCGTACCAAAGTCTAAGAATAACCGATGAAGAGCCAATTACCTATATCGTGCATCAATTGAAATCTCTAACCGCGATTAAGGCGGCTGACATCGGTTGTGGCACGGGCAGATATACACAGTTACTATTTCGGCATTTGCGAGATAAAATTAGGTTCATTTATGGCATTGACTATAGTGGAAAAATGTTAGGACAATTCAACCGGCGATTCGCTGAAGATGGCATTCGAGTGCCGGGCACGATAAAGGCTTCTGCAATGTGTCTTCCTCTCAGTGACGAATCGCTTAATTGCATATTTACGTTTAACGCCGTTCACCACTTCGCACTTTTAGAATTTTTGCACGAGACGGCAAGGATCCTTCAGGATGGCGGATACCTGTTTGTTTACACTCGATTGAGAAACCAAAACAGCCGAAGCGTTTGGGGAAGATTCTTTCCATTATTCACTTCAAAGGAAACACGGCTTTATGAAGAGGACGAATTGAAAGAGTCAATAGCTAAGATTCCAAGTTTGAGATTACAAAAAACACGAACTTTCGAGTTTAATCGGAAAAGCAACTTGGAGAGACTCAGCTACCAAGCGAAGAGTCATCATTATTCCACTTTTGGTTTATACTCTCTGAGCGAATTCAAAAGAGCACTGAATCAATTTCATGACAACTTGCGAGATTATTTTGGTGACCCGAATAATATTCGATGGGTTGATGAAAACATTTTGCTTATTTTGCAAAAGGAGGGCTAACGGGTTGCAGCCGACCGTTATCACAGTTTCATATCTCCAACTTATCAGTAAAGGAGACTAATTTCAGATAGCTGCTATTCTTGAGCTGCACGATCATCAAACTTACGTTCGGTAATCACTCGTTTTGGAATTCAGTCGAACTAACGCTTACGATAAGGAGCTCTTAATCGACGGGAGGCTGACCTGAGAAAAATCGCAATGAGTGTTGGTTGATCTTGACATATTTGGGTAGTGTTCAAGTTTTCGGTCGCGTTCGCTGTTTTCGTCCATGCTCAAAACCAGCTCGCAAACAGCGGCTGCTCCCCTGTTTCCAGGTAGCGGTCCACCAGCTTCTTGGCGAACCTGTACTCCGCCATGTAGCCCTTGTGGCGATGTCTGAATTTTATCGCCTGTTTCAGGCAGGCCATGGAGTAGCAGCGGGTCGGCCTGAAGAACCTCATGTGGGGCTGCGCATACTGATTATTTATGTATTCCTGCTCCTCCTCGTCATACCCGAGCTTTCCGATGTCAAGGACCTCCCCGAATATCGGGAGATCCCCTCCGTGCCTGAAGTTGATGAAATACTGGCCTGCTCTTATTGCGGCCTAGGCCGGCCTCACCATGGTGTCAGCTCGCCTGATTGCCCTTCCGAGGTCCTCCGTCATCTCCTCGAAGCTGTCGTAAAGGGCCGCGAAAGGCTGCTGCCCGTGGCGAAAGTCATGAAAAGGAAGGAGGTGATGATTATGGAGAGGAACAGGCTTGCGAGGAATCGGAGCTTGCTCGCGGGCGTTAACCGCGAGATGCTTGAGCCCGAGATCACCAGGGGCGCGCAAAGCGAGCTGAACAAGGGTAATCTCCCCCTGATGATCGCGGTTCTTATCATCATAGTGGGCATGTGCATCGGAGCATTTCTCTGGTCAGGCAGGGCGCATGGCGCAGAGCGCAAGTTCGTGTTTGTCGCATACGACGTCAGTGGGTCAACAGATGTTGACAGAATCAACAACGAAAGGGCCGTGGTCAGGATTATTTAGTCCCTTAAACCAGGTGATGAAATTCTCATTATGAACGTACAGAAAGAGACCTTCTCCAAGCCCGAGTACATGCTGCACGGGAAGATGCCCTCGAGGGCCGGGTATTTCAGGGAGGAGCTGAGGCGGAAGCAGATCCGGCTAATCAGCGAGTTCAGAAAAAGGTGCGAGAAGATGCCAAAGGAGCGGCCAGACCAAGCTCATCGGCATACAGGACAACCTCTGCGACTGTGGCGCAGTCATAAACAAGGACAACCCCCTGGTCGGGGTTTGCCAGTGTGGCAAGACCATATGCGCTGCCTGCGCCGTGAGATGTGAGTCGTGTCATACCGTGATGTGCCGCTCATGTGCAAGACCGGCCATCATCGGCGAGGGATTCTATTGCAGAAAATGCCGCGGGGCCTGGTTGTTGGCAATGCTTTGAGGGGGGAAGAAAACCTTGGTGGGTTCAGCGTTCCGCCGGACGAGATTGTGGGGAAAAGCGCGCTCATAAGCGGCGGCTCTGGCATGGGTAAGACCATGCTGGCAGCCCACCTGATACTGCAAATCAGAAAATACGACAGAAAAAGGACACTGGTGGCTTTTGACTCGGAAAATGAGTACGGTCGCATCATGGCAAACTACCTTGGCCCGGATGACCTGATTGGTATGAATTACGCGGACTACTGGAAGAGCCTGTACCAGCCCGTTGAGACCCACAGGGAAGAATGGATTTACAGGCTGTCAGCGGACTTTGAGCGGAATCTCTATCTGGGCGACTCAGGGAAGTTAATATTTCTGGAAGAATCCATGAAGCTGGTTAGAAAAAAGAATACCCTCTCCAGGGGCGGGTTCCCGACCTACGGGGAGTTAGTGAGGCACATCGAAGAAATGCAGGCCACGGGCAAGATGCATCAATACAAGATAACTCTGTTGGGCGGGTTGAAGGGTCTGGCCGGGCCCTTCGGAGCGATATACAACCACAGGATCGGATTCACGTGGGAGGACTTCAGGGGAAAGGTCGTGGTGATAAACCTCTTCGGCATGGACCCGCTTGCCAGGACCATATTCATCAGCATCGAGCTGTCCGAACTCTACATGCTGGCGGCATCTGACCCGGATTTCAGGGTCACCGCTGTTTTTGATGAATTCCACCGCTTCGCCTCTGCCGGTCGCAAGGACGGCAATGGTGTGTCATCCGCCGGGGAAGTGGCGAAAACAGGGCGTAAGAGACAGTTCCAGATTATAGGGATTGAACAGAATGTCTCCCTGGCGGAACCCGCGATACTCGGCAATATGGACGCGTTTGCCGCGTTCAGGACCCGGGATCCCAAAGACAGGCACATACGTGCGGTGGTCCTGAATCCCTTTCTGAAGCAAAAAGAAATCTTCGAGCGGTGGGGGCTGGGTGTTGGCAGCGGCAAGAAGGTGTGGGACGAGCTGGTAGGCCTGGGTCTGTGCGAGGAAAAGACAGCCAACCCGGGCGGGGCAGGGGGTCAGTTCAAATCCCTGTGGCCAATGGAAAAGGGCCTCGCATTTGCGAGGTTGGGGGGCGGGTTCCAGCGGCCAAGGGGCAAGGGAGACTTGGAGCACGTATGCTACCAGCATCTGGTCGCAAGGCGGCTGATGGGAACGGGCGCGGATGCGGCGGTCGAGGGGGAGATCAGCGGCAAGAGCGTTGATATCAAGGTCATCCGCGACGGCAGGGTGGAGGCGTGGGAGATAGAGATGAAGGTGACGGCCCAGACGGTGAAAAACGTTGTGGATGATTTGGAGAGGGGGGCCGACTCTGTCACGGTTCTGGTGAAAAGGAAGGCCCAGATGGAAAAGGCCAGGGAAATGCTGCGCCAGCACGAAGCAGATATCGGGCGCGCTGTCTTCGGTTCAAGGGTGAAGGTTGAATATCTGAGGGATTACATATGACGAGGTTCACGTATCCGTTCTTGAGAAAACGTCTCGTGCCCGGAATCTCCAGGCGCGGAAAGCTGCCGTCGGAGTACTCTCACGAGGCTGGAGAATGGGTCCACTTTCCGGTCCACTGCAAGGAAATCCAGTGCCCCAGGCTGCTCCATGTGGAGCGATACGGCGTCGTGTGCGAGGACCATTATGAGTGGGAGGTTGGGGTTGTCAAGGCCACCGCCAGATCCGGCGTGGAGCCCGTGGGATACGAGTGGGACATTTTGAGGGACATCTCAATGACAGACCGCTATTCACACCTGACCTTGGCCCGCAAAATCCAACAGCAGGAAAGGCTCGCAGATTATTATATGAATGTAATTTTGCAGATGGTTTGAGAAATCTTTGCAGATGGTTTGAGAAAAATAAAGGGGAAAATATAGAGGGCGCAAAAAACCTGTTCAACCCAGAGGAAGTGGTGTCGACAGGTCATTAGGCACTATAAGGTGAGTGAATAGGTGCTATTTAATAAAGCTATCACCTCCGGTTTGTGCAGAGCTTACAGCAGCAAGAGCCTGCTTACGCCCGATAAATATTTCCAATAAAACTGCCGCCTCAGGCACTTTCTTGACCAGAGCAAGCAGCTCTTCCTGGGTTTCACGTGAAATCTTCTTCCCGTCAATCACCCTGTGCTCCTCAGGCCACGTGATCGTCCAGGGCTGCTTCTCCGCCTTGCGCTCAGGCTCCAGGACGTTCCCTTCTTCATCCGTGACAGCAGGGACGATGCAGCCATTCTTGATCCACTTCTCCATTGCCTCCAGGGAGTCCCTGGCTCCAGGTGGAGCGTCAGGGTAGAGGTTTCGGAGAATGTCAAGTTTGAACTCCGGCTCCCTTGCCTGAATCTGCTCGTCCGTGTCTGTAATGTTGCAAACGTGATTAAGCGGATAGTCCACGCCGTCAATCGTGACTATGACGTGGAGCCACTGCTTTTTGTCGTCTACCTTTTGGGCTCGTTTGATTTGCATTTTATCTTACCTCCGCAGCAAGAACCTGGATGTAGACATTAGTATATGTATTGTTCCTCTGAAGGTAGATATCAGAATCGCTATCTGCTCCGACCCTGCCTACTCCTTCAAAGAAGACATTTGCCACCTGGGGCCTTAATGAAAGTCCATACGGTCCACCACTACCAGCCCTTAAATGGAACTCATATCCAGCCGAAGAGCACTTGGCAGCGACATTGATCCAATACGCTTTTATGCCTTTCCCTAACTTTCCACTACTCTGTGATTCCATATTGATCGCCGTGTCAGAGGAAACTGTGCTGTTATTATAGTCTTGCAGACTGATTTGTGACTCCAGATTGATCACCTTATCCTGCGGCGGCACATAGTTTCCTTCCCCGATGCTGCTGCCGAAGACAAGGATGGGCTGGGAGATATAGATAATTGCCCCTGAACTAGCTTCGCAGTACACCACAAACGGGTGAATCCAGCTTATGGAAGAGGATATATTTATAGTGTGCTCCACCCACGTCCATGAACCAGTAGAGATGTAATCGCTAAGCTGAAAGCCGTTGACATCATCCTGCACTCCAAGCTTAAAAGTATTTGCGTCTGTTGTATAAAGCCAGGCTCCAACTGTTATTGTCCTTCCTTTCCATTTTTCAACAAAAGTGACTTCGTTGCGAAGGTTTCCAAATGGATAGTAAAGCGCACCAGCCGCCCCTGTCCGGTTGACCATTTTAAGAGAATAATATTCGCCTTCCTTCGTTTGACTAGATTCTCTCAGTAGATTTATAGATAGATCTTTTTTCCATCCATCTGGCCCAAAATAGTTACTCTCCACACAACCAGGGGTGACTTCGTGGACGTGGAAGTTTCTAAATTCGATGTTATTTCCACCAAGACTTGCTGGCACCTTAATACCTACGTTACCATTTGCGCTTGTAAGAGGAGCCTCAATAATCGAACTAATCGTTTGCCAAGTAGCCGTTGTTGTAAATGAAGCTGCAGCGTATGAACCATCCTGGATAAACAGCTTAACTGTCGCTCCCGAAGCCGTACCATCTTTTATATCGATCGAAACTTTATATAGGTGCCCTTTTGTGAGGGACCTATTAGGTATGTAAGCCCCTTCGTTTGCAGCATCGTTAGTCATCTCATAATGGTCAGTATCAAATGCAAGTGAGGTGTTTGATCCAGTCGTCCAGTCCGTCGTGTCGTCATCTGCACAATCATCATCAGCAATCGCACTTCCTACCTCATAATCCGTCTGCCTCCCAACACCACTGCCCTGATCCAGCCCGCTGTTGCTCCACACCTGAAAGCCCGTGTTGGTGAGCAGGTTGACCCGCGGCAGGTGCTCTGCTGCGATAGCGTCTGAGTCCCCTTGTCCCACGAGCACCTTGCCCAAGTCCTGGTATTTCAGTTTTGAGAGACTGATCTCATTTGCTGGAATCTGCGAATCCTCAACCCCCGTGCAGGTCACGTCCACTGTGCGAAGGTCCCACAGGGTTGTGTCGTCCACGTTCCCGGATGCGTCCGTGTCAAAGCCCCCAATTTTGCGGCTGTTATTAGCATTCCAGCCTGAAGGGTAGGTTGAGTTTTTAGAGATTTTAAAGACCGGGGTATCTGATCCGTCCAGCGGCTGGCAAGCGTAGACGTAGTAAGTGCTTGATGCGTCAAAAGAGCTTCCAACATCAAGGTCGCTCTCTGTCAAGTCCGTGTCATCTTCGATGCAGAAGACCGTGTCACCCACTCTGACATAGAAATCAGCGTTGATCCTGACCGTTGTATCCGCTTCTTTTGTCAGGAACTTGTCATTGTATGGCCCTTGAATCTCGTAGTTGACCGCAAGAGCAATGGAGCCCGCGGTGTTATACAGAATTGAGTTACCCATTTTTTTCTACCTCCGACTTTAGCTCGCTCAGCTTCTTTTTTAGGGCGACTTTCTTACCAATGAGCGACTTCATGTAGTTCAGGAGCGCGGCCTGAGAGTCAGCCATGTCAGACAGGTTTTTTATCTCTGCTTTGAGCATCATGCGGGAGACTTCCTTTTTCTGGATTTGCGATTCAAGGAGCCATTTCGGCCTGTTGTAGCTGACTGATTTTTTCAACTCTGATACCTTTTTGTCCGTCTCGGTCAGCTTTTTCTCCGCCTCTGCTATTTTCTCCAACTGAGCGGTGAGTTCCTCGATCTGCCTTTCAACATCCGCCCTCTTCCGTGTCGTTTCCCTAAGCCTGGCCGCTTCCATCTCTGCCGCTGCCAGGTCTTCCACCAGGGCTTCCCTGCTGGGGGCAGATCCCCCCTCTACCTTGAGCCTAGTGATCTGCTTTTCCAGGCCATTCAGTGCCTCCTGCTTTGCCGGAAGCGATGCCTCAGCCTGCCTGCTCGCCCTGATAGCGGCCTTGACCCTTTCCATTTCACGTGAAACCAGGTCAAGTGCTTCTTCGGTGCCAGCTAGCTGGACTGAAAGCTGGGAGAGCTTCTTGTTTTTCGCCCTCTCTGCCTGTTTCCTCTCATCTATCCGCTGCCTGAGGGCCTTGAGGTCTTTTGCCCTAACGCCAAGCTGTTTCAGTGTGTCGCGCTCAATGTCTTTCAGGTATGCCAGAGCCTCGCCCGGAGAAAGCGACTCGCACACGTTCTCCAGGTCCTGCCTAGTGTTTAGTTTTTCAGGTATTCCTCTCATGTCGGCCACTCCTGCCCGTAAATTGTCACCCTTTCCCTCTGAGGGTCTATCTCGTAGTTTACAATGTCCCAGGTCACCCCGTCCCAGAAGTCCCAGGTCAGGGAAAAGGTGTCTCCGCCGTCCAGTACCTTTCCCACCCAGGGGACTACCAGCCTCACTGTGCGCCACTCGTCCTTTAACTGCGCTAGGTACCACGCGACCCAGTCCTGGGCCATCGCCTGCGTCCTGCAGGCCGACAAGTCCACGCTCTGAGGTCTCTCCCCATTGTCCGTTATTGAGGAAGAGTCTGAGGCTGTCTCCACCGCGTCATATTGCCCCATCTGGCGGTAGTCCCTCTTGTAGCGGGCGTAAATCCTGTTTTTAATGTCGAGTTCAGGCGTGTATCCAAAGACCGGTTCTTCCAGTAGGTCGTCCTCCGTGAAGGCCCTGCCCGCCGTGGGGGCACTTCCCATGTAGACCAGCTCAAAACTCCCCTTCCACTCAAAGAACTTGCTCCGGGCCTGAAAGGCCAGCTCCTGCAAAAGCCTGTCCGCTTCCCTCGCCACCTCGTGCAGAATAAACCCGAATTTATACGTTGACCCATACGATGATCCAGACGTTCCGAAAGAACTGCCGATAAACGATGAACTCTCCCCTAAAAGCGCGATGAGAATATGCTTAATCACATGGTCAGGCCTCTCTATCAGGGCATTGGGCGTCCCTGTGTACGTGCCTGAGGCGTCATCCTGGTACCCCTGAAGGTCCACTGTCACGAGCCCCCCGATGACCGTATCAGCAGCCGAGTTACCCACTATGGTTACTGTTCCGACCTTGGTAGCAGCACCGGTCTTGGTGGCCGCCCCAGTTTTTGTGACTGTCCCCGACTTATACGCGGAGCCGGACTTTGAAAGGGAGGGGGTATATTCCACATTGGCCCAGACCTCATAGATCGTGGCGATTTCCCCGTTGTCGGCTATAAATTTCACATTGAAGTTCCAGTCACTGCCATTCCAGGGCGTCATCGAAATCCGAAACTTTGTTTTGACTCCTGAATTTATCGACGAGGGGCTGGGAGAGCCATCATCAGATATGACTGCAATATCCTTGTTAGCGGTTTCTGCGACCACGTGGAAATATATTTTCGATATCGTGCCGAGACTGGAAAGGTTGAACGTAATTGTCACGTTGCCGCCAAAGGTGCCGTCGCCGAGCCTACATGCGGTGTCTTCCGAGCCGTCTATGGCATTACTCGCATTATAACATCTGAACCCGCCGCATGTCGCCCCGGTCGGGTAAACCTCCTTAGAGGTGGCAGGAACGGAAAAGCCGATATTATCTGAAACGCCGATCCCATCACTAACGCCAACGCTATCGTCAACGCCAATGGTGTCGTCAACATCAATGGTATCATTAGGCTCAATATTCACCTGCTTCTTAATCACAGGCTTTACCGTGAATTTTAAGACCGCCCTTCCTTCGTACCCGGCCAGCTCGTCCCCGCTCTGGCCCGTGTACGCCGTGACTCCTGATGTCTGTTTAATCCCGTCCACGTACACGCTATCAATGACCTTAACCGGGTGCATTGCTGCCTCGTATATGTACTCGCTCAGCACTTCAAAGACCGCGGCCCCCTTATTGTGTGCGACTGCTGTTGTGCCGTTTGCACCCCTTGTGCAGCCCGTGAACTGGTTGCTGCTAAACCCGGTATACGTGATCTGTTCATCGTCTATCTGGATCGTGCCGCTGGATGGGAAGCTGATCTTCGCGTTTCCCGACACATAAAAGCTCGTAGCAGAAGAGTTGAGATCGTCCCTGAGGGTGTCAACCGCTCCTGCCTTCACCGCCAGGCATGGCACGTGCCCAACCGTGCCGTAGACCGTGTTCCTGATCTTTCCCAGGTCGTCAGGGTCAGCGTCAGGGTAAGTGTCAGTGTCAACCACCTGGAGGGGCAGCCTGTCCCGCTTTGCCAGGAGCACGTTCTGCACATCAACCATGAAACTTTTTCTTGTCACGTTGTACGGCTGCCCGCATACCCCCCGGTAGATCAGGGCTTTTACGTTACTTGAGAAAGTCTCCCCTTGTTCAACGAGCCTCAGCTCGTAGACTTTCACTGTGGAGAAGCAAAACCTGTAAGTCTCGTTTAGCTCGATCAGGGTGTCAACGCTCAGTATCTTTTCGTTGCGGAACTTGAGCGTGATCTTCTGGTTCTGGTTCCCGCCAGTGCGCGCGAGCTGCACAGGCAGGCTTGAGAGGTCAAAAAGGTAGTTCTCGTAGTCCTGGGAGCCGGAGCCGTAGTCGTAATGGAAGTTTCTGTCCGACAGGTAAAGGGTCTTTCCTGGCAGTTCCCAGTGCACGAGGTACACCCTGCTGAAAAAGCACAGCTCAAGCCTTTGCTCTTGCGTCAGGGCGTTCAAACTCATGCCAGCACCTCCAGCATCTCAAGCTGCAGATCGTAGCGGTTCAGGCTCGGCCTCCCGAAAGGCCCAATATTGGGATCAACCAGCGACATAAAATACCAGTTCCCGTCCAGGTCTTTCAGCCAGAAGGGTTTTCCTCTACTGTGCGTGAAAAACGCTTCAAGGTCAGCGGCCACGCTGCTGCTCCTCAGCTTACAAACATAGTTTCTGTACTCCCTCTCTTCACCCCTTTCCAGGAAAAACGGCCTCCCGGAAAGCGAGTCTTCTCTTTGCACGTTTCCCCTGAGCCCGTCCAGGTATCCCCAGGCGATCACATCCTGAAGCTCCACCCGCCTTCCCATCCAAAGCTCAGGAATCTCAGGGTTTGCCGCGAGCGATGTCATCACCAGCCGCCAGTAGCGCTTGTTTTGCGCGCTAGCGGCCTCTTTCGCTATCTGCCCGCTTGCCCCTGCCCAGGCAGTTACCATGTCGTACCAACTTGAATCGTCTGTGCTGTATTCCCAGTCCAGTTGCGCCCCGCCGTAGAGGTTGTGCCCGTCAGGGATGATCAGGGTGTCAACGTCATACTGGACGCTTGCCCCCTGATCTATGTGTATCGTATGGTTTGCGATAGACGTACCCTTGTACTTCTTCCCCACGTCCCTGTCATGGAGCCTCCATTTCGGGTAGTCGCTGTCCTCACTCGTGACCGTCACGGTCGAACGCTCCAGGATATTTCTGTAAAGAAGATATATTGAACTCATAACCCTGCTGCCCTAAGCTCTGCAAGTATCTGGCTCCTTCCGTACTTGATCTTTTGCGCGATCGCAGTGTCCAGCTTGTTCGCCATCTGCTCGGACTCTGCCCCGTACACCGTCACGCCCCCCAAATTGATAACTACTGATCCCCTCCGACCCAGCCCTGCAAGAAGGCCATGCGTGGGTGTACTAACGGCCCCAATATCCCCTATCAACCCTCGCAAAAGTCGCATCTGAAGATCATACATTTCAGTGTAGCGCTTTATTTCTGCTGCTGCCCTGCTTCGAAAACCGGGCGTTACCAGCGCGCCTGGGTCCTGAGTAAACCCTAGCTCCTGGATTTTTCTGGGTAAGGCGGATAGGTTAGCGAATATGTTTGCTATCCCCGCCATATCAAATGTGGCCTTGATTGTTCCACCTATTCTTGCAAGGTCTGCCTGCATCTCCGCAATGCCGGATGCCCAGGGCTGAGGGGGGCTCTTTTTGATCTGAGGCTCCAGCACAAAGGGGTTCTCTCCCTTCTGGGCGGCCAGGTAGTTGAAAAACTGTCCTGTGCTTTTCGTGGCTTTATCAACGCTCTTAGCGGTCCCCTCAACCTTAGTGCGTATGCCATCAACCAGATTTTCAAACTCTGCGAAAGAGCGGTTGACTTTTGCCTGCGTCCTCGCCGTGTTCTCGGCAACCTGATTCCACCTCTGATATGATTCCCGTGCCCCTTCAATCTCTGCAGCGCGCTCCCTGGTAGTGTACCAGACGCCGCCGCCTACTTTCCCGTAAGCGACCTGCCCGGACTTCCTTCCTATCGCCAAAACCCGCGCTTTTTGGGTTAGGGTCTTAGTGCGCAACCTGGCAACTGAAGCCGCAGTCTCGGCTACGGTTCCCTGCACGCCCTTTACGATGTTATAAAGAATCCGCACCCCTTTAACCGCTGCCTGAAATGCCCTGATTATGGCACCTGCGGTCTTTGCGGCCCACTCTTCCAGCTTCCCGGATTTTGCGAGCTGCTCAATCTTGTCGTTTAGCTCCTTCACTTTCGGCAGCAGCACCTCCGCGATCTTCACCTTAACTGATGTCGCAAACTTCCCGAACTTTTCTTCCACATCTGAGACCACGTTCCCGAACTGCTTCAGCTTCCCATAGTCTGTTTTTGCCAGGGCCTCGGCCTGGCCCTTGACCTGTTGTTCGATCTCTTCAAGAACCCCCAGGAAACCCCTCGCTTTGTAAGTGTCCTGCTCTACCGTGATACCCACCCTTCGGAGTTCTCCTGTGAGCCCCATGCTGGCCTTCCCCAGCATGTTGGCTGCCTGCCTCGTATCCCCACCCATCAGGGCGGCCAGGTCAAGCATCACGGCAGCAGTCCGGGGTAAAAGGTCATCCGTGATGTCCTTGTAGGTGAGCAGGAACTTCATGCCCTCCAGGGTCGCCTCGTCTCCGAAGGTCGTCACTGCCTGCAGCCCTTTTGCTACCCCGAACAGCTTTTTCTCAAGTTCGGGAGTGTGGCGGCCCATAGATTTCATAGCCTGGATCATCCCTGCCTCTGCCCTCTCCTGCACCCCTGAAAGCTCTTCCCAGTGGCTGATCAAGCGCCTGAGGCCCCAGCCAACCAGGGCGCCGATAGCAATTGATTTAAGGCTCACGAGCCTCTTGCCAATGCTCTGGATTCCTTTACCGATCTGCCTCGTCATCTTATCAAACCGCCTCAAGCGGCTCGTGGAGGCGTTGACCATGCGGGTTACTTCAGATGTCACGGACTTAGTGAACCGCTTCACATCTGCCACCGCGTGGCTCGTGGCCGCCTTTACTATGATCTCTACCTCGTTAGTCCCCGCCATCTTTCCTCTCTGCTGCCCCCGCAACTAATCTAATCTTTACCAGGTCTATCTCGTCCTGGTCGTCTATGCCCCCGGCCCCTGGGAGAAACCCTCTCTTCATCCATGACCAGTCCTCAATCGCCTCCAGGGCTTCCCCGTCCAGCGCCCTGGCCGGGCATTCAAAGAGTTCTTCTCCGTCCACCTCAAACACGCTCTGCTCCGGCATCAGCCACTCTCCCGCTGGGATCTCCGGGCAGTGCCTTTGGGCCTGGAGCCCTGCGCTCCTGCACTCCTGGCAGTCGAACCGCTTTCCGCTGAAGAAGATCGCCGCCGCGGTGCGGATTTTTTTTTAAGGACCTCTGTCCCATAGGTGGCTTCCACCACCCGCGCCCAAAGCTCCAGGGCCTCTCCCTGGGTCAGGGAGTCGGGGTCTCCCCCGCTGCACGCCAGGGAGAAAATCCTGTCCAGCCCCTCGTCCCGCTTCTCAATGTCGTCCAGCCCGCCTATGGTCTCAAGCGGGAACCCTTCCCTGCGCAAAGCCTTGATCTCTTTACGCTTCAGGCCGCGCACTTCAAAGCGCTGGCCGCCGATCTCTACCTTCATGCTGCCTCCCCTTACGTAAAGGCAATGCTGATCTCGTCATCCCCTGAATCGCGCCTGAGCACGCAGTCCATTTCGTAGATTGCCATCCCCCTGCGCTCTCCCTGGCCCAGCTTCACATACTGGACCTTCGGGGCAGTGATCGTGCAGATGTTGCCTTCTGTTGCGCCCAGCGTGGCAGTGAAGGCAACCAGCGCGCCGCTCTCCCAGTCGTCCCAGAAATCCTGGGTCGCGATAAGCACATCCTCCGGGTTCAGGCTCATGGTCATCAGCCGCTTGCTGAGAACCGCCGACAGATACCCCTGGGCCGCGTTCACGCTCTCGCGCAGCTCCACCGTGTTCCCTGTCGCTATCGTGATCGCTTCTACAATGGCGGAGTAGGAGTCAATCTGGAAACTGGCGTTCTGGAAAGGCTGTGCGCGCGTGCTATGATAGCTCACACCGGATAGCAGGCTCGTGTCGCTATCCGCAATGGCAGTCCCCAGGAAGTCAAAGGCGATGATCCCCGGCTTTCCTGCAGCGAGCCGAATCTCAAAGTTTCCCCTGGCTCCTGCCATCAGGTACCGCTTCCCGTCCACGTACTTTGCAATGGTAAGGGACGGGATGCTGTCAGACGCTGGGTCATAGGTCACGCTTGTGCCCCCGACAATCGTTTCCTCGAACCCGCACGCCCTGATCAGCTTTCCGATCTCAGGCGGGGTGCCTGCTGTACCTGATCCCTTCAGCTCGCACTCAAAGGTCATCCTCGCCATCCTGCCCCCGGCTGCCCCTGCAAACGGGCTGAGGCTGGAACTTTGAAGGTCAAGCTCTTCAACCTCAATGTCAGGGTCATAGGTGACCGCCCTGGCAAGCACCGCGTCAGTCGCAGACAGTGTCTCGGCTGTGCCCTCCGTGCTCTCCACTTTGGCCGCCAGTTGTGACCGTGCTTCAAGTAGTGGCATTTCCTATTACCTCCCTTTTTTAAGGCGTTCCATACTCGTACTGGTAAAATATGCTCCACCTAAATTCCAGGATTCCGAACGGCTGAAGCCATCCTTCGTCCGTCTCGATTTTAAGCGGAATCGTGTTCACCGCGTACCCCCCTCTTGTGTGGTCGGCACACAGTGCTTTCTCAATGTCCTCCAAGAGGTTGTTCAGCTTCTGGCTCGTGTCGCTCTGGTCGTGCTCGTAGGCACGGATAACGACCTCCAAGGTGCTGTCAACCATGATGTTACTCCCGTACACCTTACTTTCCGCGCCGTCCATGACGAACACTTGAGGAAACTCGCTGCACTCCTCCCAGTGCTTGAGCGTGCGGCTTACGCGGCCGGAAAGGTCATAGTTGTAGCCGTTCGCGGTTGAAACCGCCTCAAGAGTGCTAATCACATTTGAAATAATATTTTCCCTGATGCTGCTCATAACTTTCCGAACGCTGTTTCGATCTCCTTGCCGATGGCCTTAGATATGGCCTCCAGGCTGTCCATGATCGCAGGCCTCAAAAATGGCCGTGCCGGCATTACCACGCGCTTTGCGCTCCTCCAGCCCACACCCGGGATCTGGAACCTGAGCACTTTCGCTCTCTTCGGCGTGATCACTCCCCCTTTTTCATGTATTCTGGCATAGAGCACATTTGTGCCAATTCTCCCCTCCACCTCATCGCCGCGTATAACTGTCTGGCTCCTGATTGACCGGCGCAGATGCCCTGTTCGCACGCCCAGTCTTTCGGGCCTAGGTCCTGAAAGATACTCCCTTTTCGCCGTGCCCACAGCCAGGTCAAGTCCCTTGGTCATGCCCTTGAAAACAGCAGGTACCACCAAACCCGGCATCTTGTTGAGCATGCTTTTCGCTTTGTCGGATACTTTTAGTTCCAGGATCATAGCTTCCGCTTCCTGTACCTCTCCAGCACCAGCCTCACTTCCGGCAGGAGATCCTTGTTTGTGAAACTGATTGATCCATCCATGAGCGATTTTGAGCTGACACCCAGGAGTCCCCCTCCCTTGCCTTTCTTGTAGAGCCAGGCAACCTGCATGATGGCAGCCTGCTCTAAGTCTTCCGGGATACTGTCGTATCCGGCGTTATAGACGACCTTTACGTTCTGCACATCGTCGGTGAAGGTGTCGCTCTTGCACTGTATGTAAGCGCCATCAACGATGCGGTAGTCGTCGCTGTCAATCAGGGTATCGCTTCCCCAGGTCCAATCAGTGTCATCGTGAATGCTTGCGACCGAGTTGATCGGAAATTGGTCGGGGAAAAGCTTGTCGCTTCCCTTGCCGTCATGGTACTCGGTGTAATCTGCTGCTTTGAATTTCCTATCGCAGTATGATTCGAAAAGGTCGGTAACCCTATCAATCAGGTTCTCGAGCAGCGCATCGTCCGTGTTCCCGCTGATCCCCAGGAACTCTTTTACGTTGTCAAGAGATGTCAGGGCATCGCTATCTACGGCCATTTCCATTCTCCTTGATGATCTCTACCAGTCTTCTTGCCGCAGTTTCCCATGTGAAATTCTCCCTGATCCTTCTCGCAGCCGCTTTCCCCTTTTGAAGCGCGGTGCGGTAGTCGTTTTTCACCCTCATCATCAGTTCTACCAGGTGCCAGGTATCCGGGACCGCAATATCGGTCGCAAGATCGTATGCCTGCACATAATAGGGCTTCATCTCGTGCCTGATCGGATATCCCACCTTGCGGTCGAAAAACATGGCCGTGCCGGCATACCTAGTTGCAATGCACGGGAGTCCTGTGGCCATTGCCTCGGTGAGAGTCAGACCCCAGCCCTCGCCGGTCGAGGGCAGCACAAAAGCGTGCGCATCATGGTATAGCTTGACCAGGCCCTCAAGGGGCAGCTTCCTGGCGTCGAACACGATATTGTCAAACCTCACCGGTTTTTCCCTCGCTCTCTCCAGGATCTTTGCCGCCCAGTGCCGGTGCGGCAGCCCCTTGGGAGAAGTCGTCTTGATGTATAGCTCCACGCTTAGGTCCCCGGCAAAAGCCTTCCACGCTTCGAGCAGGCTCACATAGCCCTTCCTAGGATTCGGAGCCCCTACCCACAGGTACCTGAAGGGTCTAATGCTGGGCTCTTTTCTCTTGGTATAGGTGAAAACGCCCACGTTGCACCCCTCATGGCAGACCGAAATAGGCAGATCGGTATATTTCCTGAAAACCGACACCAGGTGCTTGTTCGGCACGATCAAGTGATCTGCCAGCGGCAGCCTTCTCACATAGCTTGCCGGCAGGTGCTCGGTCTCGAACATAGTGAAGAGAAAATTCTTCTTCCTTGGCACAGGCTGGTACTTATCCGCCGCCGCTATTGTAAGCGCAACGGGCGCATCCCCTGACAGGCGCGCGAATTTTGCGACGTGCTCCCGCATCATGCGGTTGTGCACGCTGTAGCCGAAGGCGTTTCCCGCCTCCCAGAAATCGCTGGCCCAACAGAGTTCCATGCCCCCTTCCACTACTTTGTCGCCACTGCCGGCGCCGGGCTGAAAGTGCCTGTTCTGCCGCATGCCTTGCAGCTCGCGGGTTCTTTTTCAGTCTTCACTGTGTAACCGCAGTCACATCGCCAGATTTTCCTTTTGTCCGGCTTTATGTCTTTGTTTTGGTTTTTCTTAGCAGCCATTGTTCCCTCCAGTCTTTAGTGTCTCAAGCCACCTTCTTAGCGCGGTTGTCGCAGTGGAAAACACACTGCTTTCCGCATGGCCTAAAAAGGCTGCTTGGCTCAAAATCGCTCACATGACCCAGGCTTCCGTGCCACAAAAGCGCGCTGTAGCACCTGAGCACGGTGCCGTCAGGCATGAGGGCAAAGTATTTGCCGCCCGCATTGCAATTAGAGTACCGCCTGGGCTTCCATTCTTTGGGCACGTCTTCAACAAAGTTAACCCAGACGCCGTCATGGAGCGTTCGCATTTTGGCAATGAGCTCTTCATGCTCCTTCCAGGAAAAGCCCTGTTTGAGGACCGGGTGCACGTTCACCATGACCTCCTGCTTGCGAAAATCCCGCATCACGCCGAACATGTGCTCTGCGTTTTCGGGCGTCATCACCAGTGTTACCCTGAGCGGAAAGCCTCTCCGCTTGAGCCAGTCGATGTTTGCCAGGAACTTTTCGCGGCTGTGGTAGTGATAGCTCGCAGTCCAGAACTTGCAGTTTCCGGGCTCAAAAAGGCGTACATCATTCAATGTATTGGAAGTGATCGCCCACGAGCTATCGCACGGCACGTGCGCCAGGAGGTCCGGCAGGTGCTTGTACATCGTGGGCTCACCGCCTGTGAGCTCCAGGTGGTACGGCCTGAACCGGTTAAGGTATACCAGCCAGGCAGGCCAGGAGATCTCCTCGCCGAAGTGCCAAACCTGGTCAAAGGCTTTTAGCTCGTAGCCACCCTCTTTCTTCACGGTGCGGTAATCGCAATACGAGCAGCGGAGGTTGCACCGCCAGGTAGGCACGAAAATAATCTCCGTCTTCTCCAGTCCCATGCTCCTTCTCTTTTTTAGGGGCTGGAGGCCTGCAGCCTCCAGCCCCTTATGCGCCGTCGGCCGTGTCTTTGCTCTACGACGCTGCAGTTACGATCCGGCAGAAGCCCCCTGCGAGCCCGACCGACATACCCCACCGGTTCACTATGCGGAACCTGGTTTGGTATGTGGTGAATAGGCCGTAGGGATCTACATCCAAGGTCATGTTTTGCTTCCTCCTGCCCAAGGCGAAATACCTCATGTTGCCGAACACGATGAAGCCCTTACTCGCCTGGCTTGCCGCGGTCGCGGCCGGCGCCTTCTCGCTCAGGGTGTAGGGATACTCCCAGATCGTGCCCGGGACTCCGTTCCCCGGCTTGGCGAAGATGTAGTTGTTGTTGTCGTCCTTCAAGATCCGGATGTGGTGGAGCACCGTGCGGTGGAAGTACCATCTGGCCCCGGCAAGCCTGTTGACCGGCAACTGTGCTATGGCGTTGCTGAGGTCGTCTGCGTCGATGCTGGAAAAGCTCACCTCTCCTGATCCGAGCACCACGCTGTTCCCGGCCGCAGCGGTGAGGACCCCGGAGCACGGGCTGCCCGTGCCGTTTAGGACCTGGTTGTCCAGCTCCTGGCCGATCGCCTCCGCAAAGAGCTCGGTCAGCCAGCTCACCACGTCCGTGCTCGCGTCTTCCAGGAATTCATTGGACGCCTTGGAGTAGGCATCCAGCCGCTTGGCCGTGAGGGTCACTTCTGCCAGGGTCGGTTCGCTCTCGGTGATTGCGCTTTCTTCATCTGTCCAGCTAACCGAGACCGCCCCGTCCTCCGCCGGGACCTTACGGGTGTCGCTCTTCATGGGCCAGATCCTGCAATCCCTCAGCGCAAAGCTCTGGAGCCTGGCAAAGGCCAGGATCTCGTCTGTGAACTCGTCGGGGACGATGTAGCCACCTTCTGAGTCAGTCCCTTCCTGGAGGGCTGCCTTGGCCGCAGCATCGTCGAATACCTTGGCTTGGATAAAGTCAATCATCCACTTGGCGTATCTCTCCCTTTTCTCCTCGCTCGCTATCTGGAGCGTGATAGGCCTCCCGTAGAGGTCCGTGAGCTCAACGTCCAGGCCCTCCATTTTCAGTTGTGCGATCTTTTCCTTGACCGACCTGTTGATGCCCCAGCCCTGGGCACCCAGGTCACGCCCGCGGTAGAGCACCTCAGTGGCCTGCCCCGGCTTGCCCGGCACGGCGATCCTTCCAGGCTGCGCGGGCATTTTCTCGAGTGCCTCGATCTTGGCTCTTTGTTCTGCCGTCAAGGCCTCGAGCGCCTTGATGCGCTCTTCGTTTCGTTTTTCGCTCTCCTCGATCGCCTTCTTTATCTCTTCACCCATGACCTCTTTTAGCAGGCCACGGAGCTCTTCTTGCTTATCCATGCTTCATTTCCTCCTTCAGTGATTTGAGGGCAGAAATGGCTGCATCGATCGCTTTTTCCTCCTTGGTCTCTCCGTGGGAGTCCGTAAGGCTCCGGAGGTCCTGGAGCAAAAGATCAAAATAGCTCTTCCTTTCCTGCTCCTCGCAGTATGAGCAGCGAACCGGGGTTTCCCGGCCGCATATCTCGCAAACATACTTTGTGAGGATTTTCTCCCTCTCTCTTTCCAGTAGTCCCGCCTGCTGGGCCAGGTCGGCTATCAGCCAGCCTGAAAAGAAAATCTCCTTGCCGCAATGCGGGCATGCGGAATGAGCTTCTTCGAGCTCCTTGAACTCAGGCGGTTCCTCGTCAAAGTCGCGGTAGTGGCGTGCAAGGTGCTCATAAACCCCCCGGCGATCGCTCTCCGGGATATCCACGCCGCCGCGCGCGCCAAGCAGCGCGCCCATCGCTGCTGTTACGCCGCGCCAGACCGTGTAATGGTCGCTTGCTCTGTGGTGCGGGAGCTTGTAGGATTGCTTGATGTCCGCATTTTCCCTGTCATACCAGGCGCACATGACCTTGAGGTCCGCGACATCTGCCTCGCGCACCTGGGCCGAGCCGTCCCATGCCTCATCTTTAGGCGCCAGGGGATGGCGCTTGTAAGGGATCACGGTTTTTTCGGCCTCCAGCTCCCTGAGCACCTCTTTCAGTAGAGCCAGGTCATCGTTGTCTAAAACGCCATCCTTTTCCGCGCTCTTGATGCCTCGGGACGTGACAAGCGCTTCCGGGTTCGCCGGCACGGGCACGAGGGAGAGCTCCAGGAGCTCCTGGCGCGTGTATGTTCTGCGCGGTTCATCTTCCTTTGATCCCCACTCCCATTCTTTTGGTATGAACCCCACGCTCACTGCGTTCATGTACCCGCCCTTGTAGAGCTTGTAGAGGACATCTGCGAGCTCGTACTCCTCGCGCATAGGAAACTGCACCTTGAAGCGCAAATTGCCTTTTTCCTGCCATACCCTTATGGCTTTTCCGACCGCTGGCTCGCGGTAGTTATGCGCAAAGAGCACCACCGGGTTTTTGCGGTAGTTCTCCAGCTCCCAGCCGTCAGCGCGGATCACCTCCTGGTCTCGGTCTATGAGCTCGCTCGAGCCCACGAACTCAAGCACCCTGTCGAGCTGTTTGTCTTCCTTGACCTTTACGGTCATGCCTACTGTTTCCATTTTTTATACCTCCACCTCCGGCACCAGAGTGCACCGGCAATTGATGACTTCCTCGGGCCCGCCCTCCGGGTCGCCCGGGTATTTGAGGCCGTTCGTGAACACCTGGGCCATGCCGATCGGGCCCTGGGCCTCCGCGGCCACATGAGTCTCCCTTACGTTTTCATCATGCGCTGTGATCCAGCTTTTCCTCTGCACGCCGTGAGCCTTGTATTGCGTGAAAGATGCCTCGTTCATCGCTCCTGCCGTCTCGGTGCGCGCTATCACCTTTGAGCGGTTCGAGGCCATGTTGTAGACCTTCCTGATCCTTTCCGATACCTGCGCGATCGTCTCCCCGGAGCCCAGGCCCTCGCGGATCTCCGAGCGAAGCTGGCGCCAGATCGTATCGGTAATGCCCTTGATTTTATTGACCCTGGAGGAGATCACCTGGATCGCTTCCGGGCTCTGAAGGTCAAAGGAAATCCCTAGCCCCAAATTATCAAGAGCCATCTGCCCCCCGGCCCCGGTTGCCTCCCCGTAAAGCGGCCTTACGACAAGCGCGAGCCTGTCCTCTTCCTCCTGCCAGATAAGGGCGATCCGCGCCAGGAGCTCCTCTGGCTCTATCTTGAGCTCCTTGTCTCCCTGGATGGCCCGCAGAACCCGGGCTCTCTGCTCGAACAGATAGCGCTTGATCTTGCCCTCAAATGCTTTTTCAAGTGCCTGCTGCTTGACCAAGAACTGCCGCCTTATGGCCTGACGCCGCGCGTCCTGCTCCTTCGCCCAGCCTGCCGTCGGGGGATGTGGCGGAGGCAGTTGCGGGGATATCGTCAGTTGTCTCATGGTGCGCACCGCCCTTTCCTCCGGAGGGGTGGCACCAGTATCGGCAGGAACCATGTTGATTCCCACCCACCAGATGTCTCTCCAGGGCTTGGCCTCAAAGCCAAGGTCGAGGCGGTCGTTCACCTCGTTTGCGGTAAAGCCCATCTTGACGAGCTTCTCGGCTACCTCGGCCTTTTCCTTCAGGTCCTCCCTGAGCTCCTCGATCTGATCTGTGTCGAACTCCCCGCGAAGCTCAGGCGCCACTCTCGGGAAAAACTCGGCGTTCAACTTCTCTTTGATGAGGCGCATCTGGGGAAGGAGGGTGTCGTTCCAGAAGGCCCTTCTCTGCACGAGCGCGGTTGCGTAGCGCAAATCCTGCGTGAGCGCGATTGCCTTCGGCACTCCGAAAACGCCCAGGATCTCCTCGAGAGAAAATTTCCGCTGCTCCAAAAAGTCCATGTCCCGGTGGCTCAGGCCTACCTTTTCATAGTCGAGCCCGCCTTCCAGGATCGCTATCTTGTGGGCGCGGCTCTCTCCCCTGTGTCGCGCTTCCCATTGGGCCCGGAGCCGCTTAAACTGCTCATCTGAGAGCGCCCCCTGTGTCTTCAGGACGGCGCTTGGCTCAGCGGAGTTTTTGAAAAAGCTCTGGTTATATTTCATGGCCCTGTAGTCGGTATCCATTGAGATCCTGGCTGCCTCCAGCGGAGACAGACCCCTGATGTCGTCGTAGGGGTTGAAGAACTTGAAGTGGATGACCTCTTCGAGCTTGAGGGGCACCTGGCCGCGGTACATCCACCCGGTCAGGTTCCTCTTTGAGTCAAGGGCCGGCCTGAATTTCTCCGGGTTAAAAACCCAGATGGCCGAAGGGATCCGGCTTGTGCCGGCAGCCTGGCCCCGGCTCTCCTCCAGGAGCCAGAAACATTCGCCTTTCAGGTTCAGGAAAATCACGGTCGCCTCCCAGAGCTGGAACCGCGACAGTTGGCTGTTTGGCTTGCTCAGAAGCTCCAGAACCGGGTGCTCCCAGACCTGCTCATCGCCCCTGTACACAGCAAAAGGAACCTGGGCGATGTTTGTCGCGATCTTCGATATGGCCAGGTATACTGCCCAGTGCTGCTTGTAGGGCTTGCTGATTTTTCCCTCAACAAGCTGCGACTCGATGGCCCGCAGCCACATCTTGTCCCAGCTTGACTTCTTGACCGGCACATATCCCAGTCTTGTTGCAATGCGCTCTATCAGTTTCACGCCGCCTCCAAAAATCTGATTCGCGGCTCGGTTGAAGCCCCTGCCGCATGAAGTGCCAGGGCCAGGGTCCAGAACCGGTCAGCATGGGAATCCCCGCTCCTTTCCGCATCAAAGCGGATGTTCCCGGAAGAGGTAGTCACTTTCTTGACGCTGTGAAGGTCATCCCTTACCTTGCGGTCACGCGGGATGCGTATCTGGCGGTCCTCGAACTTCCTGCGAATTCCTGTAGCCAGATCCAGCTTGACAGGCCCGGTAAAAAGTACTCCTTCCACCTTGTAGTCTCCATGCCTCCGCTTTGCGTCCTCAACCGGCTTTTCCCCCATGCCGGTCTGATCCATACATACCCGCACCGGGTTGTATTGGGCCATCACTCGGTCAAGCTCCTGGTCCTGCTCCGAAAAAGAAGCTTTCCTTAGTTCCACTACCTCCCTGGTCCAGAAAACGTCACCCACTTGCTCGATTACCCAAATTACGGTGAGGTCCCGCCGCCGGCCGATGTCCATGCCCACGTAAAATGGGCCTGTACCTGCAATGGCAGGATCACCTGCCCTATCATGCTCGCATTCGTTTAGCAGCTCGTAGGGGAGCCATGCTGTTGCCTCATCCAGGAACACCAGCTCGTATTCCTGGGCCCACAAGTCGGGGTCGTCTATCGCAGCCCTCAGGAGCTCGATGTCGTGCGGGCATCCCTGCTCGACCGCTTGATATATATCCACGCGGTGCTTTGTGAAGATGTCATTTTGCCATACCTCGTATGCCTTGTTCTGCTTGCCCTTTGGGGTGAAAGTCACCATCAGCCTGAGCCCCTCGCGCGAAATCACGGGAAACACAGCAGCCCACAGCTCGCGGCTCGCCTTGTGCACGCTGAACTCATCCAAATACACATTGGCCGTATAGCCCCTGGCAGTATCAGGGTTTGCCGGTATTCCCAGAATCCTCGATTCGTTTCGGAAGCGCGCCTCCACCACCTTGTACTCGTCCCGCTCCCCGCTGGGGAGCTCGTAGCTGTATCGCTCCTCGGCCCAGGAGATGGCCATGCCCGTCAGCTCGCCGTGAAATTTCACCTTGCTCATCAGCTCCTTCACCTGCCGCTCCCCGCTCGATATGGTCACCCAGGTGGCTTTATCGTGCTCCCGGCAGTCGAGCACAATCTTGGCAGCAGAGCCGAAGCTTTTTCCTGTCTGCCTGGCCCACATGCCTGCCAGGAACCGGGATTCATCAAGTATCCAGCGCTTCTGGTAGGGATATAGCTTGACTATTGGCTCAGGCAAGTCCATAGAACTTTTCCTTTACAAACTCGATCAGCTCTTCCTTGCTCATGTTTTTGGCCTCTTTGGCTGCATCCTTTGCCACGCTCTCCGCCTTTTTCCTGAGATCCACCTTCAACCTTTCCCTCGAAACGCTGGATGCCTGAAGCCTTGTGATGTCTCCGATCAGCCGCCCCAGCCGCTTTGCATCCACCCGGCCCCCGCGCATCAGCTCGAGCAACAGCTCGTGAGTGACGACGCCTGCAAGCTTCACGTTCGCCTCTTCTATCTTCAGCGGGTCCTTGCCGGCGCTCTCGATTATGGCCTGCGCCTGCTCCCCCACAAGCCTCACCTTCTGGAGCGCGAAAAGGTACTTGGCGTACCGGTCAACCGCGCTTTTGCTGGTCTGAAAACCCTGCGCGCATATCCAGTCAGCCACCTCCTGGTAGGTTTTCCGCTCCTCTCCAACGCCGAGCAGCATCCTGTCTACCTGCCTGACTATGGGCGCGGGCAGCTTCAGGAGCCTGCTTCTTGATCTCTGCACTTTCCGGGCCATCTACACCTCCAGGAGTACGCCGGGGTCGGGCTCGATATTCCCTTCCAGCAGATCAACTCCTTTGGGAGTCACGTAATTGATCCGGCGCTTTACACCGCTCTTCTGGAGTGTCTCCATCCGGATGTACCCTTTTTCTTCCAGGTACTTCAGGTGCGCCTTGATCTCGCTTATACTCGCATGAAAACCGGATTCTATCAGTGTCGTCTCGATAACACGAAAGCTTGCCCCATACGGCTTTGCACGGTCGCAAATTCTGAGTATCCAGCCCCGCATTTCCCTGTTGGTTATTGCTGACATGCCATCCCCTCGATCAATTTTTTAACGTCTTTGGCCACATCATCGATCTTCTTATCGATCGCTATGGTCCAGCGGATAAAGTCATCCCGGAAAACGTACTTTTCAGGGAGCCCCTCGAACCTGTCCTCCAGCTTTTCCAGCCTGGCCCTGAAGCTGGACCTGATTTCGCGCAGATAAAATATCGCAAACCCCACCAGCGCGGAGAACAGGCAGCTCACGGCAATGAGTGCCACCTGAGGGATCATTTAGCGCCCTCCTCGAATCGCACTGATGGCCCCTGCAATTAGGCCCGGGCTCTGCTCGCCCGCCTTTGTGCGTTTTTCTTTGCCTCTGTGATATGCGCTTACCCCCAGGATGGAGAGCCATCCCACCCATACCCACTGGGGAACCTGCGGGACGGTTACCCGCAGCAGGGGTAAAACGAAATATATGCACATGACAGCCAGCGGGAACGAAAAGCCGTTGAAAGGCCTCCAGCTGTACTGGGGCCAGTGCTCGCTCCTGGCCTCTTCGCGCATGGTCGCGTTGACCTCGCGGATCGCGCCCAGATCGCGCTCCGCCTCCACCTGCACGCGTTTTAAGGCCAGCTCCTGCAAAGTCTCCTCGTGCTTGAGCTCCAGCTCGCGCAACTTCACGGCCGCGTCCGGGTTAGCCTCTATTTTCTCGTAGATGTCCTTCGGAACGTCTGCTTCGGCCCCAACTGCCCTGGCTACCATAGCGCCAAGCGTTGCGCCGCCAGGGCCCCCCAGGGTGCCTCCCAGGAGCGGCGCGCCAAGCTCAATTATTTTCTTGCCCAGATCCTCCCAGTCCATCACCCAAGTCTCCTTATGACCGAAAAGTTATTCACCAAAATAATGGCATAGTACCCGCAGAGCACCAGTAGCAGCACGGTGACATATACGTCGTATGGCGCGGGCACAAAAAGAACCAGCAGCATGATCAAAGCGAGCGCTATGAATTTCACGAGCCCCAGGGCTCCTCCGGTGCCAAGCCTGCCCATGAGGCGGCGCATAAAGGGGTTAAGCTCTCTGCCGCCGCGGCTTATCGCCTCAATCGTGGTGACGATGTCCGCTATGTTCAGCACCACCAGCTCGAGAAATAGCCACGCATTCACCGTCATGTCGCTCCCTCCTTTCATGAAACTAGATACTTGAGATTAGTTTCTAGTCTCCAGTTTCTGATCTCCAGTCTCCGGTTCGCATTATGCGGGCCAGCTCCTTTGCCCTATCTCCCGTCTGCTTTGCAAAGCGAGAGTCCAGGATCTGAGTTGCCGCTTCCTCGAAATCTTTTCTCACCAGCGCTGCCGACATTTTTTTGAAGCCCAGGGTACGCCGCAGGCCCATACAGTAGACCATGTCTATCAGCACTGCCTGGCGAGGTTCGTTGCAATTGTGCCAGCCCGGTATTTGGGATGCCTCACGCCGCGCAATCGTGATCTTCGCAAGCAGCAGGGCTTCCGCCTCCTCGGGGTTGATTCCGTATACGAACCAGTGGTCCAGGTTGAACCCATAGCCTATTGTGAGTATCCCGAGGCTGTCCTTGTATGCGTACCTGCGAAAACCCTCGTGCCGCTTGATCATCTCTTTGAGCTTACCGTTCATTTGCTAATTCATGAAAAGGACTATCGAGAGCCACCCGATTGTGACAATGTTGGCCGGCACAGGCATTCCTCCGCTCGTGGGCGCGTACAGCGCCTTCAGCTCGCGCCTTGTGTCCGCCTTCTCGGGTTTCTTCCTTCGCAAAAAACCGAGCATGCCTTGCTCCGATAAAAAAAGCCCACACATTGCCAAAGGCCCTGCCCATCTGGGCCTTTTTAACAGCAACATGTGGGCTGATTTACAAGGCGGGACCGCCCGCCCCAAAAACAACTTAAAATATTATTTTAAATACTTTATACTTTTCCAGGTTTTAAATCAAGTCTTCCTGAGTTCTTCTATTCTGTAGACCATCACCCTCGTTCGGCGCCTTCTTTGCCCCTCCTCGACCCAGATCCATTGATCCATCAAAACCTTTGCGTATGGAGGGTATAGGACCTTGACCCGTGCCCTCCCGCCCGGCGTCTTAACCCAGTCCCCCACTTTTATTTTCATTCCTTCCTTCACTTCGCGGCTTTTCATCATCTTCCATCTTTCTGCCCAAAGCTCATTGCTAGGAGCTGAGCATCCGGGAAAGAAAGCCGGACACAGCCCTGCCTCGCTAAATCCACTGCCATCCTTTTTGCTTCTTCCTCTGATACGGCTTCTACATCAACCTCACCTTTTAAAGCCAAAAGGTATACATGCACATGGTATTTCATTTTTTGCGGCTTTGGCGGAGATGTCGGGATTTTCAAGTTTGGATTATCCGCGACCACGCTATCACCTCCTTTCCCCTTAATTCAGTGCGGCAGCACGCTTTCTAGTCTCTAGTCTCTAGTTTCCAGTTTCTAGAACGGCCCCTCCCTGCAACCTCCGGGCATCGGCACCATGCCCGAAATTCCCAGGGACAAACCGGTGCGGCATTACTTTCCTTTTCCCATCACTTTGATCCCTTCTATTGCCTATGTTTTTCATCTGCCTCTCTGCCGCCCGGCTAGGGCCGACCTAGAAACTAGAGACTAGAAGCCAGAAACTAGAATTTCGAAATCTGGTCTTTAGCCTCAGGCATCACTCAATCCCTTTTCCGATAAGGCCGGCCAGGCTCTCAACGCCCGCGCGCCGCTTGAACTCCTCTGCGCTCATCGCTCGTCCGTCCACCGTCATCTGTCGCCCGTCTGCGGTCATCGGTCGCCCACGCAACCTCTCCTCCCTTTGCTTCTGCTCCCGCTCAGCCGCGTCCCTGGCTTCTTTCCTCTCCCGCTCACTGATCCCGATCATGACCTTCTTGAGGTAGTTATGGTTCTCAAGGGGCTGCTCGAAATGCTTGTTGCATACAATGCGCAATGCCTCCCAAATGCCCGGCTCGCTGATGTGATACTCCCTCCGCTGGTAGCGAAACGAGCCGGTCCGGAGCAGGAGAGCCACGTCCTGGAGCAGCCTTAGGATCTTCTTCCCTTTCATGCGCAGAGGCAAAACGCCAAAAAGCTCCACGTACTCGAATGCAAGCCTGGCGTGGGACCCAAACACGGGGAGCAGCCTGATAATCTCGCCCCACTCCATGTCCATCATGGCCTCCTGGCCATCGAATTGCCTACCACAATGTGGACACCTGATCATAAATCTTCCCCGTATATGCGGGCATCTTCGCGCTTTAGAATCTTCTTTATGTGTCCGAAATATACCTTCTTGCTCTCAGGCGGTGCGATCCACATCTCAATCCACGCACCATGCGTATCGCCACATGCAGGGCACATATCGTGCTCATAGACTTCATCACAATTCGGGCACCATTTCGCATCACTTAGTTTCATTTTAGTCTGCTCCTTAGCCTTCTCAGTTTTGATTTTTTAATATACAAATACTCCTCATCACTCACCCCGAGGATGACCTTCAGCTGCTGTAACATTATGTCAACATCGGCCATCTCCTCGATGATGTCATGCCTCATGGCCACTAAACTATCATCTCTTCGCCGCTTGAGTTTGCAGATGGCGAAAATAAGCTCCGATGCTTCCTCTATCGCCATATCCAGCTGGAAGCTTGCTCCCCACCTCCTGACCGCGGCGTTGAATAACTCTCTTTCCCTTAATTTCATGTTTCATTCCCCTCAGGGCCTTATCCATGCACCTCGGGCAGATCCCGTGCGTGACCTTGCCGGGGGTGGGGCCGCCTCGCCCTCCCAGGTCCTTACCACACCACGCACAGACTGCTTTCATAGCGACTCCAGTGAAGATCTAATCTGCTCCGCAGTCTCCGCACCGACCGCCAGACCACGCTCAATCTTGCTAAGAGTTGATTGCTGTTGCCCGATGAGCCGGGCCAGGCCTTCCTGGCTGAGGCCCAGCTTTCCCCTCTTCTGCTTGATGGCTTGTGCGAGTCCGGGCAATACCACAGCCGGTTGGCGCGTCCGCTCCTGTGCAGGCACCGGCCTATAATGCCTGGCCCCCGGCCTTGTCCTCCGAGGGGGCGTTGGAGGCAGCATGCCCGTGAGCTCCTGGTAAATTTCCCGGCCCTGGCCGCACCTGATACACGCCTCGAAGCGCACAAGCTCCGCTGTCGGCCCACGGCTATACAGGCACCTGGCATCCCTGATTGCCTCCTCTATTGCGCGGTTCTGGCGCTGCACGCAGCGGATCTTCAGCATGGTGCACCTGAAACGCTCGCATTCAAAAAACTCACCATCTGCTGCTACCAAATGTTGCGGTCTAGCCACTTGACCGCCTCCTCGAACGCTTCCTCGTATCCCTCGCCAATCCTCTGGTACAAGGCCTTTTGCATATCTTCCGGAAGCGCCTTAAAACACCGATAACAAAATGAATAGTGTCTTTTTTTGGATCTTCCGCATAAACACTCCTCGCTCATTAACTCATCTGCGTACCATTGCCATTCTTTCTGCGCGGTGCTCATTTTCCTCTTCCGTTTTTAGGGGCAAGCACGCTAACAGCCCGGCCCTTGAACTCGTCAATTTTCACGATCACCTGGAGTTCCGGGTCCCAGTAAATGCCCAGCTGCTTGAATGGCTTGCCCTCCGGCGTCATCAGCACTCTCGGCTTTAGGACAATGACTCCGTACTGCATGATGCCCTGTACCAGCTCAGGGCTTGGCTCGTTTCCGACCCTTGCCCTCCAGTTCTCTATGAAGTGCTTGCTCAGCGTTATCACCTAGCTCACCAGGTCGATTGTCAGGATCTTCTCGTACCCCACGAATGTGCGCTTCCCGTAGCGCTGCCCTATTACGATGCCTTCCTCCGTTACCTGCAGCAGCCGCACGTGCTTTAACTGGATAAAGTTTTTCTCCAGGTTGACATTGACGAAATGCCCTACCCATTTGGTGAGATAATCCCAGGAGCCCGCAGTTGCCATGCTCGCGCTCATCATGGTCATGCTCATGGCCAAGACTAGCAAAGCTCCCAGGATCACCACCTTTTTGCCTTTTTTCATCTTTGCCCCCCGCTTGTTTTCCTGACATAATAGTTCCCGCAGCCCTTCCGGTCTGCGCGGTACTTGACGTACTGAAGAAGCCTTCTGAGCTCTGAGTCCTTGAGCCAGCGGGGATCGTCCACCTTGAACATGCGCCAGCAAAGGCCCCTGAGCGATTTCTCCCGGTAGCCCATCTCGCACCAGATGGCGTAGAGCATGCGGATCTGGGGATCGCCCTCGAGCCGGTATTCATACTCGATGTCTTCATCCCCCTTTTTCCAGCCGGAGATCTCCGCGGGCACAGCAGGAGCGAATATCCTCATTCCCTGCTGCTGGAGGTGAATGATCAGGGCGTGCCTCTCCCCCAGGGTGAGCTCGCTAAGGCCCCCGACCTCTCTTCCCGCGATCTCTGAGGCGAGCTTGCACCAGACCTCCTTGCTGTCGGAGTAGGGCAGCCCGCACTTTGAAAATGCCCTGTGCAGCAAGGTGTTCTGCCGCCTGTAGATGTCAGATGCTTTCCTGTGCTTGCGCATTTTTTCTCAAACCATTTGCAAGAATCTCAGGTTTTCAGCTCGTAGTTGAACTGCTCGACCAGCTTTTTCCTCGCCCCGATCACTGCCAGCTTCTCATCAGGCCATTTCTCGATAATGGGGCGGTTGATTTGCTCGACCACCTTGATGCCCTCGAGCCAGCCCTGCTCCTTGATTTTGCCGAGCGCATCCCTCGGGATCTGCACTTTCTTCTGCTTGGTGAAAAGGAGCACTCCATGCGGGAGAATGGCCTTATCCTCTCCCTGGAAAAGCTCAACCCTCTCCTTTTTTGCCAGGGCCTTGAGCTCCTTTTCCCCGGACTCGATCAATGCTTCCAGGTTGCTGATCTCCTCATGGTATTTCTCGCGCACGCGCGCCAGCTCTGCCTCAGCATCCTCCTGCACCATCTGAAGCGAGACCTTGAAGTTAATCAAATCCCAGAGAATGGCATCAGCTTTCTTACGCGGCGTCATCGCGTCTCTCCTGCAGCTCCATCTCCAGCTGGCCCACTATTTTAGGCAGGGCCAGTTTTTTCAACCTGCTCACCAGCAACAGCCCTCTCCTTGACGAGCTGAGGATTCTGGAGCAATACTCCTCCAGCTCTGAGCCTGCCCGCACCAGGTAGTATCCCCCGCCTGTCTGAGACGAGGTGGACCCGATCGGGATACCCTTGAGACGCTGGGTAGTGATCAGCTTACGGATATCCCGCGTGTCGTTGATCTTGTGGCGTACCTTCTTGCCGAACACGCGCTCGTAGAGCTCGTCCATGCCAATGGCATTTTCCTTGCCAACGTGCTCAGAGAGCGTTTCCATCAGCCTCGCCCTTGCTTCTTCATTGCTGATCTTTTCCATGCGCCTTCCTCGATCTTTTCAAGTTTTTGCTCTTATATGAAGTTATCGGTGTCTCCGGGCCCGGATCATTCACCAGCTGCCAGTAACCCCGCGCCCTTTTGTCCTGCCGGATGTAGCCCAGCCTGTAAAATGCGTGAATGTACTCGGCCACCGTCGGCCTGCTTGCTCCTGAGAGCCGCTCGATCTCGGCAACCGTAAATTGCCTGTGAGAGCGGACCAGGTGCCACACAATATCGAGCTTTGTACGCTTCCGCTCCTTTCCCCGGTACACATAGAGGTCTTTGTCCAGCCTGATGATTTCGCCTGCCTTGCAAAGCCCTCTTAACTCCTGGCGCGCCCTTGCAGCTTCCTGGTAGCTCTGAACCTTGAGGGCGTTTAAGAGCTCGTCCTTCTTGAACCTGCCGAACCTCCTTGCCGCCTCGCGTACCCTGGGCCTGATTCCCTTCATTTGCCCCGAAGCCCCCTCTTGATGGCCAGCTTGACCATGTCATCACTGATCTTGCTGGCTTTGTTTACCTCGGCCAGCTCCTCGAGCGTCCTCACGTCCCTGGAAACCAGCCGGAAATCCCCGTCGGATGCTTCCCTGAGAATCTCGGCCTGGTTCGCGCTGAGCGAAAGCCCTGCAGCCTGCTTGGCGAAAAACAAAATGTCCTGCGCCTGGATGGGGCCGAATTCAACGCTCCTGAGAGTTCTGGACCAGGCGCGCCGCTCTTTCTGCATCTTTCGCACCACCAGTCTTTCCCCGATCAACGCAAACGGCACGAACGTGATGTCTGCCAGGTCCCTGATCCACTCCAGAAGCCCTTCACTCAGCTTGTCAGCCTCGTCTATCAGGATCGGCCGGGGTTCCCGGTAGAGCTTCATCTTGATAGCTTCAAATGCCAGCTTTTTGCGGTGTGGAACCGGATCGATCATCAGCTCAAAGCAGATATCCTGGAGCATCCAGAGCTCCGTCCACCCTTTGAGCGCCCGGACGTATGTCCAGCCCTCCTGGGCCGCAAAAAACCTGGCAGCCGATGTCTTTCCTCTCCCTGCCTGGCCCCAGAAAGCCAGGAGCACCGGCTCTCCCGACACCTTGTCCGCATCCCTCATGGCAGAGATGAAGTTCTTGACATTTGCAGTGTGCACAAAAACATTTTTCATGATCGGCTTCCCTCCTCTTGCTCCTCCGGCCCCGCGAGCCATAACTCCTGCAATGACTCGAAGCGCGGTTTTAACTGCCTGAAGGTCTTTGTTTTCTCGAAATATCTCATGAACTGCATGTCATCGAGCGAAAGCTCCTCGCCCCTGCATTCCCGCTCAAGCAGGGCCTCGTAACGGTCCGGCTCAGACATGTAGACCGGCTCTTGCTTCTTGGGCTTCAGCTCCAGCACCTTCATCCTGGAGGCCTCCGCCTCTATCCTCTCCGCTTCCGCCCTGGCGAGCGCCCGAGGCTTTTTCTTTCGCCCAGGTCCCTCTTTAGCTCTTTCAGGTATGGCAACCAGCGAAGGGGCCGACTCGACATATGATCTGGCTACTGTTTCTGTGGTTTTTTGAAGCTTCCTTTTCCGCTCGATGCCCATCTTGACCAGGGCCAGGTCCTCTTTTTGGCCGGTCAGCTTTGCCATTGGATGAACAGGTTCCACTGCTTCGGCCTCACACAGAAGCCTGCTTCCTTTTTGCTCATACACATAGATGCGGGAGAGGTCCTCGAGGTCGTAGCGGATCATAACCCGCTCCTTGTATCCATACAGGGCCTCGTCATAGTAATTGCGCCCCATGAACCGGATGCCGTTTCGGCCTGGCGGCGCTTTCGGTTCCATGCTCATCATCAGGAACCTGAGCGCCCGCTCGTCCACACCCGGGCCTTTGCCTGCCTCCCATACCTCTATCGGGCAGAGGCCCTTGAGGCCCCGGTGCGGCCGCCTGGCATACTCCGCCACCCAGCCTGCTATGATCCTGTTGGCCTCCTCAATGGTAGGTACCCAGCCCCCGTATTTTTTCTCGTGAATCTTTTTGTGTAGTCTCTCGTTTCGGAGCATGTGGGCCGGCTTGTCCTGGATGGATGCACCCGTATAGGTGGGCATGAGTCGCTCTAGCTCGTTGAAAGTGCCGAAAAACCGCTCGACCGGCTTGCTCTGCGCATTGTAGGGCCAGGCAAATGTCGTCTCTATTCCAAGCCGGGCGAACATCCCGTAAAACCCGGCCTCCTCGAAATCAATGTCCGTGCTCGTAAAAATCTTGGCCTTGAAGGCCTTGCCGTTATCCAGATATGCCACTTTCGGCATCTTCCCGAGCGCCAGGATCGCGCGTCGAAGCCCGGCGGCCACGCACTGAACGTTCTCCGTTGGCATAATCTCCCAGCCTGCCGGCATGCACGATGCCCAGTCATACCACATCAGGAGCGATGCCCTGCAGGGCTTGCCTGTATATGGATTCAGGCACTGGAAATTCAGCGGATGCCCGTCTGCCACGAGCACTTCCCCCACCTCCAGCAGACCCGCGTCTCTTTCAAGATAAGGCAGGCACTTGTCGTTTAGCGCCTTTTCCCCCTCCCGGCAAAAGACCCACTGGTCATAATGCGTGGCCTTCCAATCCTCAAGCGCCCGCCGAAGCGTGGCTTCCGAGGAAGGAGAAGGGACCTGCCGCTTGCGTAGCGCCAGCTTTGTTAGCCGGCACACCTCCGAGATGCGCAGCCGGTTTGGGTGAAGCGCAAATGAGAGAAGCATATTGAACTCCTGGTCAGTGACCTTGCGCTTCCCGCGGTTGTTCCCCCACATGGGCGCAATCTTCGTGAAATCATGGTCCTTGCGCTGGAGCTCCTTTCTCCAGCGCTCAACGCTTTTCCAGGATGTGGGCCCCAGGATCTCATATACCCGCGGCATCAGGTTGCCCGTGTTATATCCCTTGATGAAAAGCTCGGCAGCCCTCACCGCGGACCCCCCCGCTGCCTTTGCCCGCTTCTTTTCAGCCACGTATGCTCGGACCAGGTCGGCCCTGGCCAGGGCGATCCTGTTCTGCCACTCGCTTAGCTCCGGTGACCCCACCGCCACCCTCCTATCCTTATTATATAGGTCGGGTGCGCCGGTCTTTGCCCTGTTCACCATGACCGCGATCTTCACTTCCTCCGGCAATTCCGCCAGATGAAACCTCTTGTCTCCTCTTCCGTTTACTTTCTGGGCTCTCCAGCTTTCTTTTTTCGCCCGCTTGTGCACCGCCCTAACACTTATCCTTAAGCACTCAGCGATCTCCGCTGGTGCAACCAAGTCATAACCGTTCATTCAGCCTATTCTCCTTTTCTGATCCAATACGGACGGCCCAGCTCCTTTTCAATGGCCGCTTTTATCCTCGCGCTCTCGGCCCTGCCGTCCACCACGTTGTATACTGAGATCCTGGAAACAGGCGGGTCGAGTGTCCGGCCTATAGCTGCCAGCGAGATGGGCTCACCTTTTGATGTCCTCTTCCCCTGGCGCCTCAATTCTGTGACCCTCTTTCTGATCTCCGTGGCTATGAACTCCTTATAAGAGTCGCTTTCCATATCTGTTTAGTCCTTGATTCCTTTCTCTTGATTTAAAACCTCAAGCGCCAGTCTGGCTCTCTTGGCCGCCTGCCGCTTTTCAAGCTCCGCCTCAGCCCAGACCATCACTCTCATTCCTTTCTCATCCAACACAGCGCAGCCCAGCGGTCTTAACATCGCTTCTATCGGAGCCGTGGTGCCCAGCACCTGGCAAAGGATGGTCATCCAAGCAGGCGATGGCATTCTCCCGTGGTCAGAGTCTTTGCACCAGCTATCCAAGGTCGCCTTGCTGATGCTTCTTTTTATACCTTCCTGTGCCGCGATCCTGTTTATCTGGTCCACCACCTCGTCCCTTGAAAACCGAGTAGAGGACAAGGCAATACGAATCTGCCTTTTGATCTCATGGGTGGGATTGATTGACTGGCCCCTGAACAGGGCTAATTGGTCTGATTTGAGCATTTTTATCTCCTTGTTAGGAGATTGGCGTCCGAACTTGCCTTAAAATAGACATTGCTTTTACTCAAAAAACTGTGCTACTTGATAGGTTATCTTGATAGGTAGAATATTGGCTTTTTTTGGTGTTGTCAAGGAAAAAGTTGGTTCCTAAAAAGTTTTTTCTTGTTCTACATGTAAGAAAAGTATCGTATTGATATTGTTATCTATTCTTAATTTTTGCCGAGTTCTTAATATGGTTCCGAAAATTCGGAACCGATTCGGAACCGGGAATACCCTCTAAAATGGGAATTGGAGACCGTATAAAGACTGTACGAGGCACTATGACGCAAAAGAAATTCGCGTCAAAAATTGGTGTCCATGTTTACACCGTTCAGCAGTACGAAGCAGGTAATATCCCGAAAGGGGACGTACTCCAGCGGATTCATGAGGCGTTTGGAGTGAATATAAACTGGCTGTTGACAGGGGAAGGGGAGCCTTTTCCGAAGGACGAGCCCAAAGAGTCCCCTTTAAATAAGGAAGGGATCCCTCATGACTATGACAGATCTCAATTGGCTATCTCCGGTTCTGCCACCGCGGAGGCGGATCACCTACCTGATCCTTTTGGTAAGGCTGCCTCCCAGCTAAGGGAGATCTACGATTATGGCGATCCGGGTATCATCAGTGCGATCCAGGCCAACCTTGCCACGTTCCTGCGCACCGTAAGGCGTGAAAAAGAAGTTATCGAGCTGAAAAATAGACTAGCTTCAATGGAAAAGCGCATCGCTGCCCTGGAGGACAGATTAAAGGCCCCGCCTCCCGTGGAGCCGGACGAGTTAAAAAGGTCAACGGCAACATAATCCACGTCACCTTCTTTTAACAAAGGAGGTCCTCTATGAACCGGCTTTTCTTATCGAGTGCACTTATTTTCTTTTTCGTCCTATTTTTACATCCTGTTAATTCTTCCCCTCAAATGACGATCTCGGATATTGGGGTAAAGCCCCTGGACCGTGGAGAAAAATACACAACCTACTCTTGGAAGGTTGATATTTACTCCGATAAAGGCCCTAAAACATGCGCATTGACCGTCTCATTAAGGGACTCGGAAGGCTATGAGCTTGATTCTGTCGTGGAATTTGTAAGAATTCAGCCTGGGCCCAACCATTTTACCGGTCAGGGTATGTGTAAAACTAGACTATGGGATCAGGTATCTTCTTATCATGCTCAAGTAAATTGCTTTTAATCTAATTAGATTCGTCATCAATTAATATATATTATCTTGTCTCTCATTAAGGAAGGAGGTTATTTATGTCCGGCTTCCATATTTCGGGGTTCCTAACCCTTTTTTTAATTCTCTTCCTTCTTATTCAACTTGTGCTTCTATTTTTACTCCCATTTTTTGTTCTAAAGATCAGAAACACTGTAATCGATATCGAGAAGTCCATCTCCACTATAAACAAGAATGTATACTTACTAGCGCATAAGGCTGATAACGAGGGTATCCCCGTCGTCCCTGTAAGGCGCCCCTCCTAGCTGAGATATTCGTATCTTGGGCGTGGAAGGCTCCTACCTTAATAAAAGAGGTGTGACATGGTCTTGTTTTTTGACTTCTGAGGAAAGGAGTTATATATTATGATAAAAGCCAAGAAGGGAGCTAAGCAAAAGAAGGGCCGTAAAGGGCGGAAAAGAGCTATTAAGCACCATGCAGAAAAACGCAAGGTACAAAAGCTTCCGGCGCCAGCAAAAAAGAAACCTAAAAAGGTTATTGACACGCAACCTCCCCCTGATGGGCCTCCCTCTAAAAAATGAGGCTACACCATGAGTAAAGATACTGATAAAGAATTGTATAAGCTGCTTTTTGGTGTCCGCCGATCAGTTAGATACCATAACAGAAGGCGGCAGTTCTTTGACCGCCTTCATAAGTTTTCAGTTTTCTTGTCTGCTTTAGCTGGTACCGCCACCCTGGCCTCTGTATTGGCTAAAGCCGGCCCTACCTACACCTTAATTTTTGCTGCAGCAGTTGCAATCTTTTCTGTAATAGATCTTGTCATTGGGACAGCCCAGGCCGCCAGGCTCCACCACGACCTTGCAAGAAGGTTCTTCAGCCTCGAAAAGTCAATCGTCTCATTGAAAGACCCTTCTGATGAAGATCTAGCCGCACTTACAGCTCGCAGACTGGATATAGAAGCTGATGAACCTCCCTCACTTAAAGTCCTTGACTCAATCTGCCATAATGAACTGCTTCGCGCCTTGGGATACGACTCCTCACATTACGTCCAGATCAAATGGTATCAGCGCCTTTTCGCCCAACTTTTTGATATCCATGAGCATAAGATCACCTCTAACGCAGCACCCTAGTTTTTTCTCAAACTAGCTGCAAAAAACCCCTCACATCCGCCAAAATTTCTCAAATTAAAAACTACCATAAAAAGTCCCTCCCAATGTTCCTTATTCCCCCGAATTAACTATCTTTTTCCCGCAAAATCCCGCTCCATCCCGCCTCATCCCGCATTTCTCATACCACCTGCCAGTCAACAATGAACGGAGCGCCTGCGGTAGCTCTGACCGGGCAGGGAGAAATAGGGGATAAAACAGCCTCTCGAAGGGCAAAAGGCCGCCCCGAAAGACGACCTAACTTATTGAAATAACTGGTCGGGGCGAGAGGATTTGAACCTCCGACACCCTGCTCCCAAAGCAGGTGCGCTACCAGACTGCGCCACGCCCCGAAAAGAAATTTTCACGTACCTAAAGTTATATTTTTGCCCGCGCAAAATCAAGGCATAAATTGTTTGTGCAGAATACTATAGCTTCGGAGCACTTCTTCTTTCAGCTTCTACTTGGCTTGTGAGCAGCGGGCACGGCTTCCCCCGCCGCAAGCAGCGGGGTATCAATCGGAAACCATCTTAACCGCCCCAAGGGGCGGGGAATCAAACCCTTGTCCGCCAGAGGCGGATTAATCCGCCTCTGGCGGATTGAAAAAAACCAGTCCCCGGCCCCCAGGGTTGACAGGATTTTCAAGATATTCAACAATGGCCTCCAAAATAGAGCACGGAGTGCAGCCAAAATCATGGAAGACATACAAAGCCATAAAGATTACAGAAACATAGATATTGACCAGGTTGGAGTAAAAGGCATCCGTTATCCTATTACAGTTCTTGACAAGGACCTGGGAGAACAGCAGACCGTGGCAAAGATCAATATGTATGTTAATCTCCCCCGCTACTACAAAGGCACTCACATGAGCCGGTTTGTGGAAATCCTAAATGAGCACAGCCACAGGGTGTCACTTCAAAATTTCTCGGAAATACTGGAGGAAATGAAGCTGAGATTGAACGCGCAAAGCGCCCATATGGAAATCACATTTCCCTATTTCATAAACAAGACCGCGCCGGTGAGCGGCAGCCAGGGCCTTATGGAGTATAAGTGCACTTTCAGGGGTTCCCTCAACGAAAGGACTGACCTTGTGGTTGCTATCCAGGTGCCGGTCTCCACATTGTGCCCGTGTTCCAAGGAAATTAGTGACTTTGGGGCGCACAACCAGAGAGGGGAAGTGAGGGTACAGCTCAGGTTCAAGAAATTCGTGTGGATAGAGGATATCATCAAGCTTGTAGAAGCCTCAGCGTCGAGCGATGTTTACTCTGTTCTTAAAAGAGAAGATGAAAAATATGTTACCGAGAGAGCGTATAACAATCCCATGTTCGTAGAAGATATTGTAAGAGACATAGCGATGAAGCTTAACAAGGACCGCAATATTACATGGTTTTCTGTTGAAGCGGAGAATTTCGAATCGATCCATAACCACAATGCCTATGCCTATATTGAAAAACACAAAAACAGTTAGACCCCAGGGTGCTGCGCCGGGGCCTGGAGACCCTTTTTTGTTTGCGGGTATTTTAGAATAATCAACGAGTAGTAGCTGGTACTAACTTAGGGGGATGCAATGGCAGATGATTTAAAGAAAATATATCGGGTCTTAATGGACGATCACTTTCCTTCCAGAATGAGCATCACATTCGGGGATCAAACCCTTGTTTACGAGAAAAGAACATGGAAAATACCTGAAGGGGATTCAGGAACCTTGGTGGAGAAGGGTCTTCGCTACGGTGAAAACCCAGGGCAGGAAGCTGCACTCTATGAGCTGGTAAACGGAAACCTTGTTCTGGGAGACTGCTGTTTTATAGAGCCCGGTAAAGGACTGGTTTCAGCCATAAGTGAAGAAGACATGATTCAGAGTGGAAAACATCCCGGGAAGATCAATCTGACCGACGTGGACAATGCCCTCAATGTACTAAGATACCTAATGGAAAAACCGGCAGCAGTGATCGTCAAGCACAACAACCCGTGTGGCGTTGCTTACGGGACTAGCCTTTCGGAGGCTTATGAAAGAGCCAACAGAGCGGACAGAATCGCTGCGTTCGGGGGATGCGTCGCATTGAACAGGGCGGTGGACACAACAACAGCGGAGGCAATATCAGAGAACTACCTGGAAGTCGTGGCCGCTCCTGATTTCGAAGAGGGAACGGTTTCCACCCTCTCCAAGAGGCCAAATCTGAGGATAATACGCATCAAGCATATTGACCAGCTTTCCTCCTACGTTGACACGCGTTTTGTGGATCTCAAGAGCCTTATTGACGGGGGGATAATAGTACAACAGTCTCCAATCAACAAAATCAGATCGGCGCAGGATTTCAAGCCTGCAAGTGCCGAGTATAAAGGAAAAACTTATACTATTGCAAGGAAGCCCACTGAGGAAGAATACGCCGACATGCTTTTTGGATGGAACGTGGAACAGGGAATTACCTCAAACTCCGTTATTTATGTGAAAGACGGCGTTACCGTCGGCATTGGCACTGGTGAACAGGACAGGGTCGGCGTGGCTGAAATTGCGGTATTTAAGGCTTACACCAAGTACGCGGACTGGCTGTGCTTCAGCAGGTACGGGCTCTCTCATAAAGAGCTGGAACACAGGGTCGCATCCGGAGAAAAAGACCGGAGTTTGCTGGAGGAAATTGACAGGGAAACCAAGGAAGCCAGGGGAGGACTTATTGGGGCCACCATGGTCTCTGATGCATTTTTCCCTTTTAGAGACGGGGTGGATGTCGGCATCAGGGAAGGGATCAGGGCCATAGTTCAGCCGGGCGGATCCTTGAGGGATTTTGAATCAATACAGGCCTGCAACGAGGCCGATCCCCCTGTAACCATGGTGTTTACGGGACAGCGTGCTTTCAAACATTGACACCTCCCGAAAAGGCCTCACCTGCCCTGCTTCACGGTGCCCTCCCGCCAGTCGCACCAGAAAACCCCTTCCATCCTTTTGTTAGGCTTCTGCAGCAGGAGCGTTGTCTTTTTGCAGGCCTTTGACACGATGACTCAACGGGAAGCTCTCCATAGAGAGTGGATAGCCTTGCCTTATTATGGAAATGAAAAACTTTCCCCGAGCGACTCACTTCGCGAACTTGTCAGTGTGGGATTACGGCACATTCAAAAAAGGTCGAGTTGTCTGTGGGACTTTTTTCTGGGCTTCCATTTGGAGCGCTTTACGGGTAAGAGAAAGTTGTGGGGGATGAGAGAAAGAAAAGGGGAAGGATTCATTTCAAGTATTCGGCCATCGATTTTTCTGCGTGAAGCGTGGGAAAGAAAAACCGTGGTGCGTGCGCGGGTGATTCCCACATAAAAGAGCCTCTTTTCTTCTGCTTCATCATAATCGCCGAAAAGGGAACAGGGCAGAAGCCCATCTTCGCACCCGGTGATAAACACTGCCGGCCACTCAAGACCTTTTGCAGCATGAATCGTCATCAGTGCCACCCTGTCCCCGAAAAAGGCGACATGATCGATCCCTCTTTCAAGGGAGAGCATATCTACAAAGCAGGAAAGATCGCCTTCGAACTCTTCAGCCACCCTTTTAAAACGACGGAGCAGTTCTTCTGATTCATCTGAAAGACCCTCCAGACTATGCAGAGATATGGCCCTGTTGATTAAGTCCTCCAGCGGGCCTTGTGCACTGAATTCCTTGAGGATCTTTTTGCCATCATAGCCCTTTCCTGCAACAAGCTCGAGGTAAGCTTCCAGGTAATGGCCCCCTTCAGGGTGCAGGTACGCCTGAAAGAAGCGCCACAGAATATCCACAGGATAGCGCGCTATCAATGGCTTTTCTCCTGACCTTACAAAAGGAATTCCAGCCCTAGAAAGGGCTTCTTCAAGGGCATCTCCCTGTGCATTTAAGCGAAAAAGAACCGCTATGTCCCCAAAACTGATATTTTGGCCCTCTTCATAAGAGGCTACCCTGCCGCTATCCAGAGAAAAGTAAGTTGTCCCGCCAATGAGTTTTTCTATTTGTTCCACAACAAATTCAGCTTCTTCAGATTGAGTGGCACAGGATGAAATACCAACAGGAACGCCACTCCCCATGTGGGCCTTGAGAATCCCCGTTTTCCCGAGGACCGAGCAGGCGCTATCAAGAATACACTGCGTTGAGCGATAATTCTCAGAGAGGCTGATTTTTTCCGCCCCTGGAAAATCCTCTGCAAAACGGTAAAAGTTTTTGACATCAGCTCCCCTGAACCCATAAATGGCTTGGTCCGGGTCTCCAATTGCACATAATTCAGCCTCAAAGGATCGATGCCCTAAGCCTTCTGGCTTGGTCTTAATGCCGGGAGCTAAACCTTTTCCCTGGAAAGAACAGGCGCCATAAACAAGGGACTTCAGGATGGCAGCCTGTAAAGGGCTGGTATCCTGATACTCGTCTACAAAGATCTTTGGAAATCGCTCTGCATACTCGAGGCAAATATCAGGTCTTTCCCTGAAGAGCCTCAGGGTCTCTATTTCAAGGTCATCAAAGTCGAGCATCCCTAGGCTCCTAACTTTTTGCTGGTATTTGCTTACAAGCTCCAGGAGCTCCTCGGGATACTCAGCCCTTTTTTCGCTCAGGACCATCGTTTTTTTGCAAGTGGATAGCGCCCTTAAAAACGTACGAATATTTGCCGTGCTTTTGCCAGATTCTCTTAACACGTTCTTTATAAGGAGGAGGCTATCTGGTTCAGAGCAAAGGCCAAAATCATTGGGGATGCCCAGGCTTTCACTCGCATTTCTCAGAACATCAAGACAGAAACCGTGAAATGTACCGATCCATATCTCCCTGGAAGTCTTCTCTGGCAGTAAAGCCTCCAGCCTTTCGGTCATTTCTCTTGCTGCTTTATTTGTAAAGGTAAGGGCCAGAACCTTTTGCGGGGCGATTGCACCAGAGATAATCTGGTAAGCAATCCGATGCGACAGAGTCATGGTCTTGCCCGTGCCGGGGCCGGCAACAATGAGAACATGGCTTCCCTGGTGGAGGACAGCAGCTCGTTGCGCCTCGTTTAATACTCCCAATATTGGATCCGACCGGGGATACAGGTCCTGCTCATTCGCAGTCATCCCCTTCTTCTTTTTTCTTTTTGCAAAAGAGGGTGGCTCTTGCCTTTGGGGGATTTTTTCCTTCGTGGTGCCAAAAAGTGAGAACTGCCCTAAGAGCCTCTTTTTTTCCTGCGGATCAAACAGACGGATGGTTCCGTATTCTCCATCATAACCTTCTTCCTTTATGACCCGGGTCTCACGCATTCTACTGATCGCCTCGGAAAGAAGCGGCCCGCCTGCCTCTCGTATCTTATCTAGCGGAGCATCCATAAGAATATGAAGCTCAGGCCCCAGATCACTAAGAAGCTCTTCGTAAAGAGAACTTACTTTTTTGGATGATGGACCTGTCCCAAGAACTTCAGAAAGGACTTCAGGAAGAGGGATCAGGCTGTAAAAGGGTTTTGATAATTTTGGGCTCTCCCGATCTGATAGCTCAAAGGTGCGGTGTAGAACGCCTATGGTAAGGGGTTTGCCACAAACCGGGCAGACTCCTCCACTTTCTGCTGTCTGGCGAGGGTGTAACCTGACCTGGCATTTTCTGTGGCCGTCAAAATGGTACTTCCCTTCCTGGGGAAAGAATTCTACAGTGCCTTCAAAGCCTTTCTTTGTGATCATCGCCCCCAGCATAAGATCGTAGTCAAGAGGGGTATCGAAGATATTTGCCTCTCTGCCCAGCCTTGAAGGAGAATGTGCGTCAGAGTTTGAAACCAGCAGGTAGTCATCAAGGCTGGAAAGCGTACGGTTCATGGGCGGATCCGAGGAGAGCCCGGTTTCCAGGGCATGGATATGTGAGACGAGATCCCCGAAACACTCCTCAAGGGAGTCAAACCCTGATTTTGAACCGAATACGGAGAACCAGGGAGTCCAGATATGGGCGGGGATGAAAAATGCCCTTTCACTAGCTTCCAGCACAATCTCGAGTAAATCCCGGGAGTCAAGGCCAAGGATAGGCCTCCCGTCCGACCTGATGTTTCCTACTTGTTCGAGACGTTCATTCAATCTCTGGACAGAGTCAAAATCGGGCATCAGTATCAGGTTGTGAACTTTTCTGGTTTTTCCTTTGCGTTTGTAAATGCAGCTGATTTCTCCACTGAGAAGGAAGCGGGGGGCGGCCCTGCAGGATATGGGAATACTTTCACTGACTTCTTTCTCTAGTTCGGGTTTGAGACGGTAGAGTCCATTCTCGGCTTCCAGAAGCTTTTCCCTGAGTTCAGCCACCCACCCGGGGTGGGTAAAATCGCCGGTTCCGATAACAGTGATTCCTTTCTTCTGCGCCCAGAAGGCCAGTAGCTCGGGAATAAGGTCCCTGGAAGTCGCCCTGGAGAAATGGGAATGTATATGAAGGTCTGCAATAAATCTCATGAGAGCAACTATTTCTCATTGAAAAATTCGTGTCAATGGGTAATACATTTTTTTGAAAAAGAAGAATCTCCAGATTGATGTTTGCCGCATTCTGCCTTGAAGATATGGCCATGTTCAAGTAGACTGGCGCCGGATTCTGAGCAAAACATGGAAAGAGTTCACTTGCAGTACACGGGTTTGTGGGAATCTATGGGGAAACGGCAAATTACGAGGAGGTGTGTGATGGATTACACTAGTGTAAAGATAGAGCGCAATAAGCACGTGGGAATTATTGTTCTCAATCGACCTGAGCAGTTCAATACCTTTAATACTTCTCTTGCCGAGGAGCTTTGCAAGGCCTTGCTTGAACTCGAGATGGATAAAAACGTCAGGGTTGCTGTCATCAGGGGAGCGGGTAAAGCTTTTTGCACGGGTATCGACCTGGCGGAATTCCCGGGCAAAACGCAGCAGCAATACAGGGAGTGGATCAGCCTCATGGAGCGCGTTGTTCATGTGATTGCGTATATGAAAAAACCGGTCATAGCGTCTGCTCATGGATATGCTGTGGCAAACGGGGCTGGTCTTATCGCGGCGTGCGATCTGGCGATTGCTGCAGAGGGTACCAAAATAGGTGCTACTGCGATTAACGTGGGCCTATTTTGTATGGGACCGGCTGTGCCGCTTTCAAGGTCAATAGGCAGGAAGCGGTGCCTTGAGCTGGTCATGACAGGCGATATGATAGATGCTCGTGAAGCTGAAAGGTGGGGTCTGATAAACAGGGTCGTTCCCCCTGAAAAACTTGAAGAAGAGACCATGGCACTGGCCAACAAGCTTGCCGAAAAAAGCCCGCTTGCTCTCCAGATGGGGAAAGAAGCCTTCTACGGCATGTCAGACATGGAATACGGCAAGGCGCTTGCCTATTCAAATGAGGTTTTTGCCGCACTTTGCATGACAGAGGATGCAAAAGAAGGGGTGGACGCGTTCCTCAACAAACGCAAACCCCAGTGGAAAGAAGAGTGATCTTCTAAGAAAAGCTTGGCGATTTGGGATATTCTGCCCTTTATCCTGGTGTCTTAGAATCTAACTTTTTCAATTCCTTTAAGTCATCGATGTCTTGGACTTTGACATCTAATGTTTACGGTAAATTAATGAGGACTTTCCCCTTGCGTTCTCCTGAAGAATTCCATGATGCCGTTTGGCAGAAAGATTATGACTCCAACAAACAGAGAGCCATAAATAATCCGGGCCAGTTCGGCCTTTACAAATGTGGACAGGCCCTCGTTTATCAATGTCAGCAATACAGCGCCGATAATTGGGCCCAGAAGTGTTCCACCCCCCCCAAAGAGCGCCATCAGTACAATCAGGATTGAAATCATCATGTCAAAAACAACGTCTGTGTGAATATAGGTCAAGTAGTATGCATAGATACCACCTGCCATGCCCGGGAAAAACGCCGAAAGTGCAAATGCTTGCATTTTTAGCTTTGGTGCGTTGATGGCCATGGTTTGAGCCACCTCTTCATCTTCGCGTATGGCACGGAGACCTGCTCCGAATTTTGAACGGTCAGTCCAGTAAGCAACCGCGATCGAAAGCGCAGTTACCCCAAGCATGGCCTCAAACAAGATTGCACGGACTGTTTGAATGGGGAGGTCCATTGATTTTAGCCAGAGCCCTTCCGGTCCTCCCAGAAAATTGAGGTTTTTTATCAGCAAATCCATTACGAATGCAAAACAAAGCGTGACAACAGCAAAGTAGGGTCCTCTGAGTCTCAAGCAGGGATATCCGACCAGGAGGGCGACGAGCATGGCTACGAACCCTGCAGGTACTGATGAAAGGATGGTCTCCAGGGCAGAAAGGTGAAATCCTTTTACAAGCAGGGCTGTTGTGTAAGCGCCGATACCAAAAAAAGCTACGTGCCCGAAAGACAGATACCCGGCGTAGCCACCTATCAGGTTCCATGAAGTCGCAAGGCAAACGTACATGAAAACAGTGAAAAGCAGCGAGACAAAGTAAACGGGAGCTCCCAGCCACGGGAATATTGCCAAAGCCAGCAAAACTATCATGGCTCCTGCAAACAAACTGGAACGCGGCCAAGATGGCATGGCCTTAAACCTCGCTTTGAAATAGTCCCTGTGGCCTAAAAATCAGAATGATCATTAGCAGGGCAAACGTAAGGAGATTAACCCACTGGTAGGGCAGGAATGCCATGGAAAGGCCGGTAATTATTCCAATGGTCAGTCCAGCCAGTGCAGCACCCAGCACACTTCCTACTCCACCAACTATCACAACGAGGAACAAGTATATGAGCCAGAGATTGTGAGTGTGAGGTTCAAAAGAGTATAATAGCGCCATTCCAACACCACCTGCAGCAGCGGAAGATACGGCCAGCCCGAAGGTTATCATGCTGATCCATCTGAGATTAACCCCGTAAAGCTGGGCCGCATCACGCTGCTGCCAGGCAGCGCGGACGGCTTTGCCCGTGTAGGTTTTTTTCAGAAACATATGAATGACCACAACGCCGGCACATGCCAGGAGAAAACCAGCAATCCTTGGGTATTGAAAATAGAACGGGCCTAGTATCACCACCTTGCTGGTATAAGCTGTAGTCAAAAGGCGCGGATCCGGACTCCAGATCAAGAGCATCAGGTTCTCGAGAATGATTGCAATACCGAAGGTAAGAATCATTGAAGGCACGATTATGTCTCTGGCCTTGGTAAGAGGGGCGATAAGAAAGCGATATATGACGCAGGCTGCAAGAAAAAGAAGGGGAACTGATACAGCTATAGAGAGTATCGGGTCAATTCCCCATACATTCAGAAGAGTGTAAGACATAAATGCTGCCAGCAGCCCGAAAGCAGCGTGGGAGATATTGATTACCTTCATGACGCCCCACACAAGTGAAAAACCGATTCCCAGGAGGGCAAAAACGGATCCCATCATGATTCCGCTGAACATGGACTGAAACACGAGTGTCAGGTTCATTCTTAGTCGCTCAAGACTTCCGGATTAAGTGGAAACACCTGCTCCTTAGCGCGCTGTACCTCCAGCATCTCGCTTCGCTCTATGCCTTCCTATTAATGCCCTCCTGCAGGAGCAAGGGCCTTCTTCGGTACCCGGATATCGGCATGGAGAACGTTAATCCTCCTGCCTCGAATCTACTTCCAGGCAGGACGAGGGTATACCGGATCAGCAGTGCGGACCTCTATAGGCCAAATCAGCTCGACCTGCCCGTTTATGACCTGGGTGCAAAAGTTGATGGGCTTGGGCAGGCCTTTTTCATTGAAACTCATCGGCCCGGCGATGGTATGCACGGTATGGGATTTGAGCCAGTCTCTAATCTTTGTCTGATCCAGTGATCCGGCTCCTTCTACACCCTGCGAAAGAGTTTGCATCCAGCAATAGCCGAAACCGAAATATACGGGATACCCGGGTAAACCGTATTTCTTCTTTACATAGGCATTGAGCTTATCATTTCCAGGGTAGTTCAGCTTGTTATGCAGCGAGGTTCCTGAGAAGACATAATCTCCATCTTTGCCGAGTTCTTTAACCCAGGCAGGGATCACTGACCCGACACCTTGGACTATTGCCTTGGGGTTATAGTTCAGGGCCTTGGCTGCGCGAATGGTCATTACACCGTCGGCAAAAAAGCCGTTTGAGAACAAGATGTCCGTGTTCATCTGCTTTGCCTTCACGATCAACGGTGTTGCGTCGGGAAGAGGCAAATTATACTTTTCGTTAATTACCAGCTTTACTCCTAAGTCCCTGGAAATGCGGCCAATAGAATCCGTCAGCGACGTCCCAATCGGGTTATTCATCGTATAGACCGCAGCTCTCTTGGGCCGCTTTTGAGCGGGAAGACTTTTAAGCCACTCGTAAAACCCCTCATACCACCACTCTCCCATAAGGGGCGGGCCACCGAAAGAATATGTGTACCCTTGCAGGAAGCTCTTCATATGGCCGCCCATCGAGACATAAACATACTTATGTTTTTCAGCAACCGGCATTACGGCCCTTGCTGCCGTACCGGGATATCCGCCAAAAAGCAGATCAACCTTGTCAACAGTGATGGCCTTTTCGGCAAAGGTAACCGCTTTACCTGCATTCGATTCATCATCATAGATCTTGAAAACAACCTTGCGCCCGAGAAGACCGCCTTTAGCATTGGTCTCTTCCGCCCAGAACTTCATGCCCTTTTCGATCCACTTGGCGGTCTCGGCAAACTTGCCCGTGAGCGGCAGGGAACCGCCGATGACTATAGGCTTGCTTGCCGCTCCAACGCTCTGAGACAGAAAAAGCGTCAGAGCAAGGGCCAGCAAAAAAAGTACAACTTTTTCCCATGGTTTCTGTTTCATCTTCTTTCCCCCTTTCGTGATGTGTTTTTGTACCTTGATTGAGCAATGGACTCTTTCCTAGAGGCCCAGATAGGATTCTTTTATCCTCTGATCATCAAGCAATTGCCCTGCTTTCCCGTGAATCGTGATCTTTCCGTTTTCCAAAACATAGCCATACTTTGCAATGTTCAGGGAGTGCAAGACTTCCTGCGAAATCAGCAACGCCGTAATTCCTTTACGGTTCAGCCCCTCGATTACCTGGAAGATCTCAGCCGCTATTACCGGTGCGAGCCCCAGAGAGGGCTCATCAAGCAAGAGAAGGCCGGGCTTGGCCATTATCGCCCGGGCCAGAGCTACCATTTGTTGCTCGCCGCCCGACAGACTTCCTGCGAGCTGTTTCTCACGCTCTGCCAGCAAAGGAAATATTTCAAATACCGCCTTTCTGCTTTCCGCTAAATGCTTGCGCGCAGCAGGCAGATACGCGCCCATTTCAAGGTTTTCTTCAACAGTCATTTTCGGGAAGAGTTTCCGTCCTTCAGGAACCTGGACAACGCCGGCCATGCAAACCCTGTCAGGAGAAAGACCGACCAGGGAATTTCCTCGCCACGATATCCGCCCACTTGCTGCCGGGATTAACCCGGAAATGGCATTTAGCATTGTTGTTTTCCCAGCTCCGTTGGATCCGATCAGAGCCACAAGGTCGCCTTCCGCCACCCGAAGCGAAACGCCCTGCAAAGCTCTCAGCTCTTGATACCTGACTTCCAAGTCTTCAACGACCAACATACCCGGCTCCAAGATAAGCCTGGATGACCCGCGGGTCATTTGCCACGGCTTGCGGCTCACCCTCAGCAATTTTCTCTCCATGGTGGAGCACCATAATTCGCGAACAGGTTTCCATGATGGCCTTCATAACGTGCTCGATCATAAAAACTGTAATTCCGAACCGGTCCCGTATGTGAAAAGTTAGGGCAATGGCTGCTTCAATTTCTTTCTGGTTTAGCCCCGCGAAAACTTCATCCAGGAGAATAATTTCAGGTTTGCTTGCGAGCGCGCGTGCAATTTCCAGCCTCTTGAGATCCTCAAGTGCGAGTTTCCCGGGCAGCAAATATGCCTTGGACTCAAGACCAACAAAGCGAAGCAGTTCTGATGCTCGCTCAAGGGCATGCGGCAACGTATTGATATCGTCCCTTCCGTACATGACCCCAATGGCCACATTCTGAATAAGGCTCAAATCCATTAGAGGGCGAACTATTTGAAATGTTCTGCCGATTCCCATTTGTGCTATTCTGTAAGGTGGAAGGCCATTGATAAGAGTACCCTCAAATCGTATTTGCCCTGACTCCGGCTTGTAAAGACCTGAAATGACATTGAAAAGCGTAGTCTTGCCTGAACCGTTGGGCCCTATTAAGCCGACGATTTCGCCGCGGTTGATTTCAAAATCAATTTCGGAAAGAGCCACGAGACCCCCAAAGTGCTTTGTGACTTTTTCACCCTCGAGCATGCTTGAAGAGAAGCTCCTTGTCTGGTTGAGTTGATGCCATGACCACAATGGCGGCTGCGGCCGAGGCAAATACCTGCAGGCTAGTCGTCTTCAACGATTGCCACAGGCCTTGTCCATCCCGCACTGGCGCCCTTGATTTTGATAGGAAAACAGCATACAGTGAAGCCATACGGTTTCCCTATAGCGGAGAGGTTGGCCAGTTTTTCCATATGGCAATAACCGACTTCAATACCGGCAAAGTGGGCCTCCCATATCACCCGGGAATCGCCGGTCTCTTTGAATTCCTTAGCTTGAAAAGGCAGTGGCCGATCCCAACTCCAGGCATCTATCCCGGCAACCCTTACCCCTTTTTGAGTGAGAAAAAGGGTGCTCTCACGGTCCATGCCGGCACCTTTTACCAGGTACTGCTCGGTGCCCCATGCCTCATCCGCGCCGGTTTGAATAAGAACAATGTCAAGCGGCTTAATTTCGTACTTGATCCGTTCCAGCTCTTTTTCCAGATCTTCCACCGTGATACGTTCGCCGTCATCTTTGTGCCGGAAATCCAAAAGTACGCCGTCACTAAAGCACCATTCCAGCGGGATTTCATCGATGGCTAACGCTTTTTGTCCTTTGTCCATTGTAGGATGGTAGTGGTAAGGTGCGTCCAGGTGGGTGCCTGAATGTGTGGTAAGGGTTATGAACTCAACAGCCCACCCGAGTCCTTCGGGAAGTTGCTCTTTTTTCACTCCCGGGAAAAAGTCTTTCATCTGTTCAGCTCCTGCCCTGTGATCAACATAATCGATCTTGGGGATCATCATTGGAGGGTCACTTGGCAAATCGGGCTCAATGCTTATGCTCAAATCAACAAAACGCTTGCTTCCCATGGCATCTCCTTTCGGTCAATCCGCCAGAGGCGGATTAATCCGCCAGAGGCGGACGAGGGTTCAATTCCCCGCCCCTTGGGGCGTTAAGAAAATTTCCGAGTGATACCCCGTCCGCTTGCGGCGGGGGAGTTAATTGGAATCAGGCATTCTTTTTGCCGGCAAGATAGGGGTTTTACAATATATTCTGAGCCTCCCAGCAGGGGGGCGGTAACGGTTGGATCTGTCGACTGTTTATCGCTTGACCCAGGGCTTCAGCGGTTTTGAGGAATCGTTTTTCTCAACCTGAGCTCAGTATAGAAACATAGGGCTTGTGTGTCAAGAATGATCAGCCTTCACTGGAGCGCGAACGCAGAGGTGAGTCCATCCCGGTTCTAAAGAAAAAAGCATCAAGGTGATAGGCCATTGCTACAGGAATCCTGAGACTGGGGGAGGGCAAGGGAGGCGATTTCAGATACATCCAAGACCTTCATTTTTTCAGCGGCGTTCTCTGCCTTGAGAGCATCATCCAGCATCTTGGCGCACTGGGGACATGAAACTGCCAGGATTTCAGCGCCGGTATCAAGCGCCTGCCGGATACGGACCCTGGCAGGGCTTTCTTCACCGCCTCCCAGGATATCGGTAAAAAAGTTGCCTCCCCCTCCGCCGCAGCAAAAGGCATTTTCTCTGCTTTGTTCCATTTCAACAAGGTCAAGCCCGGGAATTGAACGCAAGATAATTCGCGGGGCGGTATATTCCCCGTTGTGTCTCCCAAGGTAACATGGGTCGTGATAAGTTACCCTTGCTCTCAACTCCCGAAAAGGCATTGCCTCGCCTCGCAGGAGAGGTGCCAGGACCTGGGAGTAGTGAAACACCTGGTAATGGCCGCCAAGTTCCGGATAATCATTCTTGAAGGCATTAAAAGCATGCGGGTCAAGGGTGATAATTCTTTGCATTCCAAGCTCTCTAAATAAAGCGATATTTTGTTCTGCAAGGGATTGAAATAGGCCCCTCTCTCCAAGGGCCCTGACCTCGTTTCCATCGCAAATCTCTCTTTTTCCAAGAATGCCGAAAGAGACACCTGCATTGAGGAGCAAGTCGCTTACAGAGCGAGCAATCTTCTGTGCTCGCTCATCATAGGAGCCTACGCACCCCACGTAGAAGAGGTACTCCTGGCCATCGTATGGGGGGACTGACATGCGCTCTGCCCACTTGTCTCTCTCTTCACCAGGTGCCCTGTAAGGATTGCCGTTAATGTGAATGCTCTTGAGATAATCTCTTACCCGGGGTGGAATAACACCCCCATTTACCATTTCTTCTCTTGCAGCAACAAAGGCATTAACTAGATCATCACTGAAGGTGAACACACAATGCTCCACGCAACTGGCGCACGTGGCACAGGAGAAAAGTATGTGTTGCAGTCGCGTGGTGTTTTCGATTTCACCAGCAAGCCACGCCCTAATCAACCACATTCTGCCGCCCGGAGAATAAGTGTCGAACCCGAATTTCCGGTAGGAAGGGCAATTAAACGTAGAATAGTCGCCCGTGAATTTGCAGTACCCGCACCTGAAACAGCGATGGACTATCTCTTCGTATTTCATCTACGCTACCTCCCAATTTCCCGGGTTCATTATGCCGTAAGGATCAAGGTTTTCCTTTATCATCCTCAAAATAGAGAGCGTATTGGGGTCCATTTTGTTGAGAGCCATTTTTTGTTCATCTACTGTCGGTTTCCAGAAGACTCCACCCATTTCCAGGACAAACTCGCTCACCTCAGAGAGTGCCTTTCTGGTCCGCTCCATCATGCCAGGATCTGAGCGGTTAAAGGTAAAAGCAAAACCAAACATCATACAATGACCTCTGCCGATGATCCTGGCCATTGCTGAGTAGGCAAGGTCATACTTGGAGGCCAGCTCCCTTATCTTTCCGGTGCATTGTGGGTATTTTTCAACCAGAATAATGGGGCCTGAATATTCAAAGCCACCCCCCTTTTTTACATCTGCAAAGCGGCTGACACTCCTCTGGGGCATGTCCAGGAAAGTCGGTTTCATCGTGGGAGGGACGCCCATGAAACCGCCGTCTTTACTTTTTATGTAAGGGTCGAGCGCATCCCATATCATTTTCCTTTTGAACTCCAGCTCTTCGTCCGTGTCCCCGGTGATAAATATGGTGATATGGTGATTGTCCTTGAATATCATGGGCAGGGGCTGGGAGAACACGTTGATATCTTCTGCCATCTCGGTATGGGTCAACTCGTAAACCATCTCGGGCACGAGCTCTTCACTGTCTGTCACAAACACATCCACATCCCTGAAACGCTTTCTCGGGTAAAGCTTAAGGGCAACCTTGGTAATAATCCCGGTGGTGCCGAACCATCCGAGAAAAAGGCCGGAAAGGTCAGGAAGCGGTGCTCCCTTTGAAAACCACGCTGAGGAGAGAGAAGATGATCCGATCTTGCAAATTTTACCGGACGGCAGTACAACTTCCAGTCCTGATACCATGTCGGAGTTGAAGCCGTATTGCTGGGTCAGCCGTCCCTGGCCGTGAATCACAACATTGGCTGCTATGGTTGCCGTGGCAGGGGCATCAGGGACGCTGTGGCGCAACCTCGGATAGTGCTTTTCAAGGTACGCTTTTAGTGCACCCTGGGATGTTCCGCCTTCGACTATTGCATACCGCGCTTTTTCATTGACTTCAAGAATCCTGTTCATCCTTTTCATATCAATGACGATTCCCCCTTTGAGAGGGATAATGAGGCCGGTAAGAGCCATACCTGCGCCCATGGGGACAAGGGGTATTTTCTCCTCTTTTGCCAGCAATACTATTTTCTGCACTTGCTCGGAAGTCCTTGGCAATACAACGTAGTCAGGATTATGTGGAGGCATCAATCCCGGGTCACGGGCATAATAGAAAATTTCTTCAGGCTGGTTGGAGACGTGTTCTTCTCCAACAATTTCAGCAAGCCTGTTGAGAATATCTTTCATAGTATTATTCCTCCATTTTGGGGGTTTCCCCGAGTGCCATTCTGCAAAGATCAACCATGTGTATTGGTTTTAGCCCTCTTTTCCTTACCTTTTCCCCTAGGGTATTTTGACACGCAGGACAGTTGAACACACAATATTCAGCCCCATGTGCTACCATGTCCTCCAGGTTTTTTTCCTGAACATCGTGTGCCAGTGAATAACCATAGTCCATTGCAAAGATCCCTCCGCAGCAAAGGGCATTTTCGTCCTGGTACTCTCTTTCTACCAGGTTTGCACCTATTAAGTTCATAATTTTCGGCACATAGCGGTGTTTATCAGGGGAGAGGCGTGAAGAGCACGGCCTCTGGTAGGCTACGTTAATATTTAGAGGCTTTATGTCAGAGGCAAGGTCTTTCAGCCTCTGGTAGAGGTACTCAAAGTAATGGATGGGCTTGAACGGGACTTCAATGCCGTAAGCCGGTGCAAGAGAGGAAAATGCGCCGTAGCACTCATCATGCATGAATACGACCTCCTCAACCCCCAGCTTCCTGAAGTTTTCAACCACCATTGGAAGTCTCTGCTTTATGATTTGCGTGTTGGCAAAGTGGAGGTAAACCACGTTGCAGAAAAACTCCTGTCCGAACACGTAGGAAGGCATAAGATCCTCAAATAGTTTTCCCTTTACCATGTCCAGGAATTCAGGCATGAAGCCAAAGGAAAGGATTTTTTCTTTTATTTCCCCGAGCTGGTATTTCCCCCGGGGCTCTCCTATATTTATCCACTGCTTTGTGATTGCTCTGGGGGAAGTGAGGATGCCTTTTTCGTCTCTCTTTTCCGTGATCAGGTAAAAGGGGTGATTCCCCCTCCGGCAGTATTCCTCGCACCCGTAACAGGTAACGCACTGCTCTAAAACAAAGGAGTCCTTTCCCTGAGCGATTTTCACCATCTCGTCTTTTACCTGGTTTTTCTCAATATCCAGGTACTGACATTTTATCAAACAGTCACCGGTCGGGCACTTCTTACAGATATTTTCGTCAAAGTGCAGCTTGTACATGTGTTGTCACCTCTTTTCGCAGAAAAAAACATTCTTACTCCAGAACCGATCTGCTCAAGGTAGGTACTGAGTAATACCTGGCAATTTTCACTTAAACGATGTTGATTGTTTCGTAAAAACTCATTATGAGACGGCACAGTAAAAAGCTCCAGATGCAAGGCGCGCAAATCTTTAGGAATGAGGCGTACTTAGCGGTACGTCGGAGTGACTGAAGATGAAGCGCAACGCCGCAGATGGACTTTTTACGAAGCCGTCAATGTTTGAATTCAGGTCCCATAAAGCCACTTTTTTGTTCCCAGGTCAAGTTCATTTCCTGTTTGACAGGGAAATCCATGTGGCATAAGAATTAGTAAAGTTCTAGGGGTCTGGGAAATGGTAAATTCAAATAAGGGCGCGCTTTTCCTGTAGTGTTGGAAAAATGTTTTGGCTCTCAGAGCCAGAAACTCTGGCAACTGGGAAAGGGGAAAGTGGAGAAAAAAGCGAATAAGGATGATCCTCTGATTCTCGGAGTAACGGGGGGGATTGCAAGCGGTAAATCAACGGTTGCCGAGATGCTTGAGAACCTGGGGGCACCTGTGATTGATTTTGACAGGCTTGCAAGAGAGGTCGTTGAGCCGGGGCAGCCGGCATTGAAAGAAATCGTATCGGTTTTTGGACAAGGTATTCTCAAAACTGATGGCACGCTGGATAGAAAAAAACTTTCAAAGGCGGTGTTTAGTGATCCGGAAAAACGAAAAAAACTTGAAAGCATTATTCATCCGCGGATCATTGAAATATTTAAAAAGCGTGTAAAGAACGTCCTGGGCAAAGACGCACCTTCAATCATACAGGCTGTAATCCCGCTGCTCTTTGAAGTCCGGCTGGAGCACCTTGTTCACAAGATCCTGCTCGTTTATGCCCCCAGGGAAACGCAAATTCAAAGGCTGATTGAAAGGGATGGAATCAGCGCGGAAGATGCCGCCAAGATACTTGGGGCGCAATTACCTATTGATGAAAAGCTCGGGCGCGCAGACTTCGTGATTCGCAACGAAGGCTCGCTCGAAGACACACAGAGGCAAGTGAGGGAGCTCTGGGAGGAACTCCAAAAAGTTCAAAATAGTAAATAGCTTCATTTTAGAAGAGGAGGAAGCGAAATGACGGAGCACTTGGCGTTAAAGGAAGCGGATAAAATTGAGGTTACCACCATCATCGATAATTATGTCGACGTATTGCTTGGAAATACCGACATTGTCAGTCGTCCCCCCCACGCGGTTGAAGGAGAGATTGCTGCCGACACCCTGCTCGGAGAACATGGCCTTTCTCTCTTAGTTACGGTTTACGGGGGTGGGGGCGGGCATACGGTCCTTTTTGATACAGGCTATAGCAAGGAGGGTGTTATTCACAACATTAGCTACCTTGGGTTGAGCCTGGATGGTGTTGAAGCAATTATTTTGAGCCACGGGCACATGGACCACACGGGATCCCTTTATCTTTTGCTGGATAAAATGCGCAAACCAATGCCTGTGCTGGTCCATCCTTTTGCTTTCACCTTCCCGCGATACATAACGCGAAAGGACGGAGGAAAGGATCGGCTTCCAAAAACACTGGATCGGGAAGAGATCAAAAAACAAGGCGCTGAAATTGTCGAAACGGCAAACCCCACATTGGTTGCAGGGGACATGATCGCAGTGAGCGGGGAGGTGGAAAGAACAACGTCTTTTGAAAAAGGTATGCCCAATGCCGTGCTTGAAAGAAACGGAAAAATGGTCAAAGATCCCATATCAGATGACCAGGCTCTCTACATTCGTCTTAAGGGCAAGGGATTGGTGGTTGTGGGAGGGTGCTCTCATGCAGGGATCATCAACACTGTCCTATATGGGAAGAAGATAACTGGAGAGTACAGGCTTCACGCGGTCATGGGCGGATTTCATCTTTCAGGGCCTTTGTATGAGCCAATCCTCGATACAACCATAGATGCCTTGAGGGAGATGAATCCGGAAGTTATTGTTCCCATGCACTGTACGGGATGGAAGGCCATAGAGCGATTTTCAAAGGCTTTTCCTTCTTCCTTCATACTTAACAGCGTGGGGTCAAGATTTACTTTCAGCTCCTCCTAGCCGTTCAAGAGGTATATTTTGATGACATCCTCCTGATCTCCCGGGTGAGCAAGTTACCAGGAAAGGGAGAGAGTAATTGAGCCGAAGGACTGAGAGTCTTCCTGCCCTTTGAACTCTTTTGTTCGCATGACCCGGGCAAAGGAAATCTTGAAGCGATGGATGATTAAGCTTACCCCTGCAGCCAGGTCGGCCACAAAATATTTCTTATCAACGCTGTGGCTTTCCCTGAAAGTATTGCCGTCCAGGAAGATATTACGGCCAACGGCGCGAGCGTCTATTGAGCCAAAGAGGTTTATGCTGAAACCTTGATTTCCGGAAAGGCGTGGATCTTTGGCACTCACAGGCGCGCTTGCATCCCCTGCCGGACGAATTAGGGATGCCCCGAAATCTGAGGGTATTCTCCAGCCCAGGCGGGCCTCTATGCCGGTATTTGCGAAAGTGTAAACATTGCCCAGGGCTCCCCCAAGGTGGGAAATCGCATCAAAACCGAGGCCTTCAAAAGCCCCGGCCCGGAAGAAGCGCCACTTGCGCTCGTAGACAAAAACCAGGCCCGGTTCGTTCTTAATTTGATTGTCCCAGCCATTGGGTTGCTGCCAGCCCCCGAGCTTATGGACAAATTTTTGTGTCTGCTCGGCGAAGGAAGCAGGACCCACCATCCCGATCTGGATTTCGATGGAATCAAGCCGGCGCTCATTTTTGCTATGAAAGCCGACCCCTACATAACCCCATCCTGCGTAGGGTCGGTCATTTTCAATCAGGTCCTGGCGCGAGATTTCCCTCGGGGTGTACATGTTCTGCCCCATGCAAAGGCCAATGTTGTGCTGAAGTCCGGATTTATTGATGAAAGGCAGTCTACGGATGAGGGGCAGGCTCCACGCAGGCAACTTGCCGCTTTGCCTATATGCGGTAAGATCAGGCGATATCCAGGAAACCTTCACGCCATTTGTATAATAGCGGTCCGTTCGAGCAAAACAATCATTTTCAAAGTAAAAGCTCAACGTGCCGATGTTTTTGGCGCCCAGGGCCGGCATGGCCTCAAGAAAGGCGGCAGTGCAAAAGATCGCGCACAGGAATGGTAGTTTCCTCAATTTCATCCTGTACTAACCCCCGGCTTCCGGAACACTGGTGAATCCCGGACCTATTTCGACTTTCTTTTGACATGTGTAGTTCATGATGCGCACTTCTTTAACAAAAACCAACGGCTGGATTCTCAGTTCTCGGAGCCTGATTTTCATTGCCACCCCGGCCATAAGCTCACAAGAGTAGGCCGAACCCCTGTGGCAAACAAAGAATGAATTTTCAAGTTGACATTCTGAATTCGCAATTTATAATGTGACTTCATATTCATTTTTATTGTTTCTGTCAATGCAAAATAATACTTTTAAGGGCAAAAATGCCTGAAACACAACTCACGCGACGGGAAAGAGAAAGGCTGAGGCACAGAAAAGAGATCCTTGAAGCTGCGGTTGAGCTTTTTTCGGAAAAGGGTTTCTACAATGTTTCGATGCAGGAGATTGCTCAAAAAGCAGAATTTGCCACCGGGACCCTATACAAATTTTTCGAAAACAAGGAAGACCTGTACAAGGCCCTTGTCCTGGAACAGGCCGAGAAGTTCCACGAAAGCGCTATCAGGGCAATCGAAGAGCCGGAGGACGAGATTGATAAGATCCGGAGCTACGTGGAAACTAAGGGACAGTTTTTCACTGCCAACATTCCTATGATACGCCTCTATTTTGCAGAGACTAGAGGGGCAAGCTTCAATATCAAGGCAGGACTTGATTGTGAAATCCGCAAGCTCTACGAAGATTTCCTCCTCAGGCTCGCTTCAATCTTTGAGACAGGAATTAAAAAGAAGCGGTTTAAAAAGATCGCCGATCCGTATTATTTGGCCGTAGCCCTTGACAGCCTTACCAATGCCTTCCTTTTTCTCTGGCTGGAAGATCCCGAGCGCCATCCCTACAGGCAAAACGTGGAGAAGATATTGCAGATTTTCTTTAAGAACCTTCTTAATAAGTAGGGGGTGAGCGTATGATCCGCAAGCCGGTTGTCGCCATTATGTATTTTTTTGTGCTGATTCTTTCAGGTTGTGCCGGAACCGGGCTCCACGGCAGGGAGAATCCTGAGAACCGGTTGAAAGACCGAATTCTGCTGCCAGAGATGAATGTTGCCCGCGGAGAAAAACAGGGGGCTTTCTATAAGGCGGTCCCCATCCCAAAGCGCCCTATTTCACTTCAGGAGGCGATTGAAATTGCCCTGAAAAATAACCATGCACTGAGGAGAGCACTTGAGGACGTGGATATTGCGGCAGCAGATAAGAACATTGCACGTTCCCTTTTCTTACCTGGGATCACTGCTGGCTGGGCCTATGACTGGAGCGATAGGCAAAGGGCAATGGTGAACCCTAAGAATCCGCTGATGCCGCCGATGTATGCCGGCGAAAAGGAATTTAGAAGAGCGGAAATCAAGTTAATGATGACCATCTGGGACTTTGGTCGGTCGTTAGGAGCATACAACCAGGCAAAACTTGGACATGAGATTGCAGGCCTTCTCTATGAAAGGGCACGCCAACAGGTCATCCTGAATGTAGTTAGCGCCTACTATGACCTTTTGCGTGCCCAAAGAGGAAAGATCATTGCTGAGGAATCCCTTGTTCAAGCAAAGGAGCACCTTAGAACAGCCACTGTTTTTGAAAAATATGGCGTGGTGGATATGAATGACGTGCTCCGGGCAAAGGTGCAGGTTGCCGAGGTAAGCCAGATGCTCATAAAGGCAAGAAATGGAGTTGAACTGGCCACCTCAAAGCTCAACAGTGTTCTTGGCATCAATGTAAATTCCCCAACCAGGGTAGTAGACAATACAACGATTGTGCCCTTTTCACTCAGCCTGAGGGATTGTCTTGAGCTTGCAGTAGAGCACCGTCCTGAATTTGAAGTTGTTCAAAATGCTATAAGGGTTGAAGAAGAAGGTATAAGAACTGCCAGGGCCGGTCATTTACCCAGGATCTACGTGGCAGGTAACTATGCCTGGAATGACGACGATTACCAGAAATTTGCAGATTCAAGCGGGGGTCTTCATGATAATAATATTTCCGCGGAGATAGGTATCCAGATAGAGCTTTTCGGTGGCGGAAGGACAACGGCTGAAGTGCGAAAAGCCAAAAAAAAGCTGGCCAAGGCAAATGAAAAGGCGAAGGAGATGTGCGATGGTATTTCCCTTCAGGTCAAGTCGGCATTCCTGGATGTTCATGAGGCAAGGGAGCGAATAAAAGTGACTAAAGAAGCCGTGGCTCAAGCAAAAGAAAATTTGCGTCTGATGAACAACAAATACAGGGAAAGCGTTGTGACATCAATAGATGTAGTTGATGCTGAGACGCTCCTCACGCGCTCCAAGCAAAACTATTACACTGCGCTTTATGACTATATTGTGGCCCTTGCCAGACTCGAAAATGCGATAGGAACCAGCTCAAAAAGAATTGAAGCGACTCAATGACCTCTATTTGAGCGTAGTAAGAGGATAAAGAGGAAAGAAAATGAACCTGATGATGAAAAAATTGAATCTATTCCTGACTATGCTTGCTTTTGTTCTTGTCCTCATGCCCTACGGGTACGGCTATGCGTTTGCAGGTGAAGCAGTGCCGGTTAGTACAGTAAAGGTAAGGTATCATTCTCTGGAGAGCACTCTTGAATTAAAAGGAGATATAAGCCCGCTGGCTGAGGTTACCGTGTACTCAAAGGTTAGTGGCGTTATTCAGCGGCTTTATGTGGAAAAGGGTAACCACGTTAAAAAAGGGGACATGATTGCCGTTGTTGAACACCGCTTCGAACTTGCCCAAAGAAAACAAGTGATAGCCCAAGTCGAGTCGGCCAGGGTGGCAGTGCGCCAGGCACAGGCAGCGGTCAGGGTGGCTAAGGCTAGTCTAGCCAGGGCAATGGCGCAGCTCGAGAATGCACGTCTTGAAAAGACACGGGCAGAAAACCTCAGAAAAGATAAGTCCATGCCAAAGCAACGTTACGACTCTGTCATAGCACAGTACAAGGTGGCTAAGGCAGGAAAAGAGCTTGCCGAAGCCAACCTTGCTTCTGCCCGGGAAGCTGTGTTGCAGGCAAGGGCAGGGTACGCAAGGGCTAAAGCCGCACTGGAACAGCTTGATGTACGTATCGCGGATTTTACGATAAGGGCACCCATTTCAGGGGTGATCTCAGGCCGTTTCATAGATGAAGGAGCCATGGATAGCCCACAACTTCCAATTGTGTCGATCGCAAATGTAGATATGCTAAAGGTGCTTTCCCAGGTTTCCGAAGGAGACATCTCTAAGGTACGAAAAGGGACAGAGGCCACTATTTCGGTAGATGCGTACCCCGGAGAGCATTTCAAGGGGGAGGTAGCGATTGTAAATCCTACACTCGACCCCAGGACCCACACAATGGGATTTGAGGTATATGTCAGAGGTCAAAAAGCACTCAGTCTTCTTAAGCCGGGTATGTTCGCGCGCATAATCCTATACCTTGGAACGCGCAACGTACTTGCTGTACCTAGAGAGTGTCTGCTGCGCCTGCCGGGCACAGGCGTTTATTATGCCTTTGTTGTCGAAAATGGGGTCGCCAAAAAGCGGCCGGACATAAAGCTCGGTATGAAGAAGGGGGATCTCGTGGAAATCGTAAGCGGTCTTCGGGAAGGGGAAGAAGTAGTTGTGACCGGGCAGGGACTGCTCACGACAGGCACGCCGGTTATTGTCAGGTCCAGCGAGAAGGAAGGGAAAGTTCAATGAGACTTCCTGAGTTTTCAGTCTCGAGACCAAATACAGTCCTGATGATATTTCTCGCCCTAATCATTCTTGGTGGCATATCCCTTTCCAGGCTGGGCATTGACATGCTTCCTGAAATCGAGCCCCCTGCTATTAGCGTTATTGTCCCCTATCCAGGGGCCAGTGCTTCTGACGTGGAAAGCGATGTTACAAAGTACCTGGAAGACCAGCTAAGCACTGTAAGCAATCTTGATACACTTAGTTCCGTTTCCAAAGACAACCTGAGCGTCGTGACCTGCAAATTCGACTGGGGAACAAACCTGGACGTGGCATCCAACGATGTTCGCGACAAACTTGACTTGGCAAGAAATGACGTGGAAAAACATGCCCCGGACGCGAGGGAGCCAATAATCTTCAAGTTCTCAAGTGCCAGTGCTCCAATCATGGTAGTCAGCGTTAGTGCCACTGAAAGCTGGAAGAATCTTTACAGGATTGTAGATAAACAAATTGCGGACCCACTCAAACGGATAAGGGGCGTGGGGGCAATTGTCATCTACGGTGGTCTCAGGAGGCAGATCAATGTCCAATTTGATAGGGAACGTCTTGCTGCCTTTCACCTCTCTGCCGAAAATATCCTTCGCATTCTCAAAACAGAGAATCTCGACATGCCGGCAGGAAATATCAAGATGGGCCAAACCAATTACATTCTACGCCTTCGGGGCAGGTTTGAATCCCCTGAAGATATCGGTGCCATTGAAGTTGGCCAGCATAGGGGAACGCCCATATACCTTAAAGATGTGGCGGACGTCCAGGACAGTTTCAAAGAAGAGAAAATGAAGGCATGGGCCAACGGCAAGGATTCAGTGATCTTTATTGTTCAGAAACAGTCAGGTGCAAACACGGTAGCTGTGTGCAATGCAATCAGGCAGAAACTGGATGAGCTCAAGAAGAATCTGCCGGCCGATCTGGAAATAACTATCCCGATGGATAACTCCGAGTTCATCATCAACTCGGTCCACAATTTGGCCAAGACATTTCTCATTTCATCAATTCTTGTCATTCTGGTGACAATACTGTTCCTGAGACAGATCAGGGCCAGCCTGATCGTGATCCTTACCATTCCCTTCTCTATCATCATTGCTTTTATCTTCCTTTACTTAAGGGGATTTACTATAAATCTGGTCTCCCTCATGAGTATATCCATTGCTATTGGCATGGTGGTCGACAATGCGATCGTGATACTGGAAAACATCACCCGGCATGTGGATGAAGGCCTGGAGAGGCCCAAAGAAGCGGCGGTATTTGGGGCATCTGAGGTTGGTCTGGCAATCAGCGCCTCCACGCTGACAACCGTGGTTGTTTTCTTGCCGCTTATATTTGTGAAGGGGCTGGCAGGTATCATCTTCAGCCAACTAGGGGCGATTGTTGCTATCACCCTGGGTGGCTCCCTGTTCAGTGCCCTAACCCTTACTCCCATGCTTTGTTCGAAATGGATAAAGCCGGTGGGGGAGAGGAAGGTTACGCGGCTCTATAAGTGGAGCGAGGGAATGTTCAGGGCGGTGGAGGTTTTCTATGGGAGATTGCTTGGAGCTGCACTGAGGCACCGTAAAAAGCTGATTGTGGCCCTCCTTTTGGTCTTTTTCGCCAGCTTGGGTTTATTGCGATTTGTTGGCACTGACCTCTTCCCCGACGTTGATACAGGGGAACTGGATGTGCGAGTGGCATTGAACGAGAGCGCTCGTCTGGAAGAAAGTGAAAGGGTGGCAATGGAGCTTATGGATCTCTACAAACAGTTCGTGCCAGAGAAAAAGGACTATTATGCGTTTGTCGGCGAAACAGAGAAGGGCATTGGCGTGGCACTCGGCATGGAGGAAGGGGCGAATATGGCTGAATCCGGGGCAAAGCTCATTCCCAAAGAAAAGCGCAAAAGGTCGGCAAAGGAAGTAGCTGCCGTGCTGCGCAGGGAAGTAAAAAAGATACCGGGCATAGAAAGAATGACCGTAACTGCTACGTCCATGACGAGCCAGGTGCTGATGGGTGGGGGCAAGCAACTGGAAGTAGAGATTATAGGGCATGATATGGGGGCAACTAATGCCCTGGCCGCGAAGGTAAAGAAGATTCTGGAAGCTACGCCGGGGGCCGTGGATATCCGGGTAAGTCAAAAAAAGCCAAGGGCCGAGGTGTGGGTAAAGGTGGACAGGCAAAAGGCCTCAGAGCTTGGCGTGAGCACCGCCGCAGTCGCCTCGGCACTCAGGACGGCTTATTACGGCACCGAGGCCACGAAATTCAGGGAGGCAGGCGAAGATTTTGATGTTTTTGTCAGACTTGCCAGGGAAAACAGGTCCAGTCTGGATGGTATAGGCGAGATCATGGTGCCGTCAATGAGGCCGGATGTGGGCCTTGTGAAGCTCAAGAACATCGCTAAAATTGAAGAGGCACTCGGACCTGTGGAGATCGACCGAAAAAACAGGGAACGCATTGTAAAAGTGGGGGCAGATACCTATAAGCGCTCCCTTGGTGAGGTTAAAGCAGATGTGGAAAGGAAACTCAAGAAACTGGAAATCCCGCCGGGTGTGACCATCTCCTTTGGTGGAGAAGTCGAAGAACAGCGCAAGACCTTTCACGACTTTGCAACCTTGCTTATCGTAGGCATCATCCTTGTATATATGGTAATGGTTTCCCAGTTTGAGTCACTTAAAACACCATTTGTTATCGCATTTTCCGTCCCATTCGCGTTTACCGGGGTCATCTGGGCTTTCTACCTGACGGGAATAAGCTTGAACATAATGTCATTCATGGGTGTTATCCTTCTTGTCGGCGTTGTTGTCAACAACGCCATTGTGCTGGTGGATTACACGAATATCCTGCGCGCTCGGGGAGTAGAACTTTTTGAGGCTATAAAACAGGCCGGTTCCCACCGGTTGAGGCCTGTCCTCATGACCACTATAACTACCATTTTCGGAATGGTCCCGCTTGCATTTTCGCGGGGCGAAGGAGCAGAGATGTGGCAGCCATTCGGGATTACGGTAATCGCCGGTCTTACACTTTCCACGCTTGTCACGCTCATTCTTGTCCCGATTATATACTCGTTTTTCGAAGGGCGCTCGGAACGCAAGAAAGGAGTTATAGCCAAGTGAAATGCATTTTTATTGTCTATAATATCGCCATACATGATGAGATACTTGAGGCCCTTAAAAAAGTTGATCTCAGCGATTATACCCGCTGGGAAGAGGTAACGGGCGTGGGGGAAAAGAGCGGCCCACATTTGAATACCCATATCTGGCCGGCCAAAAACTCTGCCATGATTATAGTGGCTGAAGAGGAAAAGGTGGCTCTCCTGATGGAAGAGATCAGGAGCCTTCAGGAAGAAATGCCGGGCGTGGGGTTAAAGGCATTTTGCCTGGCACTGGAGGATTGTATCTGAGTTTTCCACTATCTCCAGCCAGTTTTGACACGAGCCCGATGTGGTCTGCATGCAAGTGGGTAATGAAAAAATCTGTTTTCTCTACATCAACCCTTAATTTTCTTAAATCCCTTTGTACTTCCTCAAGACATTCCTTTCGGTTCATGCCCGTATCAATGAGCAGAAAGCGCCCTGTACCCTTTACAAGGTAACAATTGACAGACCTCAAGGGGTTTTCCGGCAGAGGAAGCTCAAGCTTAAACAGGTTGGTGTGAACTTGATCAATCAATTTCCAGCTCCCTGGAGTATTATTGAGTAAAAGCGCGCTCTGCATCTGGGCGGGGTATGAATCGAAACTCACGCTCAGGTGTACTCTCTGAGATCCTCCTCACCTCGAAGTACCGCCAATCCGCCCCGGGCAAGGCATTCAAGCTCATCTTCTCCTGGATAGATAAAAAGCGGTCCGAGGAAGCTAACTCTGTTCCGAATCTCACCAATAAGGCTTTTGGACAGGCAGAGATTTCCGGTGAGTACCACAGCGTCTATGTGCCCTTCCAGCACGGCCGCCATGGAACATATGGCCTTACAAATTTGGTATCCCATGGCCTTCAGAACAAGAATCGCCTCCTCATCGCCCTTGCCGGCACGGAGCTCCACAGAGGCAATATCGTGGGTACCGAGGTAAGACTCAACACCACCCCGGCTAAAGAGTTTTCTCCTCAATTCCTTTTCACTGAATCCCCTTGAGTAACAAAGGGACAGCACATCCTCCAAAGGCAGTGCTCCAGTGCGCTGCGGTGTAAGCGGACCCTCACTTAAGCCATGTGTTCCATCAATGATTTTTCCCCCTTTGTGGGCGCCGATTGTGATCCCTCCGCCAAGATGTGCCACTATGAGGTTGCTCTGTTCATAAGATATGCCGAGTTCTTTAGCTGCCTTTCGTGCAGCAGACTTCTGGCTCAATACATGAAATGCAGCCTTTCTTTCAATTTCTTTAAGACCCGAAAATCTGGCCAAGGGCTCCATTTCATCTGCAACAGGCGAGTCGTAGATAATAGCTTTTACTTCGAATCGTTTTGCAATTTCATAGGCAATGGCAGGGCCGACATTACATGGGTGCCAGCCATATTTGCCTGAGCATAAATCGTGTAGCATCGCATCGTTTATGCTGTAAGCACCGCCTTCAACCGGTTTTGTCAGCCCGCCCCGACTGACTATGAGGTTGATTTTTTCAAATTCCTTTTTGTGTCTCTGCAAGATCTTCTCCACTGTGGTCAAGTGGAACCGGAGCCACACATCATATCCATGAAGCCGGGCCAGGTCTTTTGCGGAGTGACTAATTGCCTTTTTAATAAGAGTGCCTTTGCCGGAAAAGAATCCTACCTTGGTGGATGTTGAACCGATATTGATCAGCAATATCGCGTGCATCATATCTCTTTGTTGACAATGAGCCCCAGCGCAATATTCAGGAGCCACGAATCCAGTGGCTCTAGAGGGGAGCGTATGATGATCGGAACCCTTGTACCCGCAAGTACCCCACCCAGTCGGCAAGGGCCCAGGAAAGCCAGGAACTGGGTGGTCAGACTGGCCGACTCAAGGTCCGGGAAGAGGTATACATCCACATTTCCCGGCACCGGACTCCTGATTCCTTTATGCTGCGCTGCAAGGCCGGATTCGGCATTATCCATGCCCAAAGGCCCTTCTACGATTGCATCTTGAAACTGTCTACGTTGCGACATCTTGGAAAGGATCGCAGCATCCAGCGTAGAAGGTATGGAAGGATTGACGAGTTCCAGCGCACTCAGGGCGGCAACGTTTGGCCGGGCTATTCCCAGGGCTTTTGCCACGTGGATTGCGTTTTCAATAATCTTGGCCTTTTCCTTGAGCCCCGGCGCGCTGTTGATAAGGGTATCGGTAAAAAGTGTCATTCGATCATTCTTTGGAGCCGTAAAAACGGTCACATAGCTCAACAGATGATTTTTCTTGATCCGTGTATCTGACTTGATGAGCAAGGAAAAGAACCTTTCATCTAAAGGCCCCATATCAAGTAAAGCTTCTGCTTCCCCTTCGTCAAGGACGCGCAGAGCATCTTCTCTGGCGTGCCATATATCGGAATCCGCGCAATAAACATCCATTTTGTCTCTGAGTTTTAAGGAGGCGCCATTGCATCCAACCGGATCAATCCATCCCTTGTCTTGGGCGGTAAGTACAGCAGCAAGAGCTGCGGAGTTTCTCTTGCCGGAAATTACAACGCGCCTCCTTTCCTTTGGACGGGCACTTTCTATGATCCCTTGAAAGCTTGCATGCATTTTTCATCCCCTCTTGCATCTCTCTGCAAGCACAATCCCCAGTGTCAGATTCCCCATGCGAGCTTCGTATCCGTCGGAGCGGGAAGGGGTGAGGGTAATAAGGCCTGCGCCTACGGTGACACATTGCCGGATACCGCCAATAAGGTGATCAATGGATTTTACCAAAATGTTTCCCGCCTCTATATTCGGCACCATAAAAATATCCGGCAAAAGATCGGCTTGAACGTAGTGTCCATCAAAGAGATCAAAGAGATTGGTCTCAGCCACCATGGTGCATTTCCCGAACCGCCCTTCGTTGGCCAGGATTCTCAGCCTTTTCGCATGGCACGCAGCAATAGAAGGCTTGCCGTCAAGATATGCGGCCCCAAGGGCCATTACCCGGGGATTATTACAGCCGAGGGCTCGGAAGACCTGGACAGCATTAGCCAGGATCTTTTCCTTTGTAGCCAAGTCCGGCTGAATATTTACCCCGGGATCAGTGATAACAAAGATTTTGTTGACGCTTGGTGCCTCGTGAAAGCAAAGAGTACAAGGAACTTGGTCAGGGGCCAGTTCCCTGGTTGCCCTAATCAGTGCCCTGTAGAGATAGGTGGTCAGGATTTTTCCCTTCACCACAAAGCTTGCTTTTCCTCTCATCACCATATCAATGCACAGGTTTGCCGCTTTTTGAGGATCCGATTGATCAACAACCTCCACGCCCTCAAGAGGCGAGTGGAGATTTTGGGCAGTGGCCTCTATATGTTTTTTTTCTCCAACAAGAACAGGGCTAATAAGGCCCTCTTTCATGCCCTCGGCTGTGGCTTCCATAACCTCCGGATCATCAGGAAACAGCACCGCCGCCCTCCTCGGACCCAGAATCCTTGCGCTGTCTGCAATTTCATCAAAATTTCTATACATGGCTATTGGGTGCCGATTGAGGTTCAGTCCTGCATCTCCCTCACCCTATTCGTTTTTTTCCAGGCCCGGCAAAAGATGTTTTTTTCGGTAAACCAACGCCTGGCATGCGGCAATTCGTTTCCCGTCATCTGTTGTAACTTCGATTTGGTAAGTGGCCGTGCGATTTGTGCGGAAGACCTCTTTCGCTTCTGCGGTGAGTATATCGCCGGGCCCCGTGGGTGCAAAAAAAGTGATGTTCATGTTAAGCGCAACCGCAATGGTTCCATGAGAGTTTGAGGCCAGCTCGAAGGCTTCATCAACCACGGCAAAGAGTGCCCCGCCATGGGTGATGCCATGAATATTGAGCATTTTCGGCGCGACACCCGCCTGTACCTTTGCGTATCCTGGCCTAATTTCCAGAACCTTCAGGTTCAGCATCCGTGAGAAAGGCTCCCTCGTTGCCATTTCTTTTAACAATGAGGGCGCATCTCGGTTAATCACAAGAACGGGCTCCTTAAATGTAATTGTGAAAAATTTAGATATATTTTATTACCGTAACTGTCAAGAGCAATATAGTTGAGGGTAAGAAGTAAACCCCGTGCTCCCGCCCGGGGCACTCCTACGGGGTAAGCGCCTTTATGGTGCAATCAATAAAAGTGCGAAATATATTTGGACTTTTGTTTTATGGAGGATATTTTGATATTTAAAACTTTTTGATATATTTCACCATAAGGTAGTAGTCGTGACTTGTCACTTTCATTAAAAGCCGGCTTTCAATTTGACAGGCGTGTGGGAAAGTGATGCCTGTCGGACTCCGGAAGGTAAGTGGGTTAAGTCTCCACCCTTTATGGGCATCGTTGCCCTTGCAGGGGGCGGGATGCTGGTGTGGATGGGGGTAAACATGGTGAGGAGTTCAGGGGGCCCATCCTTGAACAGGCAGAACGCCGAGAATCAGTCCTAGCGAATTGCTCATCCTGTTTTGATTGGAATGCTTGCAAGCCTCTCCAATCCTTACTGGACGCTCTGGTGGGCCACCATCGGTCTTGGGTACCTGGCGGCCGCCATGAAGTTTGGTCTCAAGGGTGTTGTTGTATTTTTTTTGGGCCATATTTTGGCCGATTATACGTGGTATGCGCTGATTTCCGTTGGAATCACCCGCGGAAAGAGACTTTTTAAGGACAGAAGCTACCGGATCATGATCCAAATATGTGGCTTTTTCCTCATCGGTTTCGGGGCGTGGTTTGTCTTTTCTGTGACGCAGTATCTGATTGGTGGCTTTGGAGGGCGTATTGGCTGAGAGGATGGTGTTTTTGAAGTATCATAACAACTTCATCGAGTTTCATATCAACCCCATCTCTTTGAATGACAGGAAACCTTTCTTTGTGATAATTAAGTGATCCAATACAGGTATTCCAAGGATTTTTCCCGCATCAACCAGCTGTTTCGTTGCAGCTAAATCATTGGGGCTGGGTTTGAGTACACCTGAGGGGTGATTGTGAGCAAGGATTATAGAGGCCGCGCGATCTGAAATAGCATCCGCAAACACCTCTCGGGGATGAACCTGATTTGTATTAAGGAGACCAACAGTAACTACCCTATTTCTAATAACCTCATTTGCTCCATTTAAAGATATGCACAGGAAATATTCCTGCTTTTTGTCCGCAATGTATGAAATAAGAGGCAAAGCATCTTCCGCATTTTGAATAACAAAGCTTTTTTTAAAAAGTCTCCTCCTTGCAAGCTCAAAAGAGGCCACAATCTGGCATGCTCTGGCGAAACCAACCCCTTCTATCGAAACCAGAGCCTTTACATTTATCTTTTCTCCATCTCTGTCAAGCTTTTGCAGGATTGCATGGGCTACTTGGAAGACGTCTTTTCCTTTTATCCCGCTTCCAAGGAGTACTGCCAGCAACTCCGTGTCCGAGAGAGCTTCTGGCCCTTTGGAGGCCAATCTCTCTCTCGGCCTGTCAAAATCAGGAATCTCTTTAATATGCTTCAAAATTATTTCCGGATTTAGTTTATCACCTCGGTTGTATTCTATATGGGGGGATGCCTCTATTTCCTGTTTCCCAGCTCAACAACCCCTTGCAGTTGCTTAATGATTCCTTCCCTTACCTTTTTATTTCTTGTGTTGCGAAAAAGTTTCAAGAGGGTAATCTCTTCTTTGTTGAGAGGTTGCACAACGCCGGGGAGATTTACGGAATCCCTGCTGGGAGCGTATCTTAGGGCAAAGTCTGAAACCATAGGAGTTTTTTCTCCTTCTTCAAAAAAGGCAGTAATATGAACACCCAGAGCGTCCGAGATTTGCTGCAAGCGCATGACGGAGATCCTGGTGGTGCCCTTCTCATATTTCTGAATTTGCTGAAAAGATATTCCTATTCTTTCAGCCAATTCGATTTGGGAAAGCCCCCAGCCCTTTCTTATCTCCTTGATTCTTAGTCCGATCTTTTTATCGATCAATCGCTTCTTCCTTGACCTAACGCATTCTCTTCTTCAAACTTAAATACTTCGTATCACACAAAAGCCAGGGAAAGTCTAACAACTGAGAGTAGTATTTTGGAGTTGACAATTTATATCCTCCTGGTAGTATGCAAAAAAAGGAGGCCATCAAATGAGTAAGAAAAGAGTCCTGATCGCGGAAGATGAAAAAGCTGTGAGGAATGTGCTGGCCGAGGCTTTGAGGACCTATGAGTACGAAATAGATGTTGCGGAAAACGGGGTCGAGGCAATGAGCCATGTTGAAAATAGGCCGTACGATTTAGTTATTACTGATTACATGATGCCCGAGATGGATGGGCTTGAATTAACACGAAGAATAAAGACAAGATACCCCTCTACTCCGATCCTCGTAGTCACTGGCATGGGACCCACGCATGAACTCCTGGAAAATGGAGCTGCAGCATGCATCATCAAACCATTCAACCTACTTGAATTGCTGAACACGGTAAAAACCATCCTGGATAAATAGGTCCCGGACTATAAGGGCTGCTCCATAAGTGTGACACCACATATGTTGTGGTCACCTTCTTTTTGACCTAATAGCTCAATAAGAACGGGTAGAAGGCTTTTTCTGATGCGACTGTCGGGAGGGCGCCGTCTTTTCTGCATTGCATCGGCCTATGGAAAGCATTATATTTGTAAAAACAGGACGCAGGAAGATAGAATCCAGAGGGCGGATGCCTTCCGGGTGCCGAATTCTTATCTCCGGTTCGAGGGGTTTGCGTATGAAAAGAGTGCCATTTGACTTTGTTCAGGCAGGGGGTCGGCCGCCACAGGAGGAGCAGCAGCCGGACTTTGATGAGTTTGAAGCAACCGAGCTTTACTGCCCCAAGTGCGGAAGGGCCGTGCCGGTCAGGAAATCTCTGCTTTTAATCCTGCCTGAAGGGGACAAGTACGAATACACTTGCGCGGTTTGCGGGAGCAGTGTGGGTGATAAGATAGACAAGTCAGGCCAGTTCTACGGCATTCTCAAAACATAAGGTTTAGGTTTATGATTACTCAAACCATATTATCCGGCCGGAACCGGGCCCCATGAGCTTTATTTCTCCTTTCTGGGCTGCAAGAAAAAGGGTCCCGTCTTGAACCTGGATATCCGTGAGACAGTAAGGGAGCTGGGGGGTTCTTAAGGTGGAAACAAGGCCGGCCCCTTCCATCCTGTAAGCCACCAGGTTGGATTTCACAATGAGCCTCAGGGTTTGGAGATGCTCAACCAGGCGGATGTTGTCTACAAGAAGAATCTCCTTTTTACCGTCATTATCAATGTCGGCGGAAATGATCCTGCTGTTAAAGTAGATGATATTGGGGGAAGCGGCGTCAAAGGTTGTTCCGAGGGTTATGGCGTTGTTGGTTCCTCCGACCGCCTTGTCGCTTTGCCACAGGATGCTCCCGTTTCTGTCCCATAAACAAAGATAGGCGTTCTGGTTCAGGCCCAGGTATTCTTCCGTGCCTCTTTTTCCAGGTTCAGGAAAGGTGAGCGTATAAAACTGGACCCCTTTTTTGAATTCAGGGAGCAGGCGCTTCCGCGCCAGCTTCCTGGGTCCGTCATAGACCATGATGGCGATCCGGCCGTTAAAGTAACGATTAATCAGGGACTCCTGGAACAGCAGGACGGGTTTAAAACCGTGAGCTTTCACCACCTGCAAGTGACCGGTCATTTTTAGAACCTTTCTAAACCTCCCCGACCACTCCCATACACTGCTTTGAGCCCTTAAGCCGATGGAGCTTACAAGGTATATTTCCGCACTTCCATCACCGTTTACATCACCTGCACTCACTTTGATAAAATCCTCGCCAAGGGAGTGCTCAAGAGTGTCCCTTAGAATTAAGGAGTTCCCTTTTCTATTGTAGATCAGGAGCTTTTTGCGGCCCATGACAAGGATTTCAGGCTCGCCGTCACCATTTAAGTCTCCTGTGTCAAATCCCATCACGTCCATTCTTATCCGTACCCTTCCCGAGGGCCGGTACTGCCTGTCCTGTGGGCCGGCTGGTCTATAAAAGAGGCCCATGGGGGATTGCTTCTTGCTTGTCGCGGCAGCCTGTCTTGCCCATTGCGCGCGGATATCCACGCCTGCCATAATGGCCCGGAAATCGTAGACAACATCGGCGAGCTTTGGGATGAACTGATCCTCCTCCATGGTCTGAGAGATCTTTGTCAGTTTTGGCTTTTTCTTTGTGAGGTCAAGGATGGAAAGATCCAGGCTGTAACTTGTGCCGATGCTCGTAATGCTCCCGAAGATCGCATAATCAGCCCCTAGGGCTATTGCCAGCTCTTCGGCCCTTTTTCTGGAGCTTACACCCTTTCTGTCTTCCCCAGTCAGAAGAGGTGAGAGCTTTTCATCCCCGATTACCTCAATGCCTTCACCTGAAAGGCGGGAGATGAACATGCTCTTGAGCCCCGGCCCTAGAAAGGCCCTGGGCTTGTCCGAGTAAATGACAAAGGGCAGGAGGGCCACTTTTTTATCAGCAGCAGTACCCGGCCGCGGAAAGAAACTGATGGGGAGCAATAGAAAGAAAAATATCGCATGACTCAGAAACGATCTAATCTTCATGGTTCATCCTTAAAAGCTGGAAATATGTTTTTGAATTTAGGGAAAGGCTGCGCGAAAGTCAACCCATGAAGGGATAGAAAAAGACCCGGAGCTTATTGCCCCGGGTCGGTTTGGTTGTCAGTGTGAGATACAGGAGCTTAGAAAGCTATGAACCAGTAGATCCCGTAGTAGGTTTGCTTGCCCAGTTCAGTTCTCGTACCGTTAACAATCTTGTGATCATTGTCGAGCACAACATACTCGGGTGTTATCTTGACCCCTTTGGCGAGAGTGATGGGCGCCTGTAGATAGAATGCCTTGCGCTTGTCCTCGTCACTGACCGTACCAGCAGGCCTGTCCATGTCTTCCTTTACCTGGGTATATCCAGCCTCAAAACCAAGCTTGTCACTGAACTTGAAGCCTGCACACGCAGCAAAGCCGAGCTCATCCACGTCCTCGAGGGTATCTCCTACAAGGTTCTCAGGAGTCAAAACGGAACCAGTAATATAACCGGATTGTTTCAGGTTTTGGCCCTTATATACATGGCCTTTGACATAGAATGGACCACCGGAGTACGCGAGTTTGAACATACCGATCCAGGAGTCAATGTCATATTCCTTGTCCGTGGCCGTGTTGACCTCTGAGTAAGTGTTGTACCCGAGAGCAACAGCTCCGCTGAGCGGACCAAAGCCAAAGGAGAGGCTTCCCTCCATCTTCGGGATGCTGGTGTCAGTGTCCTCCCCACTAGCAACAAAAATGCCGCCAGCCTCGGGAATGCCCGGGTCATGAGGTGTAAGCGCGGCCACTTTCAAAGTCCCGTTTACTGCCTTGATGGGAAAATGAACCTGCAATCCGGGTTGCCTGAGGCTTCCAATAGTATCACCGTAAGAAGCCAGCAGGCCGCCATACATGGCCTGACCGGTGACCGGCATGAAAGTGGGAGTCCAGGTCTGGCCTATGATAAGTTTTCCAGCGCCGAAATTCCAGGAACCGTACCAGTGTCTGACATAGCCGCCGTCCCTAGGTCTGATTTCCACGTTGCCGGCGATATCGCCTGCCGCGAACTTCGCGCCAAAGCGGGTGTTTCCGTCATCGAGCGCCCAGTCCAGATCTTTGTCGGAGAACTTACCGCCAGGTGCAGCCTCTTTGTCAAAATCAGCAATGGCAGTGGTCATCCGCACGTTACCGTAAAAAGTTACCGACTTGTCAGCAGCCATGGCAGGAAGGCCCATGGCGACCAAAAACGCAGCAGCAACAAGAAGAACAATCAACTTTCGCATAACTTTTTCCTCCTAAAGAAATAGTTAACAAAAAATGACCTTCAACCAAAACAAACGTGAATATAAAGCATTCCACCTCCTTTCCCTATGGAATTCCCGGAAAGGATCCGCCTTTCCGTTAAGAAAATTTTATGCAGATTTACCAGGTAAATAGGCAAAAGTCAAGAACTTTCTGTGGCAATTCACGCGAATAAAAAGGTTTTATGCGCTATGGCTGTTTCTGCAGAATTTGTAGAAGCAGGCGATATTTTACTGGACTTTGGAAAATTCGCGCCTATTTTATAGTAACATAGTAGCAATTATATCAGACCCATAGAATGCAGGTTCCGGGCTTGGAGACCGAGCCCGGGCCGTCCTTCAGTCTTAACCCTAAATTCCTTTTTTCATATAAATGATATAAGGAGGATTCAATGAGACGGAACAGAATTTGGCTATTGATAGGGGCTCTTTTCCTGGGATTTCTTGCCCTTCAGCCGGCGCTTGCTGCTGAAAGAACTGTTGAGCTTCGTGTGCCGGGGTGCGCATGACCCGATACTGCAGAGCAGGTAAGGTTATCTGCAATGAGCGTAAAGGGCGTGCTTAAGACAAAAACCGATCTTGAAAAGCACACAGCCACCATCACCTTTGATGACACCAAGACAAGCCTTGAGAAAATCAAGGAAAAGCTTGCCGGTGACGGTTACCCGGTTATAGGGCAGCCGAAATGGATAAAATAAGCATTATCCTCTCATGGTGTGGGGAAGGAAAAGGGCTATCTGGGGGAAGAGCACAAGGAGGATAATGCATGCAAGCATCGCAAACCAGAAGGGAATAATCCCCCGGAAGATGGTGTACATGGGCACCTCCTTTGCAATGCCGCTAATGATGAATACGTTTATCCCAACCGGAGGCGTGATAAGGCTCATTTCCATTACTAGCGTAATGATCACTCCGAACCAGATGGGGTCAAAGCCCATCTCAAGCACCATTGGATAAATGATGGGGATGGTGAGGACCATGATGGCAAGGCCTTCCATGAAGCACCCCAGGATTATGTAAGCAATGATAATAAGCGAGAGAATCACGTAGCGGTTCAACCCGGCATGCATGGCAAAAAGGGAGAGCTGATCAGGGATCTGGCTGACTGTCAGGAAATAGCCGAAGATGCTCGCGCCTATCAGTATCAGGAACACCATGGCGGTTGTGCGCGCTGTCTGGCCAAGAGATGCCGTGAGGTTCTGCCAGGTTAATCTCCCCTTTGCTATGGTGATGAGAAAAGCTCCAAAGGCCCCCACACCTGATGCTTCCGTTGGTGTGAACCAACCCGTGTAAAGTCCTCCTATCACCAGCACAAAGAGAAGGAAAATACCCCAGGTGCCTTTTAGGGAGAAAATTCTTTCCTTCATGGAAAAGCCTGGTCCGGGCGGACCAAGCCCTGGATCAAGCTTTGTCATGATGTATATTGTCTGCAAAAAGAGCAGTGTCAGGAGGAGGCCCGGCAGGATGCCGGCGATAAACAGGGTGGCAATCGGCTGCTGGGTCAAGATACCGTAAATTATCATTACGGTGCTCGGGGGAATAAGGATCCCCAGGGTTCCTCCTGCTGCAATGCACCCGGTGGCAAGTGAGTCATCGTAGTTAAAGCGTTTCATCTCAGGGAGTGCGACCATTCCCATGGTTGCCGCAGCAGCAAGCGAGGAGCCTGAAATTGCCGCAAACCCACCGCATGCCCCTATGGTGGCCATGCTTAGTCCGCCGGGCAGGAACCCGATCCATTTATAGACGGTCTGGTAGATTTCTGAGCCTATCCTGGAGTGATTGGCGAATTGGCCCATGAGAATAAAGAGCGGAATGACGGTAAGGCTGTAAGTGCCCCCTATCTTGAAAGGCTCCATTCCAAGTATGGTAAAACTCGGCTTCAAGGAGCCCAGCAGGGCAAATCCCAAAAACCCCACCACGGCCATGCTTAACCCGATTTGCATGCGCATGGCAAGGAGCAGGAAAAGAAAAAGGATTCCGATACCGCCGATGGTTACAGGATTCATGGTTTTACCGCCTTCTTAAGGGCCAGGGTAAACTTGATAAAAAGGGCAATTCCAAAAAGAGCCCAACCTGCGGCCACTACATAGACAAAAGGGTATACAGGCAACCAGAGATCCTGGGACACTTCCCCGCTGGCCCTCATCCTTTCAGCGTACACCACGGTGGACCATGTCATGAGGAGGCTCAGCAAGAAGCATGAAACCTGCGTTATAAGATCAAAGAGAGCCTGGCCTCGGGGGCTGAATCTGCTAACGATCAGGTCAACCTTGACATGGCCGTCCATTAGTTCTGTCTGGGCAAGGGAGAAAAAGATAAGGACCAGGAGCATAAACTGCGTGAGTTCAACAGTTCCCAGGATGGAGTGGTTGAATACTTTCCTCATGAACACGTCAGCAACCGTGAGGAGCATCATAAAAAAAAGAGCTCCCCATGCAATTCGGCTTACCGCGCTGCAAAGATGGGAAACCAATTTAACAGCGCCACGACTTGTATACTCTTTTTCCATACGGAAACGTACCTTGTGGTTATGGAACCTTTTCTTTCGTTCCAAGCCTCCCGGGCTGGTGTTCTTAGTGACTTATCCATGGGGGATTCTCGCCCCCTCCGCTGTTCCAGGCACTCACCAGGTAGATCACCACTCTGGTCAAGAGCAGTATCTCCAGACGCGGGGAGAAAGCGCCTGATTTTCTGTATAGGCGAGCGCCTGGCCAGGGCTTCCCCCACTGATAAGTCACAAAAACACGGCGCCCTCCCGCCGGTCACTCAGAAAAGGTTCCACAACCCTCATTGGTCCATCGCCTGTTAGTTTCTCAAAGCGTAGAAACGCCCGGGCAGGGGAGTTCCAGCAGAGGTTACTCGTTCTCGCGAGCTGATTTCAGGGCAGCATTGAGGATCTTTTTCGCAGGGAGCCCTTTCCCGGACATCTCGCTGACCCAGTCGCTCTGCATGACTTTGAGCTTTTGCATGAATTCTTGCCGCTTTGCATCTGAGAGCTTAATGATAGTGATCTTCCCGCGCCTCTTGATCTCCTGTGCCACTTCCTGATCCTCCTGGTCATACACGCGCGCTGCATGAAGGCCCCATTGCTTGCCTGCCGCCTGGTCTATTGCTTTCTTGGCAAAATCGGGAAGGGAAGCGAATTTTTGCTTGTTCATAACCACCGCCATCGAGGACACGTACATCTTGACCTCGGTTATGTACTTTACCAGGTCAAAGAGCCGGAAATCCTTTACAGCACTATAAGGTGTGAGCATGCCGTCAATGACGCCTTTTTCAAGGGAAATGGTCAGCTTGGAAATAGGCATTCCGACAGGGTTGGCACCCAGAAGCTTGAGTGCCTTGCTCATGTAGGCTGAAGGGGCGCGCATTTTCATGCCGTGAAGATCAGAGATCTCATATATGGGCTTGTTCACAGAGTGGAGCTGTCCTGTGCCGCATGAGTAAAACCAGAGCACCTTGTAGTCCTTGAAACCTTCGGCAAGGTAGTCGTCGTAGAGGTCATAGATCACTTTGGTGGCGTGAAGCGCACTGTGAACCATGAAAGGAAGGTCCATAACCGACATGTGCGGGAACCGGCCGGTTGTATAAGAGGGGATAATAAATGCAATATCCGTAATTCCCGAGGTGACGGCATCCGGAAGCTGCTTCGGGCCACCCAGGGCTCCCCCGGGGTATATCTTGATCTTCACCCTGCCGCCGGTGAGTTCCTCCACCTTCTTTGAAAAAGGAACAAAGGATTTTCGGTGCTGGATATGCATCGGAGACATGAAGTGCGCCATCTTCAACTGGATAGTCTCACATCTGGCCTGATGCGCAAGGAAGGGGACGGAGCAAATAACGAAGGAAAAAACCAGGAGCCAAAGAAATAACCTTTTCATGATCATACCCTCCTCATTTTCTTGGTTAACGAGTTTTCCCCACTACCTTATGGCGCCCCAATCAGAGCGCCGGGGTAAAGCCTGGTTAATTGAAAGAGCAATAGTTGACACTGTAAATGATAAGAATGACAAAGAAGAGGCCGATTTGAAATTCTTCCACCTGTTTTCAAGATTTTACCTACGTCTTTAAGCTGGTCATGTCAAGTTTTTTGACGCTGCCCGGCGCCGTAAATTCCCGCGAAGGCCCTGCGGGGAGCGGCTACCCACGCGCCAAACGCTGCTCCAATGCCCACAGCACCTTCCAGGAGCCCGTAAATCAGCCCAAAGACCTTACCTTGAAAAGATCGGCGGCAGCAGCCATGAACATCGGTGCGGTTGACCCCCACCCGATCCCGAAAAAGATAAAGAATGGGTAAACAAGCGCTTTTTTGCCTGCGCTGCCCACCAGTAGCAACGAAGCCCCGCCTGCTGCGTTGCGCTGCATCTCTACTCACTGAGGCGTACCTCTGCGTACGCGTCATTCCTGAAAATGTGCGCCTTGCATCCGGAACTTTTCCGAAACCATCTGCCTTCGGGCGCTTCTACGAGTTAGTAATCTTGGGGGTCCTTTTGTAAGGCTCATGCCCTTTTCCCCCGGGAAACAGTCAAAAACTATAGTCCAGGGAAAGAAACAAAGGCAAGCCTTTTCCCCTCCCCCCGGCGAACAAGTGTCTTGACAAATCCCGCCCGTGAGGTGATTATACTTCAGGTATTCAGCAATAGGTTAAAGGCTCTAGTTTGAGAAAGCGGTTCTCTCAAAGACCAAGATAGGCTGTATTCATGAAAGAGAGGTGCTAAATGAGGGTTTTGGTGAGCGATCCCCTTTCGGACGTTGGGGTAAAGATTTTTGAAGAAACTCCCGGCATTGACGTTGATGTTAATACGGGCCTTACCCAGGAGGAACTCAAAGGAATTATAGGCCGCTATGACGGGCTGGTGATTCGGAGCGCTACGAAAGTGACTGCGGATATTATCGGTGCGGCAGATAAGCTTAAAGTGATCGGGCGTGCGGGCATTGGCCTCGACAATGTTGATATTCCGGCTGCAAGCCAGAGGGGAATCGTTGTTATGAACACCCCTGAGGCAAATACCATAACTACGGCAGAGCACACTATCGCGATGATGATGGCCCTTTCCCGAAACATACCCCAGGCAACCGCTTCACTCAAGGAGGGGAAATGGGAGAAGAAAAAACTCCAGGGGCGGGAATTGTTCAACAAGACTCTGGGACTGATCGGGGCAGGGCACATAGGAAGGATTGTGGCTGACAGGGCAAAGGGTATGAAAATGAAGGTTATTGTCTACGACCCCTATATTAAGCCTGAGGCGCTAGAAAAGCTCGACCTGGAACCGGTTTCTTTTGATGAACTGCTGAGAAGGGCGGACTACATAACAGTTCATACTCCAAAAACAGATGAAACCACCAACATGATTAACCAGCATACGATCGCCAAAATGAAAAAAAGGGCCATGGTAATAAACTGCGCCCGCGGCGGCATTGTGAAAGAAGATGATCTGTACGAAGCTCTTAACTCCGGCCACCTGGGAGGAGCTGCGCTTGACGTTTTCTCAAAAGAACCCCCCGGAAAAACAAAACTTATGGAGCTGCCCAACTTTATCTGCACTCCGCATCTAGGGGCCTCAACCAAGGAGGCGCAGGAAAACGTGGCAAAAGACGTGGCCAAGCAGGTGGTGGATTACCTGTTGCACGGAACGGTCAAAAATGCGGTGAACGTGCCCAGTATCAGCGCCGAGCTTATGACCATTCTTCGGCCTTACGCTGTTTTGGCAGAAAAAATGGGTTCATTGCAGACCCAGCTCACCGACAGCGGAATAGTGGAAGCCCAGATCAACTATGCAGGAAAAATTACGGAGTATGATGTCACGCCTCTGACAACGGCTATGCTAAAAGGGCTTCTTACTCCCATTGTCAAAGATGACGTTAATTTTATCAATGCGCCCTACATAGCCTCCGAGAGGGGAATAAAGGTAGTAGAGTCCAAGACCAGCACCTCGGAGGATTTCTCAAGCCTGATAATGCTCAGGGTAAAGTCCCTTGAGGGTGAAAACATTGTTTCAGGTACCATATTCGGTAAGACAATGCCGAGGATTTTGCGTATCAATAATTTTTACCTTGAAGCCATCCCCGAGGGACATATCCTCTTCATTCGAAACAAGGATGTTCCCGGGGTGATAGGTCGTATTGCTTCAAAGCTGGGCGAGCACAAGGTGAACATAGGGCGAATGCAGGTTGGGCAGGAAAAAGAAAAAAAGCAAAATGTAATTCTCCTGACCACCAATGTCCCTGTGAGCGACGATATTCTCAAAGAAGTTCGCGAGCTGAAAGATGTTCTTTCAGCCAGAAGAATCTTTCTGTAAAAGGGAGAGTAACCATGGCGGAAGAGGAAAAGGGATTCGTTATAAAGGACAGAAGGTCATTTGATGAAAAAGGCGAATTAAAGGAAGAAAAAAAGAAGGAAGATGCAGCGAAGGAGAGGAAACAAGAGAGCAGGGAACCCCAAAAAGAAGAGAGGCAAAGAGCCCCTCTCCCTGAAGTCAACTTCAACTCCCTCATATTCAGCCTCAGCTCCTCAGCTCTTTTGCACCTCGGGGAAATCGCCGATCCTCAGACCGGCCAGAAAAAGAAGGACCTCGCACTTGCCAAGCACACAATTGACACCATTGCCATGCTGGAAGAAAAAACAAGAGGGAACTTGGACGAGGAGGAGAAAAGGTTTTTGGCAAGCATTCTCACCGATCTCAGGTTGCGTTTTGTAAAAGCCGCAAAGTAGACCCCTTCCGGGCAACAAGCCTGAACCGGAAAAGGTTTCATGACCCTCCAAGCGCGTGAACAGCCAACTTATAAAACGAGGGCTCCGGCCAAGCTGAATATTCGCCTCAAAATTACCGGCACGAGGGCCGACGGGTACCATGAGCTTGTATCCATCATGGTTCCCATTACCCTTTTCGACTTCCTGGAGATTAGGAAGAAACGCTCACCGGGAATTGAGCTGGCATGTGAAGGTATCCAGGCTCCAGGGGGCGAAAAAAACCTTGTATTTAGAGCTGCCTCATCTTTTTTCTCAAGATCCGGAGTTTCGGGGGGGGTCTTTATTAAGCTGGCCAAGAATATCCCTGTTGCGGCCGGGATGGGAGGTGGGAGCAGCGATGCGGCCGCCACCCTTTTGCTCCTAAATGATATATTTGAAAAACCTCTTTCAACCAAAGAACTCCACACGCTGGCTCTGGAGCTGGGGGCGGATGTCCCGTTCTTCCTGCTGTGTAAGCCATGCCTTGCCCGGGGAATCGGAGAAATTCTGGAAACCCTTAACCACTGGCCCAGTACCTGGTACGTAGTCATAACACCACCCGCACAGGTTTCAACAGCATGGGCATATGCTAACGCCAAATTGGAGTTGACAAAAGACGAGTATATCTTTATACATAAAAAGTTGAGGGACGAACAAATAGTAGTCTCTAGTGTCCTCGAAAACGACCTGGAAAAGGTTACTTCCGCCCGTTTTCCGATAATTCACGAGATCAAGGAGCTGCTCCTGGAGGCCGGGGCGGAAGGGGCCCTGATGACCGGAAGCGGGCCGAGCGTTTTTGGTGTTTTTGCCTCCTCAAAAAGAGCTCACCAGGCCAGAGAGAGGTTATTTCCCAAGAATCTGGGCCGGGTGTTCGTGGCAACGGAGTGGCGGCGGCGATAAGGCTTTGGAAAACAAAATTCGGTGTCTGAAACGCTGGGGTGTCGTCAAGTGGTAAGACACGGGCCTTTGGAGCCCGCATTCGGAGGTTCGAATCCTCCCACCCCAGCCACGGGTAAAAAGAGATGAGACTTTTTGGCGGCACGTCGAACCCGCGTTTGACTGAAGAGGTGTGCGAGTATCTTGGCATCCCTCCTGGAAAAATAGTTGCCAAGACGTTCAGTGATGGGGAAACTCAGGTTGAGATCCGGGAAAACGTGAGGGGGAAGGATGCCTTTGTTCTTCAATCCACATGCACGCCCGTCAACGACAATCTAATGCAACTGCTCATTATTATGGATGCTCTTCGAAGAGCATCTGCCAAGAGAATAACCGCAGTTATTCCATACTATGGATACGGGAGGCAGGACAGAAAGGTAAAGCCGAGGGTTCCGATCAGTGCAAAGCTGGTAGCTGACCTGATCACTGTGGCAGGGGCGAACCGGGTGGTTTCAATGGATCTTCACGCAGGGCAGATCCAGGGATACTTTAATATACCGGTGGATAATATCTTTGCCGCACCACTACTGCTCAAACACATTCGGACTCACTTTAAGGACGATTTGGTGATCGTCTCCCCCGATGCCGGTGGTGTGGAAAGAGCCCGCGCTTTTGCAAAACGCCTTGATGCGTCTCTTGCCATTTTCGATAAAAGAAGGGATGCGCCGAACGTCTCAGAAGTCATGAACATCATAGGAGAAGTGGAGGGAAAAACAGCGGTAATTCTGGATGACATGGTTGATACGGCGGGAACACTCACCCAGGCTGCCGAAGGCTTGAAAAGCAGAGGCGCCAAGAAAATATATGCCTGCTGTACCCATCCGGTACTCTCAGGCCCTGCTATTGAAAGAATTGAGGCGTCCCCCATAGACCAACTGGTGGTGACCAATACAATTCCCCTCAGCGATGAAGCAAAGAAATGCACCAGGATAGAGGTGCTTTCTGTAGCCGAATTGCTGGGGGAAACCATCAAGAGAATTTACAATTCAGATTCAGTAAGTACCTTATTTGTTTAATTTTTTTGCAAAAACGCCTTCCTGTGGGGGCGTTTTGTTTTGATGAGGCGCTCTTTTTGTGATAAAAAGTTAATTTCTGCCGTGGGCTTCTCAAGGCCCCTCAAGTGGCCAGGGGATTGGGAAGCAGGCGCGTACATTTTTGGAGGTATTAGATGGCTCAGACCACTTTATCTGCCCGCATAAGAGAGGATAAGGGCAAAGGTGTTGCCAGAAAGCTCAGGAGAGCAAAGCAGGTTCCAGCCGTTTTTTATGGGCCAAACGCCACACCACTCAAACTCGTTGTGGACGATGGTGATCTTAAGGCAATTTTGAGAGAAACCAGAGGAGAAAACGTGCTGCTCCAGCTTCAAATAGAGTCAAAGAGCGGCACCGACAGCAAAACGGTGATGCTAAAAGAGCTCCAGACCGATCCCATAAAGCCGGTTTACCTTCATGCCGACTTCTACGAGATCTCGATGGACAGGGAACTGACCCTTGAAATTCCCATTCACTTGATAAACACTCCCGTAGGGGTGACCAGGGGAGGAATTTTGCAGCAGGTCAGAAGGGAGCTAAATGTCTCCTGCCTCCCGGGCAAGGTTGTAGAGTTTATTGAGGTGGATGTTTCCGGCCTTGATATAGGAGATGCGGTTCATGTGAGCGACATTAAGCTGCCCGAGGGCATCAAGAGTAACGAAGAACCCCATCTGACCGTGGCGGTGGTAAGTGCTCCAACTGTCACTGCGGAAAAAGTGGAAGAAGAGGAAGTTGTGGAGGAAGAAGAGGCTCCGGAGACGGAAGCAGCGGAGAGTGACACTGAGTGATGGGTTTGTGCAAAAGCGGAAACGGTGGAACACTGAAAGCTCGGAAGTCTATCTAATTGCCGGCCTCGGGAACCCCGGGCTCAGGTACAAAAACACCAGGCACAACATAGGGTTCAGGGTTATTGGTTTATTAGCCAGCAAGCTCGGGATTCGCCTTAGCAGCAAGCGTTTCCACTCAAAGAACGGCAGGGTGAGATTCGGGGGAAAAGAAGTTATTCTTCTTTGCCCGCAAACATACATGAATGAAAGCGGTAGGTCTATAAAGGCCTGTGTTGATTTTTTTTGCCTGGACACAGAAAAGCTTCTTGTTCTTCATGACGACATTGACCTTCCCCTTGGAAGAATAAGAATCGCAAGGGATGGAGGAAGTGGGGGGCATAGAGGAGTCATATCTATTATTGAACATTTGGGCACCCGGGAGTTTGCGCGGGTGAGGATAGGTATTGGCCGGCCCCGATACGGGGAGGCCATTGAGGCCTTCGTTTTGAGTCCCTTTTACGAAAACGAGAAGAGCGTTGTGGAAAAAGTAGTAGAGTTGTCCGCTCAGGCCTGCGAAGCTTTTGTTCGTGAAGGGTTGCAGTCGGCGATGAATCACTTCAATTGCCAAAATCTAGCAGATGAGGAGGTAACAAACTGATGCAGGGATTAACGTGGGTAGCTCCCTTTTTAGGGATCGTAGGTCTTATAATTGCTTATCTGATTTATCTTTATGTTAAGAGACAGCCGAATGGCACGCCTCTCATGCAGGATCTTGAAGGCATGATTCATTCTGGAGCCATGGCATTTTTGAAAAGGGAATATTCGGTTCTTTTGGGCTTTATTGCGGCTGTTTTTGTTCTGTTGTTGATCTTTATCCACTGGAGGACAGCCGTCGCCTTTGCAACCGGAGCATTTTGCTCCATGTTTGCCGGTTTTTCAGGAATGACCGCGGCCACCAGGGGAAATTCTCGCACTGCAGAAGCAGCTAATAAGTATGGCCAGGCAAAGGCACTTAACGTGTCCTATTTCTCGGGATCGGTCATGGGTTTGGCAGTGGCAAGTCTTGGACTCCTGGGGCTTGGCTTTTGGTTCTGGATGTACGGAAAGGACCCCAATAGCGCTCAGTATATTAACGGCTTTGCCATGGGGGCAAGTTCCATCGCGCTTTTTGCGCGTGTCGGAGGTGGAATTTACACAAAGGCCGCCGATGTTGGTGCAGACCTGGTTGGCAAGGTGGAGGCAGGTATTCCTGAGGATGACCCCCGCAATCCCGGGGTGATCGCAGATAATGTGGGCGATAATGTGGGCGACATTGCAGGCATGGGTGCCGATATTTTCGAATCTTACGTCGGATCTGTCGTGGCAACTATAGCAATCGGGGCCACTCTGGCTGTCACGCCTCAGTTTCTTGATAAGTTTCCCATACTGAAAGGGCTTGACCCGGTGGCAATAAAACTAAAGTTCATGGCCACACCCATTCTGGTCGTAATAGCAGGGCTGCTCAGTTCGTTTGCAGGGGTTTTTTCCATAAAGGCGTTTCAGCGAGGAAACCCTGCAGCAGCCCTTCGTTCCACAACGTTTGTGGCTGCGGCCATATTTGTGGTGTTAACAGCGATTATTATAAAGTCAATCGGCATGCCGTGGGGAGCGTTCTGGGCCATATTTTCAGGCCTTCTTTGCGGAATAGCGATCGGCCTGCTGGCTGAATACTATACATCAGGTCCGCCTGTCAGGCACATTGCCAGGCAGTCGGAGACAGGCCCTGCGACAGTCATTATTGCCGGCCTGGCCGTGGGTATGCGGTCCACTTATCTGCCCATACTTGGCATTTGCGTAGCTACCTTTATAGCATTTAAAACTGCAGGGATTTACGGTATCGGCCTTTCAGCCGTAGGCATGCTGGCCACCGTGGGTGCAACCATGACTGTTGATGCTTACGGGCCAATAGCCGACAATGCAGGAGGGATTTCCGAGATGGCTGGACTCGGGCCTGAAACGCGCAAGATCACGGATAGCCTGGATGCCCTTGGCAATACGACCGCTGCGATCGGCAAGGGCTTCGCAATCGGCTCTGCCGCCCTGACAGCCCTGGCGCTGTTCGTGGCCTACACACAGGCAGCCGGCTTGAGTTTTGAGCAGCTAAGCATCATGAATCCTTACGTGGTGATCGGAGCCTTTATAGGAGCCATTGTGCCGATGTTATGTGCAGCACTCACAATGACTTCTGTCGGGGAAGCTGCTTTCAGCATTGTTGAAGAGATCAGGCGCCAGTTCAGGGAAATCCCGGGGCTGCTTGAGGGGAAAGAAGGTGTCAAGCCTGATCCTGCCACATGCGTAACTATTGCAACAAACGCGTCGCTCAGGAAAATGGTGGCTCCAGGATTGGTGGCGGTTCTGACACCGGTGGCTGTGGGCATTTTTCTCGGAAAACAAAGCCTTGGGGGAATGCTCCTCGGCGCCACCATCATGGGCGCATTCCTGGCGCTCTTTATGGCAAACAGTGGGGGCGCTTGGGACAATGCAAAAAAGTATATTGAAGCAGGCAATCTGGGAGGCAAGGGATCGGACAATCACAAGGCTGCCGTGGTCGGGGATACGGTCGGTGACCCCTTTAAGGACACCTCCGGACCGGCCATGAATATCTTGATTAAGTTGATGTCGGTGGTGTCCCTTGTGATAGCGCCGATATTGCCTGCAGTTGGCATTTTCCTGCTATTGGGGTAAAATATGCTATGGGAGGCTGGTTTGAAACAGGGAGGCAAACGGTTGCTTCCATGAGAGGAGTTAGGTTTGATGTTTAAGATAGGTGATTTAGCGGTTTATCCGGCACATGGGGTAGGGGTTATTGAAAGGATAGAAACTAAGGAAATCTCGGGCTCGAGCCAGGATTTTTATGTAATGCGCATCCTGGAAAACGACATGATCATCATGATCCCTACACAAAATGTGGACAGTGTGGGGCTACGAGAGATCATAGAGCAAAGCGAGGTTCCCAAACTCTATTCTGTCCTCAAGAAGAGGGATATTGTTGTAGATAACCAGACTTGGAACAGGCGCTACAGGGAATATATGGAGAAGATTAAAACCGGGTCTGTTTTTGAAGTGGCAGAAGTGTACAGAGACTTGCTGATGCTGAAGCTGGAGAAGGATCTTTCTTTTGGAGAGCGCAAAATGCTCGATACTGCCAGAAATCTGCTTGTAAAGGAAATATCTCTCGCGAAGAACGTTGAGGAGGAACAAATAAGAGAAGATCTGGACAGAATCTTCTCTTAATTCGAGGTAGCGCTCAGGTGAATAGTCTGAAGGGAGAATACTATTTACCCCGCAGGAATGCCCCGTGCGGAAGCACGGGGTTCAATCCCCCGTGCGAAATTCCACAGGGTTTACTGAGAGAAGAGGCGGCCTTGCTTTTCAAAATACTTCAGCCTTCAGCCTTTGACCTAAGTACCTGGGTAGTTATGATCCAGATTTGAGCCTTTATTGTGGGGGCAACTCAAGAAAGGAATTTCTCTTTTTTTGTATCAAGTGAGGAAGAAGGGCAGCGTTTAGACCGCTTCCTTTGCTCTAAGGTCAAAGACCTTACCAGGTCAAGAGCGCAGGAGCTGATAAGGGCCGGCCGCGCACGAGTCAATAATTCCCCGCCCAAGCCGAGCCACAGATTGAAGAGGGGAGACAATGTAAGCGTTTCTATACCCCCGCCGGTTGCCTATGAGTTCGAGCCCGGGCCTGTAAGGTTCGGGGTAATTCATGATAATAACTCGCTTCTTGTTATAGATAAGCCGGCAGGTCTGGTGACTCATCCTGCCCCGGGCCATGCGAAAGAGACCCTTGTTCACGGGTTACTGCAGTACTGCCCTACCCTATCCGGAGCAGGGGGCCGGCTAAGACCCGGAATTGTACACCGGCTTGACAAGGATACCTCGGGTCTTCTGGTAGTTGCCAAGAATGATCGGGTGCATTCGTATTTAGTTGCCCGGTTCAAGGCGGGCACGGTAACAAAAAGATACAAAGCTATTGTGCACGGTATTGTCAAAGGGGAAAGCGGGGAGATAGACCTTCCTGTTGGCCGCCATCCTAACAGGCGAAAGCAAATGTGGGTGGTGCCATCGGGGGGAAAAAAAGCGGTGACGCGCTGGAGAAAGATTGAAGAGTTGGGAAGCTGCTTCACTCTTCTCTCTGTAACTCCAAGGACCGGCAGGACACATCAAATAAGGGTTCATCTTTCATATGTTGGGCACCCGGTGGTGGGGGATCCTGTTTACGGGCACAGGCGAAACTGGTGGAAAAAGCATTTTCCGGACTCTGAGAAGCAAGGGTTGCTGATAAAAAGACAGATGCTCCATGCCGAAGTGCTTGGCTTTGTTCATCCCGATTCAGGAAAGTATCTTGAATTTGAGGCTCCTTTACCATCGGACATGCAAAAAGTGTTGGAGATGCTGAAATCCCTCGATTTTGACAACAAAGGACTTGACATAAAGGAATTAAGGATTGAAAATAAAAAAGAAATTAATTAATGAACCTGCCTTTTGAAGGATTCGGTCTGACCGGATGTCACAATTAACTTCACGGGTTATCTACTGCGCCATCTTTTAAGACTCACATAAAAGAGTTTCCAAGGTTGGTCCGAAAACTACTATAGATTTGCGTGCAGTTGCTACAACCCAATTTGCCAGCAGGAGTTTAGAGCCCTTTGGGGTAAAACTTCAAGATGAAGACACAATCGTCGCCAGCCGTGGGGGATTCGACGGAATAGTTCTCCTTGGAATGCTGGGTTGAAACGGAATTGGACATCCTACTAATTTAGAAAAACTGGAGATGTTGCCATGAATCTTGTTGAATTGAAAAAGATGAAAATAAGCGAGCTCATGGAGATGGCCAAGGAATTTAACATAGAAGGAGCTACAGGCATGCCAAAACAAGAATTGATCTTCTCGCTCCTTCAGGCCCACTCCGAGCGGAATGGTCTCATTTACGGTGAGGGTGTCCTAGAGATTCTACCTGACGGATTTGGCTTTCTGAGGGCACCTGATGCCAACTATCTGCCGGGTCCGGACGACATTTACATATCCCCTTCCCAAATCCGGCGCTTCAACCTCAGAACCGGGGACACGGTTTCGGGGCAAATAAGACCTCCAAAAGACACGGAACGATATTTTGCACTCCTGAAGGTTGAGGGGGTCAACCATGAGGATCCCGAAATCTCCCGCGAAAAGATTCTCTTTGACAATCTCACCCCGCTTTACCCTGATAAAAGGATTAAACTGGAAACGACACCCGACAATTACTCTGCAAGGATAATGGACTTAATGACGCCCCTGGGCAAGGGCCAGCGGGGGCTAATTGTTGCCCCGCCCAGGACAGGAAAGACAATGCTGCTTCAAAATATCGCCAACAGCGTTTCCGCAAACCACAAGGATATCCACAAGATCGTTTTGTTGATTGATGAGCGACCTGAGGAAGTTACCGATATGCAGAGAAATGTTGATGCTGAGGTGATCAGTTCAACGTTTGACGAACCCCAGCAGAGGCACGTACAGGTTGCGGAAATGGTGATCGAGAAAGCAAAACGGCTGGTTGAGCACAAGCGCGACGTTCTTATCCTCTTGGACAGTATTACGAGGCTGGCAAGGGCTTACAACGCGACGATCCCGCCAAGCGGCAAGATCCTCTCGGGGGGTCTTGACTCAAACGCCCTTCACAAGCCGAAGCGATTTTTCGGGGCAGCGCGCAATGTTGAAGAAGGGGGGAGCTTGACCATTATTGCCACAGCCTTAATTGATACGGGTAGCAGAATGGATGAAGTTATTTTTGAAGAATTCAAGGGAACTGGAAACATGGAAATCCACTTGGATCGAAAGTTGACAGACAGACGCGTGTTCCCATCAATCGACATTAACCGCTCGGGAACCAGAAAAGAAGAGCTGCTTCTTGATCCGGAAGATCTTAACCGGATCTGGATTCTCAGGAAGCTTCTTGCTCCTCTGACACCGGTGGACAGCATGGAATTTTTGCTGGACAAAATTAAGGGAACAAAGAATAATAAAGAATTTCTGGCATCCATGAGCGAGTAGTGAGGAGTAAAAGCAAATGAAAAAGGGAATTCATCCGGAGTACCACAAGGCAATCGTGCACTGCGCTTGTGGCAATGAATTTGAGACAGGGTCCACCCTAAAGGAAATCAAGGTTGAAATTTGTTCAAAATGTCACCCATTTTTTACAGGGAAGCAGAAATTGGTGGACTCCACGGGGAGAGTGGAGAAATTCAGGAACAAGTACGCCAGGGCAAACAAGAACAGCGCTGCGAAAGATTCAAGTTAGTATCCATAAACAATTGATCCCCGAGAGTAGCGATTGCCCCAATTATCCTTTGGAGTTTCGGATCCCGGGATTTGACCCCTGAGAATCCCAGTACAGGCCCAGCGGGTTCCTGTGCTGGATTTTTTTGACCTTGGCATCTGGAGGGGGTCCAAGGCGTGGGTATACCACTGGCAGCAGCAATTTCCCTTTTCCAAGAAAGGGCAAGCTTTCATGTTTTCAAAAATCAAGGAGATCGAGGAGCGCTTTGAACAGCTTGAGAATGAGCTTGCCCGTCCCGAGGTCATCCGCAATCAGAAAATCTACCAGAAGTACTTGAAGGAACGCAGCAATCTGCTGCCCATTATAGAAACTTTCAGAAAATACGAAGCGCTAAACAAAGAAATAGAAAGTAACCGCCCCTTGCTGGACGACCCGGATCCTGAAATGAGAAAGCTGGCAAAGGAGGAGATAGAATCACTTAGGTCGCAAGTATCGGAGCTTGAGTCTGAGCTGAAGTTGCTTCTCCTGCCCACAGATCCCAGGGATGAAAAAAACACCATCCTGGAGATAAGAGCAGGCACAGGTGGTGAAGAGGCCGCCCTTTTCGCTGCAGAGCTTTTTAGGATGTATGCAAAGTATGCTGAGATAAAATGCTGGAGCACAGAAATTCTCAGCCAACATCAGACAGGGATGGGTGGCTTTAAGGAGATCATTTTTCTTATCTCAGGTCAAAAGGTCTACAGCCGGCTCAAGCACGAAAGCGGAGTGCATCGAGTGCAAAGGGTACCTGAGACCGAGGCACAGGGAAGGATCCATACCTCGGCGGTTACCGTCGCCGTGCTGCCCGAAGCAGAGGAGGTTGATGTTGAAATCAATCCTGAAGATCTCCGAATAGACGTCTTTAGATCCTCCGGTCATGGTGGACAGCACGTCAACGTCACTGACTCAGCTGTCAGAATTACCCACCTGCCATCCGGGCTTGTCGTAACGTGCCAGGATGAAAAATCACAGCACAAGAACAAGGCCAAGGCGATGAAGGTGCTAAGATCGAGGCTCCTGGATATGGAGCAAGCTGAGCAGGCATCAAAAATATCCGAGGAAAGACGCAATATGGTTGGCTCCGGCGACAGGAGCGAAAAGATAAGAACATACAATTTCCCCCAGGGCAGGGTCACCGACCACCGGATTGGATTGACACTCTACAAGCTGGAGAACGTTCTTCAGGGGCAGCTTGACCTTATCCTTGACCCCCTCATAACCCACTTCCAAGCAGAGGCACTTAAAGGAGCGTGAAGGAGCGCAAAACCTGGAGAGTTGATTCACTTCTGAAGGTTGCCGCTGACTATCTTAAAGAAAAGAAGATAGAAAGCCCCCGTTTGAGTGCTGATATCCTGCTCGCGCATCATCTGAATCTGAATAGAGTGGATCTCTATCTTAACTACGACAGGCCTCTCAGCGAGGAAGAGATTGCCGGATTTCGCTCTCTGCTCAGACGGAGGCTGAGTGGAGAGCCCGTAGCCTACATTACAGGTCGCAAGGAGTTCTGGTCATTGGATTTTCTTGTGGGACCACAAGTTTTGATTCCTAGACCGGAAACCGAGTTGCTGGTTGAGCAGGCCCTTGCAATGTTAAGAAAAGGGCAGATTCCCGTTGATGAGAAAACGAGAATCTTGGACCTGGGAACCGGATGTGGCATTGTGGCTGTGGTCCTGGCCAAGGAGATCCAGGAGGCGTTTATTTTTGCAACCGACATCTCGGAGGAGGCTCTCCAAATTGCACGACAAAATGCTAAAAGGCATGGGGTTGAAGGGAAAATTCTTTTTGTGGTCGCTGACCTGCTGGAGCCTTTCAGGGGAAAAGATTCTAAATTTGATCTCATAGTCTCCAATCCCCCTTACATTCCTTCTGATACATTCGAAACCCTTCCAATTGAGATAAGCAAGTTTGAGCCCAGGGTGGCTCTTGACGGTGGGGTTGAAGGTATGCTCTATGTCGAGAGAATTATCAGAAGGGCCCCGTACTATCTCAAGAGCGGGGGTTGGTTAATGCTTGAAATGGACCCAGGGCAGACTTCAAGGGCTTTACGCATCATGGAGGAAAGCGGTCTTTACAAGGAGCAAAGAAAAGTTCGCGACTATGCCCATAAAAGTAGGGTCGTTGTGGCCCAGAGGCGCAATACCTGAACGGAAACCTTTTTTGTAAGGTTCAACCGACAATGAAACGATACAGAGACTACAGCTCCTACTTAAAAGAGATGTTCGGTGAGCGGGTTCAAAAGATACCGCTCGATGCCGGGTTGGGCTGTCCGAATCGGGACGGGACCATATCCTATGAGGGATGTGTTTATTGCGATAGCAAGGGTTCGGGCACAGGTGCGATGAGCAACCATGGCCAGTCAATAAGCGATCAGGTTTCTATGGGCTGCGAGTTTGCCAAGAGGAGATACAGGGCCAGGAAATTCATCGCGTACTTTCAATCTTTCACCAATACCTATGCGCCTGTGGACAAACTCAGGGATCTTTATGATGAGGCACTGAGCCATCCCGGCATGGTTGGGCTTTCAGTGGCGACGAGGCCGGATTGTATCGGCGATGAAGTCCTCAGCCTTCTGGATTCCTACACGAAGGATTACCTGGTATGGGTTGAATACGGTCTTCAGTCAGCCCATGATCAGACTCTCCTGAGGATAAACCGCGGCCATGATGTCGCGTGTTTTGAGCAAAGTGTTTACGCCAGTGCAGAAAGGGGGTTGAACATTTGCGCGCATGTCATTTTGGGCCTTCCAGGTGAGACTCGCCAGATGATGCTTGATACCGCCAGGTATCTTGGTGGGCTTCCGTTGCACGGTGTGAAGATCCACCTCCTTTACGTCGTGCAAGACAGTCCCATTGCTGCCCTTTACAAGCGTGGAGAATTTCGATGTCTTCAAAGAGACGAGTACGTGGAGCTCGTTGTCGATTTTCTGGAACTGCTGCCTCCCGGGATGATCATACACAGGCTTACCGGGGATCCTTTTGGGTCTCAACTGCTGGCTCCAGAGTGGGCCAAGGATAAGTCGAGAAACCTGAGTCTCATAAGAAGAAGGTTGGAGGAGCGTGACACATGGCAGGGGAAAAGATATCAAGGCTCTATTGCTGGCAAACAAAAATTGAGGAACTAAATATTTACCTCGCTTCCTCGGAACTTGGAGCCGTAAGGGTAGCGCTAGGGATGGGGTCTGCGTTTGATTGCGTGGAATACTTTAAGAAAGTATTTCAGCACCAGGAGCTGGTTGGGGATCATTCAAGGAACCGCGACCTCCTGGAGGCGGTGGAGGCCGTCCTTTCAGGCCACGCTTTGCCTGAGACTCTCAAGCTGGACGTTTTACTAACCCCCTTTCAGCGCGCTGCGCTAGAGACCATCAAAAAGATCCCTTTCGGCCAGACCAGGACATACGGGCAGGTAGCGCTTCTGCTTAACAAGCCGGGTGGTGCCAGAGCGGTGGGCCAGGCCATGGCTCGAAATCCTTTGCCCCTTATCTTTCCTTGACACAGGGTAGTGGCCGCCGGGGGTCTCGGCGGGTTTGGCGGAGGTTTGGCTTTGAAGGCCTACTTGCTTGACCTGGAGAAGAGAATTGCAGCCGGTCTCTCATAAGTTGGCAGAGCGCAGGAATTCGCCGGCAAATTCATTTCTGGGGCTCTCCCATTTTTTGGCGGAAAAGCTGGTCAAGCGCGATGTCATACTCCCTGGAGCCAGGAATGAGCGACTTGTTGCGGGATAACTGGCGGAGAATTTCTTCCTCAGTTCTTTCAAACTTCATGTTTATTTTGCTGATCACTCCATTTACAACCTTATATATTTCCAGGTCGGTCCCGTAAATGTCGATCACGGATGGATCATTGATCACGACTTCCAGAATGTATTGTGTCATGTAAAGGGAGATGGGGTCAGGATGGGGGACCAGTGAGCGTATAGGGGCCGTGAAATACTTAAATTCAAATTCGTTTGTGCGCTGAGCCTGTTTTAGTCCCTTGAGCAGAAGATCAGATACGGCAGCAGGATTATCCGTCTCAATAATTTTTTCCATGAGCAGGGTTTGAGACAATGTGGTATGAATTTCAGGAAGCTTGAACTTGAAGAACCTGTCCCTTTGAAAGGCATCCTGTTTTTCTTTTCGTTCAAGCCTGTTCAGTAATTTTTCCTGTACTCTCCCACTATCAAATCTTTTCATTTTGTTCTTTGGACCCGCCGATCGGGTCGGCCTTTATGAAACCTTATGCCAAGACTACTCGTTCAAGTGCGGTCCCCCGAGGGAGTCTCTTTCTTCTGAGATTTTTGAGCCGGCTTGCTGGTTTCGCCTTCTTTTTGCTTTGAAGGCTTTTTGTTGTCCTCAGGCCGTTTGGATGCATAGTCTGTTACATACCATCCTGTCCCTTTAAGATGAAAAGTGCTCTGGGAAATCAACTTCCGCAGTCTTCCTTTGCATTGCTCGCATCTTGTCAAGGGTGGATCAGTTATTTTTTGCCAGACCTCTGAGTGGTGTCCACACTTGGTGCATTCGTACTCGTAAATCGGCATAGTCCTCACCTCACGACAAATATGAAATAGTCATATCGCAGATCCTGTGATCCCGGTACGATTCCAGAATATAAGCCAGTCTAGGAAGCGTTAGATCCTTTAAAATATCATAAGTGGTCCTGTGCACAAGGGCTTCCTCTTTTTCCCTGTCTTTGCCCGAAACTTCGAATCTCTGGAAAAAATTGCAGAATCTTACAATGTGCACAAGCTCGTGGGTAAAAACATAGACCAAAAGAGGCAAAAGCCCGAGCTCCTTGTCCCTCTTGAGGGCTTCGAGGATTTTATGGTCCTGGAGGCAAATCAAATAAAAATCGCGGGTGTTGATTCCGCACCCACGGCCTTCTATTACCATCGAGAATTTATTCAGTAACGCAAAAGCATCCGGGATAATTTGTTCTCTTTTCAAAGCAGAGAGTGTCTTCACGTCATAACGATGACCTCTCCAGTGCATGGATGAAAACTTGTAATAGTCGGCCGTTCTTTCTTCTGCTATTTCCAGTGCCTCTCCTACCGCCATGAGGCTCTTTCTATCAAACGGCGAAAGGGTCATGGATTTTGAAACCCTCGAAAATAATCTACCCTAAAATAATAACACTTGCGGTAATGTCAATTCCACCCTTGGTTTTCCGTGGTGGCGGTGACTGGATTCGAACCAGTGACTCTGCGGATATGAGCCGCATGCTCTGACCAACTGAGCTACACCGCCGCCTTTTAGAGACAGCCCCTACAGGTACTTTTTTACCTCGTTTGTGAGAACTGGAACGATCTTGAAAAGATCATCCACCACCCCGTAATCCGCTTTCTGGAAAATGGGGGCATCAGGGTCTTTGTTGATTGCCACTATCACTTTGGAGGTGCTCATCCCAGCCAAGTGCTGGATGGCTCCTGAAATCCCGCATGCAATATACAGATTAGGGGAGACCACCTTACCTGTTTGACCAACTTGGTCAGAGTGGGGTCGCCATCCTGCATCAACAGCGGAGCGTGAAGCTCCCACAGTAGCCCCGATGAGGTCAGCAAGCTCTTCAAGAATCTTGAAGTTCTCAGGGCCTTTCATGCCGCGACCCCCCGATACGATTTTTTCAGCCTCGGTAAGATCAACTCTCCCGCTCTCATCTTTGCTAACGTCCACAACTTTTGTTTTCAAAACTGAATCATCAAGATTGAATTCTGCGTCCATTATTTCTGCAGACCGTGAAGTGTCAGGTTCATTTACGGGCATTACGTTTGGTCTGGCAGTGGCCATTTGAGGCCAGCTATCTTGAAAGGTTACTTTTGCATAAGCTTTTCCAGCGTAAATCGGGCGAATAGCAATCAAGTTCCCATCCTCTATTGAAAAGCCAGTGCAGTCCTGGGCCATTCCCACCCCAAGATGCGCGGAAAGGCGTGCCGCCAAATCTTTTCCCTGAAACGATGCCCCTAGCAAAAGTATTGCCGGGTCATTTGCTTTTACAGCCTCCGAAATTACGGGCACATAGGCGTCCGTGGTGTAAGTCCCCAGACGGGCATCATCAGCAACCAGAACTCTGTCCGCCCCGTAGTGGCCAAGCGTGGGGGCTTTGTCTTTTATATCGGAACCAAGCAGCAGGGCAGTCAAGCTCTGTCCCAGGGCGTCCGCCAGGCGCCTGCCCTCACTGACTATTTCAAACGATATTTTTCTAAGCTCTCCATCCCTTTGCTCAGGTACTACCATTACTCCTTGACTCATTTGTCTCTCCTTGCTTTCAAGATATTAGTATCAAACCACGACCGGCTAGATAACCTTTGCCTCCTCGTGGAGCACCCTGGCAAGCTCTGCAGCCTTCTCTTCTGGCGTCTCCCCGTCTATTATCTTGCCTGCCTGTCTCTGGGGAGGCGGGGTGAGCTCCAGAACTTTCAGCTTTCTGGCCTCCTTGCCGAATTGAGAAGCATCAAGCCCCAGGTCTGCGAGGGTTTTCTCTTCCAGCGGCTTTTTCTTTGCCTTCATGATCCCTGGCAGGGAAGCATATCTTGGCTCGTTAAGCCCCTTCTGGGCCGTAATGAGCGCTGGAAGCGGAGACTCTATTGTTAGGGTCTGTCCCTCCACCGGCCTTTCAACTTTAACCGATGTGCCATCCTCGGAAACTTCCACCTTGGTAATTACGGAGAGTTGCGGGATCCCGAGAATTTCAGCCACGCTGGCTCCAACAAGACCCATATCATCATCCACGCCCCTCTGCCCGGTAAAGATAAGATCATATTCCATATCCTTGATAACAGCAGCAAGGGCCCTGGCAGTGGCAAGGGCGTCACTATCTTCGGCTGAAGGATCATTGATCAAAACGCCCTTGTCTGCTCCCATGGCCAGGGCGGTTCGTATGGATTCAGTCACCCTTTTTGGACCAAGAGACACAATGGTGACCTCCCCGCCAAACTTCTCCTTTATTCGCAGGGCTTCTTCCACTCCAAACTCATCATAAGGGTTCATCACCCACTTAATGTCGTCTTTCACAATCGACTGTCCATCCGGTGCTATCCTGATCTGCGTTTCTGTGTCAGGAACCTGTTTTACGCCAGAGGCGGACAAGCCCGCCAGAGGCGGACAAGGGTTTGATTCCCCGCCCCTTGGGGCGGTTAAGATGGTTTCCGATTGATACCCCGCTGCTTGCGGCGGGGAAGTTCATTCCTGTGGATTTTTCACCCCCGCCACAGGGCCTCTTTCAAGCGAATTACGCAGCAGTCCGTACAAAAAATACCCGCTGATCTGCCTGGCGGCGGTTTCAATATCATACTTTTTCCTACTTGACAATACCCAGAATCTGCTCATTTCATCCAGTGCCCCAAAAAAGGCCCTTTTTGCAATGCCGGGAATAATTTCCTTTCTGAATATGCCCTGGTTTTGGCCCTCCTCAATAATCTTCCCAATCAAATTAAGGTATTCAAGAAATTTTTCATTCCTGTATTCCTTCATGAACTTGCTACTCTGTCTGAGCTCCACCTGGATGATTTCCGCCATGTTTTTATTAAGTTCTATTAGTTTCAGGTGAGTCAGGGCGAATTTTTCAATTTTTTTCGTTACATCTTTTTCCTCCGAGATTTGCCTCTCCATGTTCTGAAGCACGGCTTTCATCTGTTCCTCAAAGAGCGAGATCAAAATAGCGTCTTTGTTCTGGAAGTAAAGGTAGATCGTCCCATCCGCGACATGCGCTTCCTTGGCAATGTCAGAGACTTTCGCGTGGAAAAAGCCCTTCCTCGCAAAGACCTTGGTGGCTGCATTGATTATCCTGAAGTATTTATTGCTATTCCTATTCTTCATGACCGCCTGTTATGAATGATGGTTCATTCATTTCTACGTACACCCGGTTGGCCAATGTGTCAAGATTTTTAACTCTCCAGAGCAGTGTTCGCTATGAGCCCTAAATCCACAGTCAACTTTTGGCTTGTCTACCAAAAATACATGCTTCGGGGGTCGGCATATTTGCCTTGACATAGTATTCCATATAGATTTTAATTGAAAAACAAGAAGAAATTTAATCCCTTGCAATAGTTTCAAACCGGTTTTCCAATTCAAGGGCCCTTGCCCAAAAATAGGGGGGCTTAACCAAACGTGTGCTGGTCCGGGCAAACCAGCGTGGCGGGGTCACAATTCTACTAACCCGTAGCCAAAGGAGGAGTCGCCATGCGCAAAGTTCTTGGGTTTTTTGCGGTTTTGGTTATTGTGACAGGTTTCATTTGTCTGGGAGTTGTTTCCGGAGGATGGGCCAAGGACATTAAAGTGGGTGCAGTGATAAACCTCACGGGTCCTGCCTCCACATGGGGTCAATTTCATGCCAAGGCCCTGAAGGAATATTTCCGTTATGTAAACGAAATAAAAGGGGGTGTAGGGGGCAACAAAGTTAACCTTACGATTGTTGATCATGGTTACAGGGTACCTGAGGCAATTAAATATGTGAAGAGATTTTGTACTCAAGACAAGATGGACATTATAACCACCTGGGATGCGGGCTCGGGTATTATGTCAAAACCTATTTTTCAGAAATACAAGGTTCCTGACATTAATTTTTCTACCTACCAAGGCATTCTTAAACCTCCGATTGACTACGCCTATCTTCCATTCGGCGCCTACGACATGGACAGCTACGCGGTGCTGGAATACATAAAAGCCGTTCACAGAGGAAGCCAAGCGCCCAGAGTGGGACTGCTCACTTATAACAACGCGTACGGAAAGTCAATCCATGGTGCGAGCAAGAAAGCGGCTGCAAAGCTCGGAGTTAATATAGTTGCCATAGAGCAGTTCCCTCCAAAGAGCCTGGATCTCAATACCGAGCTTCTCAGGCTAAAGCAAAAGAAAGCTGAATATATTTTCATGCAATGTCTGCCTTCCGCAATCATCATGGCGCTTCAATCAGCAGACAGGGTCAAGTTTGACGTGCCTTTTCTGGGAACCTGGACTTCCACTGACCCCGATTTTTTTAGAAGGGGTAAAGGCTTAATCAGGAACCGGATGTACATGCAGTTTTGCGGGGGACTTCCGGCAGACGGGACTCCCGGCGTGAAATTTATGGAAGAGCAGTGGCACAGGTACAAGAGTGTTTCAAAATTTGATACATCGTACTGGGAGGGAACCATAATCGGAATGATCATGGAGCGGGCTTTTCAGCGAGCTCTTGAAAAATTTGGAACAATAAACAGCCAGACAGTTAACCAGGCACTTGAGGCTTTCAGAAATGAACACTTCGGCGGTCTTTTACCTGATGTGACCTACACCAAGACATACCATGGCGCTTCGTGGAAGGCGAGGATTGTCAAGATCAATGAAGACCAGACATTTGAGCCACTTACCACTTTTTGGGCTCCTGGAAAAGAAAAAGTCAGGATTCTTAAATAATAAGTGGGGGAAAGGCTGATGAAGGCCTTTCGCGGTGAACCGAGTATTTTCGCCTCCGCTCAGCCCGAAGACAGGCGGGCTGAGCTAGAGGTGAAAAATTTGACCCTGAAATTTGGAGGCATAACAGCCCTTAGCAAAATTGACCTTTCGGTTCATACAGGAGAGCTGGTTGCGATAATAGGGCCGAACGGGGCCGGGAAAACAAGCCTGCTGAACTGCATCACCGGGTATTATAAGCCTCAAGAAGGCCAGATCTTTTTCAACGGTGAAAATATCACCCGCCTTCGCACTCACCACCTCACAAAGCTTGGCATTGGCAGGACGTATCAGAATATAGAGCTTTTTCCCGGCATGACGGTTCTCTCCAACATGCTCCTGGCCCGCCATGTTCACTGTCATTACAATGCGGGACGCGCTTCTCTTTTCTTGAAATCGGTCCGAAAGGAAGAAGTTCGGCACAGGAAGGTCCTGGAAGAACTGATTGATTTTCTTGAAATGCAGTCCATCAGAAAGAAGCTGGTAGGATCTCTTCCTTACGGTATGCGAAAGAGGGTTGAGCTGGGCCGTGCTCTTTCCCTCGAACCCAAACTCTTAATACTGGATGAACCTTTTGCCGGGATGACCTTGGAAGAGAAAGAAGACATGGTACGCTTCTTGACGGAACTAAACGAAGCATGGAATCAGACCACGATCCTTGTGGAACACGATATGTCCGTCGTAATGAGCATATCCAAAAGGGTCATTGTGCTGGACTTCGGAGTCAAGATAGCGGAAGGTCCACCCGAATTCGTGCAAAAACATCCCCAGGTGATTAAGGCCTATCTAGGAGATACAGCCACCATTGACTGATGACAGCACAAAGGAGCGTTACGGCAAAATAGGACGTATCGACAAAGAGTTTCTCTCTTCCATGGAAAACTACACCTTTCCCCAGGTACTTTCCAGGCAAGCGGAGAAGCTCGGCTCTGAGAGAATTGCAATCAGGGAAAAAGCTTATGGAATCTGGCAGGCCTATTCCTGGAAGGAATATTTCAGCTACACTAAGCGGGTTGCTCTTGGCATGAAATCGCTCGGACTTGCAAGAGGAGAAAATGTGGGGCTGATTCTGGATAACCACCCTGAGTGGCTTTTTACTGAGCTGGGGACCCAGTCCGTGGGGGGAGTGGTTGTTCCCCTGTTTACTTCGGCCGTTGCCAAGGAACTTGTTTACGGGCTGAACAGGGTTGAAGCAGCGTATGTGTTTGCGCAGGACCAGGAGCAGGTGGACAAGCTTCTGGAGACCAAGGATGAAATTGGCCATGTCCGTCGCGTCATTTATGTTGATCCCACGGGAATGAGAAATTACCGCAATAATCCCTGGTTGATAAGCTTCAGTGAGCTCCTGGATCTTGGTGATGCTCTGGATCGAGAGGAACCAGAGTTATTTATGAAGGAGCTCTGGGAGGGAAAGCCTTCCGATGTATCCATAATGCTCATGACATCAGGGACAACAGGCCTTCCAAAGCTCGTCATGTTGAGTTACGAAAATTTTATCGATATGTCTCGGAAATGGCTTGAAACAGCTCCGATCGGCATTGGAGACAACTGGATTTCCATTACGCCCACTGCATGGATAGTTGACCAGTTGTGGGGCATGGGAATTACTCTTTGCGGCGGGATGGCCATGAATTTCCCCGAGACCCTTGAAACTGCTGTTGAGGATTTCAGGGAGATTGGCCCGACCGTTATTGTTACCTCTTCCAGATTCTGGGAGGACCTCGCCTCGACAATCAGGGTTAAGATAAGCGATGCCGGATTTATTAAGCAGGCTCTCTATAACTGGTCTCAGAAAGTGGGCGGGCAAGTTGTTGACCTTGAATCGCAGGGTAAGCCCGTTCCTGCAATGCTCAGATTTCTTAGCTGGATTACCACGAGAGTTGTTTCCCGTCCCTTGATGGATAGGGTGGGCTGCCTTGGATTTCGCGCAGCATATACGGGGGGGCATCCCATCAGCCCGGATGTAATCCGTTTTTTTAGGGCGAACGGGCTCAATCTCAAGCAGTGCTATGGTCTTACCGAGGCCGGAGGTATCTTTCAAGTGCAGCCTGACGACGAGGTAAAGCCGGAGACAGTGGGAATCCCGCTTCCCAGAACAGAGGTCAGAATCGGCGAAGATCAGGAAGTACTGGTTTCAAGCAAATCAACGTTTGTGGGTTATTACCAGAACCCGGAGGCTACGGCAGAGGCCTTGAAGGATGGCTGGTTTCATACAGGTGATGCGGGGTATCTGGATGATGACGGGCATCTTCTGATAATCGGGAGGAAAGAGGATATTATGCGGACCAGGGAGGGGGAGGCCTTTTCTCCTGATTTCATTGAAACAAGGCTCAAATTTAGTCCCTATATCAAAGAAGCAGTGATTTGGGGAGAGGGACGGCCGTATCTGACTGCCTTTATTAACATTGACTTCGGGAATGTCGGAAACTGGGCTGAAGACAGAAAGATCCCTTACACAACATACACCGACCTTTCCCAGCAGCCTGCCGTGGAAGAGCTGATACGCCAGGAAGTGCGCCAGGTGAACAAACAGATACCCAAGCCCATGCAGCTTGAAAAAATCATTTTGCTCTACAAGCTGCTGGATGCCGACGACCAGGAGCTCACCAGGACCGGGAAGGTCAGGCGAAAATTTGTGTTTGAGCAATACAAGGATCTCATTGATGCTATGTACTCTGACAAGACCGAACTGCCTGTTAAAGGAGAGGTGCGATACAGGGACGGGCATGTCGGCATCATTGAAACAACAGTCAGAATACTGACAGTGTAATCAGGGAGGATACTCTGGGTATGGACTTTTTCCTTCAACTTCTGGTCAATGGAATATCACTGGGTTTGCTTTACGCTCTTTCAGCGCTTGGCTTTGTAATGATATTTAAGTCGAGTAGTGTCTTAAATCTTGCCCACGGGGAGCTTCTGGCCATAGGCGCCTTTCTGTTCCTTGTTTTCTCAACCTGGGCCAGGCTGCCGATTATTCTAGCTTTCGGCCTGACCCTGGTCGGCACTTTTGCTCTGGGCTTTGTGGTGGAGCGTCTTTTCCTCAGACCGCTCATCGGTGAGAACCTCATAGAGGTGATCATGATGACTCTGGGACTTGGAATCATGTTCCGAGGGCTGCTGCTTTTTATTTTTGGTGGAGACATCCACAGCTATCCTGATTTCTTGCCTAAAAGCCTTACAATTCAATGGGGAGCGGTCCAGATTCCCTCGGTCAACGTAGCCACCTTTATTATCGGTATCTTGTTTCTGGTCATTTTCGGATTTTTCTTCAAGTACTCATCCCAGGGCATCTACATGCGCTCCGTGGCCGACAATCAGCCTGCCGCCCTTTCCCTGGGTGTTCACGTGAGGCGGGTTTTTGCACTCTCCTGGGCAATAGCCTTTATCGTTGCTGCCATGAGCGGCATTGTGCTTGGCATTATCAACGGTATAAACGTTCACGAGCTCAGTGCCATTGGGCTGAAGGTTTTCCCTGTGGTGATTCTCGGGGGCCTGGACAGCATTGGCGGTGCAATACTGGGTGGCATTATCATAGGTTTGATTGAAACGTTCACAGGCGGATATTTTTCTACGGCTTTAAAGGAGATTATCCCTTACATTGTCCTCATTTTTATTTTAATGGTGAAACCCTACGGGCTTTTCGGACTTGTAGAAATAGAAAGGGTCTAGTGTGAACTAGGAGAGCAGAAAAGCGAAAGAAAAAATGCGGAAATTACGATTTCACCCCTGCGGGAATTTCAAGGAAACTTACGAAGAAGAGCTTGCCATTTTTGAAACAGACTTCGGCAGGCTGTGGATGCTTATTGGAATTGTGCTCCTTTTCGGGGTGATCCCCTTTGTGAGCAGTCCTTATATTCTTTACGTGCTAAACATCATCGGGATTTACTCAATTGCCGCCGTGGGCCTTAATATTTTGACTGGTTATACGGGGCAGATTTCCTTGGGGCACGGCGCATTTTTCGGAGTAGGGGCATATACAGCTGCAATTCTGGCATCGAAAGCGCACTCGCCCTTTTTGCTTTCGCTTCTTGCAGCAGGTGTAATGACCGCGGCAGTGGGTTTCATTTTCGGCCTGCCATCGTCCCGGCTCAAGCACCTCTATCTTCTTATTGCCACGCTTGCCGGTCAATTCATTATGGAATATGTGTTTGTGAACTGGGAAAGTATGACAGGGGGTGCCGAAGGCATTGTGGTGATGGGAGCCAGTCTTTTTGGCCTGGACCTGGGAAACGATAGGACATTTTACTTTGTAATATTTGCTTTCCTTGTCTTAATGATATGGATAGCGGTAAACCTGAAGCGAACGCGCTATGGGCGGGCCTTTATTGCCATCAGGGATAACGATCGGGCCGCGGAAGGCATGGGCATCCCGATTTTTCGCTACAAACTGCTCTCCTTTGCCATAAGTTCCTTCTATGCCGGTCTGGCCGGGGCGCTTTTCGCGTACTTCACCATGAGCATAACTCCGGAGCCTTTCAATTTATGGCTCTCTATTGAGTTCATTGCCATGATTATTATCGGGGGCCTGGGCAGCATTCCGGGGTCTATTTTTGGCACCGCGTTTATTGTGATCCTCAACGAATTGCTGAGCCACGTGACCGAGTACCTTATGAACGTGGGAGCATCGGAGGGTATGGCCATCACTATCGCCCCGCTCAGAGAGTTCGTTTTCGGGCTGGCAATAGTGTTGTTTATTATTTATGAACCAAAAGGAATAGCTGAGGTTTGGAGAGTTGTGCGTTCCAGCTTCAGGTTGTGGCCGTTTTCATACTAATATCCACAGAGTTTTTAACTATGGAAAACAACATTAAACTTCTTGTTAATAACATAAGCGTGGTTTATTCAGACGTGATTCAGGTCCTTAAAGGGGTTTCCCTCATTATCCGGGCGGGCCAGATAGTTTCTCTTCTGGGTAGCAACGGCGCAGGAAAGACAACGACGCTGAGAGCAATATCAGGTCTTCTCAAACCGGAGAACGGAAAAGTGACCGAGGGCTCTGTAGAGTATGACGGAAAGCCGATACAGAATTCTTCGCCTGAGGAGATAACCCGCAAGGGCATCATACAGGTTCTCGAAGGGAGACAGGAATTTAAATACCTGACCGTCGAGGAAAACTTGAGGGTCGGTACTGCCACGCGCTGGGGAAAACCTTTCAAGGAAGACCTTGAGCTGGTCTATCGTTATTTCCCCGCCCTGCAGGCGCGCAGAAAATCTCTTGCGGGTTATTGTAGCGGTGGTGAGCTTCAGATGCTCGTTATAGGAAGAGCCCTAATGGCTCATCCCGAGCTCCTGTTGCTGGATGAGCCATCACTTGGTCTTGCCCCGCTCTTGGTAAAAGAAATATTCCAAATTATAAGGAGGATTAACCAGGAGCAAGGGACAACGCTCATGGTAGTGGAGCAAAACGCAAACATGGCCTTGCAAATAGCCCACTATGGATACGTGATGGAAAATGGCAAAGTCGTTATGGAAAGCACGGCAGACGAACTCAGGGAGAACCCTGATATTAAGGAATTTTACCTTGGTACCGCTGCTTCCGGTGCGCTCAAATCTTACAAGGACGTCAAGTCCTACAAGCGCAGAAAACGATGGCTCTAAAAGAGAGGAGTGTCGCCGATGGGTTTATATGATTTCACTTTCTACGACCTGATCAGATGTCATGCACTGTCTTTTGGAGACAGGCTGGCATGGCTTGAGGTGGAAGATGGCAGAACATTGACTTATCTGCAGTTCAAGGAGCACACAGACCGACTTGCAACCGGGCTCCAAGAATATGGAATCAAAAAGGGAGAGAGGATTGGAGTTCTGGGCAAGAACAGTCTTGAGTATTTCTTGCTCTTTGGGGCTGCGGCTGCTCTTGGCGCTATCGTGCTTCCAATTAATTGGAGGCTCTCAGAAGACGAGGTTTGCTACAATCTAGGGGATGGCGGGCCTAGGATGGTTTTCGCGGGCAGGGAATATCAGGCTGTGGTAAACAAAATAAGGGGAAAACTTCCCTCCGTGGAAACTTTTTTCAGCCTTGAGCAAGGTAGTGAGGATTTCCTGGACTATAAGGAGTTAATGGACAACTCGGGCAGTTTTGAGCCTGCAGAATTATCAATCGATGATGGCTTTGTCATTATTCACACTGCGGCTGTTGCGGGCCGGCCAAGGGGCGCATTGCTAAGCCACGGAAATGTGCTTCATGCAGACATGCACTTTGCGTACCTAATGAAGATCACCGCTGAGGATGTTCACTTGAATTTCTTGCCCTTGTTTCACGTGGGAGGCCTTTTCATGGCTACCACATGTTTCCATGCAGGCGCCCTGAACTTAAACGCGAGTAAGTTTGACGCAGCCAAGGCGGCGGAACTCATTGAGGAGAAAAAGGTTTCCTTTATGATGATCTTTTCACCCATGCTTTCCTCTATTCTTGAAGAGAATGAAAAAAAAGGGCGAGATCTTGGCTCACTCAGGGCAGTAACAGGTATTGACTCACCGGAGACAATCGAAAAGTACCAAAAGGTGACGGGTGGAACGTTTTACACCTTGTATGGCCAGACCGAGACTTCTTGTTTGGCCAGCTTCGGGCCTTACAACGACAGGCCTGGAGCCGCGGGCCGCATGCTCCCGCTTGCAGAGGTCAGGCTCGTGGATGACCATGGTCAGCCGGTCCCGACCGGCAAGGTGGGGGAGATTACAATGAGAGGGCCTATGGTCTTTAGGGGATACTGGAATTTACCCGATGATACGGATTACACCTTCAGGGACGGCTGGCACCACACCGGAGACCTTGGTCGTTTTGATGAAAGGGGGTTTCTCTGGTATGCAGGAAGAAAGGCGGAAAAAGAGCTCATTAAGCCGGGAGGGGAGAATGTCTACCCGGCCGAGGTTGAGAAGGTGATTCTTCAACACCCCGCTGTTGAAGAAGTTGTTGTTTTTGGAGTCCCTGATCCCAAATGGAAGGAAGGAATCAAGGCAGTTTGTAAATTGAAAAAAGGAGAACGTCTTGATGCACGAGCTCTGATTGACTTTGTGGGCGAACGTATTGCACGCTACAAGAAACCCCAGTATGTGGATTTTGTATCCGAACTGCCACTTCAGGACGATGGATCCATTGACAGAGAAAAAGTCAAAGAATTGTACGGTGGCAAACAATAACTCTTCCCCTCAAAACTTATGCCCGCCATGAATAGTAACGAGTCCTTTGTTGCACAAACGCCTTTTCAAAAGGATCCCTTCGGCTTTATTAAAGCAGAACAATTTGAATCGCTTGGAATAGATCCTTCCGATATTCCCGCAGGCACTTTCCCTGCGCGGAGACATCCTTCCTGGCTCGTGAGCCGCTTCGGAGGGAATGCTTATGGATTCGGCTTTGTCGAGGCTTATGGTCGGCTAGGTCCAAGAGATTTAAAGCTCGTCCAGTCCATGGCTGTGGGTGACAGCGGTGATATCCGTCGCCGTTATAAGGAAATAAACAAAATATACAAGAAAGCAGGCCTTCTTATAAGGCTTTCGAGCAAGGGTGAACCCTATTATCTTATTCCCTCCCATCTTGCAGTAACCTCAATTTCAGCAATAGCGCACAAGACGGAAGAGATCCGCAGAGTCATAGAGCTTCACCGGAAAAAATGCCTTAAGGAAGCCCATACGATCGGCGTTCTCACCCATGCAGGCGACCCCTTGGTAGGGGAATTATCTCTGAATCTAAAGGAGCATGAGTTCATTTTGCTGGATTCTGTTCAAAAATTAAGAAAGCTTGAAAAGCAGCTTGATCTGGTGGTCCTGACACGAGACATATACGAGATCATCCTAACAGACCAGTTTTTCCCTGCACCAGACCGAAGGATTTCAAAGAAGGAACTCGACAGCTTCTCAATCTATGTTCTTAAAAAGATATACTATCTCCTTGAGTCCGGTGGAGAATTTTTTGCCCTGGCCAATCTGCTCCCCTTGAGGACCGATCAATGGGTTGAGGTTACTTTCCGCAATCTCTACGAGGAAAAGAGCTTTATCCTGTTCAGCCATATTTTCAGGACTAGAAAAAAATATCGGGGAAAAGGGAAGTCCCTTAAAATAAATGCTTTCGATCTTCAGAAATACCTTAATCCACCATATGTGGAAAAAGATATTATTGATAGGCTCTTTGGTGGACGAAGCCTTGAAGACATGTCACTGGAGGAGATTAATAACCTGCCGTATCTTAATTTTTCAATGAAGAACGAGCTCTCACATGACCAGGAAAAGACTTGGTCCAGGCTGTTCTCGCTTTTCTTTGACAAGGCATTCCTCAAGCCTATTTGCCCGATTTCTTTGAGACGGGAATGGGAAAGAAGGTTCACCACGGACGGCTACACCCCGGAGTTTATGCTCGCCTACCTTGGAGAAAGGAAACCTCTTACAACCAGCCTGGAAGATCTGGAAAAGGATGTAGAGAGCTCAAAGCTTTCAGGGTGTCCGCTTACCTTGCTGGCAGAATATCGCGACTCTTTTGACTATGTGCTTTCAACACTGAGGGTAGTGCAAAGAATTAAGAATGGAAAATACTCAGGCTTTCCGGAGACCCTGATTGATAGGCTCACTGAGTCAATCCGAAACAGGAAGAGAAGATACCCGGGGCTGAACGATGTTTTTCGTCTTTTGTCCAAGATCAACCAGATCGAAAAAATAAGTGACTACCTGAACCCCCTCGGAATTGAGGGCAAGCGAACACGGGTGCTTCAAAACCTTGAGACACTCTCGCTTTTGGGATTTTCATACGGTGAGCTTAAAGAGTTGTTTCTTATCGTCGTGGGACATACGCCCATGGGCAGGATTCTGTCCGGGAAGATAAGTGAAGGCGCGATGAAGCCTGTTTCAGACCTTGCCCGGGGTTATGAACTCCAGCATGCCTTAAAGCTTTTGCGGTACTGCAGGCTGATGAGCCTTGCTGAAACCGTGGCATCAAAAAAGGCCGATCTTACCCTGGCAGAACTGATAGAGCTTTTTGATCTTTACGATTCAACGGTGCGTGTCGTTACAAACAGGGAGATTGACTGGGACCAGCTTTTAGATGAAAAAATTGCGGCAGCAGGCGGGATGCGAAACAAGGCGGTCCAGAAAATATTGAGAATGATGAACTACTTTGAATTCCTGGCCAACTGGTTTGAGCTTGAGCACAAAGGGCAAATGGAAAAGGAGGTTCTGGCAGATTACAATGACGAGAAACTATGGAAGATAGAGAATGTGATCCGGCTGGTGAGGACAATCAGTGATTTTGAAGAAAAATATCTTATGGACGATCCATTGCAGGCTTCAATTTTCTACAGAAAATTCCTCAACATGGAATTTCACGGAACTGGACGCCTGTTTGAAAAGATGAGCAGTGAACAAGTATTTCTTTTGCTCTGGATTGCGGTAAACGTGAGCAGGGGAGACATAATCAATTTCAATCCCCTTGTTGCCGGGATGGATAATATGAAGCTTGAGGATCATGTCGGGAAACTGGAAGAAGAGGCTGGGGCCATAAACGTAAATTACCTCAGCCCCAGTGCACTGTCCAGATTCAGCGGACAGCTTTACGAACAAGGAACTTCTTTTGTCGTTGGCACGGGTTTTATGTTAAGTGTAAATCCCGAGACAGGGGCGGTAGACGTCCATTATGTTGACATGGACACGAATCTTAAATCCCTTGAGAAGCTGTGCAGCGGGTATACTGGAGCCAACATTTTATCGCAGATTCCTGTTCAAGAATTCGAGCAAATGGAAATACTTTTTTCCAACTTAGAGGGATTTTACCGGAGCCATTTGAAACTCGTTTCTGAGGCAGATCCCGGCCTCAAGTTACCCAGCAGGCAAATAAAATGGTTTGAGTCCGCCAAGAGACTGAGAGAATATGTTAGGGCGAAGTTTGTCGAATGTGTATTCCGGCCTGAGCAACTGTACTCTCAGTTGGATTCCCTTTATCATCATTCTCCCCTGCTTTTGAGTTTTATACTTCCCGAATTCATGGGCCTGAGAGAGTCAAGACTTCCGGAAAAAAGCTACCTGCGATCATCTATTATGGAGCATGTTCTGAAAAGCATGCAGAAAATCCAGGCCCTGATAGGGCAGGACAAAAAGAATTTTCAAGATATTCACCTTCTCCACAAGCTGGCCCAAAAAGAATTCGGGCCCATGGCGGCAGGAACAGTGGGTCTTAACGAATTTCAAATAGATACACTGGAAAATCTGGTACAGAGCTTGAAGAAAAACCCCCCGCTTTTCGATGCATTCGTGAAGTCTTTTGTTTTTAGGGATCTCGGGCTGGTTCCCGCTCTGCGTGAAAAATATAAAAAGGAGATAAACCCTGTAGATCACGCTCAGGCAGGAGCTCTGGTCCTGGAGAAAGAAAAAATCGCACTTCGGTACGTGAGCGAGAAGAAAGCAAATGATTATTTAATTTTACTAGTAAAGTACCATAACCTCATCCACCAGATAATTAGAGGGGGATACTCATATTATGCCATGCAGGAAGTGATCGATTTGGGTGACAAAGACCTGTTCGACGCGATCTTTGTCAGCTCTTTGATCATGTTTTCTGCTATGGGTGAGGACCTTATCCTTGAAGATCTGGCTGCTCGTCTTTTCCAGCTTAGGAGGCTGTGCCAGGAGATTATAGCAGGAGAGCAAACAGCTGAGGGCTACCTTCAGGACATATTCGCGAGCAAAGGTCACGCCTTTTACGCAGTTGAAGGATATAAAAGCCAAAAAAAATCCGGGGATTCTCACCCTCAAGCCTCCCTGGATTCTTACAAGTGGGAGGAATCGGAAAAGCAGCGCTATATTAAGGCAGGGCGCATGATATATGCCATGGAAAGGATTTTCAGGCTGAGGGGGGTAAGGTATGCTGAATATGTTGACCTTGCCAACATGATGTTAAAGGTGCCACTAAAATACATTTACAGGAAAAGGAATTTTACAGGGATCGGTTATGCTACCTTTGAAAAGGAGCTGTTTGAAGCTCTGAGAATCTATAATGGTCTCCAGCTTCTCCCTGAAATGGCCAGACATTTTGTGCTGGAACAGCTCATCGAGGACCGGATCCGCGTGTTTGGCTTTGAAGAAGTGAGCAAGTTCTTGAACTACCCGAATCTGGTCAAGCTTCTCCTGCTAGCTGTGATGTCTTCAAAGAAGCTAAAGGAGAACAGCAGGCCGGTATACTTGGATTTCACTGGGATGGCGGAGCAAATAGAGAAACGCTACGAAGCGGTTAACGATTCTCTTAACAGCCTGTCCATACAACAAATTTGGGAAGACGCCTCCTGGCTAAACTACCTTTTCAAATCAAAAACAGGGATTGTTCTCACCAGGAATGACCCTAAGCGAGTTGTAGCGATTGATTTTGTGGACAGGATCAATATCGCACGTAAGATCTCCCGCATGTCTTCCATAAACAGTGTCGATGCGCTTAAGAATTACTTTCACTCAACTCTAAAATCCTTAAGAGCTACCCCCTTTTTTACTGAGGACTATGAACTGGAGCTTGAGAAAGCGTTCAACCAGAGGCTTAAACAAATCATAGACCTGATGCTGAATGAGACAAAAAGGCAAATGGGGGCAGAGAAGGATTTTGCCAGGGTGCATAGGCTTTACGAAGATCTTCTTGAGCAGTCACTGGAAATTGGCTTTACTGATGAGCAGAGACACAGGTTAACAGATCTTTATGAGCTGAGAAAGGATCACCTGAAGCGGGAGAAGCTTGAAGAGATAACCACCACTCTTGAAATGCTCAGTGATATTCACGAGCTGAGCGATTATTGGGAAAGCACCAAGTGGTGCCTCTTTACCAACCGGCCTTTCCTGGGTCAGGAGTTTGAGAAGCTGGTGGCGAGGAAATTTGATGAAACCAGGGAGAGGCTTGGAGGGCCATAAAACCTTTTCTTCGGTTCCAAGTCTCCCGGGCTGGTGCTTTTTGTGACTTATCTGCGGGGGAGCCCCGCCACAAAGACGGCGGGCAAGTTTGCCCCCTCCCACTGTTCCAGCTCCTCACCGTCTATATGAGAACCACGGTGTGCAATGGGATCTTTGGAGGTGCCTTAAAAACTCAGACTGACTTAATTGGTGAGAACCTGGCCAGGGGTTTCCCCCACTGATAAGTCACAAAACATGGCGCCCTGCCGCCGGTCACTCAGAAAAGGTTTCATGCCCCTCCCTCGAATACTGGGGGCAGGGGTAGTGGAGCGAGATGGCCCTGTCCACCCTACGTGGCCTGAAACGGGAAATGGGCTAAAGGCGCTGTGTTGCGAGTGCGGGCAACTATGGATGTGCAGGGAAGTTAGGGAAGGAGTTGGAAATGGGAGGCTATATTCAGGTTTTTGTAACAACCGGTACAAAGGAGGATGCTCAAAAAATCGGTAAAGAGGTCCTTGAAAAGAAACTCGCGGCCTGTGTCCAGGTGATAGGGCCGATTACAAGCGATTACTGGTGGAAGGGAAAGATTGAGCGATCCGATGAGTGGCTGTGCCTGATAAAGAGCAAAGATTTCCTCTACGATCAGCTTGAAGAAGCTATCAAGGCTGCTCATCCCTACGAAGTGGCGGAGATTGTGGCCGTTCCGGTGCAGAGAGGAAGTCGTGAATACCTTGCATGGATTGACGAAATTATAGTTTCCCCCTGAGTGCAAGAGCGGGCTAGGCTTGGGGCGGAGGCGCGCACTCCGAGGTATCTCCCGCAAGCTTGGAGAGTGCGTGCTTTAGGGCAGGCAGTACAACGGCCAGATTGTCTTCCACTCCGCCGGGACTCCCTGGAAGATTGATGATCAATGAGCTTCCTCGTACGCCCGCCATTGCCCGCGAGAGCATGGCATGTGGGGTTTTCTTAAGGCTGGCAGCCCTCATGGATTCCGCGATTCCCGGGACCTGATAGTCGATGACCTTTTCCATAGCCTGAGGGGTCACATCAGTTGGGCTCAGGCCTGTGCCTCCTGAAGTAACGATCAAGGCCAGCCGCTCCCTGTCCACCCACTCAAGTAATGTGTCCCGGATCCGGTCAATGCTATCCGGAACAATCATCTGTTTGACTACGCTGAATCCTTCTTTTTCAAGCATCCGGGCGGCGACTTTGCCGCTGCTATCTTGCCTTTTTCCCGCGCTGGCTTTATCACTTATAGTTAGAATACCTGCTGTAAATACCTCATTCATACAGTTACTTTCCCTTTTTGGCCTCAGCAACGACTTTCTCGGTCAGCTGAGCAGGAAGCTCTTCGTAGTCAGCCATTTCCATTTTGAAAGTGCCTCTTCCACCTGTTAGGGCATTTAGATCAAGGGCATACTGAAGTACCTCCGCCAGTGGGGCACGAGCCTTTATGATTTGGTATTTGCCCTCGCTGTCCACGCCCAGCACTCTGCCGCGACGGCTGTTGAGATCACCCATAACATCGCCCATAACATCTTCTGGAACCTTAATTTCCATTCCCACAATGGGCTCAAGAATAACGGGCTTTGCTTCCTGGACCCCTTTCTTAAGACACATACTGGCAGCTATTTTGAAAGCCATCTCTGAGGAGTCCACATCATGGGACTTTCCATCATAAAAACGCACCTTGAGGTCAACAAGTGGGTAGCCTGCCACAACACCAGTCTTCAGAGCCTCGTGCAGCCCTTTTTCAACAGCAGGAACAAAGTTTCTCGGCACGTTCATGCCCACGAGAGCTTCTTCAAACTCAAACCCTGCACCTCTTTCCAGCGGGAAGATGTCGAAATGAACTTCGGCGAATTGGCCCCTGCCCCCCGTCTGCTTCTTGTGCCTGTATATCACCCCTTTAACAGGCGACTTGATGGTTTCCCTGTAGGGAACTTTTGCCGGTTTAAGATTGACTTCAACTCCGAACTTGCGGTTAAGTTTCTCACACGTTGTCTCCAGATGAATTTGCCCTGTACCTGAAAGGATTATCTCAGATGTGGCCTGGTCTCTCTCCAGCCTCAGCGTGGGATCCTCTTCAAGTAGCTTGGCAAGAGAGGTGAAGACCTTGTCCTCGCTCCCTTTTACTTTGGCTTCTACAGCATAGGATATGACAGGGGGGAGTGGCTCTGTGGCCTTAAAGATGATCGGATCGTTTTGGTCACACAGAGTGTCGCCCGTTTGCGTTTCCTTCAGCTTAGCCAGCGCCACTATGTCCCCGGGGACAGCCAACTGCACAGATTTTTGGTTCTTGCCTTCGAGGAAGAAAATGTTCCCGAACTTTTCAACAGTCTCTCTGTTAGGGTTATAGATGACGGAGTCAGGCGTGAGTGTGCCTGAAAAAATTCTTAGGATGCTGAGCTTGCCTGCAAAAGGGTCGGCAATTGTTTTAAAGACAATGGAGGAAAACGGAGCTTGAGGGTCTGGTTTTCTCTCAACTGTTTCATCGGTTCCAGGCCTTAAGGCAGGTGGGAGTTTTCTTTCAAGAGGCGATGGAAGGCACTCCACAATAAGGTTCATTAATTGCAGCACTCCAATATTCAGCACGGCGGACCCGCAGAGAATTGGAACCAGAAGCCCTGATTTAACGCCCTCAACAAATGTCCTCTCCAGTTCCTCTAAAGGCAGTTCCTCGCCCTCAAGATATTTTTCCATGAGGTCGTCATTAACTTCTACGATGTTTTCGATCGCCTTTTCTCTCCAATCACGGATCTCTGTTTCCATTTCCTCAGGAGGTGCAGATTCTTCGTATTCTCCTGTTCCATCCTTTTTGTAGTGGTATGCCTTCATCCTGATTATATCAACGAGACCTTCAAACTTATCCTCTGAGCCTATGGGCAGGAAGACAGGAGTCCCTTTCACGTCAAACGCTTGGGAGATTTCTTTTGCAGTTCCCCCAAAATCCGCTCGTTCCCGGTCCATCTTGTTGATGAAAACGATCCGGGGGAGGTTCTGTTCATCCACAAAGTTCCAAGCTTTCTCTGTTCCGACCTTCACTCCGGCCGTGGCATCCACTAGGACAACGACGCCATCAGCAGCCTGGAGGGAGGACCTTGTATCAGAGAGAAAATTATCGTCTCCCGGCGTATCTATGACATTTATGATGTGCTTTTTCCAGTTACTGTGATGAAACGAAGTGCTGATAGTGATTTTTCTCTTTATCTCCTCTTGCTCAAAATCCATTTGGGAGGTGCCATCGTCCACCCTGCCGAGCCTGTTAATCAATTTGCCGTTAAAAAGTATGGCCTCGGCAAGGGATGTTTTTCCTGAGCCCACGTGGGCTACAAGACCTACGTTTCTCAGCTGTTCGCTCTTTCTTTCCATGTCAAAGTTCCTTTCAAGGCATTGCCCCGCAGCATGATTTGACTGCAATGGGAAGATTCGGAAATACCTACCGTTAGACCAGGGTCCGACACTCCTTGGGACCTTAGATTAGAATTTACATTCTGCAAAGATTCTATTGAAAAATCCCACAACCGGCAAGAAAAGCTCGCGGAAAATTGTGGGGTTCCAACGGGAAGATAAATTTACCAAAATCCTTAAACTATATGAAGCATATCACTAAAGTCAAGTGAAGAATGAAGAAGAGATTTTTTCATTGAGATTTACGGCAATTATGTTAGTTTAGTAAATTCATAAAAGAAAGCACTAACTTCATAGCCTTTATTCCATATTATTGAGCAGAGATAATAGAAGAAAGTGAGTATAGGCCAACTCATAGATAAGTTTTTGAATTCCCTTAAGACGGAGAAGGGGTATTCTCAGCACACGATTCGTAACTATGGAATTGATCTGAGGGATTTTCAGTCTTTTTTGGAAAAGAGAGCATTGCAGGCAGGCTCACAAAAAGGTGAGCAATCTCTTGAATCACTTGATTTTTATCTTGTAAGGGAGTACCTGAGCGATCTTTACGGGCGCTACAGCCGATCCTCAATTGCGCGCAGGCTTTCAGCGTTGAGATCCTTCTTTTCGTTTCTAGAGAGGAAAGGAACCCTTAAATCCAATCCTGCGGCAGAGGTATCGAGTCCAAAGATAGAAAAATACATTCCAGCCTATCTCCCTGTAGATGAAATGTTCAGGCTCCTTGAAAGACCTGACAAGAGAAAGCCGCTTGGTCTCAGGGATCGGGCCATTTTGGAAGTGCTCTACTCATCCGGGATAAGGGTAAGCGAGCTTACGGGCCTCAACTTATGCAGCATTGATTACAACCAGCGCGTGATCAGAGTTCTGGGAAAAGGTAATAAAGAGAGAGTCGTACCAGTGGGAAGAGAGGCCATTAAAGCATTGAGAGAATACATTGATTCCACCATGCCCATGAGAAAGAAAAAGCAGGCGGATCTTAGAGACTCTCCCCTTTTTCTGAATTTTCGAGGAGAGCGGCTCAGCGCAAGAGGGGTTGAAAAGATTGTGGAAAAGTATGATAGACAGGGTGTGATGGCAAGGCAGATAACACCTCACTCACTGAGGCACACCTTCGCCACCCATTTGCTGGACGGGGGTGCAGATCTGAGGTCGGTTCAGGAAATCCTCGGCCACACTAGTCTTTCTACCACCCAGAAATATACTCATGTGAGCCTGGACAGGCTCATGGAGGTCTACGACAAGGCCCATCCGCGGAGCAAATAGTGGCGGAAAAGGCAGCGGCAAAAGAGGAGAAGCTATGACCTTAAAGGACCCTATCAGGGCTACCACGATTCTGGCAGTAAGAAAAGACGGGAGATCCGTGATGGCGGGAGACGGCCAGGTGAGTCTCGGCGAAACGATAATGAAGCACAAGGCCACGAAGGTGCGCTTTATGTATAAAGATTCTGTACTCGTTGGTTTTGCGGGTACGGCTGCTGATGCATTTAGCCTGTTTGAGAGACTGGAGGGTAAGCTGGAACAGTACAAAGGGAACCTGACTCGGGCTGCCGTAGAACTGGCAAAAGACTGGCGAACCGATAAGATTCTGAGAAGATTGGAAGCCTTGATTCTTGCCATGGACCGAGAACATACGCTGATAATTTCGGGCACAGGGGACGTTATTGAGCCGGATGAGTCGGTTGCGGCAATAGGGTCTGGCGGACCTTATGCTCTGGCGGCCGCGCGTGCTTTGCTTGCGCACTCCAACCTCGATGCTTTATCCATTGCCCGGGAGGCCATGAAAATAGCTGCCTCCATTTGTGTTTACACGAATGAAAAGATTGTTGTCCGGGAAATCGGGGAAAAGGAATAAGCATATGGCAAAGGATTTCAAAGATGATCTGGTAAAGGTCCTTACTCCGCGAGAGATTGTCTCAGAGCTGGACAAATATATCGTGGGGCAGGATCAGGCGAAGCGCTCGGTGGCTGTTGCGCTCAGAAACAGGTGGAGAAGGCAGCAGGTGCCGAAAGAGCTGAGGGATGAAATTGCTCCAAAAAACATTATCATGATTGGCCCTACAGGGGTGGGAAAAACGGAGATTGCCAGGCGTCTGGCAAACTTGGCAAGGTCACCTTTTCTCAAAGTTGAGGCCACAAAATTCACTGAAGTGGGTTATGTCGGCCGCGATGTGGAATCTATGATCAGAGACCTTACGGAGCTGGCAGTTAATATGGCCAAAAAAGAAGAGCAGGAAAAGGTGAAAATAAAGGCACAGGAGCTGGCAGAGGAAAGGCTCCTTGATATTCTACTCCCTAGGAGGAGGGAAGAGGCTCAAGAAGGAGATGAAGGGGACAGGGAAAAAGTTCTGGAGGTCGTGCGAGCAGATAAGGCAGAAGCTGATTCGACCAGGGAAAAGCTGAGACGACTCCTTCGAAGCGGCAAGCTTGATAATCGCTACGTGGAGCTTGAAACTGCCAACAAGAATATCCCGATGGTTGAGATTTTCTCCGGTGCCGGACTTGAGGAGATGGAGTTCAACATCAAGGAGGTTTTTGGAAACATCTTCCCTACCCGGAAAAAGAAGAGGAGGGTAAAAATCCCTGAAGCATTGGAGCTTCTTTTTCAGGAAGAGTCCCAGAAACTCATTGACATGGAAAAGGTGACTGAAAGAGCGGTCAGGATGACGGAACAAAACGGCATCATTTTTCTTGACGAGCTGGACAAGGTAGCAGGGTCTGACTCCAAATATGGTCCCGATGTTTCAAGGGAGGGGGTGCAGCGAGACCTTTTACCAATTGTGGAGGGTTCCACGGTGACTACCAAGTACGGCATGGTCAAGACTGATCACATTTTATTCATAGCAGCCGGCGCCTTTAATGTTAGCAAGCCTTCAGATCTTTTGCCTGAGCTCCAGGGACGCTTCCCCATCCGGGTGGAGCTGGACTCCTTGACAGAAGAAGACTTTGTGCGGATTCTAAAAGAGCCTAAGAACGCCCTCATAACCCAATACAAAGCGCTCCTTGAAACAGAGGGAATCGAATTGTCATTTGAAGAATCCGCAGTCAGAGAGATCGCATCCATTGCCAGCAAAGTCAACGAGCGCATGGAAAATATCGGCGCCAGGCGGCTCCATACGGTAATGGAGAAACTGCTGGACGAGATCTCCTTTGATGCTCCCGATATGGATGAAAACAAGATAGTCATAGACCGGAAATACGTATCAGATAAGTTAAAAGATATTCTTGAAGACGAAAACTTGAGCCAGTACATACTCTAGCTCTCATCCATAGATAGACTTTGGGCAAAAGAAGGTTTCCGGTTTAAAAAGACCCTTGTAAAAGGAAAGAAAGTGCCAGAAGAAGTTTCCTCCAGGAACTTTGATCCGGTAGAAAAACAGGACTAGGCGCAAATGCCTGTCCGCAAGAAGCAAATTTCGCAAGGCGGCAAAGATGAGTGTAGAGCAAAAAGATAGAGCTAAGGTGCTGATCGAGGCTCTTCCTTACATTAGGCGGTTTAATAATGCCACCATTGTTGTTAAATACGGTGGACATGCAATGGTGGATGAAAAACTTAAAAAGAATTTCGCCTTGGATATTATCTTGATGAAATACGTGGGCCTCAACCCGATCGTGGTTCATGGAGGAGGACCACAGATCGGGAATCTTTTAAAAGAACTTTCCATTGAGTCTAAGTTCGTAGACGGCATGCGCGTTACCGACAAACAGACAATGGATGTTGTGGAAATGGTTCTAACCGGGAAAGTCAACAAAGAGATTGTGACTCTTATTAATCGCAATGGCGGCCAATCAGTGGGGCTTTCCGGTAAAGACGGAAACCTGATCACGGCAAAGAAAATGAAATACTATAGAAAAAAGAATGATAACCAGCCTCCTGAGATCATAGACATGGGCATGGTGGGTGAAATAACCTCGGTCAACAACCGTATACTGCTTGATCTTCTGGCAAGCCAGTTTATCCCGGTGATAGCCCCTGTGGGATCTGGCAAGAAAGGGGAAACGTATAACATCAATGCCGATCTGGTGGCCGGGAGCATCGCCGCTTCGTTAAAAGCAAGAAAGTTGATTTTGCTTACAGATGCCGAGGGAGTACTAGATAAGGAAGGAAGATTGATATCCACGATAAAGTTGAAAGACTCCCGCAAGCTCATTGATGAGGGTACAATTAAAGGGGGGATGATACCGAAAATCAATTGCTGCCTGGAGGCGCTCAAAGGCGGGGTTAAGAAAGCCCACATTATTGACGGCCGAAAAGAGCACGCGATACTCCTTGAGATATTTACTAAAGGTGGTGTGGGCACGGAAATAGTTCACTAGTTTCCATCCATAAATGGCCTTTTTGCGCAATCCCTTGATTTCCTTGACCTTGCGCAAAAATTCTCATTTTTGAATTGGAAACTTAAGAGTGCCTAAAATTCATTTGTGGATTTGCAGTCACTAACGCCTCCTGTGTGCGAGCGGTAAACTGGCTATGGCTATAAGCCACTCATTTCCGGAGGAATGCAGGTTATGAACAAAGATGATCAGAAAAAGAATACGGTAACTCTTGCTGAAAAGTATCTTTTTCCAACTTACAAGCGGCCACCTGTTGTGTTCGTGAAAGGCGAGGGCTGCAAAGTCTGGGATGAAGACGGTAAAGAATACCTTGATTTTGTTGGAGGGATTGCTGTTTGCGCACTTGGGCACAGCTCACCTGTAGTGAGCAAGGCGCTGGAAATTCAATCAAAGACACTGGTGCACGTCTCCAACCTCTACTACACGAGGCCTCAGGTAGAGCTGGCGGAACTTTTGGTCCAAAACAGCTTCGCGGATCGAGTGTTTTTCTGTAACAGTGGTGCCGAGGCTAACGAAGCGGCTATAAAGCTGGCAAGAAGGTACTCCCGAGAGAAACACGGCGCAGGTAGGCATGAAATAATCTCAATGGTTGGCTCTTTTCATGGGCGGACAATGGCAACTCTTTCAGCTACGGGACAGGAGAAAATCCAGAAAGGGTACGATCCGCTCCTCAATGGATTTAAGTTTGTACCTTTCAACGATCTTGCTTCGCTTGAGAAAGCTGTCGGAAGTTCCACCTGTGCAGTTATGTTGGAGCCAATCCAGGGAGAGGGGGGTGTTGTTTGTCCCGCTCCTGATTATCTAAAAGGGGTTAAGGAGATATGTGAAAGGAAAAATGTGACGCTGATATTTGATGAAGTTCAGGTGGGAATGGGTCGCACAGGAAAACTTTTTGCCTACGAGCACTACGGGGTGAGTCCTCATATAATGACCCTGGCAAAGGCGCTCGGAAACGGACTGCCTATTGGTGCGATGTTGAGCATCGAGGAGATGAGCAGCGCTTTTGGCCCGGGAAGCCATGCATCCACTTTTGGGGGAACTCCCCTTGTGAGTGCTGTTTCCAAGGCTGTCTTAAACAGTCTCATAAACGATGGCTGGATTGATCATTGCAGCAAGATGGGGGCTTACTTCAGGGGAAGACTTGAAGAACTTCAAAAGAGCTGCAGTACTATTAAAGAGATAAGAGGGCTTGGCTTGATCATAGGAGTCGAGCTGGATCGACCTGCAGCCCCGATTGTTGATTCTTGCCTTGAAAAAGGGTTCCTGATCAATGCGGCGCAGGAGAAAGTGCTCCGATTTGTCCCACCGCTCATAATACAAGAGGCTGAGATTGACCGTCTTTGTGAAGCCCTTGGGGAGGAATTGAGTGCATAGGAATAGCAAAAGGTGTTTTTCCAAAACTTGCCGAACTCGGCAGGACTCAAAATTGGGACGGCAAAGTAAAAAGCTTTAAGGTCAAGGCGCACGAGGCTCGTGTGATGAGGCGTACTTAGCGTACGCCGCAATCACAACGAGACGAAGTGCAACGCAGAAATTGGACTTTTTACGAAGCCATCAAATTTGCGACTCTCAAGAAAGCTGATGGAAAGGCGTGGATATGGTTCAAAAAAAGCTATGGGGAGGCCGCTTTCGAGAAAAAACCGACGATCTTCTTGATCGCTTCAATTCCTCAATACGTTTTGACAAGAGGCTTTATGCTCAGGATATTCAGGGGAGCATTGCCCATTGTCGAATGCTGGCCAAGGAGCGCGTTCTTTCGGACAGGGAAGCCTCGCGCATAATAGATGCGCTTGAAAAGATGAAAAGGGAAATTGAGAGTGGAGAGCTTTCTATTGACGAGGGGAGCGAAGACATCCATACCTTTGTAGAAAGGGCTCTGGTTGAGAAAGTGGGAGAAACTGGAGAAAAGCTTCACACAGGCAGAAGCCGTAATGATCAAGTCAGTCTCGATATGCGTCTTTACGTGAGAGAGGCTGGCGAGAGGATTAAATCCCTGATTAAGGAAATGCAAAGAGCATTGATCCGAACTGCAGAAAAGAATTTCGGGGTTATTATTCCAGGTTACACGCATCTGCAGCGTGCGCAGCCGGTCCTTCTTGCCCACCATCTGCTGGCTTATTACGAGATGCTCAAAAGAGATAGGCAGAGGTTTTCTGACAATCTTAAACGAGCTAGTATACTTCCCCTGGGAAGTGCGGCACTGGCAGGGTCAAGCTTCAAGCTTGATCGGAAAATGGCCGCAAAAGAATTAGGTTTTGCGGGCATTTCTGAAAACAGCATGGATGCAGTGAGTGATCGTGACTTTGTTCTCGAATTTCTTTTTGCTTCATCAGTGCTTATGATGCATCTAAGCCGCCTCAGTGAAGAGGTTATCCTTTGGTCTACAAGAGAGTTCAATTTCGTCACCCTGCCCGATGCTTTTTGCACTGGAAGCAGTATCATGCCGCAGAAAAAAAACCCTGATTTGCTTGAGCTTGTCAGGGGGAAGACGGGAAGGGTTTACGGGCACCTGATGGCGTTACTTACCGTGATGAAAGGTCTCCCGCTTGCTTATAACAAGGATATGCAGGAAGATAAAGAAGCGCTTTTTGACACGGTGGACACTGTTGAAGAATGCATTGCTATGCTCACACGGCTTTTAAAGGAGATCGTGTTTAATGCGCACCAGATGAAAAAGGCAGTGAATGAAGGTCATCTTGTGGCTACTGACCTGGCTGACTACCTTGTTAGGAAGGGTGCAACGTTTCGGAATGCTCACGAGCTCGTGGGGAAGATGGTCCTTTTTGCCGCGGATCGGAACATTGAGTTAAGTGAGCTCAGCATAGAACAAATGAAGGGCTTTTCCAATCTTATAGAAGATGACGTGAAGAAATGGCTTGACCCTGTCCAGAGCGTGAAAAGGAGGAGCTTATACGGAGGCACCGGCCATTCGGCTGTGAAAAGAAAGCTCAAGAAAGCGATAAGGGAACTGGAGTCTTGAAGCTGTTAAAGCTTGTGATGTTTTTGCTGGTGGGAGGAGTTTTGCTCGGAGGTCTTTCCTGTGGTAAGAAAGGCCCCCCGTTCTTACCACAGAAAACCTTTAACCTCAGTGTAGTGGATCTACGCGGAAAATGCGAAAGGGATGCGGTTTTTCTGGAAGGGAAGATCATGGACCTGAGCAGAGCCGAGAAGAAAGCTGCTATGGTTAAAGGTGCAAGGGTTTACTATGTCACTTACCCACTTAGCGATAAGCCCTGCGAGGGCTGCCCATTGCTGTTTAGAGCCTACAGGGAGTTTGGGGAAGAAGTGGCAAGTGGCGAGAATTTCTTGTGCCGTTTTCCAATACATTCGAGGCCGAAGGTTTACTTTTTTAAGGTACAGCTTATCGGGCCGGAAGGAACTCTTGGGCCTCGTTCCGGCACTCTGAAGATTGTTGTGAGGTAGAGGCAATAAATTATGCACCATTTTCAGTACAAAGGAAATGAGCTTTGCTGTGAAGAGGTTCCTGTCTCTAATATAGCAGATGAGGTTGGTACCCCGCTTTACCTTTACTCCCACGCGACGCTCAGACAGCACTTCAAGGCTTTTGACGGTGCATTTCAAGACGTAGCGCATCTGACCTGCTTTTCTGTAAAATCCAACTCCAACCTGGCAATCTTGCGACTGTTTGCTCTTGAAGGTGGGGGTGCGGATATAGTATCAGGAGGTGAGCTCTTTCGGGCGCTGCGGGCCGGGATAGAACCCGGGAAAATAGTGTATTCAGGAGTGGGAAAAAGAGTCGAAGATATTGAGTACGCCCTTAAATCAGATATACTGATGTTCAACGTGGAATCTTCCCAGGAGATGCTGCTGCTCGACCAGGTCGCCGGGAAGCTAGGCAAAAAGGCGCGCGTGGCAATCAGGGTTAACCCTGATATTGACCCTCAAACTCACCCCTACATCTCCACTGGTCTTAGGGAAAATAAGTTTGGCATTGATATAAAGGATGCACTCGAGGAGTATACTGTTGCTGCCGGACTAAGAAATCTGGTAGTGGCGGGCATCTCCTGTCACATTGGCTCCCAGGTTACCCTGATCAGCCCTTTTGTGGAGGCTCTGCGCAGGCTCAAGAAACTTATAGTCAGCTTACGCGATGCGGGCATTAATATCAGTTATCTCGACTTGGGTGGAGGACTTGGTATTACGTATGATAAAGAAACCCCTCCCCATCCTCGGGAGTATGGGCAGGCAGTCAAGGCAGAACTGGATACCCAGGAGCTTACTGTAATACTGGAGCCGGGAAGAGTTATTGTGGGCAACGCGGGCATCCTTGTGACAAGAACTCTTTATACCAAGAAGACCCCGGAGAAAACTTTTGTCATCGTAGATGCAGCCATGAATGATTTACTACGCCCAAGCCTTTACGGGTCATTTCATGCCATTCAAGCTGTTAAATTCAAAGATCACAAGAAGATTAAGGCCGATATTGTAGGTCCCATTTGTGAGTCCAGCGATTTTTTGGCCAGGGACAGGGAGGTTCCGGCCTTTGAGGTAGGTGAATTGATGGCGGTTATGAGCGCTGGAGCCTATGGGTTCAGTATGTCATCGAACTACAATTCCAGGCCCCGTGCTGCAGAGGTCATGGTCAAGGGTGAAAACTATTACGTAATCAGGTCCAGGGAGACATATGAAGATCTTGTAAGGGGAGAAACAATCCCCGATTTTCTAAAGTGGAGGAACTTACACAAGAGGGATATACATGATTGAGTTCTGGAAAATGAGCGGCAGCGGAAACGACTTCATCCTCATTGACAACCGCCAGGGAAGGGTTCCTGAAGATGAAATGGGAAGCTTTACCAGAAAGGTGTGCAGGCGAAGAGAGTCGGTTGGCGCTGACGGCACGATCTTTGTGAGCGAATCACAGAATTACGATTTTCGCTGGCATTATTTAAATGCTGACGGGGGCGAAGCGGAGATGTGTGGAAATGGGGCACGATGCGTTGCACGCTTCGCTTTTATGAAAGGAATTGCAGGGCAGAAAATGACGTTTCAAACTCTTGCCGGACCGGTCTCCGCTGAAGTGGCGGGCAGGATGGTAAAGGTTCTGACGCCGTCTCCCTCTGGGCTTGAAACCGACATTGACATCCAGCATAAACCCGGGTGGAAGAGTGTTGACTTTGTCAACACAGGGGTTCCTCATGTAGTCGTGCAAGTTGATAACCTTGAAGCCCACCCTGTTGTTGAGCAGGGAAGGGCTGTTAGGATTGATCCGAGTTTTTCTCCGGCCGGCACTAATGCAGACTTCATCAATATTGTTTCCTCTGACCTGATAGAGATGAGGACTTATGAAAGGGGGGTTGAAGACGAAACCCTTGCCTGTGGCACAGGTGCAATTGCCTCGGCAGTGGTGGCGTCAGCCAGGGATATGGTCCATTCCCCGGTAAGAGTAAAGACCCGGGGGGGAGAGGAGCTGAAAATCTATTTCAAGAAAAAAGGCATGTTGTTTGAGGAGGTGTGGCTTGAAGGAACTACCTCTCTCATTTATGAGGGCAGGTTAAACGAAGAGGCTCTTTAGGAAGCCGTTAAATCTACTTTTTTCAAAAGAGGAGGGCATCATGTTTAAAGGATCCATTGTGGCCATAGTAACGCCGTTTAAAAACGGGCAGGTGGACGAGGAGAAGTACCGCGAACTGATTGAATTTCAGATAGAAAACGGAACAAGCGCAATTGTACCGTGCGGTACCACCGGAGAGTCAGCGACCTTGAGCATGGAAGAGCACAGCCGGGTCATTGATATTGCCATCCAGGCCGCAAACAAAAGAGTTCCCGTTATTGCAGGCACCGGGGGTAACAGCACGGCGGAAGCTATAGAGCTGACAGAGCATGCCAAGAAAAGTGGTGCGGACGCGACGCTTCAAGTCACCCCGTATTACAACAAGCCCACTCAGCAGGGCCTCTATGAGCACTTCAAGGCAATTGCCAAGGCAGTTGCCCTTCCCCAGGTGCTTTACAATGTACCGGGGAGAACAGGGCTTAATATGCTCCCTGAGACAGTGGCGCGTCTGGCCGAGCTGCCGGAAATTGTAGCAGTCAAGGAAGCATCGGGGAATTTGGGCCAGATGGCGGACATCGTACAACTTGCAGGTGAAAAAATTACCCTTCTCTCAGGTGATGACAATCTTACCCTCCCGGTGCTTGCGATCGGAGGTAAAGGCGTGATATCCGTGGTGGCGAACATAGTTCCAAAAGATACTGCGGAAATGGTAAATGCCTATGAAAATGGGGAGATTGAACGAGCAAGGGAGCTTTTCTATAAATTGTACCCCTTGTGCCGGGCAATGTTTTTTGAAACCAATCCGATTCCCGTTAAAACCTCCCTGGCTTTAATGGGGAAAATTGACGGCGAAATGAGGCTTCCTTTATGCCCGATGGCCCCGGCGAACCTTGACAAACTGAAGAAAGCCCTCAAGGACTACGGGCTGATAAATTGAGGAAGAAAAAGGGAGACTTTACCATGGCCTCGCGCGCACCTTGTGGGAAGCGGCATTGCGCTTTGCCAGGACTTTGAACCGATTGACATTCAAAGACGGAGAGGGGGAACATGACAAAAGTGATTGTTGCCGGCGCTGCCGGACGGATGGGAGGGCGGATTATTAATGCGATCATCAGGAGCCGGGACTTTGAGCTCACGGGCGCATTTGAGCGGCCTGATCATCAAAGTGTAGGGCAGGATGCGGGAGAAGTTGCCGGCTCTGGACGCCTTGGGATGAAAATCAGCGGGTCAGTGAGGGATGTCATAGATTCGGGGGAGGTATTGATTGATTTTACGACGCCTGAGGCCACGTTACAGAACATGAAGGAGGCTGCATCCCACGGGCTTGCAATGGTTATTGGTACAACTGGCATAAGTGCTGACTTGCTCAGGGAAGTACAGGATATCGCAAAGACTATCCGCTGTGTCATGTCGCCTAACATGAGCGTTGGGGTCAACGTGATGTTCAAAATAGCTGGTGACATGGCGAAACTTCTTGGCAATGACTATGACATGGAGATCCTGGAAGTTCACCACCGGCTCAAGAAAGATGCCCCAAGTGGCACTGCGATGCGCCTTGCACAGATACTTGCCTCTTCCACGAATCGCAACCTAGAAGAAGTTGCAGTTTACCAGAGAAAGGGAATAATTGGGGAGAGAACTGATAAAGAGATCGGTATCCAAACATGGCGCGCAGGCGATATCACCGGAGAGCATACCATAATGTTTGGCGGGATTGGGGAAAGGCTGGAATTGATCCACAGAGCGCACAACAGGGACAACTTTGCGCGCGGTGCACTGAAGGCTGCAGCCTGGATCATTGATCAACCACCCGGTCTTTATGATATGCAGGATGTTTTGGGTCTCAAGTAACAAGGTTCTAAAGCACCTGCGAGTCACCTGCCGCCCTACCCCTTAGGCTCAAGGCATTCCACCCTTCAATCCGCCAGAGGCGGACAAGGGTTTGATTCCCCGCCCCTTGGGACGGTTAAGATGGTTTCCGATTGATACCCCGCTGCTTGCGGCGGGGAAGTTCATAATGAATTACGATGTGGCTTGGCGTGCTGATAAGAAGGAGAGATTCTAGAGCAGGGAAGGACAACCTGTATGCGTGAAGGAAAAAGAGGTTAAGGATGGGTATTTTCGACAAAGCGGAAAGAATAAGAAAACTTCCTCCTTATCTTTTTAAGGAGATTGACAAGAAAAAAGCGGAGGTTAAAGCCTCGGGGATAGATATCATTGACTTGGGCATTGGTGATCCGGACCTTCCCACACCCCCTCATATAGTAGAGGCGATGAAGAGGGCTGTGGAAGACCCTTCAACCCACCGCTACCCGGCCTACGATGGGATGCGTGAATTCAAGGCAGCAGTTGCCGGTTGGTATAAGAGACGTTTTGGTGTTGACCTTAACCCTGATGATGAGGTCATTATACTGATTGGCAGCAAGGAAGGAATAGCCCACTTCCCCCTTGCTTTTATTAACCCTGGAGACGTTTCCCTTATTCCCACTCCCGGTTACCCGGTTTACCACAATGCAACGCTTTTTGCTGGGGGTGGCGCCTATTTCATGCCATTGCTGGAGAGCAATCATTTCGTCCCTGACCTTGACATGATTCCAGCAGAAGTGGCCAAGAAGGCTAGAATAATGTTCATTAATTATCCGAATAACCCTACGGCGGCCGTTGCCGAGTTGGACTACTTTGAGCGGGTTGTGGCATTTGCAAAGGAGAACGATATTCTGGTTTGTCATGATGCAGCTTACACCGAAATCGCCTACGATAGCTATCGCCCGCATAGCTTTCTGGAGGCACGGGGGGCCAAGGATGTCGCAATAGAGTTTCACTCTCTTTCAAAGACTTACAACATGACTGGCTGGCGCGTGGGCTTTGCTGTTGGAAATAAAAAGGCAGTGGAGGGTCTTGGAGCCATAAAGAGTAACGTGGACTCAGGTGTGTTTGGGGCAGTCCAGATAGCCGGAATCCAGGCCCTGAGTGGTGATCAATCCTGCGTGGACGAGATGAGGGAAATATACACCAGGCGCAGAGATCTCATGGTTGGGGGGCTGCGAGCAGCCGGATTCGAACTGGAAATCCCGAAAGCCAGCTTTTACCTGTGGGTAAGGGCTCCGGAGGGATATTCTTCGGCACAACTGGCAACGCGCTTACTTGAGAAAGGAGTTGTTGTAACACCGGGTAACGGCTTTGGTGAACCGGGGGAAGGGTATTTCCGGATAGCTCTAACCCAGAAAAGAGAAAGGCTGGAACAAGCCATCGGAAGAATAAAAGCCGCTGGGTTGTGAAAAGTGGCCGTCATTGCGAGTGATGAAAAAGGCATACATAGGAATCGGGTCAAACCTTGGTGATAAGCGTGGCAACTGCCTCAGAGCAGTTCAGATGATAGCTGAGACTCAGGGCTGCAAACCTTACAGGTGCTCGGGTTGGTATCTTACACGGCCCGTAGGCGTTGAAGGGCAGGAATGGTATGTTAATGGAGCACTGAGTTTGGAGGTGGAAATATCTGCAGAAGAATTGATTGACCATTTGCTTCTGATCGAAAAACAAATGGGTCGAATAAGGACCACGAGGTGGGGCCCTCGGATAATCGACTTAGATATCTTGTTGTTTGGGAACGAAATTATTAACAGCCAAAAATTGATCGTTCCGCATCCGCTTATGCACCTTAGGCACTTCGTGCTTGTTCCTCTGGCTGAGATTGCTCCGCACCTGGTGCACCCGGTTCTTGGAATGAGCGTTGAGAAACTTCTCGATAATCTTCCCAGCACAAACGGCGACCTTATCCGGTTGAAGGAATAGGTAATGATTCGATTTTTGATCTTTCTTTTCTTGGCTTACCTGCTCTACAGGCTACTCAAAGGATTGTTAACTCCGGGCAAACAGGTAGGTGGAGGTCCGGAGGGTGGGGTCATTGACGAAATGGTGCAGGATCCATATTGTAAAACGTACGTACCGCGTCGAGAGGCTGTGAAGAGAACAATCGACAGGGAAACATATTATTTTTGCAGCGAGGAGTGCGCTTCAAAATTTGAGTCAGAAAAGAAAACACAGAGGGGGGAATCATGAAATTTTTTCTTGATACGGCAAACGTTGAGCAAATAAGAAAGGCCAGTGAACTTGGACTGCTGGATGGCGTTACCACCAACCCCACCCTGATCTCCAGGGAAGGCAGAGAGTTCAAAGGACTGATAGAAGAGATCTGCGGAATAGTCAGCGGACCTGTCAATACTGAAGTGGTCAGCAGGGATGCGGAAGGGATGATCTCCGAAGCGAAGGAACTGGTGAAAATTGCAGGTAACATTGTTGTAAAAATTCCACTGATTAGAGAAGGTTTGAAAGCTGTAAAAGTGCTATCTGCCGAAGGAATAAAGACCAACGTGACCCTTTGCTTTTCACCTGTTCAGGCACTCATGGCAGCCAAAGCAGGAGCAGCATACATCAGTCCCTTTGTTGGCAGACTCGATGACATAAGCCACAGGGGGATGGAGTTGGTGGAGCAGATTATCGCCATATACGAAAATTACGGCTATGACACGGAAGTTATTGTGGCAAGCATAAGGAACCCTCTCCACGTTTTGGATGCTGCCCTTATGGGAGCAGATATTGCCACAATGCCATATGGGGTTATGGAGCATCTAATAAATCATCCACTAACCGGTATTGGACTGGAGAAATTCCTGGCTGACTGGAAAAAAGTGGGCTAGAAATGTTTTCGCTACGCTGTATTTATGCTACAGGAATTTGTTCGCTTCTTGTGCTACTTGCCCTGAGCACAGCCGCAGGTGATATATATCGTTATCGCGACAAAAACGGGGTCTGGCATTTTACAAACGTGAAAAATGATAAAAGGTATAAACTCTATATCCGGACCTACCGCAAGAAAGTGTCTCAATACATTAAGGACTACGAGGGAATCATAGTGCAGGCTTCGAAGAAGTTCAATGTTGACCCCTCGCTTATTAAAGCTGTGATAAAAGCTGAGTCAGACTTTGATCACAGGGCTGTCTCCCAAAAAGGTGCAAAGGGACTGATGCAGCTCATGCCTAATACGGCGGACCGAATGAAGGTGGAGGACCCCTTTAACCCTGAAGAGAATATTTTTGGGGGAACCCGGTATTTGAGCCTCATGCTCAAGCGTTTTAAGAACAGGAAACTCGCCCTGGCAGCGTATAACGCTGGACCGGAGAGCATTGAACAGTACCAGGGTATCCCTCCATTTCCTGAAACTAGAGCATTTGTTAAAAAGGTCCTGTACTACTACAGCCAGTATAATTCCGGGAAAAGATAAAAAGCTGCGCTGGGAAAAGTTTGATCCCTGGGTGGAGCGGAAATGAAAAAGGATGCCCCCAGAAAAGCCGCATTTAATTTGCCGAATTCACTCACTTTATTCAGGCTGGCCTGTATTCCGGCGGTGCTAATATGCCTTTATTTTCCAGGAAAGCTCGGCAGTTTTCTTGCTGCGCTTTTCTTTGGAACGGCCTTTGTTACAGACCTTCTGGATGGTTTTTTCGCCAGGCGCCGGGGGGATGTCACAAAGCTTGGGAAGTTCCTGGATCCAATGGCTGACAAGATTCTGGTTTCGGTCACAATGATAATGCTTATTCCGCTTGGCCGGATTCCGGCCTGGATTGTTATGCTGATCGTTGCCAGGGAGATGGCTGTCACCGGGCTGCGCGGTATTGCTGTAATGGAAGGGACTGTAATGCAGGCAAGCTCACTTGGGAAATACAAGACCTTTTTCCAATCCCTGGCAACAGCATTTCTCTGCCTTCACTACAAATACATAGGGCTCAATTTTCATAAAGTTGGCATGGTCCTGTTGTGGGCAGCACTTATTTTTACTCTTTGGTCTGCATGGGCATATTTTAAAGAATTTTATCGTGTGCTTTTGCCCAGAAATCCCTCCTGATTTTTGTTGACAAAGTGCTTTGAGGCCTTAAAATGGTATGCATGCGGGAATAGCTCAGTTGGTAGAGCCCCACGTTGCCAACGTGGTTGTCGCGGGTTCGAGTCCCGTTTCCCGCTCCATTTGTTCAGAAAGAGGCCTTTGAAAAATACTCGGTTTTGTTAAAGTTCAAGGAAGGCGAAAATTCTAACCGGAGGAATACATTTGGAGTATTTTGAGGATTGACCAGCCTCATGCTGGTTAGAATTTGAGTCTGACGCGGAAATCGGACAAAAGAGAGCGTTTTTCAGGGGCCTCTCAGGGGCGGCATAGCCAAGTGGCTAAGGCAGCGGTCTGCAAAACCGTTATTCACCGGTTCGAATCCGGTTGCCGCCTCCACTGAAATGCCAAGGGTCTGCAAGGGATATCAGCGACTTGCAGCCCCTTTTTGCTTTCTTGCCATCCGCTTCACATTTTCTCCCATTTCCCTCAAGCATGCCTTGGCTGAGTAACCCGGGACACAGAGCAGAACGGGTTTTAAAGAGATCTGAAACCGCCTTGATGTGCGGCAATCTAGAAAATAGGTGGGATCAGAAATCCTTAGTCTATATATGGGTACTTTCCCACAAGGCGTGGTATTTCATGCGCCCCTAAGTGTAATAAATTTAAGTTTGACCCTCAATTGGTGTTTATGCTCCCGAGCAATGAGCATATTTTTCAGCGAGATGTCTTTTCTCTGCTGTGAAGCGGGCCCCATCTTGAAACGGGAAACATAGTTAAATTCGGCTTGGCTGTCAAATCCGGGCTTGATGTCCGGGTTGACCGGAAAAATTTGATTTTTGGAGAAAACTTTGACAGAATCCTCCACATTGTTCTTCACAATGCAAGGCTGTTGGGCCCAACAGAAAAACAGTTGATGGAGGTGGAATATGGATACGCACCAGATCACATTGAATGAAAAGGTAGCCCAGAGCATTATCGCCAATCTCAAGAGACGTCGAATGGAGGGCAGTTACGCTTCTTCTGCTGCCCGGGCAAAGGAAGAAATACTGGCAATGATACCGGAGGGGTCAACGGTATTTCGGTGCGGGTCAATGACCGCAACAGGTATGGGTCTTTGGGAAGAAATCCAAAAACTTCCGGGAGTTGAGCTTATCGACCCATACCAAAGCAGCCTGTCCACAGAAGAAGGTCTCAGCCTCAGACGGAAAGGCTTGAGCGCTGATATTATGATTGCCAGCTCAAATGCAATCACCCTTGACGGCAAACTTGTTAATCTCGACGGTATGGGCAATCGGGTTGCGGCGATGACCTTTGGCCCCAAGAAAGTGATCTTGGTGGTTGGTATGAACAAAGTAGCGCCGGACCTTGATTCTGCTATGGCGCGGGTAAAGCATTATGCGGCACCTGCCAATGCAATTCGCCTCAGCGTTGGAACCCCCTGCGTGGAGACAGGCCTGTGTACAGATTGTAACGCGCCAGGGCGAATTTGCAACATGTGGAGTATTATTGAAGGGCACATGATCAAGGATCGCATACACGTAAAGCTTGTAGGCGAAAACCTTGGATACTGAGAAAATAGAGCAGTTGCCGGCACTCTTTCAAAGCTATTAAGCCAAATTCCTTTAGTAGCAAAATGCCATGCGATCAGGTTTTCTTTGCCACTCCTTCAGCTTCGAGAACTTTATCAAGGGAGCTTTTCTCTGGGAGTGCGCCTTCGAAATCCACTTCATCGTTGATAACCACTTTAGGCACAGCGGTAACAAAATACTTGTTGGCAAGCTGGGGGAATTCAGCTGATTCGATCATGTCTCCTCTCACACGCTCGCTTTCTATCGCCATTTGATGGGCAGTGCGCACGGGACGGGGGCAATAAGGTCAGGTGAGGGTTACGAAGACCTGAATATGCATGTTCTTTTCCAGGTTCTTAAGGGGTTCTTTTGTCTCGGCCGAAAGGTTTGTTGTGCCTCTCGATACGTCAATCATATCTTCGATCAGCGTGGTAAACTCATATCCGGCCGGAACTCCGTAGAAACGGATCCCGTAGTCTTTTCCCCCCTCGATGACTATGGCGGGAATCTTATCCACCCCGTATTTTTCGGCTATTTCCTTGTTCTTAACAAACTCATAAGTTTGAAGCGTTAGCTTGTCTGAAAGATCAACAATTTCGTTTAACAATTCATGGGTTAATTCGCAGTACTGGCACTCAAATTTTTGCGTAAAGCAAAATTTTTTCTGCCCGGATCTCGGGTAGAAATTCAACGAAAGTGATTGATTTTACAAACTTCAGGATAAAAAGGCCCTCCTGGAGCCCTGAATTCCCGCAGCCAATTACAGCAATATCTTCGTTCGCATAGATTGGCCCATCACAGGTGGCACAGTATGACACCCCACGGCCTTTGAGTTTTTCCTCTCCAGGAACATTCAGTTTTTTTGGGGAAGTGCCTGTTGCGATAATAATGCTGTTGCAGGAGACTGTCTTTCCATCAAGTGTGAAAGTTCTTGGTGGCTTTTTGAGCTGCACATCCGTCGGGGTGCCCCTGTAAACTATAGCCCCAAACTTTTTCGCCTGTTCCACCATTCGCTGGGCAAGTGCATGTCCATTGATTCCTTCCGGAAAGCCGGGGTAGTTTTCAATGACATCGGTTGTAGCTGCCTTGCCTCCGACTTCTTCCTTTTCAATAACGAGCGTTTTGACTCTTGCCCTTGCCGCATAAATTGCAGCCGTAAGGCCGGCAGGTCCCCCCCGAATATGACCAGGTCATAGAAATCCTCCAGCGAAACCTTCTCTTCTTCTTTTCCCAAAGAAAATGCCAATCCCTCCATTTGCAGAGCCCCCAAAAAAGGTTTGTTTAGATCGTGGTGTTTTCGATGGTAGAGCAAACTTCTTTTAGCGCATAAACACAGTATCGTCAACGATAGTTTAAGAAATACTGTACTCTGATCTTTTTGACTCTTTGTCGAAATCCTGATATTTATTATGCTTATGAAAATTTACCAATACCTTCAACCTGAAAACATATACCTGGATGTACCCCTTGATGATAAAGATGCGGTGCTTTGGTTCGTAGCAGAGGCATTTGCAAGCAAAGGGGTGGTGAAGGACTCAACCCTTCTATATGAGGGCATGAAACAGCGGGAAGAGACAATGAGTACGGGCATTGGCCACGGGATCGGCATCCCTCATGCCGCAAGCAACGAAACAAGCCGGCCCGCACTGGTACTGGTTCGCCTCTTGCGTGCTGTGAATTTTGACTCAATTGACGGCAAACCAGTGAAAATAGTTTTGGCTCTGGTTGTGCCCGGAGAAAAAGTGGATACGCACCTTCAAATGCTTGCCGGGGTTGCCAGGCTGTGCCAGAATCCGGATTTCGTGAATATAGTCAATGCTGCCAGTGACTCCTCGGCACTCGGCAAACAGATTGAGAACCTGGAAGAGGCAACGACCCTCCTTTGAAAAGCATAGATGCGGGGCCTTGTTTCGCAGACATCCCTTCGGAATTGCAAATGTTCTGTGTACTCCTTATTGCTAAAACCTGGCGCCCCCTGGACTTGCCTGCCTCAGAGCAAGCTGCCGTGTCGCAGTAACAAAAAACATAGCGGCCTCTAGTAGCCTGCCGGAAAACCGGGTTGATCGGAGGCTGTTGGAAAATGCTCAGATGCCATTCGGCAGCCTCCTAGTAGATCCATTTGCGCTTGACATTATGGGTGCTTACAGTAAAGAGCGCAATGCCAAAACCGATAAGAACCAGAAAGCTTGTAACCAACGCAATGTGACCGTTGCCGTTGATCAGGGATTTAAGGATATCGGCACCGTAAGTGAGAGGTATAGCATAAGAGATGGGTCTCAGGAAAATGGGAAGGGCTTGCACGGGCACAAAAAGGCCACAGAGGAAGATCATGGGAAAGCGGAAAAAATTTGAAAAAGTCTGGGCCTCGAAAACTTCGTGCACTGAGACTGCAATAAAAAGGCCCAGAAAAGTGGAGGTAACTGCGATAAGAAAAATGGTTGCCAGCACCAGGAGCCAGTTGATGCCCCCAAGGTGCGTCATGAACAAAGCAAAGCCCACGGGAACAAATCCGTTAAAAATCCCGAAAACTATTGCCCCCGTGGTTTTTGCCAGCATCAGTAGATTGAGATCAATGGGTGCTATCAAGAGCCTTTCAAAAGAACGGCTCCTTCTTTCAAAGGTAATTGTCACTGCCAGCATGGAAGTGGTGCCGAACAAAACAGAGAGGCACATGACTCCGGGAAGCAGTCCCAAAACGTCCAGTGCCCTGCCTGATTTCAAGAAAACCATCAGTGTCCAGGCAACAGGGAAAATCATGCCCCAGCTTATATTTGGAGGTTTGAGATAGTAGTTGTGCATGTCTTTCTTGAGAATATTCCAGAATGCGATCCACGCCTTCATTTCTTAACCTTTTCTTTTTCCTGCTTCATTTTGGCGATTTCAATGCCTGTGACTTTAACGAAGACCTCCTCAAGTGAGGGCCGGATAATCTTTGCTTCATACACGGAAATATTGTTTTGATCAAAAACGCGAACCAGCGGAGCAAGGTTCAGGGGCTGTTGCGAGTGAATGCGGACCAGATCACGTCCATAAAATTCGGTTCTCACACTGGGAAATTCCCTTGAAATTGCCTCGCCAATCTTTTCCAGCGAACCAACTGCCCTGAACTGAACAATATTTTCCTTTTGGGCATCCATCATAAGCTCCCGCAGAGTCCCGATCCGCACGATCTTTCCTCCAACCATGAAAGCAATCCTGTGGCAGAGCCGCTCAGCCTCTTCAATGTAATGGGTGGTTAGGAAAATGGTGGTGCCTTTGTGATTAAGGTCCTGAATCAGTCTCCTTATCTGCCTGGCGCTTGCAACATCGATACCGGTGGTCGGCTCATCGAGAAAAAGGATGCTGGGCTCATGTATAATTCCTGCAGCTATGGTCAATCTTCTTTTCATTCCCCTGGAATAGGCATTGAATTTTTTCTTGCCGGCATCAGCAAGCCCAAATTCAACCAGCAATTCGGCCGCGCGTTTTTCTCTTTTCGCTTTTGGCATGCCGTAAAGCGCCCCACAAAAACAGAGGTTTTGAAAACCGTCCATTTCCTCGTAAAGGTTGCTTTCATCCGGCACGATTCCCATGAGCTGCTGGGCTTTCCTGAGATCACGGTTGCAGTCAAAGCCCCCAAGGGTGGCCGTGCCGCTGGTTATCATTGCAAGGCCGGTTAACATGTTGATGGTGGTGGTCTTTCCTGCGCCATTAGGTCCAAGAAGACCAAAGATTTCCCCTTGATTTATGGAGAAAGTTATTCTGTCAACAGCCCTGAAATCGCCGTAATTCTTAGTAAGGTCTTGCGCCTGCAAGATATTCATCTGTTTCTGACCTATTCTGGAGCAAAAACGTCCACCTTCCGGTCTAGGACCGGAAGACGGACGGCCTATTATTTCAGGCTATTCTGACTCAGTTTCGCAGGGGTGCTCTTTAACGTCACCATGGCATTCCCTGATCTGCTCCGGCGTACACTCCTCAGGTTTACCCTTCAGCCTTTCCGGATGCTCACAGCAATCCTTGCACATTGATAAATCCCTCCTTTCTTCCTGAATATCTTTATCAGCAGCAGCCCTAAAGCACGCACCTTTAGGCACTAGCAGTTGAGTTGCCATCTCATCGAGCTCACGGGCAATGCGGCTCAGGGCCGATGCTTCGACACTGTAATGAGTCCAGTATCCTCTTTTCTCTCCCTTTACGAGGCCGGCTTTTCTGAGCACCTGCAAGTGTTGAGAGACTGCGGGCTTGGAGATCCCCAGCCTGTTAGCAAGGGCGCCCACACACAGGTCCTGCGAAAGAAGAAGTGTGAGTATCTTGAGCCTGTTCTCATCGGCCAGTGCCTTGAAATTGCTAAGAAGCTCATGCATTCCAAAACCTATTAAGCAGAGGCTTAATTAAATCTTAAGCCACTTAATTAAATGTGTCAAGCTTTTTCCACTTGCCCTTGAACACAAAAATGATGACAGAAGCGATAACTTCTTGATATTGTTATTGGGCATGGATTATCTGAAGGAAAGCGGGAATTTTCTGTAGCGCAAAGAAGACTGCTGGGAGCTCTAGATCGGGGATATGAAGGTTCTTGTTACGGGTACGGCGGGTTTTATCGGCTCTGTGGTGGCTGTGAAACTGGCCCAAAGAGGCGATGAAATTGTGGGGATTGATAGCATCAATGAGTACTATGATGTAAATCTCAAGTATGGAAGGCTTGAAAGGGATGGGATTGATCGCAATAATGCAGCATCAGGAAAATGGGTTGAAAGCAAGGAATACCCTTCCTACCGCTTCATCAGGGTAAATGTGGAGGATGGATCAAAACTGGAAAAACTGTTTGCTGTTGAAAAATTTGACATGGTCTGCCACCTGGCTGCCCAGGCAGGCGTACGCTACTCCCTTGCAAATCCTCACAGCTACATTCGGGCCAATGTTACAGGGTTTTTGAATATACTTGAGTGTTGTAGGCACCATCCGGTGCGACACCTGGTGTTTGCCTCTTCAAGTTCTGTCTATGGCCTGAATGAGAAATATCCTTTTTCACCGCGTGATAATGTGGATCACCCTGTATCACTTTACGGGGCCAGCAAGAAGTCCAACGAACTAATGGCACACGCTTACAGCCATCTTTTTGGAATTCCTGCGACCGGCCTCCGCTATTTCACTGTCTACGGCCCGTGGGGCAGGCCTGACATGGCACTTTTTCTTTTCACAAGAGCGATCCTGGATGGAAAACCTATTGATGTCTACAATAACGGGCGCATGAAAAGAGATTTTACCTACATTGACGATATCGTGGAGGGAACCATAAGGGTACTTGATCGGCCGCCACAGGGGCATCCGAACTGGAATGGAAGGAACCCCGATCCTTCCAGGTCACGATCTCCTTATAGAATTTACAATATCGGCAATAACGCTCCGGTAGGGTTGATGGAATTCATAGCAGCGATCGAGAAAGCACTGGGCAAAGTGGCGAAGAAGAACTTCTTGCCCATGCAGCCGGGCGACGTGCCTGCAACCTGGGCAGACGTGGAAGAATTGGTTGAAGATTTTGGTTATGCCCCTGCTGTCAGCATTGAGCAGGGGGTTGAGAAATTCATAAAATGGTACAAACAGTTTTATGAAAACCATCCGTGAAGGGACTGAAAGCTATGGATTTTGAAAAGACTATACTTTGCATAGGGGCCGGCTATGTAGGGGGACCGACCATGGCCATGATTGCCGCCAAATGTCCTCATTACAAACTTGTCGTCGTGGACGTAGATAAAGAGAAAATCAGGGCATGGAACAGCGACAACCTCCCGATTTATGAGCCGGGCCTGGATGAACTTGTAAGAGAAACACGTAACAAAAACCTCTTCTTCTCACCAGAAATCGAGAAGGGTATCAGGGAGTCGGAAATAATCTTTGTCTCGGTAAATACCCCCACGAAAACCTTTGGACAGGGAGCGGGCAAGGCTGCTGACCTTCAATACTGGGAAAAGACTGCTCGCGAGATTCTGGCAAGTTCCACCACCAGCAAGATTGTTGTGGAGAAATCCACCTTACCTGTTAGGACGGCCTCTGCAATGGAAAGGATCCTCAACGAGAATTCAAAGAACATTCACTTTGAAGTTGTTTCCAACCCTGAATTTCTCGCAGAAGGCACAGCCATCCGTGATCTCGAGTTCCCTGACAGGGTGCTTGTGGGTTCCAGGGAGACCCCCGAGGGCATAAAGGCAAGAAAAGAAATCGTGGAGATCTATGCCAATTGGGTTCCGAGGGAGAAAATTGTGGAATCCAGTGTGTGGAGTTCCGAGCTCTCAAAGCTGGTGGCCAATGCATTCCTGGCGCAGAGAATATCATCCATAAATTCGATCTCGGCCCTTTGCGAGAAGACCGAGGCAGATATTGACGAGGTGGCATATGCAATAGGCATGGACTCCAGGATAGGCCCGAAATTCCTGAAGGCCAGCGTCGGCTTCGGGGGGTCCTGCTTTAAAAAAGACATCTTGAACCTCGTCTATATTTGCGAGAGCTACGGGCTTGAAAAGGTGGCAAGGTACTGGGAATCAGTCGTGGAGATAAACGAATGGCAGGAGAGCCGGTTTATACAAAACATGCTGAGAAACATGTTCAATACGGTTGCAGGGAAAAGGATTGCCCTTTTCGGTTTCGCTTTTAAGGCAAACACGGGAGACACCCGGGAGTCTCCGGCCATTTATATTGCACACGGTCTTCTGGAGGAGCACGCAAAGGTCGTGATCACTGATCCAAAAGCGCTTGAAAATGCCAAAAAGAACTTGAGTACCTTTGAAGACAGGGTCTCTTTTGAACAGGATCCTTACAGGGCAGCAGAGGGCGCACACGCAATTGCGGTTCTAACAGAGTGGGACCTTTACAAGGGCCTTGACTATGAGCGGATTCTAAAAACCATGGTCCAGCCGGCTTTCATCTTTGATGGCCGCAATATTCTTGACCACCAAAAGCTCTTCAACATGGGATATAATGTCATTGCCATTGGGAAGGCACCCCTTAAACATTTCTAGATTTTTTCATAACAGCTCGATTCAGTAGAGAGGGGTGGAAGGGGTTTTCTGACGCAATGACTTTTTTTCTGTTCCGGGGTCGGGTTCTCTCATAGCATTTCAAGTGCGCACGCAAGGGACACGCCGCCGCCTCCGCACAGGGTAGCCAGGCCAAGACTTTTACCTCGTTTTTTCATGGCATAAAGAAGGGTCACCATAATACGGGTGCCTGTGCAGCCCACAGGATGGCCGAGCCCGATACCGGAACCGTTGACATTGGTAATTTCCCTGTTAAGTCCGAGCTCTCTTTCACATCCGAGGTACTGTGCTGCAAAGGCTTCATTTAGCTCAATTAACTCAAAGTCATTGAGCTTTAAATCAGGGTTCCTGTCCAGAAGATTTCTGACCGCAGGCACGGGGCTTAGCCCCATCACCGACGGGTGGCATGCTCCACGGCCTGTTGCCCTGATTTTAGCCATTGCTTGAAGGCCAAGATCGCTCGCCTTTTCAGCCGACATTATTACCATAGCGCTTGAGCCGTCATTGATACCGGAGGAGTTCCCCGCGGTTACCTTGCCGATTTTAGGCACAAATACGGGAGGGAGTTTGGCTAGCTGGTCCATGGTTAAACCTGGCCTGAAGTGCTCGTCTTTTTCAAATATCAGGGGAGGCTTGCCTTTTTTCTGGGGTACTTCGATGGGGACGATTTCTTCCTTGAAGTCTCCTTCCAGAGTCGCTCTTTCAGCGTTGTTGTGGCTCCGAAGAGCAATTTCATCCATTTCCTTGCGGCTTATGTTATGAAGTTGCGCAACAAACTCTGCCGTGTGGCCCATTATATAGGGTTTGCCCTTGAAAAGATCCAGTGGCAGCCCCTGCTTTACAGGACCTTCTTCTGGATGAGGTATAAGGTGAGAGCCGCAATGGAGGCCGTGGATCAGAGCATCCACAAAGATCTGGTCCTGGAGTCTACAACCCCATCTTGCATTTGGCACAGTGTAGGCTATCCCCGACATATGCTCAGTTCCTCCGGCAAGAATGATCTCAGCCATGCCGGCTTGAATCATTGCCATGCCGGAAATCACAGCCTCCATAGCCGAAGTGCAGACCCTGTTGATGGTGACCGCTGCCACCGTATCAGGTATGCCGGCCATCAGGGCAGCAACGCGCGCAACGTTTAGAGCATCAGCAGGCTCCATACAACAACCAAAACGGACATCATCAATCATGCCCGGTTCAATTCCCGCCCGTTTTATTGCCTCTTTCATGGCAACAGCGCCGATAGTGGCTGCGTTCATGTCACGAAGGGTCCCGCCAAAAGTCCCAATAGCAGTTCGGCACGCAGAAACAATAACAACATCCTTCATGGTTTGTTCCTTTCAAAAACTTAACGGATTATAAAAAAGCTATGAAAGTGGATGATAAATGAATGATCATTCATTGGATGTTCATTCTATATTAGAAAAAGAAGAACAAGTAAAGGAAAAACAACGTTCCTAGGAGACCTCATAATTTGGGTTCCAAGCACAACCACAGTTGTATTCCGAATGGTCCTTGCCCTGGGCAAAGTCCTGTCAATTTGGCTGCGCGGCAGAAGCCTTGTTTGTTGATACCGGGCGGCCTGGGATCGAGGGGGAGACCAGCTCAGCCACAAAGCTACCCACGACGACTTTGCTTTCAAATTTTACAGGAATACGCTTATTGTCTGCGCTAACCCAGATTTTTACCTTGGCCTTTGGGCTCCTCTCAAAAACACCTCCCACTTGCTCCAGCTCAGGTTCCACGAGAAAGGTGTCAACAATGGTCCCCCTGAAATTGATTTCTTCCTTTCTTAAGACGTGGGCCTTGCCTATAACGCATTTCTTTCCGTCGCTTACCGGTACTTTCAACACCTTTCCTACCGCTAAAGGATAAAGCCTGAACGCGTAAAACACGGACAGCGGGTCAAAAGAACCCGGAAAAATCGAAATAGGAGGGCGTTTTTGGCCGAAGTTTGAAAACTGTGCAAGGTTTTTTGCCCAGTCAAAGGTCACCACAACTTTTCTTTTTCTCTTTCCGTCTTGAAGCTTCTTGTAGAGCTGGGAATGAGTCATCTCAGCATCCGTGTAAGACTCTATCCTGTCCCTAACTTTGTAAAAAATGTCCACAAGGCTATGCGTCCTGGAAATCATGGTAAAATGATAGGCCCTTCGCCCGTTTAATGTCTCTACCGGGTGTATTTCGAGCACGGCTTTTGCTGCAGGAATAAAACTCCATCTAACTTGAAAGGTAAGTTTTTCCCCTGGAGTAAAGGGAAGCGGGTTTTCAGCAGCAAACAACTTGCCAGCTAGAAGCGTAGAGAGCAGAACCAGGCATGAAAAAAGCGCTAAACGGTCCCTCATGTTTTCCTCGATTGTTTCCTTCCTGAGATTAATGCTCTCTAAGGGCTCTCCACCAGTAAGTAACGGTCCGGCTCAAGCCGGGCAAATATGCTGGCACCTGAGCAAGGGCTAACGAATTTCTTTTTAAAGTCTTTTCCCAAGACCTGAAACAATTCCAGGCAGCAAGAGCACAGATGCGCGCTATGGTCAAGGGAGTAGGGGACAATTCTTTCGTCTTCTTTCACAAAAAAGCGGGGTTTTATGAAGTTGGCATGATTGGCTGTATGAGTTAAATAAAGGAAATCGTAGTTCTCAACATCAGAACCCAATCGCCTGGCCCACCTGAGGTAGATCCTTTTTTCAACCTCATCCACTGTTAACCATTCCTTTGGAATTAGGCTGGCGATTTCCTTGTCCTCAACCATGGCCTCTTTTTCATCAGTTGTTGCAAGCCGGGGCGGTTTGAAATCAGACCTGCTGATAACAGAGGCCTGTTTCTCCTCCCAGCCGGGCAACTCAAAGGAACTGATTATCAGGTAAAGACCATTTTTTCCAGATGCCCTGTACCAAGCTCCTTTTCTTGCGCAGGTTTCGTCCCAGATGTGGGGCGCAACACTCGAGATCTTGTTTATTTCATCCAGACCTCCGCAAACAATCCCTTTGGCTGATCTAAGCTTTATCCCCTGTGCAGAGAGTTCTTCTCTCAGCTTGGCCTCTTCGTCCGGAGTGAGCCAGTATGCAAACTTTTTATAGATTTTCTTCGGTTTCATTTGAAATCCTCTGCCAGCTAAAGAATAGCTATTATGTGACAATTGGTTCTTTAAGGCAATTATTATATGCAAAAAAACGCCGCCTTTGACCTGGTATTCCCTAGAAATAAGGAAAGCAAGGAGTGTTTATTTTTGTTGTGCCGTTATGTCAGATAAGATATAAATGAGTTACCTCCTTAGTGGAGAGTGGGGTGAACATGTTTTTTAAGGTTAAAACAACCGAAGAGGTCTTGGAAATACTGCAGCAGTTTCCTCCGGTCGGGGAAGAGAAGGTATCGCTTCCCGAGTCTTTTGGGAGGGTGTTGAGCAGTGATATCGTTTCGGGCGAGGACCTGCCCGGGTTTTTGCGCTCTTCAATGGATGGGTATGCGATACGCGCCAGGGATTCCTTTGGGGCCACTGAGAGCCTTCCGGCTCTCTTTGAAGTGATAGGTGAAGTCAAGATGGGGGAGGTGCCGGGTTTTAGGGTAGGGCAATCTCAGGCTGTAAAAATTCCCACTGGCGCCATGCTGCCTGATGGCGCAGATAGTGTTGTCATGGTTGAGTATTGCCATGTTCTGGATGAGAGAACTTTGGAGATCAGCCGTGCTGTGTTTCCGCAGGAGAACGTGATTCAACCGCAGGACGATTACCGAAAAGGACAGAGGGTTCTCCCAAAAGGCCAAAGGCTGCGGCCTCAGGATCTTGGTGTCTTGGCCAGCCTTGGGATTTTGGAGATTTCTGCTTTTAAGAAACCAAGAGTGGCTATTATATCAACAGGCGACGAGGTGATAACGGTTGATAAAAAGCCCCAACCCGGTCAGGTTCGTGACATTAACACTTACACCTTGAGTGCTTTCTGCAGGCAGCTATGGGCGGAACCTGTTGTCTTAGGTCTATGCGGAGACAGCTTTGAGCAAGTCCGCAGTATGCTTGAACGGGGACTTTCCCTCGCAGACACTGTGTGGATTTCAGGAGGAAGCTCTGTTGGGACAAGGGATCTCACTCTCAAGGTATTTGAATCAATCCAGGAGCTCGAGGTTCTAGTCCATGGAATTTCAATCAGCCCGGGCAAACCGACCATCATAGCCAGGAAGGGGTCGTGTGCCGTGATCGGGCTCCCCGGGCATGCAGCCTCAGCCATGGTAGTGGCAGAGGTTTTCTTGAGGCCTTTCATGCAAAGGCTCTCAGGGGAGCTGCACACTGCGCCGGAGGCCGGAGGAGAAGTTGAAGCCAGGCTTAGTAGGAATGTCGAGTCAGCCAGTGGCAGAGACGATTTCATTCGCGTGAGGCTTGAGAAGAAAGACGGTGACTGGATTGCTGTCCCAATATTTGGCAAATCCGGCCTCATCTCAACCCTGGTGGACTCAGATGGGCTGATTCGTATAGATCGAAACAGTGAAGGTCTTTACGAGGGAGATACGGTGAGAGTCTTTCTTTTTGGGCCAATGAAAGGAGTATAGTTTTGAAACGCCAGGTTTACTTGGCCATGAAAAGCGTTGAAGAGGCGCGCAAAATATTTTTTTCAAGGCTTGGGTCGGACATACGAGCAGGTATTGAGGAGATTCCAACTGAAAATTCACTTGGCCGGATAAGTTCCGAACCGGTGTTCGCAAAGACGTCTGCTCCAGGCTACCACTCTGCTGCTATGGATGGAGTTGCCGTTAATGCCGAAAGAACCTACGGCACAACGGAGAGAAATCCGATGATTCTGGAGCTGGGAAAAGATGCAGCCTGGGTTAACACAGGCCAGGTGCTCCCTGAGGAGTTTGATGCAGTTATCATGATAGAAAAAGTCCACCAAATTGACGAGGACCACATTGAGATAAGGGCGCCTGCCTACCCATGGCAAAACATCAGAAAGGTAGGTGAAGACATAATCGCAACACAGCTGCTCTTGCCTCAGAATCGCAAAATCACCCCTTACGATGTGGGTGCTATGATATCTGCAGGAGTGTTTTCCCTGAAGGTGTGGAAGAAGCCAAAGGTGATCATCATTCCAACAGGGACAGAACTGGTGGATCACAAAAGCCTCCGCAGTCCGGAAGGACTAGGGAAAGGGCAAATTATTGAATCCAATTCTCCTATGCTGGCTGCGCTTGTTCAGGAGTGCGGGGCTATTCCGGTGGTCTACGATATCCTGCCAGACCGTGAAGAAGATATCCGTAAGGCCCTTAAGAGGGCTGTAGACTCTGATGCCAGCCTTGTCATCATCAATGCAGGGTCTTCTGCAGGATCTAAGGACTACACCGTGCATGCAGTGAGAGATATGGGGGAGGTCCTTGTCCACGGTGTTGCAATGATGCCGGGAAAGCCAACTGTGCTGGGCATTATTGGAGACAAACCCGTTGTCGGTAATCCGGGGTACATGGTTTCTGCTGCCCTTTCCTTCCAGCAATTTGTGAGGCCCCTTTTGTATCAGCTTCAGGGAATGAAAGAACCGGAAACGAAAAAGATAGTTGCCCACCCTTCAAGAGACATTCCTTCAAAACTGGGAATCGAGGAATTTCTTCGCGTCAATATCGGAAGGGTGGGAGAGAAATACATAGCCACTCCGCTTCCACGGGCGGCCGGTTCCATTACAACCCTTACAAAAGCAGAAGGTGTTTTACGCATTCCTGCTCTTTCCGAAGGAATAACCCAAGACGAGAAAGTGGAGGTTGAACTCCTTGCAAGTGAAGACGAAGTGCGGAACACGATCGTCGTAATTGGCAGTCACGATATGACTGTAGATATCATCGGAGACGAAGTCAGGCGCAAAGGCCATGAGGTCCGCATCTCCTCAGGCAATGTAGGGAGCCTCGGAGGACTGATCGCAATCCGAAAGGGAATATGCCATATGGCAGGGTCTCACCTCCTAGACACAGAAACAGGCGAATACAACATCTCCTATATCAAAAAATACTTGAAAGGGCTGAAGGTCAGCGTGTTCCACCTGGTCTTAAGAGACCAGGGACTTATCATAGCAAAGGGAAACCCGAAAGACATAAAAGACATTACAGATTTGGGAAGAGATGATGTCACCTTTGTGAATCGCCAGGCAGGTTCTGGCACACGCATTTTGCTTGATTATAAGTTGGCGCTTGCCGGGATCAGTCCTGAATCCATCAAAGGCTATGAACATGAAGAGTTCACCCACATGGCTGTTGCAGTAGATGTGCTGAGCGGTGCGGCAGACTGCGGTATGGGAATTTTTGCTGCCGCTAAAGCGCTTGATCTGGATTTTATTGCTGTTGAGCAAGAACAATATGACCTTATCGTCCCTTCTTCTATGCTTGAGAACAGGCTTTTGCAAGTGGTGCTTGAAACCATTAGGTCTGAAGATTTTCGTCAAAGGGTCAGAACCCTTGGCGGGTATGATCCATCTAAAAGCGGAGAGCTATGGGTGGAGATCTAGCTTTACGACAGGACTTGTGGAAAGCTTTCCCGGCTGTATGGTGTAACGAGCGGGGTTCCTGGATGTAACCTCGGCATCTGTTTGGACCCACAAAAAGGGGGGTGCAAATGTTATCCTTTCGTTTGAAGTCAAGGCACTGGGTCGTGGATGAAAAAGGGGATATCATCATTGGCGAGGGTAGAAAAGAGATTCTTGAAAACATCCGCAAGACCGGATCCATAAACAAGACCGCCAAAGTGATGAAAATGTCCTATAAAGCAGTGTGGAGCAAGATCAAAACAACTGAGCAGTTCATGAGGGTGAAGCTGGTTGACACAAACAGAAGGCGAGGATCTCGATTGACAAGAGAAGGAGAGGATCTGCTTCGGAAATACAGCCGGCTAAAGAGGAAGTGCCTCGAGGCTGATGACGAGATATTTCGCTCAATTTTTGGATAAAAGCAGTGGGTTAAGTATCGGAATGGACCCTGCCTTGAAACCAGCGTCACACAAGGGTTCCCAAATAATCCTTGCAAGTTAAACGCAGCTACTATTAGAATAACTAAATGGAGATAAGAGATTTCTACATCTAGGAGATTGTGATGAATACAGTTCTAGCCTCGGGCACGGTATTCCTTCCTGCAGCAGTATCGGTTGGAAGAGGGTTTGGAAGTGACGTAATCCAGATGGTTCTTCACGCGGGGATAGTGGTTAAGGTGGTATTGCTGATTCTTGTGATCTTTTCCATCACTTCGTGGGCTATTATTTTCCTCAAGTGGAGGCTTTTCAGCAAAGCAAAAGAGGAAAATGCACTCTTTCTTGATCTTTTCTGGGAAAACATTCCATTTGGCAAGCTCTACACTGAATGTGAAGATCTCATATTCAGCCCGGTTGCACAGCTTTTCAGGGCCGGTTATTCTGAAATCGTGAGGATGAGAAAGATCCAGGGTTCCGCAGGCTCATCAACGGAGGCAAGTTCAGTGATGCCACCACTGCTTGATGTTGTGGAAAGGTCTATGAACAAAACCACGATTGACCAGAGCAACAGGCTGGAGAAAGCTCTTTCTTTTTTGGCCACCACGGGCAATACTGCGCCGTTTATTGGTCTGTTCGGCACTGTTTGGGGGATTATGGAGTCTTTCAGAAATATTGGCCTGAGGGGCTCAGCTAACCTGGCTGTTGTAGCTCCGGGAATATCAGAGGCGCTAATCGCCACTGCAGCGGGACTGGCTGCAGCCATTCCGGCAGTGGTTGCTTTCAACTATTTCAACAACAGGGTGGCTGAGCTAAGGTCTGAAATGGATCTTTTTGGCGCAGATTTTCTGAGCCTCGTTGAAAGACAAATTGCCAGGAAAAGCGTTGCGTCAAGGGAAGGGCAAAAGGCGGCCGGGGCAGAATAGAGGCGTACGGAGAGAGCATGAACAATAGATTAGGAAGCCCCAGAAAATATATGTCCGACATAAACGTAACTCCCCTTGTGGATGTTATGCTTGTATTGCTGATTATTTTTATGGTTACTGCCCCCATGATGATGCAGGGGGTCACGGTTAATCTTCCCAAGACCGCCACGAGGAATATCAAGACAAAAGAGGAACCGCTTGTTTTGACTATCAATAAGAAGGGAGAGATATTCCTGGAGAATCACAGGATAAAGTTTGAAAACCTTGAAACGAAAATGAAAGTGATACTCAAGTATCGGAGAGACAAGCAGATTCTTTTGCGGGCAGACAAGGATATTCCCTATGGCTCGGTGATCAAGGTGATGGCAGCAGTAAAAAGGGCTGGGGTTACAAAACTCGGCATGGTGACTGAGCCGCTAGACTGACAAACAAGATGGGCTCAGTCCTGCTATAGCCTGTCTCAAGAATCTATTGCTTTTTGATAATTATGGCAGTTCCAACAAATAAAGAAAGCTCCAGAGGACCTAACGATATTAGATGGCGGCCCATGGTGGTGGTGTCGATTCTTTTTCACCTGGCTGTTTTTTGCACCCTGCTCTTTGTTCCTGAATCGCTTCCCACCCCTAGGTTTTCTGAAGGGGTTGTGTACGAAGTGGACTTAGTGGAACTTCCTGCGCGAGCAGGCGCTCCGAAAGCCAAGAAGGGAGCTGATGTAAGGGTTAAGAAAGGTTCTTCCCGCGCAAAAAAGGTAGTGAAGGCAAGGAGAATTCCCAGCGCAAGAAAAAAAGAAAAGCCCCTGATTATTGCAAAAAGAACCATAGACAAGCCGGTATCCAAGACGAAGAAGCCGGAGGTCTCTCCCTCGAGGCTGATTGATAAGGCGATCTCAAAAATCAGAACAGAGGTAAAAAAGGAAGAGCACGTAACCAAAGCGATCTCCAGGCTTGAGAGTAAGGTTGGTGAAAAGCCTGGGCCCGCTGCGCGGCGGCGTGGTCTTCCAGTTGGTAGCGCAGCGATGCAGATCTACCAGATGGAGGTTGAAACCTGGATCAAAAGCCACTGGGCATATCCGGTTGCCATTGACACTGCAAAGGAACCCGAAGCAGTGGTGCTGGTGACGGTCAAAAGAGATGGTACGATCATAAGGACTGAATTTGAGAAGCATTCTTCAAGCGCTATTTTCGATCAATCTGTCTTGAAGGCAATTGAGCGTTCTAACCCTTTACCCCCTTTCCCGGAAGGTTATGGAAAAGAAATCGATGAAATTCAAATCAAGTTCGACCTCAAGGATCTTGAAAGTTCATAATGGTACATTCCTCATCGGGCTTTTGCTTACCATTGTTCTGTTCTGGCAGGGCGATGCTTCTGCAAGGATCTTTATTGATATTAATGCCCCGTCCATTCAAAAAATCAAGATAGCTATTCCTGATTTTCGTAATCTCTCAAGGGAGGGTGAGAACCCGGAGCTTGCATCTGAGCTCGCAGGGGTTGTGGCCAATGACCTTGAGATGAGCGGGTATTTCAGCTCGATGGATAAAAGCGCTTTTTTGGCTGAAGACAAAGACGCACTGACCCAGGAAGAGATTCATTTTAAGGACTGGAGCGTGATAGGGGCCGACCTGCTCCTAAAAGCCGGGTATACGTGCATAGGCGAGAGCGTGGAGCTTGAGGTCAGGCTCTTTGACGTTTTCTGGGGCCGGCAGATACTTGGAAAAAGGTTTCTAGGAAAAGCCAAGCAATACCGCACACTCATGCACCGGGTCGGGAATGCGATCATCAAACGTTTGACCGGCAACCAGGGCATATTCCTGACAAAACTCGCCTTTGTGGGAACAGCCACGGGTCACAAAGAGATCTACGTGTGCGACTATGACGGCTACAATTTAAAGCGGATAACTTTTGATCGGAATATCGCCCTCTTGCCGAGATGGTCTCCGAAAGGCGATAAACTGTTCTACAATTCTTACAGGGGAGGAAAAGGTCCCGTTCTCTACCTGAAGGATATGGTTTCAGGCAGGGTGAAAACAGTCTCTGCAAGGAAAGGACTTAATATTGGTGCTTGCTGGGCTCCAGACGGAAAGAGTGCCGCCCTCACCTTGAGCGAGGGAGATAATCCTGATATTTATTCTATTGACCTGGAGGGAAATATTCTGAGAAGATTGACAAATCACTGGGGTATTGATGTCTCTCCTGCCTTTTCTCCGGACGGGACCAAGATAGCTTTTGTTTCTAATAGATCGGGCTCCCCTCAGATTTATGTGCGTGATCTTAAAAAGGGCACTGAAAAGAGGCTCACATTCGAAGGAAACTATAACACTTCGCCCGCTTGGTCCAGCCTCAACCGAATAGTCTATGCCGGGGGCGAAGAGGGAGATAGAAATATTTACACTGTCAGTCCTGATGGAAGCAATTTGAGAAAGCTGACCGAGAATCAGCAAAACAATGAGGACCCTTGTTGGTCGGCCAATGGCAGGTATATTGCTTTCAGTTCAAACAGGGACGGCGCGTACCATATTTATATCATGAATGCTAACGGGCAAAACCAGACCAAGATAACGTCTTTCAAGGGAGAGCAGACATCCCCTTCATGGTCGCCCTGAAAAACCCTGGGCAGAGAAAAATTCTTGAGAGGAATGAATGTTTTCGTGGTATAAGACTCTTTTGAGTCCTCTCAATAAATTCTTGAAATAATAAGAGGAAGGTGGTAAATATACACAATTTGCGATTTCTGATAATAAGGCTGGATATTTCAGGGTTTCAAACAGAGAAAATTTTGAAAGTCAGGAGGTATGATGAGGATGATGAAGAGAATGATGATTGTCTTGGTGGCAGTGAGCTTTGCTTGCGCATCGCTACTTATGGTAACTTCGTGCGCCAAGAAGCAGGTGAAGGTGGAGGAGGGGGCCAAGCCCGCTCCTGCAGTAACTCCGGCACCGACAGCAAAGCCTGAAAAAGCAGCTCCCCCAAAGGTAGAGAAAAGGGAAGCAGCGAAAAAGCTTGAAGAAGAACGTCAGGCCAGGTTACGTGAGCTTGAAAGGGCCCAGAAGCTGAGAGCTGAAATAAGGGCGTTTGAATCAACAAATATTTACTTTGATTTCGACAAGTCGGAACTCAAGCCTGAAGCGCAGGCAGTTCTTGAAAAAAAGGCGGCATGGCTGCGGGCGCACCCCGAATACAAGGTCAGGATAGAGGGTAATTGTGACGAGAGAGGAACAAATGAATACAACCTGGCGCTTGGAGAAAGAAGGGCAAATGCGGCTTTTAAATATCTTAACGCTTTGGGTATCTCGGCTGATAGAATGACCACTATAAGCTATGGAGAAGAAAGGCCTGCTGACCCACGCCACAATGAAGAAGCCTGGGCCAAGAACAGGCGTGACGAATTTAAGCTTTACAAGTAGCGGTACAAATATGGGCTGAGCCAGGAAAGCGCTGCTGCAACTTGAGGTTTGGGTGCGCTTTTACAAAAAAACCGTTCAGAGCGGACGGCACAGAGACCTGGATGAGCCCTGGTCCTCTACAAGCTTCAATAATAAAGGTCTATGAAGATGAGCCAACGGAAGCTTGACAACAAAAGCTTATGGTACCTATGCCTATCGATCATCATTTTCTTCGTTATAGCGCTGTCTTCGTGCGTCTATGATGAACAGTTCACTTACATTAACGACCGGATCCTGTCTCTCAACAAGAGAGTCGACAAACTTGAGAAGGAAATTGATACAAAGTTGGAGCGTGATCTCGATGCCAGGCTGAGCGGGATCCGCTCCAACCAGGCCCAGCTCAGGGTTGATATAGACAGGCTACAGGATGAGGTTAGGGCACTTTCAGGAAGGGTTGAGAATAATGAACATGTTATCAAAGGGGCTGTTGAGAGAGACCTGAGCGAGCAGGATGCGATGAGGGCATCAGTGAGGGAACTAACAAAGAAAGTGGCAAAGCTTGAAACAATCGTGAAACAGCAGCAGGATTATTTGGGGCTTGAAACCCTTGCCAAACCCGGAGAGGGCAGCGTCGTTAGAGGGCCTGTTAAGCTCCCATCAGAGGGGCAGGCTCAAGTTCCCCCTGCAAAGGAGAAAAAATCTGAAGAAGAGATACTTTATAATAAGTCTCTTGCCTTTTTTCAGGAGGGCCGTTTTGAGGACGCGATGAACGGTTTCAAGACATTCCTCGAGCGCTACCCTAACTCGGATCTTGCAGATAATGCCCAGTTCTGGATCGGCGAGAGTTACATGGCGATGAAGAATTACGAGAAAGCTATCCTGGCATATCAGGAGGTAATAAAGAAATACCCGAATGGCAACAAGGTACCCAACGCTTTGTTGAGACAGGCTGAAGCCTTTTTGAAAATCAACGATAAGATCAGCTCAAAGCTCCTTCTGAGAAAGATTATCAAAAAGTACCCCAATTCCAACGAGGCAAAGATCGCCCAGAGAAGACTATCCACCCTTAAATAGCCAAGAACTATGTTCCTTCCACAGTGCCTCTTCTGATGATAATGTTATCATAGGCCCTGGCTATGTCCCTTCTGCTTATCACTCCCACAAGCTCGCGGGGATCGTCTTTGCTCACCACGGGAAGAATGGCATAGTCCCCCTGATTGATTCTGCCAAGAGCCACGAACAAGCTATCGTCCTCTGACACAGTGACTACATCCAGGGTTGCAAGATCCTTTGCTGTGCGGTTTTCCCTGGGTTTTCCCGTGGGAAATTTTGCAAAATCTGAGAAGGAAAGCATACCTACGAGACGGTTGCCTTTGCTCTCGACAACAGGAAAGCTTCTGAATTTACTCACCGCAAAAAGGTTTCGCACGTCCCTGAAGGGCATGTCAGAAGGTATGGTTTTGATTTTCCGGTTCATGGCTTCCCTTACAGACACGTTCTTGAGCAGGTTGACTTCACGGTCAGATTCAACAACAGCCCTTTGCTGGCGAGACTTCAGTTCGTTTACCCTCTGGTTGTAGTATTGAATGACTTCCCGACGATCCAGCATACCGAGCAATGCTCTTTGATCTTCGTCTTTAACCACAGGCAGTCTCTGAATATTTCGTATGGTAAACTTCCGCAGCACCTCATTCAGGTCTTCCGACGGAGTAGTGACAATGATGTCGCGCTTTGCAATATCTTTCATTACAACCAGGTCTTCAATTGCTTCATCAAAGAGAACGTTTCTAATATCGTTTATAGAAAAGATGCCGGTGAGCTTGTTATCTCTATCTACCACCGGGAAGTACTGCTCTTCAGTGGAGCTGAAAAGCTTCTTGAAAGAGCTGAAAGTCATATCCTCCGGAATCGTGGTAGCTTTTCTTATAAGAGGCAGAAGCTCCCTCACCCTTATAGCTCCAAGCACATCCACAAAAAAGTCCCCTCGGTGCGCATTTGAGTCTATCTTTGAAGGGACCTGTTTGACATATATGGTCCATCTCCTGGATGCCAGGAAGGCGAGTGAGCACACAAGAAGGCTGGGGAGAAGAAGATGATAAGAGTTGGTCATTTCACTTACAAACATGATTGTCGCAATCGGTGCATTTGATGCTGCAGCAAAAAAGCCGGCCATGCCCACTACCACAAAAGCGCCGGGTTGAGTGACAATGCCAGGCGCAAGGTGGTGGAAAATCCGACCGACAATCCCCCCGAATGCCCCGCCGATCACAACAGAGGGACCAAAAACGCCTCCGCTGCCCCCGGAGCCTATAGAAAAAGACGTTGTAAATATCTTGCCAAATGCCAGACCAACAAGAAACATTGTGGGTAGCTTATTGTCCAGTGCAAGCTGGGCAAAGCCATATCCAAAGGAAAGGGTCTGTGGGAGAAAGAGACCGATGGCGCCCGTACAGAGTCCCCCTATGGCGGGCTTAAAATGATTGGGAATTGCTAGGCGGTGTGCGAAGTCTTGCACTCCGTAAAAGCTTTTGACATAAAGAATACTCCCTCCCACAACAACAAAAGCAAGGACTGTGTATGGAATGAGTTCGGCAGGATTTTGAAAAACGAAGTCCTGCGTTTCAAAGAGCGAACCCCAGCCAAATACAAGGCAGAAAACACAATAGGCCACAACAGAAGAAATTCCGGCCGGGATTAACACCTCTGATTCAAATTCGGGCTCTCTGTAAAGCACCTCAGCCGCAAAAAGAGCTCCTGCAAGCGGGGCCCTGAATATGCTGCCAATACCGGCGCCCACTCCTGCGGCCAGCATAACGCGCCGCTCCCTGTCGGAAAGCTTTAGCCTGGTGGCCATGAAAGAGCCGAACCCAGCCCCAATTTGGGCAATGGGTCCCTCACGACCTCCTGAGCCCCCTGAGGAAAGCGTTATTGCAGAGGCAATGGTTTTAATGATAGGAACCCGGCCTCGTACAAAGCCGCCTTTGTTATGATATGCATCAATAGCAGCATCGGTTCCATGGCCTTCAGCTTCAGGAGCGAATGTGTACACAAGCCACCCGCTTATAATGCCTCCTATTGCAGGCAGCAAGAACAGCATCCAGCGTCTGAAAGGTACACCAGCGGCGTGGAAAAGGGGAGCTTCACCACCGGGCGCAGGAGGGTTGTATCCTGCCATTTGGCCCATGAAAAAATAGAGACCAAGCTGGCAAAGGTAGTGGAAAACAATTGAGCCCAGTCCGGCAATGACACCAATAAGCAAGAAATAGAAAAGATGTTTTCCTGCCGTGCTTAATTGTTCTGTTTTGAGCCCGAAGTGGCGCAAATTACTCAATTGCGTTAGTTTCAAGGGAGTCACCTTATAAGAAACACTCCTGCCGGGAACTCAATTCAGAAACCCGGAGGCTGTTTCCTCATGCAACTGAGAGAAGGATAGTACAATCTCCTCAGTAGTCATCGAGCATCCGTTTAATATTATCCCGGGCTATTGCGAACACAATAAAGTCGCAGGCCAAGTCCACGAGGTCAATTATAACAGCTCTGGTCTTCAGTCAAGTATAAAGCCGAGTCCCTGATCAACCATCAAGGCTTCATTTGCTGCGTTGCCCGCCTGTGCGCGCAGGCCCTGCATAGAAGCCGGTAAACCCGCCATAAAGGCGGCGGGTAAACCCTCCATAAAGGCGGGGCGGGTAAACCCTCGACTCTCCTCCTTTGCACCGTATTGCTTTATACGCTTCACTCGTTGCTCCTGGGCGCCTTACATCTGATACCTAGCTGGTAAGCGGGCAATTTCCGAAACCAAGTGGTTTCATTATTGATACCGGAACTATACCCTGGATTTGCGTGAGTATCTGCTTTTACGGGTTGCACTCCCTGCAGGGGCTGAATCCTTCCCAGAAGGCCTGATAGCGAGTCGAAAATCTTACAATATGATGAGGAGGAATTTTTTTTGCAAAAGGACAGGAGGGCCTGTGAAACCTGTAAGATGATGAGCTCCCGATGTAGTATGGCTCAGGCTTTTTAGTTTTATACCGCCATATCCCGATCCTTTTTCTCATGGCCTCTCTTTGGTACGCTAACAGCAAAGAGCGATACTTGAAGTTAGGCCATTTCAGAAGCACGTGGGCATACCCCTTCCTTATCATGGCGGCATTAACCATTTCCCCATTTTCTAAGAATACATAGGCAAGGGTGCGGCCGTAGTGGTCCTTTTTTTCCCTGTCAAACTCAAGCCTGACAAGCGCATCACCTACCAGTTGGCGATTAAAGTTTCTGGCAGCAAACGCCATAAATTGACTTTTCTTGCCCTCGTGTCCTATCTCTGGTGTATCTATCCCAAGGTATCTTACTTTCTCACCTGTATCTATGAGGATGGTGTCGCCATCATATACAAACTTTACTCGATGGTAACGAGCAGAATGGGTAAAAGAGAGGCAAACTAGGGCAGCTAATAGAAGAGTTATGAGATTTTTGCGTCTCAAAGTTAATAGTTATCCTTAATTGTCAAGAATAAAGCTTGGAAAAAGGTAATAAAAATTAAATACATAAAGATAAGATATTTTAGTTTACTATTAACAGTTTTTTATTGACTTTATAGGCCTTAAGCATTATAAATATTAGAATAACAATCAAGAAAAGCAAATTGGATTGGGACAAACTATTGAGGAGTTTCTTATGCCAGAGATAATGACAACAAAAGAGTTAGCCAAGTACTTAAAATTACATGAAATTACAATTTGTAAATATGCTGCGGAAGGGAAAATTCCGGCCATTAGAATTGGGCGCGTCTGGCGTTTTGATAAAGAGGCTATTGATAAATGGATCAGCGGCGGCCAGAAGAACAAATAAGGGTTCCCATGCATAACAGCAACAGTGATGAAATAAATCTCGGTCTGGCTGACGCCACCGGCGCCTTGCTCATGATCAACAAGAAAGAAAGGCGCCTGCTCAAGGAGCTTCTTTCAATGAGTATGAAATCACCCAGTGCCAGGAAGTGGATCAGCAAGAAACTCGGCCCGGAGTATGTGAGGATAGGAGAAAGACTCCTGAAGACAATGGGAGGAGACTAATAAGAGCTCAACCGATTGTAATACGACGCTTAATTATAAAGGAGGTAGGAGTCCCGCCACTCAAGAAAGCGCTTTAGGTCCTCGACCCAACCTTCTCTGATCCGGAAGGGGCTGGTCCCAGTTTCAATTTCTTTCCTGAGAGATGAATCACCCAAGATCATGTCGATTGGCATTTTCTGATATTCGTATTCGTAAGGCGGAGGTTTCCAGGAGAATTCTTCCGGGTGAATTGCAAGTACTGCCTGGAGTAAAGCGATTGATGTAAAATAAGGACAGTAAACATGTTGGTCGGTGATATGGATCATGAAGCCCCTGCATGTTTCCTGCTCCCATTTGTTGAATGTCGGGCGAAACATTATTTCTTGCAATATACACCCTGCCGTTGCCTCAGGGAAAAGTCGCTTTAGAATACCCTTGGTGTCCATAAAGGGTGAACCGAATATCTCAAATGGGCGGCACGTTCCCCTTCCTTCAGAAATATTGGTTCCTTCCCACAAAACCTGTCCCGGGTATACCTGGGCTGTTTCAGGAATAGGCATGTTAGGGGAGGGCATTATCCATCTTAGCTCTGTATCCTGCCATATCATGCTGCGTTTCCATCCCTTCATGGTGACAATGTCTAAATCTGCACCAATATCAAGCTCGCAATTAAAGATAAGAGCTATTTCTCCCATGGTAAGAGCGTGTCGCATGGGAAAGCGGTATGCTCCCACAAAGCTGAAGAGTGCAGGGTCCAAGAGGTTTCCCTCAACTGTTTCTCCGCCAAGTGGATTTGGTCGATCAAGGATAATCACTTTTTTGCCAAGTTGCCTTGCCGCTTTAAGGCAGGCAAGTACAGTGGAAGCAAAAGTGTAAACCCTTGTACCAACATCCTGGAGGTCAATAATAAGGATATCAACAGGTTCCAGCATTTCAGGAGTTGGTTTTCGGACCTCTGAATAGAGGCTGAAGATCGGTGCACCCAGTTCCTTATCAAAGGAATGCTGAGTCTCCACCATGTTATCCTGGTCCTGGACTCCGTATCCGTGCTGTGGGCCAAAGAGAGCCTTGATGTGACCTGGAAGAAGCTCTGAAATAACCTTCTTTGCAGGTTGAAGCCGGAAGTCAACTGACGCCTGGTTGGAAAGCAAACCAAGATTGTAGCCTTTCAGTTTAGGCCAGTATTCGTGTTTGAAAACCTCAAGTCCTGTTAATACTTTGATACTCGCCATTTTCTGCTCTGCCAGGGTTTTTTGGGCTTTTGAAACCCCTCACGCGCCTCTCATAGACAGGAATACTCTACCATGATAGAGATAGACGGAGCAATGTTCAAAATCTTCATTGATACTGCCCGGTTAACGTGCTATATCAACCATAACCAAGAGGCACAAAGATAGGATCCACACCCGATGCTGCGGTTTTTTGCTATCAGCTTGAGATGGTAGGGTTCATAAGTGATTCTGAACCAGGAGGAAAATCGGAATGGTATTGAGTCTAATGAGGAAACAGGCCAAATCCTGGCTGATCAAGTTCTTGATTTTTATGATTTCCATAGTCTTTATTTTTTACTTTGGTTACTCCTTCAGGGCGAGAAGGGGTATCAAGGTTGCTACTGTGAATGGAGAGATCATAAGCGAAGTAGAATATCAAAAAGCATACAGGAATCTGGTTGAAGGTCTTCGAAAACAATACAAAAATGTCTGGAGTGATAATCTTATTAAGGTTTTTAACCTAAAAAGAAGGGCACTGGAGTCCTTGATTGATCAAAAGCTTATTAGCCAAGAGGCGAGGAGGATTGGCCTGAGTGTGACAAAAAGAGAGATCCAGGAGAAAATTATGGCCTATCCGGCTTTTCAATTCAGGGGGCAATTTGATGAAAGGAGGTATCGGGCTCTCCTTGAAAACAACCGGATGAAACCGGAGGATTTTGAGGCGGGCATTGCACAGGAAATTCTTCGTGAAAAGATTGCTCAATTTCTCTTTACCTTTTCCCCGGTAACCGACAAGGAAGTTTTGGATCGCTACACCTATTATAACGAAAAAGTCAAGATCAGTTTTGTCAATTTCTCTCCAAGCCGTTTCAAGAAATCCGTTAAAGTGGAAAAAGTTGGGCTGCTGGAATATTTTAACAAGCACAAGGAAGCGTACCGGATACCTGCCAAGATAAAGCTTGCCTATATCGAGATTGACCCAGACAGCTTCAAGGATAAGGTCAAGATTACTGACAAGGATATTGAGGCTTACTACGAAGACAACATTGCAATGTTTAGGGAGAAAAAGAAGGTAAGGGCAAGGCACATACTTTTCAAGTTACGCCCGGATGCCCCAAAGGAAAAGGTTGAAGAGGTTAGGAAGAAGGCTCTGGCGGTTCTGGAAAAAGTAAGAAAGGGAGAGGACTTTGCCGCGCTTGCAAAGAAATACTCCGAAGGTCCGACAGCAAGCAAGGGCGGAGATCTTGGTTATTTTTCAGCCGGCCAAATGATCAAGCCTTTTGAAGACGCGGCTTTCAAGCTGAAAAAGGGGGAGGTAAGCGACCTCGTTAGAACGCGCTTTGGATATCACATAATAAAAGTGGAAGATATCAAAGAGGCCAGAACCAAATCTCTGGATGAGGTGCGTAAGCAGATTAAGAAGGCCCTGACAAAAACAATGACCATGGATCTTGCACAGGAAAAGGGACTGTCCCTGATTGATCAGATGCCTTATGACGTGGATATTGAAAAATACGCATCAGAACGGAAAGTGCCGGCAAAGCATACACCTTATTTTGCCCAAAATGAGGCTATACCGGGCATTGGTGGTGATCAGAAGCTGCGCCAGTCCCTATTTTCCCTGGAGAAAGGTGAGGTCAGTGATCTTATCGAATGGAAAGGCAAATTTTATCTTTTCCAGGTGGCAGATAAAAAACCCTCTGAAATTCCACCCCTGGACGAGGTGAGAAAAAAGGTAAAGGCTGATTATATCAACTACCTTGCTGCAATGGAGGCTAAGAAGGCAGCGCAGGAATTCCTGGAAAAATTGAAAAAAGGGGGCAAGTGGTCCGAGCTCGCAGAAGAGAACGGTCTCAAGCCTAAAACCACCAAGTTTTTTTCTAGGCAAGAGCCGGTTCCGCAAATCGGGTATGAACCTAAGCTGATTGAGACGGCATTCAGCCTTGGCGAAAAGAAAAGATACCCTGACAACGTGTTCGAAAACGACAAAGGCGCTTATGTTATTCGCTGGGAAGGTAAGAAGGGCATTGACAAGGGAAAATACGAGAAAGAAAAAGAAACCTACCGGGAGTCTCTTTTGAACTCAAAGCGCCAGATGGTATACAAGGATTGGCTTAGGAACCTCAAGAAACGTGCAAAGATAGAGATACTCCGGCCAATTGACTGAGGCACCTATCCTCTGCAGGAATAACTCGGATGAAGCCAGAACAGGGTCTATTCAAATACCATACCTGCTTCAATCCGCTAGAGGCGGATTAATCCGCCTCTGGCGGACGAGGGTTTAATTCCCCGCCCCATGGGGCGGTTAAGATGGTTTCCGATTGATACCCCGCGGCTTGCAGCGGCGAAGTTCATTGCTCCCTGCAAGGGATTACGTATTTTCGTCCGTTAAGGGAAATAAAGAACTGCCCGTTTTCTTCTAGAATGTACCTGGCCATCTGGTAATAGGCAGGACGCAAAAAGCGGGCTGGAAACCTGCCATCTTTTACTTTACAGTAGAGTACGTTTTCCTTGCCCACATAAAGCGTGTCGGGTTTGAGTTGTTCCTGGGTATCATCACTTAAAAAAAGCATGAAGCGATCTTCATGGTCTTCACTGTGAGCTTGGTATTCAATGCCCCGGACCACAAAAGGAGTATCTTCAACTTCTACGTAACATCGCTCGCCGGCCCACTCAATCACATACCTTCCGAGGGAGTCAACGCTCATATGCTCGTAGAAAAGGCGGATGATTTCACGATGGATCATTTCAGCACCCTTGTGAAACCATCGGCCTTCCTTGTCAATAAATATCAAGCAAGGGGGAATATCAGTGACCTCTGCTTCGGGATCGTGCTCTTTTCGCAAGAAGCTTTTTTCCTCTTCCTTTCTTTCTTCTCGTGAATGAGAGTGGTGCTTCGATACCCCTGTCACGGAGCCAGGTCAAAGCATCGCGATGCATATCCTTTAACGCGGATCTAGCAAGAATTGCCTTGTACATTTCAATTTCAGCGAGCTCATCGCTAAGCCCCAGGCAATGGGAAAGGCGGCCTGCCTGAGCAGGATGCCGGGCGACATGCGCCTTAAACGCTTTGACATCCCGCTGCCGAAGGACATGGTTGAGCCTTCGGTGAAAGTTGGCATATCCTTGCTCTATGTCTCGCTCATCCACGGGATAAGCTACCCTTAAGGGGCTCTAAATACCTTTCCTGATCTTTTCCCTGATCTCTTCTGGGCCCCCGAAATAGATGCAGTGTGCCAAACACACATTATCAGCACATGCAGGCAAGAGACCACTGTCAACTCTTTGATAGCAAAGATTGCATTTCTGCGCAACACCGCTCTGCGGATCGAGGCTGATTGCATCATAAGGGCAGGCATCGATGCAGAGCTGACATCCGCTACATCTCTCTTCATGCAGAATTACAATGCCGTCTTCTCTTTTGACGATCGCTTCTTCCGGGCATGCCTCCATGCATGCGGGTTCCTCACAATGCCTGCACACATTCACTTCAAATACAAAATCAAGGCCGTTTCCACCTGCTCTAAAGCCGTCTTCTTTAACCCGGATCAGTTTGACACCATTGGGTTTCCCGTTTTCTTGCTTGCAGGCAACCTCGCATGTTTTGCATCCCCAGCAGCGCTCGTTGTCAATAATTAGCGCATATTTTTGCATTAAAGATCCTCCATACAACACGTTGAGCTCCCCTACTTCGTGAACTCAGGCCTTCTCTTTTCCAGGAAGGCGGTTATACCCTCTTTAGCCGCTTCGGTACAGGCAATTTCCCCTGCGCCCTGGTAGCTTATCTCAAGGGCCTCTGCAAAAGTATCTGCTGCTGCCGCGCGCTTAATGATCTGTGCCACTATCCCTATCGCCTCCCGGCTCAAGGGCAATTTCCCGGCCATAGGTTCATCCGGGAGCACGATTTCAGGTATTTGTACTTTTCCGTCGGGCGTTCTGGCCGTCTTCGCCTGCAAGCGAGCGACCTCGGCCAGTGCCGCCGCAATCATACCGGGGTAATCATCCACAACCTTTGAAACCATGCCAATCTCTGCGGCCTCCTGCGCGGTAATCTTCTTGGCCAGGCAGATCATTTCGTGAAACGAGGCCGCGCCTTTCGGCCATTTCCGATAGGGCACGACGCAACCGCCAATGCCGGGAGATATCCCGAGCGTGATCTCAGGGAACTGAAAAAAGGCATTCCGAACGGCTACTATGCTGTGGCACCTTAAAGCAATCTCCAGACCCCCTCCAAGGGCCATGCCGTTTATGGCCGCCACAATGGGTTTTTCCAGTCTGTCGATGAAATACAGAAGTGCAGAGTCATCTCTGGCCTTTTGAGCCGCGGCCTCTTTGTTCCCGAGGACCTCCGGGAAACGACCGATGTCGGCTCCGGCGGAGAAGGCGCGCTGCCCGTAACCCGTGAGCACGAACCCCTTGACCGAGACGTCATCAGCTCCTTCCTTAAGGACTGCCATAATCTCCCTGTTTATTTCATCATTGATGGCGTTCATGGCCTGAGGTCGCCTGATGGTAATTATCTTGACCCCTTCCCTCTCATCAACCAGAATGCACCTTCTGAAGTCCTGATAAGCGGAAAAGGCCTGACTTGCCTGCGGAAAGCCGGGGCGCTCCTTGGCATATTTTTGGCTGATCCTGTTCACCTCATCCTCGCCAAGGTCCCTCATGAGGTCGAGAGGGCCGCTTCTGAATCCCAGGGCAATCTGACAACCCAGGTTGAGGTCTTCCTTGAGCCCGATACCGCGATCCACGATGTCAAAGGACTGGGAAAACAGGATGCCCAGCAACCTGTCTCTGACCGTGGTTTTCACTTCATCGGGAACTTCCACCTTTGCACCGGGCCTTGGCACGGCCCACTTTTCAACAGAGCGGAAAATAGGTGCCGGTTGATAGTGTTTTCCTTCTTCCATTTTTCGGGTATTGGACTCAACGATCAAGGGGTTTCCATTACCCATATTCACAACATAAAAGGGACCCGCAAACACAAATTCCTCTGCGACCTTGTCAATCTGTGCAGCCGTGGCCTGGTCAAGCAAATATCCTGCTTCATTGACCCAATTCTCGAAGATTCTATTCAGCATAAATGAGATCACATTGTCCGTTATGACAGGCACTTTCCCGGTGTGAGCAAAAAACCAAAACATATAGTCCAGCACCTCCGTGCTGACACTTTCCCAGTTGACCACCTCTATGGCGAGGCTGCGCCAGGCTGGAGCAAAAAAGTGTGTGACGGTCGACCGTTCCGGGAACTTCATCCCGGAGAATATCCTGTCGGCCGGGATTGAGCTAGAGTTTGAGGTGAGAATGGCATCACTGGCGACAACCCTCTCCAGAGTCTCAAATATCTTCCGTTTCAGGTCCAGATTTTCTGTAGCCGCTTCAATCACAAGGCTGCAGTTCTTGATCTGACCGTAATCCGTGGTACAAACCACGTTCTTAAAAACCTCTCGTGCCTGTTTTTCTGTCATTTTTTTTCTTTCCAGGGCCTTTTGGGCGTAAGCCTTGAAGCGCTTTTCCGCGTTCTTGAGCGGCTCCTGGGCGATATCCACCAGAAAGAGTTTCTTGTTTGGCAAAGCTGTTCTGAGGTAGTAGCCGATATCGGGGCCAATGGTGCCTGCACCGATGACTGCCACTTCTTCAGGTAGGGGCCGGCCAGGCTCGATGAGAAATGGATTAAAATACGTGGGGTACAATGTACTGTTTGTCATGGTGTCCTCCTACTTGTTTCATGTGCTTTTTTGACATTAGGTTGAAAAATTGCGTTCATGTGGTCATTCACCCGCAGCCTCCTTTAAGAGTTAATTCTATTCACGGTATATCTTGCACAAAAGTGTTCTCACATGTGTTGCCCCCATGGCCGGATCACAATTGTCATAGGAGTTGTTTGTAAGGATGTTGATGTTTGATTCATCCCACCCGTGCCCAGGATCTTTTTTTTCAGGGAACCACCAGGCATGTTCTGCTGAAATAATTCTCTGGTCCATGCCAGGGAAGAATTTTGCCCTTTGTCTTACCTTGCCACGAGGAGATTCGATGACTACCCAGTCACCCTCTTCAATTCCTTCCCTTTTAGCGGTCTCCGGGTGGATCTCCACCACAGGGTCCCTGTGAAGTTCTCTAAGCCATGGCACCTGCCGGTTTTCAGTGTGAAAGAAACCCGGTAGCCTTCTCCCCGTGATAAGGATATAGGGATACTCTTTGTAGAGTTCAGGTGTTGAATAAGGGCTTTCCGGGGGCTCTCTGAAACAGGGCAAAGGGTCGTATCCCCATTTTTCAAGCAAAGTGGAGTAAAGCTCAAACTTACCAGTAGGTGTTGAAAACCCTTTTTCCTTGTATTTTTGATACTTGACTTCTCCCCTGATGTAATCCATTTTCTTAAAATCTTTCCATGTGATTCCCATGGGTTCCAAGATGTAGTCCAATCCCCCCTCAAAGGTATCCCACCAGTACTGACCTTGTCCAACCCTGTGGGCTAAGTCATTCAGCATTTCATGATCCGAGCGGCACTCCCCAACTTGGATAACTTTTCGCCTGGGCAGAATATAGCCGTGGCGCTTCCAGAAATCTCCTATGTAATCCATCTCGAGCCAGGTGGCTGCCGGCAGGACAATGTCTGCTAGTTGGGCCGTAGGTGTTAAGAAAAAATCTGAAACAACCATAAAATCGACCTTTTGAAGGGCCTGATAAACAGCTCTTGCATTAGCACGTGTCATCAGGGGGTTGGAACTAATAAAGAAAAGCATTTTTACAGGATAGGGTTTTTCTTCCAAGATCGCATCCCACACGCACTTTGGGTTTATAATGGCGAAATTTCCAGCAAGCCTGAAACGATCTCCACCAAGCCTCTTGGCAGCCTGCTCTCTGGGAAGCATCTTGTGGGCTCCAAACTGGCTCACATTTCTTATTTTAGGTGCGCTGAAAAGAACCTGGCCTCCCTTTGCATCAATGTTGCCGGTTATGCCCATCAGGGCCAGGAGCGCACGGTTGTTATCCGCACAGTTTATTTGTTGTTCAATGGCAACCCCCCATTGAATAGCGGCAGGCTTTGTAGTTGCAAAAAGCCTTGCCGCATTCCTGATCTTTTCCTTGCTCACCCACGTTATCTTCTCCACTTTCTCGAGCGGGTATTCATTTACCCGCTCTACAAATGGCTCCCAGCCGTGTACATGGTTTTCCACGAACTGCCTGTCATATAACTTTTCATTGACAATTACGTTGAGCATCCCGAGAGCCAGTGCTGTATCGCTCCCGGGTCGTAGCTGAAGCCAGATATCAGCGCGTGCCGCGATTCTGGTGAGCCTTGGGTCAACGGCAATAAGCTTTGCACCTGCATCCAGTGATACGGAAAAGGGTTCACCCTTGTAACAATCAGGGTTGCTGATAACAAGGTTATTTCCCCAGACCATAATACACTTGGGATGGTTTTCGTAATCAACTATCGGGTTTGATCCACATGTTATTATGGTTGTGGCGATTCGGGGACCATAGCAGAAGTGTCCTGCGGTTAAAACATTAGGAGTTCCAAGCAGATTTGCAAAGCGGTAAATTACGCCTTCGTTTTCCCTGCCCGTGCCGTAACCCATGACTATGGATTCAGCACCAAAGCTTTTTTTGTAATCAAGTATTTTTTCCGAAATGGTATCCAGGGCTTCATCCCATGAGATACGCTCCCATTTCCCACTTCCCTTTGCCCCCACCCTTCGCACAGGGTAGGTGAGGCGGTCAGGGTGGTAAGCGAGCTGGATGGATGCGATTCCTTTTGAACACACTGTTCCGTGGTTAATGGGGCAATCCGGATCTCCGGCTATCTTAACTGCTTTTCCATCCTTGACATAGACATAAACCCCGCAGCCCCCGTGACACATACGGCAATGGCTTTTGACAACGGAATCGTAGCCATATACCTCCATCTCCCTTTTTACGTTTGAATAAGAAAACTTATGCATCAATTCTTCCCCGCCCCAAAAGTAGAAAATACTGCTTTTACTCTTGCAATAGATAAAGAATAAATCCTGTGTTACTAAAGCTCTCTGTAACCCTGACTGAGGCCAGAAAATAAAGCGTGTGTCCCTTTCTTGTCAGGTGCTTTTCCGGGGGATTTCTCGGCGGAACAGAAAGCCCTGCTGGAGTAAACTCTTGTGCGTGGGAATATTCCGTCACAAGAACAAAGGCGCTGTTAAGGTTGCTTTAGGCCATGCTGCTGATAATGAATTCAGCAGAAAGCCTTGCACCGATACCTGGAGCTAATCCGCACTTCTCGAAACCTTTTGCTTGGGCAAAGGCCTTCATCTTTTCCTCGCCGCCACCAGGGTCCATGTTTCTTCCAAATATAACGTGCTCCTGTATCTCAGAGCAGAGTAAGTGGCCCAGTTCGTCTTCAAAAAGAGCCATGAACTTCTGAGCTCTCATTATGACAGGTGCGTGTGATTCCGAGTCCAGGGCATCATTGCTGCCAAAATAAAGGCCAAAGGTAATTAGCGAGCCGGTAACGCCCCCACACATCTCGCCGGTTCCCCCAATGCCGGGGAATGGCGTCAAAGCCTTGATGATCTCCATATTGCCGAGCCCGAATTCTTCCATTAAGGCGAGCGCCGTACCCTGAGCACAGTTTTTCAAAATAAAGTTATACTCTTCAGCTCTTCGCTGAACGCGATCCAGGATTTGCTTCTTGTTGGAGACGACTTCCTCCCGCTTGAGTATCTTTTTGGGGATTCCTTCTTCTGCCAGTTTGTCCACTCTGTCCTTTATTGCCTGAGTATCCCACGTTCTTTGCTCTAGTTCCTCTACCCTTCTTCTCAGGGCTTCGTAGTCTGTCATAGCTTCCCTGCTCCCTTTCTGCAATAAAGTATGTTTCTCACCGTATCTTTCGGTTCCTGAATTGGATTGCTCACTGCGGATTGCACCGTCTTTTATCGCTCATCGGGCGCTTGCTCAGAGACCCAAGTATGCCTTCCTTATTACTTCCTGCTGTAGAAGCTCTTTACTTTCTCCTCCCAAGGTAATGCGCCCATTTTCCAGCACGTATGCCCGATCCGCTATCTCCAAGGTCTGTTGGACATTTTGCTCAACCAGAAAAATGCCAATGTCCTCGTTACGGAGCCTCAATATTATTTGGAAGATTTCATCTACCACTACGGGTGCGAGTCCGGATGACGGCTCGTCGATAATGCATAATCTGGGCATGGACATTAAGCCGCGACCGATAGCCACCATTTGCTGTTCGCCACCGCTTAATGTCCTGGCTAATTGGCTTTCTTTTTCTTTCAATATGGGAAATATTTTGTAGACCTCCTCAAGAGTTTTTTCCTTATGTTTCCATAGACGCCTAGGGTATGCTCCCAACTGTAGATTTTCACGAGTGGACATGTCAGGGAAAAGCCTCCTCCCTTCGGGTATATGAGACATACCTAATTGCACGATGGCGTAGGCTGCCATGCCGTCAATTCTTTTGCCGCAGAACTCGATACGCCCTGAGGCCGGGTGCAGCAAGCCGGACACAGTATTGAGAAGAGTGGTTTTACCCGCTCCATTGGCACCAACTAGGGCCACTATTTCCGCTTCATCGATCCGTAAAGAAACGCCCCATAGTGCCTGAATATTGCCATAATAAGTGTCGATGTCGCTAACTTGCAGCACGCGCCCTCTCTCCTAAATATACCTTGATAACTGTTTCACTGGAGACAATCTCCTGAGGGGTTCCTTCCGCAATTTTTTGTCCGTGATGCAGTACGATAATGCGTTCACACACGTTCATAATTGCTTTCATTACGTGCTCAATCATAATAATGGTGATCCCGTTCTTCCGAATGCTGCTTACCAGTTCAATGGCCTGGGCTACCTCAGTAGGGTTTAACCCAGCCATCATTTCGTCAATTAATAGAAGTTGCGGCTTGGTTGCCAGCGCTCTGGCCACTTCAAGCCGCTTCTGACTCGCTAGTGTAAGGTCTCTGGCACGAGTCGCACTCGATGCCGATAACCCCATAAACTCTAATATTTCTTTGGCTTCTCTCAGGGCCTCCATTGATGACATACCCGGTGAAACACCAAAATAAGAGCCCAGTAATACATTCTGAAGAGCCGACATGTCAGGGAAGACTTTAATCGATTGAAATGTCCTTGCCACTCCTCTTCTGCAGATTTCATAGGGCTTCAAGCCACTGATCTTTTGCCCCTTGAACAATATCGTCCCCGATCTCAATGGCAGCGCCCCGGAGATCAGATTGAAAAGGGTTGTCTTGCCAGCTCCATTGGGGCCTATAAGCCCTACGATTTCGCCCTCATCCACATGCAAATCCACGTTGGAGACAGCAACTAGGCCTCCAAAGTATTTGGTCAGTCCTTTTCCTTCAAGTACGGGCATGTCTTCCCTCAGTGGAGCTCTTCAATAGCCTCCTTATTAACCCAACAAGGCCCTCCGGCATGTATACAATGGCTATTACCATTATGGTGCCGAAAATGAGCATATAGTAATAGGGAAATCTGGTTATCAAGAATTCTTCCAGGTAGGCAAAGATCGCTGCACCTATTATGGGGCCGTAGAGCTGCCCCATTCCACCAAAGATGGCCATCAAAACCGGCATAAAAGAAAGGAGAGGATTAAAGGCAATCTTTGGGTCAATATACGTCCATCTTGTCGCCATAAGAGCCCCGGCTGCCCCCATGAAAAAAGCGCTGATTGCGAAAGTGATGACTTTTACCATGGTTACATTTACACCTGTGTGGGCCGCTGCATCTTCATTTTGACCGATAGCCTCTAAGGCCAATCCGAATCTGGAACCTCTAATAGTGTAAAGAGCAAACATCAGTATGACAAAAATAATTAGCATGAAGTAAAACACTTTCGTGTTATTCACGGTGGGAACGACCCGCCCGGTGGTGCCCGTTATGTTCACTTCCCACCAAAGTACAAAATGCAAGAGAAGCTCGACGAGTCCGAAAGTGAACATAACAAAATAGGTGCCCCTCAACCTCAATGTCAAGGCGCCAACAAAAAGGGCAAGACAAAAACTGGCGAGACCGCCGATACCGATAATTGCAGGCAAAGGTAATACAAGCCCTAAGAGAGCCGAGGTATATACGCCTACCCCGAAGAATGCCGCAGGTGCCAGCGAAATGTAACCGGTAGGGCCGGAGAACATGGTCCAGCTCACCGTGATGACAATGTACATGAAAATAGTGGTTAGTAATATGATTGTATACTGCGGGGCACAGAGAGGCAAAGAAGCTAACAGGATTAGGATCAGAAATGGTGCCCATAGCGCAGAGGATCTTTTCGATATAACTCTAGCAATATCCATTTACCTATTTTCCCAAAATCCCTGTTGGCTTTGCCAGGAGCAGAAGCATAAAGAGAAGATAATAAGCCACCAGTGATAAACCTGGCTGTATGTAGGTTACTATGCTGCCAACAAGACCAAGCAAAAGGCCACCTATGAAACTGCCGGGGATGCTTCCCAATCCCCCAAGGACGATAACGATCAGCGCGATTACGGTGTATTCTAGTCCCATCGTTGGTTGAATCTTGTAAGACATACTTAGAAGGGTGCCTCCAAGGCCTGCCATCAAAGCCCCAAAGCCAAAGCATAAGGCAAGCACCTGATCTATGTTTATCCCCATCAGTTCAGCGGCCGCTGCGTCTTGTGCAGCTGCCCTAATGGCTTTCCCCAGGCGGCTCCAGGTTAAAAAGAAATAGAAGATTAAACCTATGGCCAGTGCAAATCCGAGGGTTATCAAGCGATTGGCTGCAAATGTCTGCCCCCAGAACCTTATCGGAAAGGCCAAATAGGAGTATCCCTTTATGTCAGCGCCCCATATTAATATGGCAAGATTTTGAATGATGAAAAGAAGACCGAAACAGGCTAACATTGAGCTTCCCTCAAAGGCGGCTGGTGATGCTGACGAGATTCTAAGGCGTCTGAATAAGGTTCTATAAAGCAGAAAGCCAATCGTGAATATGGCAGGGCCGCAAATAGCCAGAGAAAGCAAGGGGTTAATTCCAAAGATGATATACAGCGACCAGGTGATGAAAGCTCCGATCATGATAAACTCGCCGTGAGCTATATTCAACACCCGCGCGACGCCGTACTGCAGAGTAAGGCCCACGGCAATCAATGCGTAGATTCCGCCCAGCAGTAGTCCGGCAATCCCTATGTCCAGGACTCTAACAATCATTGAGATGACTTCCCGGTTTTATCAACTGGCTCTGGTGGCTGGTCAAAAGGCACGGAACAACTCCTGTGGAAGAAATAACCACCCTCAAGAATTGTTGTATCCGCGCCCTTTGAGGCAGCCTGGCTAGTATGCTTTGTAAGCAAGCCTATTTTTTCTTTTTAGGCCACGGCGGCTTGGGATATAGAGGGGGCGCGGTACGCTTCTCCCCAGGGTCTATAACCTCAAACACACCTTTTTGCCATTGACCAATTTCACCTGGATGATTTACAAAGTATCGGTTCTTATCGTACCAGAATGGCCCCAGAGCCGTTTGGAACGTTGATGTTGCCATTACGTCTCTTATCTTTTTTTGGTCTAAGGTGCCCGCCTTTTCGATGGCCTGCTGGAAATGTTGCAGCGATGACCAATAATACAAGGCCCCCCAGTAGTCGGGCTCCACACCAAAGCGTGACACGTATTTGTCAACGAGCTCCTTGGCTCCGGGAGAACTCTTCGCATTCCAAGCACCGCCACCCATTACGCCTTCTACCACATCCACACCAAAGGTGTCTCTGTAAAGGTTGGGGGAAAAAGGCGTTACGGTAATGAAGAAAGCGTTGAAGTTGATGCCCAGCTCGATCGACTGGCCGGTCAGAAGCATCCCCCCATCAGGATATGAAGCAGCACAAAAGGCATCAACACCAAGCGATTTGGCCTCCTTCAAGAGTGGCGACAAGTCTTTAATCCCAGGAGGATAGCTTTTCTTCATTTTGACCTCTATTCCTTTCTTTTTGAAGTAAGGAACCATGGCATCGCCATACTCTACGCCGTGGAGATCTCCCCGGTAGATCACCGCCACCGACTTGACACCAACTTCCTTGAAAATGCCGGCAAGACCGGGAGCCTGTGTTTCGGAAAAATTCAAAACCTGAAAGAAATAGGGTAGCTTAAGCTCTTTGAGTTTCAAAGCCCCGCCTGGGCCACCGATCAATATGTAATGGTACTTGTTGGCTATCTGCGCAGCAGCATATAGCCAGGCCGTGCCCCATGGGGGGAAGACAAAGTCGACCTTGTCGTTTAGAATGAGTTTTTCCAACAGGTTCGTCATCGTGCCTATGTCGCTTTTGTCGTCATATCTTTTCAGCACCACAGGCAATTTCTTGCCATACTCCTTCACATATATCCCGCCATTTTTGTTGACCTCCTCGACCCACAACTCGTAGATTGGACCACCTGCTATGGCAACACCACCCGCAAGTGGGCCCGAGAGGGCGATAGCCTGGCCAATGACAATTTTATCCTTGGCAGGACGCCTTTTGGCTTCAGCAGAGGAAACCATAAATAACGCTGCTACTGCGAAAGCCAAAATTCCTGGCAATACTTTGCTTTTCATTTTATCCTCCTTCTTGGCTTTCCAAAGATAATTCTGGGTTTTGTCCTAGGACGATATACCATCACTCCTTAGCGCCCTAAATAAACTGCTTTAGCCCACTACCTCCACCTTTTCGCCTTCTTTCCCTTTATATCCCCTCCTTTTCTTAAACTTTGCACAAATCCTGCGTGTCCCGGGTGCCGACAAGAGGTGGCCGTCGCGCACTGGGGAACTGATCTCCTACGTGTGCCCGAGTGGGCGCAAAGGTGTCATCCACCGTGAATGGTCTCAAAAACGTCGAGAAGCGCTCCATGCCGCAGTTTATCGTCCGCGTTTAAGATACGGCCTTCCATAATAAAAACTGCACCTCGATGTCCCGGGATTTTCAGGGTATCGAGGAGATCCTTCGCGGTCGCCTCATCTGGGATTTCAACCTCCAGGCCCTGTGGACTATGGTAGCCGGCAACCCGATGTCGAAGAGTTCCGTATAATTTAACTTTTATCTTCACCCTTGATTCCCATTAGAAATCAAACACAGTGTCGAGTTCCTCGTCACTTATGACAAAGACCGTGTTATGGGGTGGAAGGGGCTCTTCGTAGAAAAACTTGGGCAATCGATCATCCTTGTTAGTAAAACCTGCCCTCTTATTAAATTCCCTTTCAGCCTTCAACACGCGAACACCCATGGCGCCAGGGAAATCCTCAGGTCCAAGCTCAGTACCCAATTTGGCGCTGAGCGCCTTCCGAAAAGGCTCACCGGCTTCGGGATCCAACACGGCAACAGTTGCCATAAAGCAATGCCCCGTGCAGTCAAAGGCGGCTATGGCGATTTGAAGGTTTCTCGAGATCTCAACCACTCCTTCTGCTTTCAATGGATCGAGCTTTCCCTGCAGACATAACCCGATGACGTTTCCCGCCGTGTGATCGGCCCCCATGGGTGAGGTGGCAAAGGTCACGCCATTTCCCAGCATGGCCCTCGGATCATAACCGGCAATGCCCTGACCCTTCACCACGGGAACCCGGGGGTGGTTGAAGTATTTGCCCACCGCAGCAGGACCGTTTCCGAGGATCCTGCCGAACTCGGTGCCTCTGCCAATCTCCTCCACCATCTCTATGGCCGCATTGCCATCCTCAAACTCCTTATATCCGGCATCCATTGCAACGGCAACGCCCACGCCTGTGCTCATGGTGTCAACGCCAATGTCATCGCACAGAAAGTCCAGCCGCGCAATGGTATCCAGATCAGCGATTCCGGTCATGCCGCCCATTGCCCAGATGGTCTCATACTCCAGGGCGCCGGTGACATACTTCCCCTGTGTATCCACAAATACGTTGGAGCAGTGGATGATGCACTGGGCACAGCCCATATGGGTTGTTTTTCCACCTCGTTTTTTGATGAGCTCGGCCAGGGCCTCCCCGCTGATCTGCTCCCAGCCGTTCATCACGCCCTTTCGAGCATTGTAACTGGGAAAGGCCCCCATGGAATTGAGCGGAGCGACCAGGGCGGCAGTGCCGAGGGTGGGCATTAAATGGCCGGGCTCGGGATGCGCTTTTACGGCTTTGGCAATGGCCCTGGCCGCCTCCTTGAAGACCTCTGGATCGGCTATGGGATCCGGGCTCTGGCCTCGCTGATCTACAATCAGGGCCTTCAGCCCCTTGGCCCCCATGACCGCGCCCAGTCCCCCTCGGGCGGCGGCCCGGCAAGGGTGACCGTCAATGTCAGAAGACTGTATAGAGGCGGCGGTGAGCCGATACTCACCAGCAGGCCCGATGCAGAGCACTGAAGTCTTCTTTCCGTAAAGCTCAATCATCTTCTCCACAAAGGTATACGTCCGCATTCCCTTGTAGTCCCGGGCCGGGATTAGACCTGCCTCTCCTTCCTTGTCGACCCTGAGGATGCTGAGATCGCGTTCCTGAGCCTGCCCCTCGATTATTATTCCGGTTATACCCAGACGACCCAGGGCAGCCGCTACGGTCCCCCCCGCATTGCTCTCTTTGATTCCCCCTGTAAGCGGGCTTTTCGCCCCTATGGAGATTCGACTGGTATTCTGCAGGGGGGTACCACTTAGAAGGCCCGGGGCAACAACAAGCTTGTTTTCCGGACCCAGAGGATCACACTTTGGCGACACCTCGGCGTTGATCATAATGGATGTAAGACCCCTCCCGCCAAGTCCTGAGTATTCCTCAGGCACGTCCTGGACCCGGATACTTTTATCAGTCATGTTTACTCTTATGAACTTCATGCTTATCTCTCCTAACTGGTGGTAGATCTCACCGGCATTACTTACAATCGGAGAACGGGCTTGATCACGCGCCCCTCCTCCATATCTTCTACCGCCCGGTTTATTTCCTCAAATGGATAAAAGGTGATCATGCGGTCAAAGGGAAACCGTCCCTGGCTGTAAAGTTCGATCAGCTTGGGGATAAAGAGATCCGGGATAGCATCACCTTCGATTATGCCGCGAACCGTCCTACCGTTCATGATCCTGTCCATGTCAAGGCCCACCTCGGTTCCAGGAGGCACAACCCCAAGAAGTCCACAGACTCCGAGGCGTGGTAGAACATCTACCGCCTGCCGAAGCACTTTTGGATTGCCGACACACTCAAGGCTAAACTCAGCGCCCTTACCGGTAATATCCATGACGGCTTGAGCCGGGTCAACTTCATTCGCATTGATGGTGTGGGTGGCACCAAATTCTTTTGCCCTCTCGAGACGTCCTTCGTTTAGGTCGACCGCTATGATGGTCGTACAACCACAAACGGCGGCAGCCAGAACCGCGCTCATTCCAACAGGGCCCACGCCAAATATGGCAATCGAGGCTCCCGGCTTGGGGCGCAAAGAGTTCATGACCGCACCGGCACCCGTCATAACACCGCATCCAAGTGGCCCCAGGATTTCAATGGGAACGTCTTTTCTTACCTTTACGACGTTTCGTTCGGAGGCAAGCGCAAAATCGGCAAAAGAAGACTGGCTGAAGAAAGAGCCATGTATAACCTGATCTCCCTTTCTCAAGGTCGTGGTCCCGTCCAGCCGAGCTCCGTGAAAGTTGTATAGAAAGAAATTCAGGCAATAGGAATCCATCCCGGCCTTGCACGAGCTGCATGTACCACAGGAGTTCCAGGCCAGTACCACATGGTCTCCCGGCTTTACTTTAGTCACACCCGCTCCCACCCTTTCGACAATGCCGGCCCCTTCATGACCAAAAACACTGGGGGGCGGTGGTATAGGTAAGTGCATGTCCCTCGCTGCGAGATCCGTATGGCAGATCCCTGTAACAACAATTCGAACCAGCACTTCGTCATCTTTGGGGTCGCTGAGTTCTAAGCGCTCAATGCTGAACTTTCCGCATTTCTCAAAAATTACGGCTGCCTTAATTTCCATCTTTCCCTCCTGGCGGTGAAATAGTTACGGTTTTCGCCATGCCCTTTCCCGTTCGGAAATGGGGCATGGAAAAGCACGGGATCAAAATCAATTTCTTATGGCATACTTTCACGCGGGGCGGCGCGCCCCGCGTGAAAGTCTAACTTGATTTGCACAGTTCCTTATCGGCTTAACGCTTGTCCCATGGCGGTATGACCATGATTTTGTATTTTGCCAGGTCGAAGGGATAAATGTTTCGGCGTTTTCCGTTAAGCCACTGGTTATCTCCGAGAGGAAACAGGGCAATACCTCTCTCGTCATAATCTGCAGGTCCGTTTACGGTTTCAAATTTGTTGTCCAGTACGGCCTGGCGGACCTTCAAATCATCCAGTGTCCCTGCCTTCTCAATCGCTTGCCACAGAATCTGGGCAACAGCATAATACATGCCCACATTGGTGGAATATCTTCCGAAGTCCTTATAGAAGCGCTCCCCGAGTTCCTTTGCTCCTTTATAGGGGTAGTCTATAGACCAGAATCCGTCACAAAGGATATAATCGGCGTCTTTTCCAAGGCTTTTATAAAAGTTGCTCGGCCAAGTGCCCTTGAACCCCTGGAAGGCCTTTACGCTGAACCTGTTCTCTTTCATTTGTCGAACAAGGGTCACGGCTTCAGGCACATTGGACATACAGAAAATGCCGTCAACCTTAGCTCCCTTGGCCTTGAGAATTTGTGAGGTAAAGTCCTTTGCTCCCATGGGCATGGTCAGTCTCAAAACGAATTTGTATCCAAATTTCGGGGCAAGGCTTTCCATGACATTACCGATCGTTTTCCCATCAAAAGTGTCTTCAAGGAAGAGTGCCGGTCTCTTGGGGTGATCCTTTTCAGGCAAAGAATTCCAGACTTCAAAAACCATTGCAGCTCCCTGACCGGGGTCCATAAAATACATGGTGCAGTACTTAAAATGTTGCTGTAGGAACTGTGGAACCCAGATCACCGCGCCATGGTAGTACTTATGGTATTTTTCAGCGGTAATCATCCCGGGAAGCACGCCCATTGCTCCAACCTGGCCACTCAATATCAAGTCAACTTTAACCCTTTTGATAAGCCGTTCAACGGCTGCTGCTGCCTTGGTAGGGTTGGATTCATCATCGATTTCATAAAGGCGAACCGGAAGCTTCTTGCCGTATTCTTTCACATAGATGCCGCCGGCCTTATTGATGTCCGCCACCGCCTGCTCATAAGCCCATTTTTGCTCTTCTCCAGTGAATGCACCTAGCCCACTTAAAGGCATATGGGTGCCGATAAGAATTTCTTTTTTGTCCTTGGCTCGTGCCTGTTGCATGGTAAAAAAGAGCGAAGAAAGGAAAAAAAGGCAAGTGAGCAGAAAGACGATTTTTGTTGTCTTTTTCATCATGGTTATCCTCCCTCTTTAAAATTGATTTGTTGCGATTCCGGACTCAAACTAAAGAATCCTGCCTCCGGTGGACTTTAATCGGATAATTTTCACCTCCTTTCCGTTGGCTTTAGCCTTGGTTTCCATATCTCTGTGCTGAACTCCGTCTTGGGCAAACTTCTTGATTTCACGGTGTTATTTATTCAGGGCAAGCCATTTAAAAGGAGATAACTTGTGCAACAACCTGTTTTTATGCCCCGTTAGATAGCTCATTATGCCATCGGGCAGAAAGAGTGTTACCAGAATTATAAACGCTCCTGAAAAAATTGGATGGAGCTGGGGGGTCAGGAGACGGATGAGCTCAAAGGCAGCAATAAGGGAGAAGACCCCGAGCACAGGTCCCACAAAAGTCCCTACACCACCCAAGATAACCATGAGAATGGGCATAATCACCCAATTGAGATTGAATGCCCCTGTCGTATCAATGTGAAATACAAAGTAAGCGTTAAGACTCCCGCAAAGCCCTGTCACAAATGCGCCCAGAGTAAAAGCCAGTATTTTGTATCTCAGTATCGGGATGCCGTTGGCCGATGCGGCCGTTTCGTCTTCCCTTATTGCAACAAGTGCAAGACCAATACGGGAGTGTGCTATGAACCAAAGCGATAGCATGGTAAGCACGGATATGAGAAGAGCTATAAAGTAGTAAGGCTTTATTGATTGATAGACATCAGATGGGATGCTGATGCCTGCTGCTCCTTCTGTAAAGGACCCCCCATTGAGAGCAGCCACCCGCAGGATCTCCCCGAGTCCCAGGGTCCCAAGAGCAAAATAATCGCCTCTCAGCTTGGCTAGGAGAGGTAAACCCACCACTATTGCCACAACGGCCGCACCCGCTCCACTCATGAGCATGGCCAAAGGGTCTAGATAGCCGGCAGTCCCCGCTCTCCAGGTTATGGCGGTTACATAACAACCTATGCCGAAAAAGGCATGTTGACCAAGGGAGACCTGCCCTGCATAGCCTGCTGCAATATTCCACCCCTGTGACAGGGTTACATACATGAAGGCCGTGTAAAATAAAAAAACCAAATAGGATGCTTCAGCATCAACCAATAAAGGATAAATCACAAAAAAGAAGACAAGAGCCAGGGCTATCGAGAGGTGCGTCTTTCGTTTTAATGGCTCCTGAAGCATGGTGCTGCTACTCCTAAACTTTTTCAATGCTCCGCCGGCCAAGCATCCCTTCCGGTCGAAGTATCAAGATTAGCAAGAATGCGGCATATGCGACGGCATCCGCCCAGCCCGCACTGAAAGTGTAAGCACTCATACTTTCCAAAACGCCTAACATGACTCCTCCCACCAGCGGTCCTCCTACACTGCCCAGGCCCCCGAAAGCCACTGCGATTAAAGCTTTGAGACTGAAGAGAAAACCAAAAAACGGATCAAATGGATAGGTAATACAGGCCGCTACTCCCGCAACGCCGGCGAGAGCTATTCCAATGGCAAAGGTGACTGCGCTCACATAGGTCGGGCTTATTCCCAGGAGAGCTGCGGCGCTCATATCCTCGGAGGCGGCACGCACTGCCTTGCCGAGCATAGTTTTTTTCAGGAACAAGAATACCAGGGCTGTTGCCATAAGGGCGACTGCTGCTACTATGAGACGGGTGACAGATATGTTAATGCTGCCCAGAGTTAATGACGAGGTGGAAGTGCTCGTTATCACCGAGCGCGTGGTAGGCGACCAGATCAACGACATGACGTGTTCCAAAAGAACCATGAGTCCGAATGCCAAGAGAAGAGAAGGATTGGCCCCTGCCTTTGCAACTTTCTGGAAAAGTCCCTTGTACATTATCCAGCCAAGCCCAAGGAATACGGGAAGGATCAACAAGAAGCCGAAAAAAGGATTGATTGGACTGAGTGTCGCCATCCAGTATATGCAGTAAGCTGCCAAAATCATCACCGCACCTTGAGCAAGGAAAATAATGCGCATGGTTCCAAAAATAAGGCTCAGTCCTATTGCGGCAACACCATACATGCACCCCAGCAGGACTCCGTTGATGAGGACCTGAAAGAATACTGATGCAGAAGGAAAGGTCGTCATAGGTCTATCCCATAATTCCCAAAAAGGCGTGCTGAAACTCGGGGTTGCCCCTGAGCTCTTCCGTGGTGCCTTCCATTTTCAGTCTGCCTGTTTGAAGCACAAAAGCATAGTCAGCTATCTCCATAGCCTGGAAAACATTTTGTTCAACCAAGAGTATAGTCAGACCTTCTTTATTGAGGGCCTGAATCGTATCAAAAACTCGGCTCACAAATATGGGGGCAAGTCCCAGGGAAGGTTCGTCCAACATTAGGAGAGTCGGCCTGGCCATCAAAGCCCTTGCAATGGCTAGCATTTGCTGTTCTCCTCCGCTGAGAGTCCCGGCAGCCTGGCCCATTCGGCTTTCAAGCACTGGAAAGACGGATAGAGCCCTTTTCATGGATTCCTTTAAGTAAGGGCGCTTGTTGGCAGGATAGGCGCCAAGCTCAAGATTTTCCAGAACGGTTAAACAAGAAAAAATGCGGCGACCCTCCGGCACCTGGGAGATACCCATGGCCACGACTTCTTCAGGTTTAAGCCTGACAGTAGAGTTTCCTGAGAATAAGATATCTCCACCACTAGGCCTAATAATGCTTGAGATGGCGTTCAGGATCGTGCTCTTTCCAGCACCGTTAGCTCCCACTAGAGCTACGATTTTTTGCTCATCTACATGGAAGGAGACATCCCATACTGCCTGAGCGTCGCCGTGAAAGATGTTAACGCCTTTTACCTCAAGGAGGTGGTTTGCCAAGATACGCCTCGATGACTTTTTTGTTTTGAGCAATTTCTTCGGGCTTGCCTTCGGCTATCTTGCGCCCATAATCCAATACCGCTACGCGGTCGCACAAACGGAAGATTGCATCCACTTTATGTTCCACCCACAGGATGGCAACATTTCTTTCGTTTCGTGCGCGTTTAATGACCTTCAGCATGTTGATGATCTCGGACGGATTCAGCCCGGCCATGGGTTCATCCACAAGGGTGATCAAAGGCTTTGCGGCCAGTGCTCGTGCCACTTCAAGGAGCCGGCGGTCTGAAAGGGTCATATGAGCAGTAACAACCTCTTTCTTGTCGGCAAGTCCGACGAGACGCAGGGCCTCCAGTGCTTCTTCCCGTGCCTGTCTTCCTCTCATTCCGTGGCCGTAAATGGCGCCAATCAAGACATTCTTAAACGCGGTCAAGCTCAAAAACGTCTTGACCAACTGAAAAGTTCTGGAAATACCAAGATGACACAGTTGATGAGAAGGTTTGCCTGTGATTTTTTTACCAGCCAGATAAACGTCGCCTTTATCCGGCTTGTAAAGTGAAGTGACGACATTGAATAGTGTAGTTTTACCCGCTCCATTTGGTCCAATGAGCCCAACGATCTGTCCCTGTTCTACGCTGAGATCAACGCCGTTCAGGGCCATTAGCCCCCCAAAACTTTTTGTTATTTTTTCAAGACGCAAAACCACATCTTTTCCGTTATTTTTCAATTGTGCTATGCCTCTTGACCGCAAGAAAAAGGTAGTATTTGGTTTCTTCGCTAGGCTTCCTGAATGAGGAAAAACCGCAATCTCAGTTCCGAATTACTTGCCACTTGGCCACAACCCTTGAAAAGTCCCGGGTGGTTCAATGAAAAGAACATCCTGCATGCGTTTTTCTTCCGATTTATGGGAGCCGCTCATTCTGGAGGGCTATTTGCTGTTTTGTATTTCTTGACAATTTCTCTTTTCAAGATCTTGCCCTGCGCATTTTTGGGGAGGGCTTCCAGAAACTCGACAGACTTGGGCGCCTTGTACGAGGCCAGGTGCTTCTTGCAAAACGTAATAATTTCCTCTTGAGTTGCCGTTGTACCAGACTTAAGAACAATAGCGGCATGAACCCGTTCTACCCATAGCGGGTCGGGTATACCGACGACAGCAACTTCGGCTATCGCCTTGTGCTTGTAAAGGATGTCCTCTACCTCCCGGGAGTACACGTTTTCTCCACCAGTTACGATCATGTCTTTTTTCCTGTCAACTATGTATATGAATCCTTTTTCGTCATAGTACCCGAGATCTCCAGTGTGGAGCCACCCCCCTACAAGAACCTCGCTTGTTTCTTGCGGCCGATGCCAGTATTCAACCATGATTGAATCGCTCTTTGCGATGATCTCCCCCACGGTTCCTGGAGCAACATCGTTATTTTTTTCATCCACGACTCGCACATGGACCCCAAGGCTGGGCTGTCCGCAGGAACTTAGCACTTCTTGCTCCTCGGCCGATCTATCCAGGACCTGATGAGCTTTTCTGGGCAAAGAGCAGATTTGAGGTCCGGATTCAGTCTGGCCATAACCCTGTGAAAAAATCGAGCCAAATATATCAAGCCCTTTTCTCAGTAATTCAACCGGCATTGGAGAGGCCGCATAGTAGATTCTATTAAGGCTGCTTAGGTCACGGTCCCTGAGATTCGGAAGCGAGAGCAAAGAATTGAGTTGGGTAGGAACAATTTGCATATCGGTTATTTTCTCATCTTCAATTGTTTTAAGAACAGCAGCCGGATCAAAGGATTTTTGAAGCATTATGACGTTGCATCCTCCGACAATAAAAAAGGGCCACACATGACTGTCTCCACCAATGTGAAAGAATGGCAGTACCATAAGGTGCCTGTCTCCTGGCTTTGCCCCCATCTCCAGCGCTTTTATTCGGGTGTTATCCAGCTTGCGAAAATGTGTATATAAGGCACCTCTGGGAACTCCCGTTGTACCGCTGGTGTAGAATATGATCAAGGGGTCATCCCTGTTGATATTTACATCCGGTTCATTTGAAGGGTAAGCGGAAAGTAACTCGTCATGAAAAAGCATGTCAGAGGCGGGGCTACCTATTGAAATATAGTTTTTTACTGAAGGAAGACGGGACCTGAGGTCTTTAATTACAGGAATGAGCTCCGGGCCAACAAAAAGCGTTTTCGCCTCCGAGTAGTTGATGAGGTATTCCAATTCCTCCTTATGAAGCCGAGGATTAAAGGGGGATGCAACAAATCCGCCCTTCATTGCAGCCCCACAGAAATACGTATACTCAAGACAATTCCATGAGGCAATGCCTATAACGTCACCTTTCTTGACGCCCAATGAGTAAATAGCGTGTACCAAGCTGTTTACTCGCTCGTTGAACTTGGCAAAGCTTACCCTTTCAGCTCCGGACACGAATGCCTCTTCCTCGGAACGCAAGAGGGCGTTTCTATAAACAATATCAGCAAAAGTTCCCAGCTTGTAGCGGCACAATTCCTTCAAAACGTATTTGTCAGTCATAGGGTTCTGATCCTCTAATGGTGCATGGTCTCAGCCGGGCAGTTTAGCGGAGCGTTCGCAAACCATAAGAAACACTCCAGTTGAAAATACCCGTCCGCAAATTCTGCGGCGATGAGCGCACCCGGTGAAATAGGAGACAGAGAACCCCTGACGGTGGGGTTGTTGGATTATCCGGCGACAGTCTTGACATTCCCAAGAGCCCAACATAGAAGTGGCAAGAATATTTGTCAAGACTTTTATTATCAATTTTGCTTCTAATTGTCAGTCAAGTAATATAAATAGTAGATTTTAACTAGTAACACCTAAATATTTTAAAATTTGAAATAGCACTCCCATGCCCCCGTGCTTAGAGGTCTTCCGTTTCAAGCGTACGTACCAAGAAATAATGAGATCCAATAAGTTTCTTTCCCACCAGTAGCCCAAAAAATATAAGGATTAGTGTTGACAGGACGAAAATACAGTGATATTAGGCAGCTGGTGAGTTAAGGAATCAAATATCCCATAATGAACATTCGGTTAAAGGAAGACAAGAGCTGTAATTACATTACATTTATATATTACATATATTGAATAACTTTTGACAATCACTGGTTAGGGGATAGCTGTGAACACCAAGAGATACGTAAGTGACCTTAGCACCAATGAGAGGGTGCTGATGGCGATGGTGAGGGCCGCTGAAATTTTTAAAAGGAGCCATAGCGCTATTTTCAGAAACTACGGCCTGTCCTTTCCCCAGTATAACGTGCTCAGAGTTCTGGACGCATCTCTGAACGGCAGAAACAAAATCTCTGAGGTGAGCAGGATAATGCTTGTTCCCGGTGCTAATATGACAGGTATAGCCAAGAGACTGGAAAGAGACGGGTTCTTGATTAGGAAATCAGATCCGAATGATGAACGTGTGACCATCCTGGAAATAACACCCAAAGGGAAAAGAACCCTCAAGAACATAGAACCCGAAAAGGAAAAAAGCGCAGAGTCTATTCTCAAGGGATTCAGCGAAGAGGCCAAGATGGATCTCCTTGACAAACTGAGAAAGCTAATCAGAAACAACATGCTTTCCGTAGGACAATAAGAACCCCAGGTTTCATGTGATTTAAAAGCTATGTCTGAGCGGGGTGGCGTGTCGGTGAAACTGGGAGTTCATTTGTGGGTACTGTTAAGGCGTTTTTGAAAAATTCCAAAAGGAGGCTAATGCTATGGCAGGGGAATTGGTGAAATTGTTATCAGAGTTAAAGGAGCAGGAGGCCCTGAACTTTGTTGAAAAAGCCCTGGCAGAGGGAGTAGACCCTATGGAGCTTTTGGGGGATGCCAGGGACGGGATGAACATTGTGGGGCAGAAGTTTGCCACAGAAGAATATTTCATCCCAGACCTTGTTTTCTCAGGGGAAGTCCTCAAGGGCATTGTCAAGATTCTCGAGCCACACCTAAAGAAAGATGAGAAAACAGAGCGGCTCGGCAAAGTGGTTATCGGCACAGCGGCTGGTGACATCCATGATATTGGGAAGGACCTTGTTGTTTTTATGCTGGATGTAAACGGATTTGAGGTTCACGACCTTGGGATAGACGTCCCGGCGCAGAAATTTGTAGATACAATCAAGGAAACCGGGAGCAAGGTGGTTGGGTTGAGCGGTTTTCTCACGCTGGCGTTTCAATCCATGAAGGATACTGTTGATGCGATAACTGAAGCGGGGCTTCGGGATGATCTGAAAATCATGATAGGGGGCGGACAGATTGACGAACAAGTCAGGAGTTACACTGGGGCGGATGCATACGGCAAGGATGCCATGGAAGCAGTGAAACTGGCTAAAGGCTGGATAGGAGGGCGGTAAAATGGAAAAGAAATGGGAAGAGATGTCGGCAGAAGAGAAAAGGGAGGCCAGGTTTGCAACCTGGTATGCAGCAGAAGGGGTAGAATTCCAAAGCCCGGAAGCTGAGGCCATGTACAAGGCAAGCGTAACCAGGTTTAAAGATACCGTTCTTATGGAAAAAACTCCAGACAGGGTGCCGATATTCCCCATAGGCACCTTTATGCAGACAGACCTCTACGGAGTGACACCCTACGAATGCATGTATGATTATGACAAGCTGGTGTCCACCAATAAGCAGTTCTTGCTTGACTACAAGCCTGACTATTATGGTTCTCCAGCCTTTATAGGCTCGGGAAAGATACTGGAAATCCTCGAATTCCGACAATACAGGTGGCCTGGGCACGGTGTGTCCAAAAACTCCGGATATCAATGCGTCGAAGGCGAATATATGAAAGCCGAGGATTACCCTTCACTTATTGACGACCCCTCGGATTTTTGGCTGAGAACATGGATTCCTCGTGTTTTTGGGACCCTGGCGCCCCTGGCAAACCTCGCTCCGTTGACCTGGTTGTGGGAAATCGTGGCGGTTTCCGGTCTCACGGTTCCATATGGGATACCAGATGTTCAGAACGCGCTGAAAGCATTGTTAGAGGCTGGAAACGAAGCCATGGTGTGGTTCCAAAAAATTCAGGCTTTCGAGATGGAAGCCAAAGGCATGGGTTTCCCCACAGCAATGGGCGGCGCGGCCAAAGCGCCTTACGATATCCTGGCAGATACACTTCGGGGTACAAGAGGCATCATGACCGACCTGTACAGACGGCCGGAGATGGTTTCAAAAGCCATGGAGAGAATCACCCCTCTTCAGATAAAACAGGGGGTAGGTATGGCCACCATGGCAGGCAATCCAATGGTCTTTATGCCCTTGCACAAGGGGGCGGACGGTTTTTTGTCGGACGAGCAGTTCAGAACATTCTACTGGCCTCCTCTTAAGGATGTGATCCTGGGGATTGCCAGTGAGGGATGTGTTCCCTTCTTGTTTTGCGAGGGAAGCTTTAATACCAGGCTTAAATATCTAGAGGAACTTCCAAGGGGTTCTTGTTTTTGGATATTTGACCGCACTGATATGGCAAAGGCAAAAGAGCTCATTGGTGACAAGATCTGTATTGGCGGAAATGTTCCGGCAGGGCTGTTGCTCACTGGCACCCCTGAACAAGTGAAAGCTTACTGTAAGGAGCTTATAGATGTGGCCGGAAAGGGCGGGGGGTTTATCATGGCCACGGGAACTGGTATGGATGAAGGCAAGCCCGACACCTTGCACGCAATGATAGATTTCACAAGAGAATACGGTGTCTACAGGTAAAACCGTTGGATTCTGTGTAAAGAGATAAGGCAAGATTAACTTGCCTCAAGAGAAAAGCCATTGAAAGTCTTTAGGTTGATATGCCCCCGGGGCAGACTTCCGACGTGCCCCGGGGGGGGAATGGTGAGTGCACGCAAGCAGAGGCCCAAAGGGGGGAGATTGTGCTGGTAATAGTTGGGGAGCGGATAAACACGAGCCGTAAGCGAGTAAATGAAGCCGTGGAGAAGCGGGAGGCTGCATACATCCAGGAAGATGTGAAATCTCAGCTTGAGGCAGGGGCTGATTTGATAGATATTAACGCAGGATCACGTCTCAACTCAGAGGTGGATGATCTGGCGTGGCTCATTGACATTGTTCAAAGTACCGTGCCGGAGGTGAGGCTATGCATTGACAGCCCAAATCCTGGTAGTATCCGATCGGTGCTGCACGTGGTAGAGCGCCCTCCGATGCTGAACTCGACAACCGCGGAGAAAGATCGATTTGAGGCAATGTCAGAAATAATCCAAAGCACGGATTGCGACATTGTAGCCCTTTGTATTGATGACAAGGGCATTCCCAAAAACGCGGAACAAGCGCTGGATACTGCGGCGCGGCTCGTCTCGGATCTTGAATCTCTGGGAGTAAAACGAGAGAGAATCTACATTGATCCTGTTATTCAGGCGGTGAGCACGAATACCAATGCAGCCCTGATTGCGCTTGAAGCAATTGAGGGGATCAGGCGGAAACTACCGGGGGCGAATGTGATCTGCGGGTTATCGAATGTTTCATTCGGATTGCCCAAACGCCACCTGGTTAACAGGGCTTTTTTGGCCCTTGCCATGAGAGCAGGACTCAGCGCAGCCATTGTGGATCCCCTAGATAAGAAACTCATGGGGACATTGAGAGCAACTACCCTTCTTCTGGGTCAAGACCGGTGGTGCCAGGATTATATCAGGGCCTTTCGCAAAGGCTGGCTAGAAGCCTGATTTATGAAGAACTTGATGAGTGGAAGCGTGTTGCGGAGAGGCTCGCCCAGGGTGAAGAGCCTGCATGCATGGGGGTATGCCCCATCAGGTGCATTCATTTTGGAGAGGGGAAAAGCATTGCTGCAGTTTTTGAGGCCGCATGATATAGTGAATTGAGAGAAATGAGCGGTATTTTGTTGCAACCCGGTCACAAAGGCCCTCTTTTGAAAAGAAATCCTAATTACTTAAGTTAAGGTCCGGGGCGTAATCGTTTGCAGGAACCCGGAATAGATGGCTGCCCGAATATTATCTCAAAGTGCGCACTGGCCCTTTTATTTTCACCAGAAAGAGATTGGAGGCAAGATTCGGTGGAAGGCGATAGCGAGATCAGGTTATGGATTGACAGCCTTTCGCTAAGCTTTGGCGGGGTTAGAGCGCTTGATGAAGTGAGCATGGAGGTCAAGGATAAGGAAATACTGGCAATAATAGGACCTAACGGCGCGGGCAAGACGGCGCTTCTAAACTGTATAAATGGTTTTTATAAACCGCAGAAAGGCGAGATCTATTTTGACGGGCAGAAGATCACCCGTATGCGTCCTGACAAGTTAGCCAAGGTGGGGATTGCGAGAACTTTTCAGAACATTGAGCTTTACAGGGGGCTTAGCACTCAAGACAATCTGATGGCAGCCAGGCACGCCCTCATGGGGCAGAATTTTCTCGGCGGGGCGATATACTTTGGCTGGGCGCTTGGGGAGGAAATTAAGCACCGCCGTATTGTAGAAGAGATTATTGATTTTTTGGAAATCGCACCAATCAGGAAAAAAACAGTTGGGGTTCTTCCCTACGGAATGCAAAAAAGAGTCGAACTGGGGAGGGCTCTGGCCCTGGAACCGAAAGTGCTGCTTCTTGATGAACCCATGGCCGGCATGAACCAGGAGGAAAAAGAGGATATGGCAAGATTTATAATTGATGTATTCGAAGGCCAGGGAGAGACTTATCCCGACACGCCTGTTTTGAGAGAAGGGGTGGGATGTATTATCCTTGTTGAGCACGACATGGGGGTAGTTATGGATATAGCGGACAGGGTTGTTGTTCTAGATTTTGGGCGAAAAATTGCGGAGGGTAGCCCTTCTGAAATAAAGAGTAACCACAAGGTGATAAGTGCTTACCTGGGGCAGGAAATAGAGGTTTAAACAGGTAGGCGTTAGCGTTTTTAACCAGAATCGGGGATATTGCTGGTGCTCCAGATAAACAATATTGAAGTTGTTTACATGAAGGTTATTGAGGTACTGCGAGGGGTATCCCTGAACGTGAGCAGGGGGAAAATAATTGCCCTTCTCGGGGCTAACGGTGCAGGAAAGACCACCACGCTAAAGGCCATATCAGGTCTTCTAAAAACCGAGGAAGGAGAGATAACCGATGGAAGCATTTACCTCGCTGGGGAGAGAATAGATGGGTATGGACCCGAGGATATCGCTGGAATGGGTATTAGCCAGGTTATGGAGGGAAGAAGAGTTCTGGAGCACCTAACCGTTGAGGAAAATTTAATGGTCGGAGCCTATCTCAGGAAGGATAGGGCTGGCGTCAAGAAAGATATGGATATGGTTTTTGACTATTTTCCCGGCCTTAAGCGTCTCCGCCGCCAGACAAGCGGATATCTATCCGGGGGCGAGCAGCAGATGCTTGTGATCGGTAGAGCCCTCATGGGCCGTCCCAAGCTTATGCTTCTTGATGAACCATCACTCGGCCTTGCCCCGCTCATGGTCCAGGAAATTTATGGAATTATCAAAGGGATTAACTCTGAACAAAAAATGGCAATACTGCTTGTGGAGCAAAATGCCAGAGCTGCGCTTGGTATTGCCGATACCGGCCATATTATGGAGAACGGCAAGATAGTCATGGGAGGGCCGGCTGAGGAACTGAGGGATAACGACGACATTAGAGAATTCTATATGGGCCTGTCTACCGTGGGCTCTAGAAAAAGTTATCGGGACATCAAGCACTACCGCCGAAGAAAAAGGTGGATTGCTTGATAAAAGGCGTGGGGATATGGCTTCCACACAAGAGGAACTCTACAAAGAAAAGGGCGATACATGGCCAAAGATACTCAAGTACAATTACGAAAAATACGGTGCAAGTCGCAAGGCTATGCGGCACAAGCATTACGGCGTATGGGAACCTGTTACATGGGCGGACTATTATCTGAGTGTTAAGTATCTTGCACTGGGTTTGCAATCCCTGGGGTTTGAACCTGAAGATCGCCTGCTTATTATGGGGGACAATGCACCGGAGTGGTATTACTCTGAACTCGCGGCTCAGTCCAACCACGGGATTAGCGTGGGTCTGTGTCCCGAACTTGCGCCCTCGGAAATAAAATACATTGCGGAAAATTCTGACGCCAGATTTGCAATAGCTCAAGGTCAGGAGCAAGTTGACAAGTTTCTCGAAGCTAAGCAGGAACTTCCCCGGCTTGAGAGGGTTATCTACTGGAACTACAAAGGCCTCGCCCACTATGGGGATAGCTTGTTGATGGGAATCAGGCAGGTTCTGGAACTGGGGAGAGAACATGAGGAAAAACATCCGGGAGTATTTGAGCGTGGTGTAGAAACCGGCTCCGCCGATAATGTTTGCGCAATTGTCTACACTTCAGGCACTACCGGGGATTCGCCCAAAGGGTGCTTGCACACTTTCAGAACATTGATGACCGGCGCCATTTACCATTTGCTCCTGGATCCATGGTATGAGGATGATAACTTGGTGCCTTACCTGCCGCCAGCCTGGATAACAGAACAATGGTGGAGTATTGGCTGTCACCTGCTCTCCGGCTGCACTTTGAACTTTGCCGAAGCACCTGAAACTCAGTACCGGGACGTCAGTGAAACAGGGCCGAGCATCGTTGTCAGTGGGGCCAGAATCTGGGAAAGTCAGGCAGCAACAGTGCAAGCACGGATGCTTGCAGCTGATGTGATTAAGAAATTCGCTTTCCGCCTTCTAATGCCGATCGGCTACAAGGCAGCGGAGTTAAAGTTTCAGAAGAAAAAGCCGGGACTTTTTTTGAAAGCTCTTCGCGCATTGGCTGATGCCTTGCTCTTTAGACCCTTAAAACGGAGCCTTGGCCTGTTAAATGCCAGAATTTGTTACACAACCGGGGCGATTCTCAGTCCCGAGGCACTAAGATTCTACCATGCGATAGGGGTCCCGCTGAAAAGCCTCTATAGCACGACAGAGGGAGGGGCACTAACCGGGGCGAAGAACAATGATGTTACCCTGGATACAGTGGGCCCTGCCCACAAGGGATCGGAGGTGAAAATAGCCGACGATGGCGAAATAATCTATCGACAGCCTGGTGTTTTTTTGGGCTATTGTAAGGACCCGGAGAGGACGGCACAAGTCCTTGAAGAAGGTTGGTTTCATACAGGAGATGGAGGGTTTATCAACAAAAACGGACACATCGTAATCATAGACAGATTGGAAGATATTATTGAACTGCCCGGTGGTGAGAAAATAGCCCCTCAGCTTATTGAGAGCCGGCTTCGGTTCAGCCCTTATATCAAGGATGCATGGATCCTGGCTGGCCAAGGCAAGGAGTACGCATTGGCGATCGTAGTAATCAACTACGATGCAGTTAGCAGGTGGGCAGGGAAGAGAAAGGTGGCCTATACGGGGTTTGCCGACCTTTCCCAGAAGCCGGAGGTTATAAGCCTGGTGAAAAGAGAGATAGACAGAATAAATCAATCTCTGCCTCCTGGCGTCATGTTGAAGAAATACGTTAATCTCCACAGGGAGTTTAGTCCTGATGAGGGCGAGCTAACCAGAACCAGGAAACTGAGACGGAGATTTTTGCAAAACCGCTTAAGCGAACTTATCAACGCCATGTATAATGAAAAAACCGAGGTTCCATTAGAAACCCTGATCAAACACTGGGACGGCAGCACTGAAAAAAGAAGGACTATTATAAGGATCAACTCCGCCTAAAGAGCTTTTCAATGACCTATTTCCTGCAATTGGTGGTAACCGGCTTTTCTCTGGGCATAGTGTATGCTCTGGTTGCTATAGGATTTGTTATTATTCTGAAATGTTCCGAGGTATTCAATATTGCGCAAGGACATTTCGTGCTGATAGGCGGTTACCTGGGATATACTTTCCTTGTAGCTTTTCACCTGCCGATATGGGCCTGTCTTTTAATGGCAATGGCCACGGCTGCAGTGATGGGTTTGCTGATAGAACGGCTCACCCTGCGACCCCTGGTTGGTCAACCTGTGCTGGCCGTAATTATGATGACCATAGCCCTGGCAAGCATATTAGAAGGTCTGGCAACCTTAATCTGGGGAGGCGAATACAAGACTTACCACGGGCTGCTACCCACCTTATCCCTTCACATTGGGGAAATTTCTGTGCCCTCGGAGTCCTTAATTGGACTAATCGTGTCTGGTGCCGCAGTAACAATACTGATGCTTTTTTTTCATTACACCAAGATCGGACTCGCAATGAGGGCTACTGCAGAAGATCTACAGGTAGTGCAGAGCGCTGGTATTAAAGCAACCAGGGTCTACGCTCTATCATGGGTAATTGCATCGGTAGTCGGCGTTATTGGCGGCATTCTTCTGGGCGGCGTATCGGGAGTTATGATACCACTGGCCAATGTCGGCATCAAAGCATTTGCCGTGGTTTTGCTGGGTGGATTGGAGTCAATCGGTGGCGCAATCGTAGCTGGAATAATCCTGGGCATCCTTGAGAATGTTGCTGCCGGCTACCTGGACCCATTGCTCCCTGGAGGCGGTCTGGCTAATGTGTTTCCTTTTATAGTCATGATAGTTGTGCTGATCTTCAAACCGCATGGCCTGTTTGGTCAGGTCAGGATAGAAAGGATTTAACCTGTGGGTCGACAGCGTGGTACCTTTCTTGAAAACTATGCTCAGGATATGGCCATTATCCGAACCCGGCTGCAATGGGCGATGCTCTTTATTTTTCTCCTTCTCCTTTTCTCTTGTCCTCTTTTTCTCAGTGATAGGGCCCTTACCGTAATGACCATGATCGGTATCGCGGTTATCAGTGTCCACGGTTTGAACATCTTAACGGGGTACTGCGGACAGATTTCCATTGGCCATGCCGGGTTCATGGCAGTCGGCGGCTATACTTCGGCTATCTTAAGCGCCAAGCTTGGCTGGCCATTCTGGGCTACCCTGCCTTGCGGCGCCCTAGGGGCCGGGGTGGCGGGTTTGATCTTCGGTCTGCCGTCATTAAAGATTAAGGGTTTCTACCTGATTATGGCTACCATAGCGGCTCACTTCATAATTGTGTGGCTTATCCTCCAGCTATACGGCCTGACCGGGGGCGGGGATGGATTAGCGGTGTCCAGACCTGAGATAGCGGGGTTCACAGTGAAGTCAAAAGGCAGCTATTTCTGCCTTGTCATGGCATTTGCTTGCCTCGCCACATACACGGCTCAGAATATAGTGAGGACAAGGGCAGGCAGGGCATTCGTGGCGATCAGGGATAATGACCTGGCCGCTGAAGTCATGGGAATTAATCTGTGGAGTTATAAACTTCAGGCATTTTTTATAGGCTGCGTTTATGCGGGGGTAGCGGGCGTGCTGTTGGTTCACTATTATGCATTTGCCTCTGTGGATCTGTTCCCCTTCATGGATTCGGTGTGGTATCTGGGTATGTTAATCGTCGGCGGTATGGGCAGCACCCTTGGTGCTCTTTTCGGGGCTATTGCTCTCAAGTTGCTGGATGAGCTGGTCACGGTTGTTGGCCCGGGATTGTCAGCGATTGTTGCTCCCCAGGCGGCCGCTTCCATGGGCCTGATCGCGCACGGGTTAGTGATTATTATCTTCCTTATCTTTGAACCCAGGGGTTTGGCTCACCGGTGGGAGCTTGTCGGAGCTTATTTCAGGCTATGGCCTTTCTCCCATGAAGAACGAGAGTGAAGGGAGGTGATCAGGTGCAAGAAAAGTGTGTTTTTCGTATGGTATGAACCAAATTACAAAGCAGAAAGGAGGATATGAAAGATGGCTAGAAACAAATTAGCGCTAATAGCTTGTCTGGTCATTGCGGTGGTAGCCTTATCATTATTCACTGTCCGCAGTTCTTACGCAAAAACCCTATATGTCGGCGGCACTATGGCTTTAACCGGCGCCTACGCAGAGGACACGGCGGCAGTGCTCGCCGGCTACCAGGACTATGTCAAATATGTGAATGAGACAAAGAACCTGGCCCCATGGCGCAATGAGAAATTTCCATCGGATATAAGCCTGGAACTGCTGTGGCGGGATGATGAGCTCAAGCCACCCAAGGCTTTATCTATCTACGAGGAGCTTAAAGCCAAGGGGATGCTTGTTTTCAGGTGCTCTGGTTCCCCCCAGGCGCTGGCACTTAAGGACAGGCTATTTGAGGATGGCTTTGGTGCCCCGAGCATGGCTACCGGGCCGTATTTGCTGACGCCACCACAAAGTGTCTTCACTTATTACCCTATTTATACCGATTCCCTGGCAGCCGTTGCAGACTGGTTCATGGAGAACTGGAAGGAAAAAAGAAAACCAAGGGTTGCATACCTCACCGCGGACAATGCAATGGGGAGGTCGATTGTGGTACCGGAGCTTACCAATTACCTTAAGAAAGTGGGATATGAATTTGTTGGCACCCAGTTTGTTCCCCTCGTGCCCACCTCCCCACCAACCACCCAGCTCATGTGGCTTAAGAAGAAAAAGGTTGATCTGGCGCTTGGGGTTATGATCAACCCGGGCTCACAGCCCACGGTAAAGGAGATGGTTAGGCTGGGGATGGGACCGAACCAACCTTACAAAATAGTTTTTGGCGTGCCTGCACCCGGTCACACTGCGGTGTTCGCTGCTGCCATGGGCAAGCTGGGCGACGGTTATGTATGCGCCGGCAGCTTTCCCCCGATGGATCAGCTATCCATCCCCGGCATTAAATTCTGCAATGACCTGCAGAATAAGTATCATCCCGGCAAGCAAGTAACCCACATTATGTACGAAGCGGGCATAATCGAGGCTATGACCCAAACAGAGGCATTAAGGCTTGCCATGCAAAAAGTTCCTTTTGAAAAGCTCACGCCGCGCGCAGTACTGGAAAACGGTTTCTACCGGATTAAAGGCCTTGAGACAGGCGGTATGACAAGCACACCACTAACCTATGGCAAAGGTGATATTGAAGGCATTGATAAGGTCCGCGTGGACCAGGTGCAGAACGGTAAGGTAGTAAAGCTAGGCAGCTGGCCATGTCGCCACCTCTACAAGCGCAAGTAGCAAGCTCTCCGGGGGCTCTACTCATTATAGAGCCCCAAGGGGAAGTTACGCCCGGGCTGATTTTTCCCTGCCGGAAAATCAGCCCGGCAAGGGAGCTTGCGGCGTGCGAGCGGAAATGCGGTTCCTCGAGACTGAAATGGCCCCTATGACCTTGAGTGCAATTTGAAGAATTATTACCTGCTTGACGAGATAAAAAAAGTTGAACCTAGTAAAATCACGAGTTTACCGTGGCCGAGGAGAGGTCTAAAACGGAGCTCCAATTGATAGAAAATTTGACTGAAGCCAGGAAGAAGATTGCTCGATTGGAGGCATTGCTAGCTGAAAAAGAACAACTCGAAGAGGCATTGAGGGAGACAGAACAGCGCTATCGAGCTCTATTCCAGCAGGCGGCAGACAATATTATGGTGTTTAATCCGAAGACACTCAAACCGGTGGCTTTCAATCGACGCGTTTGTGATGATATGGGTTATACTCGAAAAGAGATACTGAGTATGACAATAGCTGAGCTTGAGGCCCAGGATTCGGCTGAGGAGATAGTGCAACGCTGTAAGAATATTATTGAAAATGGGCCGCAGACCATCGAAACAATGCTCAAAACAAAGAGCGGCGAAGTTCGAAATTATTGGGTAAACATAAACGCTATTAATATAGGGGGCCAAACATTCATTCAAACTATCGGTAGAGATATTACTGATCGTAAAAGGATAGAGGAGGAGCTGCGACTCAGCCAAGTGCGTCTCAATGAAGCGCAGGATCTTGCCCAAATGGGGAGCTGGGAAAGAGATCTCAAGAGTGGGAGAATCTATCCATCAGATGGGCTGTACCGCATTTTTGGCTATGAACCCGGAGAAGTTACTCTCACCAATCGGTTCTTGAACAATATTATTGATCCTGAACATAGAGGGCTTTTCAGGGATTTTTTGCAGAACACATATGCAGGTGGCCGAAGCGGCAATTATGAATTTTGTTTTTATAGAAAAGATGGGGCCAAGCGTTACGCCTACTGCCAAACAAGAATTATTAAAGATTCTTCCGGTAAACCTATCCGGGTTTTCGGTACTTTAAAGGACATCACGGAATTCAAGCTCGCTGAAACCGCTCTGTCGGAAAAGGAAAAGGCTTTGAGGCAACAGGCTGAGAGGCTGAGGGAGGTCAACACGGCGCTTAAGGTGTTGCTTGATCATCGAGAGGCCGAAAAGGTGAAGCTGGAGGAAAACATACTGAGCAACGTAAGAAAACTAGTCTTTCCCTATTTGAACAGACTCAAACATGGGCAGTTGAGCGATGAGCAAAAGACTCTTTTGGAAATCTTGGAGTCAAACCTAGCTCAGATCACATCTCAATTCACGACCAAATTATCCTCCACAAGCATCGGGTTGACACCCAGAGAACTTGAGATCGCCGGGATGGTAAGGGACGGCATGAGTAGTAAAGAGATCGCTGACGTTATGTGCATCTCCGAGAATGCCATCAGGTTTCACCGTTTCAATATAAGGAAGAAGGTTGGGCTAAACAAGAGAAACATAAACCTCAGATCATACTTGCAACACATTTCACAATAGCCGTTCTTCGGCATTATGTAAGCCAATAATGTATAGTTTCTTCCTGATAGTTTGCTATTAAAAAACAAGCTTGTCATATAGTTTACCTTGTTATTAAGATTATGGCCGCTGATTGCCAAAGAAATTTATAAAGAAGAGGCCCATCTCCCATGAACAAAAGGAGAGGGTAGGTAATTTCAAACTCAATTTTAAACCGCAGAATATTGACTGAAGATTGGGGGTGATAATTCAAAAGGCATAGAAAGGCTGAGTCTGCAATTAGAGAAATCTATTATCGAGCGATCTTATCGCGGGGAGGAGGTAAAGTAATGAAAAGAAGACTGCTAATAATGTCGGTTGGTATTCTTGTGATAGTCGTGCTGACCATGTTGTCTTTTGTGCCCGCTTATGCTCAAGCGGAGGTACCCAAAACCATTAAGATTGGTATTTTGGTTTCCTTTACTGGGCCAGATGCCATGATAGGAAAGCCAGCGGAAATTGGCTACGAAATGGCGGTGGAAAAAATAAACAAGGGTGGTGGCGTCTATGTCAAGGAATATGGTAAAAAAATACCTCTTGAACTTTTGATCATGGACATGGAAACAAACCCGGAGAAGGCTGTTGCCCGTGCAGAAGTACTGAATCAACGAAAAGCATCTGTTGTTTGTGGTACCACCTTGATGAGCGCAACTTCTGATATCTTTGAAAAGAATAAGTTGCCTGCCATAACCTCTTTAGTAACAAATGTTGGGCTTTTTGAAAGGGGCTTTAAATACTACTTTGGTATCAGCAAGATGAACGATGGGATCGTGGATGCAATATTTGCAGCTTTCGCAAATATCCCCAAAGACCAAAGGCCAAGCAGGTGGGCTGTTTGGGAAGAGCAGAGCGACTGGATTGCGGAATTGTTCAATCTTGCTAGAAAGAAGGCGCCTGCCAATGGTGTTACATTTGTATCTCACAGTAAGTATCCGATGCTGGCTCGGGACATGAGCCCACTCATCTTTGCAGCAAAAAAAGCCGGTGCCGAGGTGATCTTTTCTGCCCCTGTCCCTCCTGATTGTATTATGATGCTTAGACAAATGAGGGAGCTTGGTTACAATCCAAAGGGTATCATAATGATAAGGGGCTCTGATGATCCAGCCTGGGCAAAGATGACAGGTCCAATGGGCGATTACGTAATAGGATGTCCCGACTGGCATCCCGCATTAAGCTGCCCCGGGGTTAAAGAGCTTAACGCTGAATACAAAGCAAAGTTTGGGAAAAGAACTCACATCGTTGTAGGAAACGCGTACGCCTCGATTCAGATAGCAGCAGCCGCTATAGAAAAAGCTGGCACGTTGGAGAGAAGTAAGATCAGGGATGCCATTGCTGGCATTGACACGATGACCGTTTTTGGCCGGATCAAATTCAACAACAAAGGCCGGCGAATTGATGCCCCTCCGGTGGTTACTCAATGGCAGAAAGGAGTAATGGAGATGGTGTGGCCCAATGATATGAAAACAAAGAAATTAGTATATCCCATTCCAAGGTAGTGTGGAAATTAGATGCGAATACTCTATGGTGCCGATTAGATTAAGCTGAGTTGACCTGGACCAAGCTTCAGAGCAGAAAATGAAGCCCAACCACAAAGCGTAGGCAAAACATGAAACTACTTGAGGTTGAGAACCTATCAAAGGCTTTTGGTGGTGTCCTGGCTATCAATAGGCTAAGCTTTAGCCTTGACCAGGGAGAGGTACTGGGACTTATTGGTCCCAACGGTTCAGGTAAAAGCACTTTGTTTGATACAATAACAGGAGTTCTAAAACCTGATACCGGTAGAATAAGGTTTGATAATAAGGATATCACCGGAATGGCTTCTTACAAGATATGCCAGAGCGGCATAGCCAGAACTTTTCAGCTAGTTAAGCCCTTTAGTCGGCTAACTCCACTCGAAAATGTGATGGTGGGCAGGGCCCATGGTAGCCAGCCAGCTCGGAACATAAAGCAATCACGCATAGAGTCAAAACAGCTTTTGGCTTTCACCGGTCTGGGGGATAAGCACTCAGGGATGGCAGGAATGCTTAGTCTGGTGGACCGCAAACGGCTGGAAATTGCGCGGGCGCTAGCGACAAGGCCCAAATTGTTATTACTGGATGAGATGATGGCAGGTTTGAATCCAGCGGAGCTGGACAACGCCATAGCGTTGGTAAAGGCAATTAGAGATTCCGGGATAAGTCTGATAGTCGTTGAGCACGTAATGAAAGTTATAATGGGGATCTCGGACAGGGTGGTGGTATTAGAAGTTGGCCGGAAAATTGCTGATGGTGCTCCAGAGGAAATTGTAAACAATCCCGAGGTTATCAGGGCATATTTAGGTAAGAAGCCATATGCTACAAATTAGTAATATAGATGTCTATTATGGCGACATTCAGGCGCTATGGGATGTCTCGCTGAGGATTGGGGACGGTGAAATAGTGGCGGTTCTTGGTTCTAATGGTGCGGGCAAAAGCACTGTCATGAAAAGCATCTCCGGGTTGCTCAAAGTTCGAGCCGGGCACATTGATTTTGGCAACATACGCCTTGATGGTTTACCCGCGCACCACATTGTGGAGCTAGGGATTTCCATGGTTCCCGAAGGTAGGAGAATATTTCCACAGATGAGCGTCTTGGAGAACCTGGAAGTGGGCGCTTCCACTAATGCCGCACGCAAGACCAGGCAAAACACACTCGAGTGGATATACGAGTTTTTCACTCCCCTAAAGCTGCGAGCCAAACAAAAAGCAGGTACACTTAGCGGTGGAGAGCAGCAGATGTTAGCTATAGGTAGGGCGCTTATGTCAGTGCCCAAAGTGCTCTTGATTGATGAGATGTCTTTGGGCCTGAGTCCTATTGTGGTTCAAGAGCTCTCTGGAGTTATTCAGGGCATAAACAAGTTGAGGAAATTAGCGGTGTTGCTCGTCGAACAGGACATTGAATTGGCTTTGTCTATGGCTAGTCGCGGCTATATCATGGAAAATGGGCGGATTGTGGACCAAGGCGATGCAAAGTTAATGTTATGCAACCCTCGCATTAAAGAAACATATTTGGGCATCGGCGCAGAGGAAAAGGCAGGGTAGTTTATGGAGTTTGTGCTCCAGACTATCGCCAATGGGCTTTTGGCGGGCGCACTCTATGGGCTGGTGGCGCTGGGGCTTGGCCTGCTCATGGGAGTGATGAAATTTCTCAATATTGCTCATGGCACCTTCATAATACTTGGTGGGTATCTAAGCTTCTGGCTTTTCAATCTATGGGGTATAGATCCTTTCCTTTCAATACCCCTGGTAATGATTGCGATGTTTTTAATTGGCTTGGTCTTCTATAGGTTGGCGTTATCGCCGTTGCTAAAATTACCGGACGTTGGAATGCGGATTGATACTTCTATGTTGATTACCTTTGGTTTAATTTGGGTGCTTGATAACGCGATGACCATGCTGTGGACCCCCAATGTTCGAACTATACTTACCTCTTACACAGGGGAGACATTTAGGTTTTTCGGAGCGAGATTCAGTTTTACCGGTCTGTGCGGTGTGGGCATAGCTGTCCTGGTAGGATTGGCTCTGTATTCTGTTCTCAGCAGAACCTACTTTGGTAAACATCTCCGTGCGGCAACACAGGATGCCGAGGCGGCCAGCTTATGCGGAGTTAATGTTCAACGCGTGTATTTAATTTCCACCGGTATTGCGATAGCGCTGGCCGGCGTGGCCGGCGCGGTTATCGTTTCGAGCTATTCCATCAGTGCATCTGGTGGAATAGGGTGGCTCCTAATAGCTTTCGTGGTCATGGTACTTGCCGGAGAAGGCAATATCAATGCCATTATTCCCGCCGGTTTGGTGTATGGATTGCTGGAGGCGGGGAGTGTTCTGATTTTTGGTGTTCCCTATCGCCAGGCTATTGCTCTTCTCGTGTTTGTATTGGTCCTTATGTTCAAGCCACAGGGATTATTTGCGAAAAGGGAGTAAGGGATCCGGCATGTTGCCTGATTGGAAGAGACTTCTCGTAATTGGGTTGTTAGTTTTAGCCTTTATGGCAGCCCCTATGGTTATAGAAATCGGGACGGGCAGCCTGAACCTCCTCATTATGGTGTTTATTTTTGTCATTCTTTCTCAAAGTTGGAATATCATAGGTGGCTATACAGGGCAGATCAATCTGGGCCTTGCTGCTTTTTTTGGTTGTGGGGTGCTGGTTACCCATTTTGTGTGGAAGGCTGAGATGCCGATTTACCTTGCTGTAATCGCGGGAGGTCTATCAGCAGTGGTTTTAGCAGGGATTATAGGTCTGCCGACTCTGAGGCTGAAGGGCGCTTACTTTGCTATTGGGACCTTTGCATTGGCAGAGGTGTGTAGGATAGTGGTGGGCAATATTTTTGAGAGGATGATCGAAATGCCGGGGTCCTATGCTGCCAGCTATAGCCTTATTCCCCGGTACTACCTTGGTTTGACAGTGGCGTTTGCCGCAATAGCTGTAACGTATTTCATAACCCGCTCCAAGCTGGGACTGGGGATGGTTGCGGTCCGGGACAGTGAGCAAGCAGCCCAGGTTACCGGTGTGAATAGCTTTAAATATAAAGTCTACGCCTTACTGATTAGTGCGTTCCTAGCTGGCTTGGGCGGAGGGGTCTATGCTTTCATGCGGCTCTCATTTCATTACGTTACCGCGGTTTTTAGCCCAATCTGGACATTTGAGCCGCTCATGGCAGCCGTCATCGGGGGTAGCGGCACATTAATTGGTCCTGTTATAGGCAGTATTTTCCTGGTGGTCCTTTCAGAGATATTTGCTCTCACTTTGGGAGAGGCGCATCTTATCATATTTGGGCTCCTGTTCATTCTGGTGGTGATGTACTTCCCTTACGGGCTCGTTGGCTCTGTAAGTCGAATTCGCCAGATAATCAGTCGTGTTGGCAGGGGCTTATGTGAGACTGGAGAAAACTGTAGGAAGGGATTTTGAAACGGAACGTGAAGGTCGTGTTCCGAAAAATATCCACAATAAAAACAGAAAGAGGGAAAACAATGCTAATTGAAGAAGTAAATCAACTCCTGGACCGCGGTTATCAATCCATAGAAACCGGGTACTTCCGTCTGCCTAATGGGCAAATGCACGTGAGGGTTTTGACCCGAATGCCCGGCTGTAAGGGGAAAATGGTTGACTGGTGGTTCGGATATCTTGACGGCACCGAAACTTACAAAAAGTGGCACCCGAAGGCCCACATGTCCCTGGAGTGGGACCAACACTGGAAGCCCGGGCACTATATCGGTGCTAGCCACACGATCGAAGAAAATATGGGAGGGTCTGTCTTAAAGGTTAGGATCCGTTTTCACGACCCTTCTGAGTTTTTTGATATCTCGAGGTTTGAAGAGGCTAATGTGGGGGCTGTTATTTGCGGAAAAGCATATAATCCTGATGAAAGCCCAAATGGGATGGTCATCCATTTTGTCCGTGATACCGACTATGGATGTGCGATGCGAAGCCGATTCTGGCTTTTTGGGGCCCCCGACATGGCAGGTGCCGGGCTGATGCGGCATTGTATCGAAGAGATGGGCACGCTAGCTGATTTTCTGCCTAATCTCTATGGGAAGCAGACGGGTAGCAAGTAACCGCACTGAAGTTTGAGACAATGTAAGAGAATTGCAAAAGGGACGCTGCTTCATAAGGACATTACTTCCTCTGAAAAGAGGTTGTCGAGTGCAAGATAATTGAGATTAATAAAAGAAGAAAGGAGGCGCAAATGACTAAGAAGAAAAAGATTATCGGGTTGTCCTGCGGGAGGAAGAACGGCAATTCTGAATGCCTTTTGAAAGAGGCGCTCATGGGCGCGGAAGAACTTGGAGTGGAATCGGAAATCATTCGTGCAATGGAACTTAGAGTAAAGCCTTGTAAAGGGTGTGAGACGTGCACTATGCTCATGGTCCGGGGTAAGGAACCCGTTTGCGCGATCAAGGACGATGATGTCCCCTGGATCCTCGAGAAGGTCCTTTTGGAGGATGCGGGCTTTATCCTCGCCCACCCCCTCTATCACCTCAGGGCGAATGGCTACTTCGAATGCATACATGAGAGGATGCTCCCCGTCATGTTTAAGCACCCCGAGATCTTAAAAAAGAACAAGGTGGGTGGCATTATTAGCGTGGGAGGTGGAGAGCCAGAGTGGACGCCTCTGGGCCTCACCTCAGCGAACATCTTCGTTCAGCATTCCTGGCGGCTGGTGGACCAGATGCAGGTGAACTTCTGTGGGAGGCCAGCCTCTGTGTTACTTCACCCAGAGTATATTGAAAGGGCGAGGAAACTGGGGAGGAATGTTGCGGCGGCCATGATGATGCCCATAGAGGAGGTGCGATACATGGGAGAAGATAGCGCCGTTTCCTGCCCAGTGTGTCACTGCAATGTGTTGAAGGTGCCCGGGAGACTTCCTGAAGTTTTCTGTCCTGTATGCTGGGTCCGGGGTAAGGTCCATATGGAGGGCACAGAGATGAAGGTAACATGGGATGAGGAAAGCAAGAGGATACCCCGGTTCTCAGAGAGGGGTGTATTCAGCCACCTGGATTTGATCAAGAACCTTCAGAAGACTTTCTACGAGAACGAGGACAAGGTGAAAGAAATGAAAAAGAAATATGAGCATTACGGCAATATCGTAAGGCCTCAAGCAGGCTGAAAAGGCCTTCAATCAGAGGCATCGATAGCCATGGGAAAGAGCACTATCGCCGTGGATGGAAGCCAGATTGGAGAGGGGATGATCACAGCCGCTAATATAAAGTAGTTCGAAAGCCTCTGCAAATAGGCCTTTACAAAGATGCTTATTGGTCATTCACCTAATTTCACGAGCTGGCCTAAGTATTCAATTGTGAACTTCAATCCCTGGAGCAGTGCTTGGGCATCCTCGAACATATGGCCAGATACCGGGCGTTTGGGAGCCTTGCCATTAAATCCCAACATCTCTCTATTTGTCCACGATCTCACGGGGCGCATCCTGTCAAGGGGTGCCCCAGGGCCTGCAAGGAGGTGCACAGGGCATGGGGGTGCTTCTTAAGGCGCCCGAAAGATTGCCGTACGCTGTTTCCCCTTATGCAATGTTTACAGTGTTCTAATTGGGGAAGGAGACGAAATCAAGGTGGAGTGGAATCAGGAGGATGGGAAACATCCCCGGTTTTCCCCGCATGGGGTTTCGGTGCATCTGGAAGAAATAAAACAGAAGCATGTAAAGTACTTTCAAGAAGATCATGAAAAAGTGCAAGAATTGAAAAAGAAACACAACGTGTACGGTAACATTGTAAGTCCGTGATTCTAACTGACAATTGCACTGATAGCGTTAATGTCTGTTTTTTCTGGATGGCGCAATTAGAAGAGCGGTCACAGTAAAACGAGATTGGAGGTGCACCATGACACAGAAAGATCTGGAAGCACGGATCGCCCATTTAGAAGATTACCGGGACATCTGCAATCTTCAGGGCAGATATAATCATTATATTCTGTCCAACAGGTACGATAAAATCCTGGACATGTTTTCTAAAAAAGACCCGGGCGTAAGAGTAGAGCTGGCTGACAGCGGCGAATATAAGGGTTTTGAAGGCGTGATGACGTTGTTCAAGATCCTGGGGGAGAAATATAAGTTCGCTGGCGGTCTGGCCCTCCATATGCTGATGACCCCTGTTGTAGAAGTAGCCAGAGATGGTCAAACCGCAAGGGGCATGTGGCACTCCTTTGGTTGTAACACCATTCAGACCGAGGATGGGCTGGTCGCCATGTGGCAGTCCGGCAAGTATGACATTGAATTTACTAAAGAGGAGGGGAAATGGAAATACCGTGTGTTCAAGTGGTATGTGATATTTAGAACACCGTTTGATAAGGGCTGGGTGAAGATGCCAATTATAGGTAGCCTTACTCACGAAGGCCAACCTCCGGTTAGCCCCATATACGCGCCTTATGATCCTGCTCAAGACGGGCAATTCTTGCCTCTTCCGCCTGAGCCGGAGGAATAATTCCTTTTTTCAGAGGTGAGCAAAAAGAAGGTCTCGGGGGTGCCGCGAAAAGCTTGGCCGTGTTCCTGTTATATGCTTTTAAGAAACCCTATCGTTCATGCGAGTGAAGTTCGCGTGGGCAGAACTGTGCAGCACATAGTCTATGAAAACAGTGGCAACATTTCGGATGGGGAGGATTTAAAGGTGGTACAGATAGGATGCTTAGTACTAGGATTTAGTGGTGCGGCCATGAACTTTCAGGAAATCTCTGCGTCGCTTATGTGCGGTCAATATCCGCCTCCAAGAAACTGATTAACATATTTATCAGTCAGTGTAATCCTTTCGGTGCAGGCAACAGAGACAGTGTTGATCCATATTTCTGGCCTTAGATACGGCTGAGGTGAAGATATAAAGATAAGCAAGGTCTATGCCGAGCTGAGCTGCGGTTCTTCCATGTTAACGACGCTAGGGTGGTTAGCATGGAAGATTCGTCAGCTCCAGCGTTTGGTCACGCCGCGTGCGGCGGGAATAAATATTATACGGGGAGGAAGAACAATGAAGGAGTTAAAGGCCGATGTTGTAGTGATTGCAGCCGGTGTTTCCGGTTTGGCGTCAGCCATAGCCGCCGCTGAGGGTGGAGTCAATGTCATCGTCTTTGAAAAAGCCCCCAGGACAGGAGGAGCAGGAAATATGGGGATGGGGCCTCTCGCAGTTGAAAGCCGGCTGCAGCGCCTGAAGCAGCATGGTCCCACAAAAGATGAGGCATTTAGAACTTTTATGGAATATACGCACTGGCGTGTTGATGCCAGGCTGGTGAGGGCGTATCTAAACAAATCGGCGGATACGATCGACTGGTTGGAGAGGATGGGCGTTGAATTTGTCGAGCCAGCAGCCTATTTCCGGGGGGCTCATTTTACTTGGCATTTGGTAAAACCGGCCAGTGGTCAGCCTGGCCCTATGGCCTCGGCGACTATGACTAAAATCATGACTGATCGTGCTAAACAACTTGGGGTCGACATCCTGCTAAGAACACCGGCCAGGAAAATCCAGAGGGAAGGTGGTCGGATTACAGGTGTTATCGCCGAAGACAAATCCGGGCAGCCCATCCAAGCAAAGGCAAAAGCAGTAATTGTGGCCACGGGCGGATTTGGCGATAATCCAGAAATAATCAAAAAATTTACCGGTTTCGATTGCGGGCGTGACCTGTTCCCTTTTCGAATTCCCGGTTTGAATGGGGATGGCATCCAAATGGCATGGGAAGTGGGGGCGGCTCCAACTGAGATGACTATGGAACTCATCTACGGCTTCTCCAAACAGCTTGAGCCCAACCTTCAAGCGGCCTTACGGCAGCCCCACCTTATGGTTAACCTTTTGGGGGAGCGTTTTATGGATGAGGCCATTATGGCGAACACCACCTATACAGGAAACGCGATTTCCAGGCAAAAGGGAAGATGTGCGTTTCTCATTTTTGATGAAAATACGAAAAAACATATGGAGACGGTGGGGTTTGATAACATCAGCGTTGTTTTCCCGTTTATGAAAATTGAAAATATGGACGTGGCGATCAAGAATGCGCTTGACCAGGGGTTTAGGGAAATATATGTGGCCGATTCACTGGAAGAATTGGCCAAGAAAACTGGGATTGATGCCTCCGGTCTACACAGAACGGTAGATGAATATAACGAATGTTGCGAGAAAGGGTATGACAATCTTTTTAACAAAAACCACAGGTATCTCCGGCCCGTCAAGGTCCCTAAATTCTACGCCGCAAAGCATTTTCCGAGTGCATATGGAAGCCTTGGAGGTATCAAGATCAACCATAGGACTGAGGTGCTGGACAAGGAATGGAAAGTGATCCCGGGTCTATACGCCGTGGGAACTGATGCATGCACGATATACGGTGACAGTTATGTCTTTATTTTGCCAGGCAATACGATGGGTTTTGCGCTGAATAGCGGGCGGATAGCTGGCGAAAACGCCGCAGAATACGTAAGGTCCCTCGGTGAATGATTGAAGAGATTGGAGGCATCAATAGGATTGGTGACCTTATTTGAAATGAAGCATTTGTCTTGGTTCGGAGGGATGAGGTATGAATCTTTCTGACGTAGTGACCCAGGGAGCCAAGTATTTCCCTGAGAAGAAGGCTGTTGTATACGGGAATAAGGCCTTTACATACAGGGAACTGGATGCGTGTGTTAGTGTTGTAGCGTCCTATTTTAGAGAACTGGGAATCAGCAAAGGTGATAGGATAGCACTGTATGCCGGTAACAGGCCCGAGTGGATTATGATTTACTACGGGATGATAAGGCTGGGTGCCATTGCGGTATGCGTGAGTGCTGCTTACAAAAGTTTTGAGCTGGAGCACATACTTCGCGACTCTGAACCTGTCGTGCTGGTGACCAGTGAGTCCCTTCTACCAAACGTGCCGGTGAGTGAAAAGCTACCATATATTAAGGATATACTCATTATCGAAAAAGACAGTACCCTATCAACTTTATGCGAGGTTAGGGGAAGCAAAGTGGCTCCATTCAAGAGCATTAATTGTGCGCCTGATGATACGTGCGTGATCTTATACACAGGGGGAACGACGGGCATACCCAAAGGAGCAATGCTTACCCATAAGAATCTCCTCTACACGGCTCAGAATGTTTGCTTTCATGAAAGAACCACTTCCGGGGATGCAGGTCTTTGTTTTATGCCCTTAAATCATGTTTTTGCGGGTTGTCACATAATGAACTCAATGTTTTATGCCTGCGCGACTCTGGTTTTGCATAAAGGCTTTGAAATGGATGAAATTATTTCATCAATCGAGTCAAACAAGGTGACACGCTTGTACGCGGTTCCAACGGTTTACATCCGCTTTCTCAATAACCCCCACTGTCATAAGCACTTGAAATCTGTCGGCTATTCGTTTTCGGCGGCAACGAGTATGCCCTCAGAAGTCGTTAGGCAATGGAAGGATAAGTTCGGCCTGAACATTTATGAAGCCTATGGCATGACTGAAACATCCTCCCTAGTCACTTTCAACCATTTATACAGGCACAAAGTTGGGTCGGTGGGTACGCCTGCTGGTCTCGCTGAAGTGAAGATTGCAGACCAGGATGGAAATGAACTTGGCGTTGGAGAAGAGGGAGAAATCCTTATCCAGGGACCCAATGTTATGAAAGGATATTTCAATAGACCGGAGGAAAGTGCAAAGGCCATGGATGGAGGCTGGCTTCATTCGGGGGATCTCGGCCGAATGGATGAGGACGGCTATCTTTACATAATCGACAGGATAAAGGATATGGTCATAAGCGGGGGGTTGAACGTATATCCTTCTGAAGTGGAAGATGTGCTTTATAAGCACAATGCTGTTGAAGAGTGCGGCGTTGCAGGGCTCCCGGACAAAGAATACGGGGAGACCGTGACCGCCTTTGTACGCCTTAAGAAAGGCCGCAAAGCCACCGCAGATGAGCTTATCAAGTTTTGTAAGGAGAGGCTGGCGTCTTACAAAGCCCCTAAGAGGGTCATTTTCATGGAAGACCTGCCCAAAACCCCTCAGGGAAAGATCTTGAAGCGGGAACTTCGGAAATATAAAGTCTGATAGTAAGTACAAGCAGGACTTCGGAAGGATAGTGTATTAGACCATGAAGCTCACGGAAAATCAGAAGCAAATGTTGGACGGCAAAGAGGGTCGCGGTGCCCGAAAAGCGATGGAGATCCTTGCTGCTTACGGCGAGTGCTACGAAGCCGAACGATTGATTACCATTACTAGCGTTCACATTGCCGGTAATTATCCAGTGCTTATGGAGGAGGGAATAGAGTGGCTGGAGGATTTGGCAAGTGATGGAACCAGGGTAAGGGTGTTTACAACCAAGAACCCTGAAATGTATGACTTTGAACAGGCTGATGAGCTAAAGGTCCCTGCCGGCCTGAGGTCTAAGCAAAAAAGGATTCATGAGGCGCTAAAATCTCTGGGTGTTGCACTTACTTATTCGTGCCACCACTACCTGGTGGGCAATGTCCCCAGGTTCGGGGACCACATCGCATGGGCTTCTTCAGGGAGCCAGGTTTTCGCTAATTCGGTTATTGGAGCCAGGTCTAATAGGGACGGAGATCACGTTGCCCTGGCTGCAGCTATTGTGGGTGCAATTCCGGAATGGGGGTTGCACCTTACCCAAAATAGAAAGGGCGAGATTCTTATCGATGTGGGATCTTTGGATTTTGAGGACTACGATCCATGCGATTACAAAGCCTTGGGGTGGCATTTGGGGAAAATTGCCGGTACGAAAATCCCGGTCTTTGTCAACTTGCCCAACAACTTGCCCATAGAGGCAATCAAAGGGCTTCTTTATTCTTTGACTGTAACCGGCGCAATGGGGCTTGTACATTTAGTCGGCACAACGCCGGAGGCCAGCAGTGTTGAGCAAGCTTTCGGCCAAAACCCGCCTTCGTCTCCAGACATAGTGGTTCGTCAGGAAGATGTTGACAAATCCTACACTGAGATTTCCAGTTGCACCGAGGAAAAGGTGGATCTTGTGATTTTCGGATGTCCACAGTGTAGCATCCAGGAGGTGCAGGAGATTGCCCAATTGTTAGGCAGCAACAAACTCCATGCTGAAACGCAACTTTGGATCTGTACCTCCAGATGGGTAAAGACCTTGTGTGAAAGGATGGGCTTGCTTGAACAGCTCGAGTCTTCAGGTGCCCGTATCGTGGCTGACGTTGGTGCGGCAGATGGCCCCCATCTTTACCTGAAAGAGCAAGGTATTCGTGTTATTGCAATGAATTCGGCCAGGGGCTGTTATTATGCCCATAATCTTTTCGGTATGGATACTTGCTTTGGGTCAACCCGCGCGTGCGTGCAGGCAGCTATATCCGGACGGTGGGAGGGACGCCATTGAGAAAAATTAGAGCAAAATCTGTGACTGGTGGGGTCGCCGAAGGCGAAGCCATTGTTTCCCGCACAGCCATATCGTTTACCGGTGGCATGGATCCTGACACGGGTATTATAAGGGAACCGGGTCATGAGCTTGAGGGTAGGAGCGTGGCTGGCAAAATCCTTGTTTTCCCCACAGGGAAGGGTTCAACAACAGGTTCTTGGCAATTTTATGCCGCCTACAAGCGTGGTCATGCACCCAGGGGAATAATTAACGTAAAGGCAGAAGGCGTCGTGGCGGTCAGTGCGATCATCACCGAAACTCCTATGGTCCATGACCTGGAAGAAGATCCGTTTGAATTTATCGAAGACGGGGATTTCGTGAGAATTAATGCGAATGAGGGCTATATCGAAATTCGAAACAAAGATGGCTTATGAAAAGAGCCAATTATCTCTCAATACTAATCATCCATGGATTGAACTTCCATGCTGTGTTAGTAGGAAGGACTGGTCACCCTTCAAAATTGGGGGTTTTAAAACTCTTGCACAGATGCCTGAGGCAATTGCCGCGGTCTTTGCTCCAGAGGCCATAAGGAACCCCAAAGCCGTAATATCGACCAACCAACATTAAAACACGATCCAAAAACACTCCAAAAACCTTAGTGAAAGAGGAAAAAGCCCGTAGGCGACTTGACTATATAACGGTGAATGAGCCTAAACCTTGGATTGTGGCATTTTTCAAATGCTGCTTGACAGGTTTGCCTGCTTATTCCTAGAATGCCAAAAGGTGTGTGCGAAAGGACAAGAACTGCTATGAATTAAAGGGGAGGGAGTGCTATGGCTGATGCAGATAAAATCCAGGAAGCCAGGGGTGTATCCGAAATGCCTGAAGAGCAGACAAGAGCAGAAGGCAAATGGATAAAGGGGGCAGGAAGCCTTGATTGGGGAATGAGAAATCGACTTTCACGCCTTATAAGAGAAGACGGGCATTGCCAGTTTCTCCCCATTGACCACGGCTATTTTCAGGGACCTACAAGGTGTCTTGAAAGACCAGGGGAGACGGTCAGGGAGCTTCTCCCTTACGCTGACGGCCTTTTTGTTACGCGAGGTGTTTTGCGCTCTTCCATTGATCCTGACGTGCAAACCCCAATTATTCTACGGGTATCCGGAGGAACAAGTGTCATAGGCAAGGATCTGGCAAATGAAGTTTTGACCACTTCAATAGAAGAAATTATCCGGTTGAACGTGGCGGCCGTTGGGCTTTCCATATTTGTGGGAAGCGAGTACGAAAAGGAAACCCTGGAAAGTCTTGCCCAGATCGTAAATGAATGCGAGGATTACGGTATACCCGTTATGGCAGTTACTGCGGTGGGCAAGGAGTTGGAAAAGAGAACTGCGCGCTATCTTGCGCTCAGCTGCCGTATTGCAGCAGAGCTCGGCGCAAAAATCGTAAAGACTTACTATTGCAAAGAGGATTTTGACAAGGTCACCAACGGATGTCCCGTCCCCGTGGTCATTGCCGGCGGCCCGAAATGCGAAACAGAGCTTGAGGTCTTTGACTTCGTGTATGATGGTATGAAAAAGGGAGCCATAGGTATCAACCTTGGGAGAAACGTCTGGCAGAACCCTCATCCGGTAGCCATGATGAGGGCACTAAGCGGGATTGTCCACGAAGGCCTGAATCCAAAACAGGCCCTGGACCTGTTTGAATCACTGAAATAGGGTTTTATCCATACCTGGGTTGGCAGGTGCCCGTGGAAGAAGCGGGCGAAGCCGGATTGAGAGCGCCTTCCGATGGCTGATGACAAACTCATGCGGGTATTGATGTATTACAGTAACAGGGATGTTCGTGTACAGGAGATACCTGTTCCACAAATAGGTCCAGGTGAGCTGCTCATGAAAGTGATTGCAAGCGGCATATGTGGCAGCGATGTAATGGAATGGTACAGGCGAGACAAGGTTCCCCTCGTGCTCGGGCATGAGGTGGCGGGAAATGTTGTTCGTGTGGGCGAAGGCGTAGATAGGTTTAGAGAAGGCGACAGAATCGCCGCAACTCACCATGTGCCCTGCAATACCTGTCACTATTGCCTCAACGGGCACCACACTGTGTGCGAAACCCTGTTGAGGGGCACACATTTCGATCCAGGGGGCTTTGCAGAATATGTGAGGGTTCCAGCCATAAACGTGGATAGAGGAGTGTTCAAGATTCCCGATAGCGTGTCCTACGAGGAAGCATCCTTCATGGAACCCCTGGCCTGTGTGCTTAGAGGTCAAAAAAATGCAAGGCTAAGAGCGGGTCAAACCGTGCTTGTTTTGGGATGTGGGATTTCAGGCTTGCTTCATGTGGGGCTGGCTCGCGCTCTTGGAGCGGGACTTGTAATAGGTGCTGACACAATCCTGTTTCGACTCGAGATGGCCGGCAAGCTTGGAGCTCACGTTACATTTGAAGCCAATGAAGAGATAGTGGACAGGGTAAGAAAAATAAATGATGGATATCTGGCGGATTTGGTCATTATTTGCTTTGACGGCTTTATCCCCCTTGCGCTTAAGAGCGTTGAACGGGGGGGAACGGTTCTATTCTTTGCAGGAGCCTCAGAAGGGGCTACCATACCTGCAACTATTAATGATCTTTTCTGGAGGACTGAGATAACCTTGACGAGCACTTATGCGGGAAGTCCCAAAGATTGCATGAAAGCGCTCAAGCTGATCAGGGCAAAGGCAGTGCCCGTGACAGAGCTTGTCACTCACAGGCTCAGCCTTGAGGAAGCGACCAAGGCTTTTATGATGGTCGCCTCGCCCATTGAACATGAATCGGTCAAGGTCATCGTAGAACCACAAGGAGCTTAATTCCTTAATTTTCTTTCATAAACGAATATCTACGCAGGAGGTTTATGATGTCTTCTATTAAACTAGCGGATTTCGAAAAAGCCCTTCAGGTCGGCCGGCCGCCTAACGTGGCTCGACTCTTTCCCTATTCCAGGGCGCTGATAGTAAGCGGCAAGGCCATAGATAGGGCAATGATTGCCAAGGGCAAAGCCATGACAATTGCCGCCAATGGAAGGAATCATTTTGTAATTCGCGGCGCTCTGCGGGCAGCCCAGAGGGCAAATGCGGCCATAATCATAGAAATTGCAAAATCAGAAGGGGGGGCGAACGCTTATTGTGCTGTAAATTTCTGGAATCTTGCCAGGCAGGTGGATGCTGTGTGCAATGAGCTTGGCATAACTGTTCCCGTTGCGATTCATGCTGATCACTATGCCATAAAGGGGACAGAGGATCTTGAGACTGCCAAGGTGGAAATTCCCTCCATGTTTGAGGCAGGGATTACCTCCATTGCCATTGATGCCTCACATCTTCCTGATGATGAAAACCTTCTTGCCAATATTGCTCTCAACCCCTTTCTCCCGAAATGGGCAGGGTACGAGACCGAAGTGGGTGAAATCAAAGGCAAGGAAGGCCTTTCAACAGTAGATGAGGCCCTCTTCTTGATCCGCGGATCGAATGCTCATGATATTTTCCCGGATTGGATTGCCCTTAATAACGGCACGACCCATGGAATTGAGGCTAGTGACGCAGGGATCCAGGTGCCATTGACAAAAGAAATACACAAGGCTCTTGAAAAATACAAGGTGTCAGGTGCGCAGCATGGAACCTCTGGGAACAACTCCGAGAGGCTCCGAAGGATTGCCCAGGAGACAAATACCACCAAGGCGAATGTGGCAACAGCCCTCCAAATGATTAGCTGGGGGGTCAGGGTGAATGAGTATGGAAATGCTTTTCAGGATGAAAACGGAGAGTTTGTCAAGTTGCCTGACCAGGGTGTTAGCGATGATTTGTGGGCCGAAATGGTGAGCTATGCAAAATCAAAAGGATTGAAAGGGGGGAACTACAAGAAACTTAACCTTCCCTTTGAAAATAAGCTCCTTGCTCAGCCTGCGGAGATCCGTGAAAGAATGGTCAAGGGGGTGGAAGACTTTGTGTACGAACTTCTGGTAGATGTTTTTAATGCCGGGGACACAGCCCCTCTTGCAATGGATGAGATCTTGAAAGCAGGCTCCTACGACCTGGGCCCCAAAGCAACCAGAATTGAAGACCCCGCTGAATGGACCGAGGAGAAAATCAGGGAAAAAGCCAAAAAGATCAACGTCGAGAAGGGACCAAAAGGCGATTATGAGGATTAGAACCAAGAAGAGTGCGGACGACCGCTAGGGGCTTGTCGGAAAGATATGGGTGTACTGCTTTGAAAAAAAATCCTGATTCGCACATCTGGGTCAATGAAATCAGAGAGGAGGACGAAATTTACGGCTCCTACCTGGTCAGGACGAAAAGATTGGGTATGACCAGGAATGGGGACCCTTTTCTAAGCCTTACTCTGGCAGATCGTTCGGGAGAGATAGAGGGAAAGGTATGGGAAAGGGCAAATGAGCTTTCCGCCCTTTTTGATGAAGGTGATGTCATTGAAGTTGCCGGCCGAGCCAATTCTTATCGAGGCCAACTGCAGGTGACTCTTTCGGGCCTAAAGGTCGTAAAAGAGGTTCCGGACATTTCTCTTTTTCTGGAGAAGAGTTCCAAAAGCATCTCCGAGATGATGGGGTCGCTGAGAGAGATCCTGGGAGAGATTACCGACTCCCATATGAGAGCCCTGGTGGAGAAGTTCTTGTCTGATCGCCACTTCATGTCTCTTTTTAAGAAGGCCCCTGCTGCTAAGAACTTTCACCACAATTACATTGGCGGGCTCCTGGAGCATACCCTTTCCGTGTGTCAACTAGCGCGGATGGTTGCTGATCATTACCCGGAGCTTGACAGGAACCTCTTGCTAACGGGAGCATTCCTGCACGACATTGGAAAGGTAAATGAGTTGCAATTTGAAAGGCAAATAGATTACACGGACGAGGGAAGGCTTCTTGGCCATCTTGTCTCAGGCGTTAGTATGGTAAAACAAAAGCTGGGCGCCCTTAAGAACTTTCCAACAGAAATTTCTCTCAGGCTCGAGCACCTTATCCTGAGCCACCACGGCACGCACGAATTCGGGTCCCCGAAAAGACCGAAATTCCTGGAAGCGTTTGCACTTCATTTGATAGATGACCTTGATGCTAAAGTAAACGGGCTGGGACGCTTTATTGAAAAAGATACGCAGAAGGGGGACTGGACGGACTTTAATCGCCTGTTTGAACGCTACTTCTTGAAAGGACGGGTTCAATCGGCCGAAGAAAACGAAGATCCGGGATTGCGTGAAGATAAAAGGCAGAGAGCGCTGTTCTGACCTTTATCCGGCAGGGTGGCCGGTATGTTCCTCCTAGTTGCTGGTGCGGGGCAGGCGTTGGCGATAGTTTTCGTTGCGCCTGGATATTTGATTACGCATGTAGTTATCAAGAGCTGCATGTAGTGTCTCTGCAGCCAGGTCGGCACAGTGCATTTGGTCCCTTGGAAGACCCCCGATGGACTTCTGTATCGTTTCGGAGTCAATTTCAATAATTTCATCCGGCGTTTTTCCCCGCGCCAGGTCAGCTGCTGCCACAGCACAGTTGAAGCTGTAAGCACACCCATCTGTCCAGTGAGTTGCCTTGACACAGCGGTCTTTTCTAAATCTGAGGGCTATTTCAATAGTATCCCCGCAACGGCCGGTAATGCGCGCCTTACCATCCGGGTTTTCAAGGGTGGGATTGAGCCAGTAATGAATGGCGAACCACAGCCCCACTATACAGAAAAGAATGAAAGCGCCAAGTAAGGACCAGAGGATGTACCCAATCAACGGACGCCTGCCTCCTTTCATCACAGTGATTTAGTTCTGCTTTTGCAAACTTGCGTGTACTTAACTTTAAGGAGTGGACGTGTTTATGTCAAGAACCTGGCCCTGATCCCCTGATCCGCCGGCAAGGCATCATACCACAAATATGTCCTGCTCAAGAGGCGTTAGGATTTCCACCCCGTTTCGGGTGACCAAAACGGTGTTCTCAAGACCAACAGCTCCCTCTCCAGGGAAAACAATCTTTGGCTCAACTGAAAAGGTCATGCCTTGTTCCAGAGGATACGAATGACCCAGCGCAAGAAAGGGAGGCTCATTGAGTTCAAGGCCTATTCCGTGGGCAATAAATTTCGTCTGGAGCCTAGTGGGCCCGAGAAAACTGTCTTTGTATCCAAGCTTTTCCGCAATTCTTACTGCTTTTCTAAACAGGTCCTCGCAATCTGCACCGGGTCGGGCCTGTGCTAGGACCTCGTCATGGATTTCACGGCAGGCTCTGTAAGCTTCTATAAACTTGGGATGCATCTTTCCAATGGAAAACATCCGGGTTTCATCTGCCTGGTAACCGTGGAAGCATGTGCCAAAGTCAACAAGTATGGGTTCACCCCGCCTGATGGTTTTGAGGCTTGCCCCAACCGGGAAGTCATTTCGCATCCACTCCTCGCGAGTCATTTTGTTCTCTCTGCCGCAGCCTCCGAAGAATCGGGCTTTCCGACAGCCTCTTAGCCCAGTTGGCTCAAGAGCTTCTCAGAGACTTCCTTAACACCTGGCCTTCCGTCCAGCTCGATAATTTTGGGGATACCATTGTTCTTTGCGGAAAGTTCCTTGAAATAGTTGATTGCCGCCATTGTGCCTTGCTTTGCGTCATAGTAAATGCTGTGCCTCTTATCAATTGCGGCTTCGTCTTGGTCATCTGGGCGAACCTTGAGTTCTCCGCCACAGACCCTGCATTTGTCACCGTTCGGTTTGATGGCATCAATGTAGATATTATTCGGGTGGTTGTTGTCGTTCACACAAAGGCGGCGCCCCATGATGCGTTTTTTCGCGATCTCTCTGTCAAGAACGATCTCGATCACAATGTCAACGCTGATTCCTTCCTTTTTGAGGGCCTCATCAAGTGCTTTGGCCTGGGCCGGGTTTCTCGGGAATCCGTCAAGGAGCCACCCATTTTTGCAATCATCTTCCTTGAGACGGTTGAGGATCATAGGGATAGTGATGCTGTCAGGGACAAGTTCACCCTTGTCAATGTATTCCTTGGCTTTCTTACCAAGCTCAGTGTCCTTGGCAATATTTTCCCTGAAGATCACACCGCTTTCAACATGGGGTATTCCATATTTGTCCTTGACAATGGCACCCTGCGTGCCTTTTCCGCTTCCATTCGGTCCAAAAATAAGAATGTTCATTCTTAAGTCTCCCTTTAATTCGTATGGTTTTTTGTTGGTTCAGCCCCTTAACAACAGGACAGCAGAGCGGCAAGGCATTGTAAGCCCCTGCCAATTCTCGGGCTGAGCCGGTTTTGAGACGCACCTCCAAGGGGCGTCGGGCAGGCGTAAAGTATTTGAAAAGGCCTTTGATGTCAAGGCCAAAGGGCTGGCCCCTGATGCTGTTTGGCTGGTTTTGGAAATTAACCCCCTCTCAAGAGGTGGCATGAGCATCCAACATTGTGACTGGAGGCTTTGGGGGTCAAGCTATTTTGCTGAAATAAAGGAGTCAATTAGTGTGTAGCCTTTTTCAAAAATCAAGCCGCTTTTCGCTGCTGATCGCTCTGAAAACCCTGGGCCCCGGTTTGTGGATTTAAGCTCTTTTTTTGAGGCCCAGGCAAAAGGAGTCGGGTCTGCTGTATGAGTTTTTTTGGGGATCGGCGTCAGATGATCGCTGACTACCATAATTCGGTAATCGTCAAAAAGGTCCAAGCCCTCCATTACCGGGCCTACGACCTTGCTGTCGAGATTTTCAATTGCTTCTATCTTTTGTGAAGGATCTCCAGCGTGACCCGCTTCATCAGGAGCCTCTATGTGAAGAAAAACAAAATCAAGCTCCCTTAAACTTCTTAGTGCCGCCTCTGCTTTTCCGCGGTAATTTGTATCAAGATACCCTGTCGCCCCCTCCACCTCTATAGACGAGAGCCCTGCGCAAATGCCAATACCCTTTATGAGGTCCACCGCAGAAATAACACTGCCACTCAGACCATAGTTATCTTCAAACGAGGGCAGTCTGGGGGTGCTCCCTTGGCCCCACAGCCAGATGGAATTTGCCTGCCTGTGCCCCGCTTTTTGCCTTCTTATGTTAACAGGGTGGTTTTGCAAAATATCCCAGGAGCGACGAATGATTTCTGGAACAGGATTCCCTGTGGAGTTGTTCAGGTAAGGGGCCATGTTTTGGTCCAGAACATCGTGTGGCGGTACTGTCAGGGCTTTTTCAGGGCCATTTTCCCATAAGAGTATGTGTCGGTAAGCCACTCCCTGGAAAATGCTAATACCTGGAAGCGCAAGGGAATTCCTCAAATCACTGATAATTATGCTTGCCTCTTGAGTAGAAATATCGCCCGCGCTGTGACTTACCATAATGATTTCAGAATTTGATCTTATGTCCAGTGTCACAAGGTTCATTCGGAACGCCACGTGGCCGGATGCAAGCTTAATTCCCATGCCGGCCGCTTCCAGAGGGGCCCTGCCGCTATGGTATTTCAGGGGATCGTAACCAAGGAGAGAAAGATTTGCTACGTCACTGCCAGGCTCCATTCCTTCAGGGATGGTTCTTGCCAGTCCGATTCTGCAGCCAGCGATCCGGTCCATGAAAGGGGTTTTTGCAACTTCAAGAGGAGTTCTTCCGTTGAGTTCCCTGAGAGGGTAGTCGGCCATTCCATCGCCGACCACTATTATGTATTTCATGTTTGTTTGATCCAACTTTCGTTATAGTACTTGCTGAATTCAGAGTGAAAAGCAGGTCACGAGGCCTCAACCCTTATCATCATGGTTTTGTCTGTAAGGATCTCCAGCCCGTTCATCTGCGAAAGCGCGTTGATAACATTGCTTTCTTTAGCTTCATGGGTCAGCATGACGAGAGGCACTGAGCCATTAAGATCCCTTCCTTTTTGGATTACCGAAGAGATGCTTATTCCGTTTTCTCCCAGAATACCTGATATCTTGGAAAGAACCCCCGGCCTGTCAAGAGCTGAAAACCTGAAATAGTACGGGGTCATAAGCTCTTGCACTGGCTGGACGAGGACTTTGTCTCTTCGAGGATGAACATGTGCCAGGGGAGGTATCACCTGCTTAATCCCCTGCCTTATTTGCCTTGCAAGGTAGATCAGGTCTGAAACTACTGCACTACCCGTAGGTTTTCTCCCTGCTCCAAGGCCGTAGTAAAGATTAGGGCCCACAAAGTCACCTTCCATGTAGATCGCATTGTACACGCCGTTCACATTTGCCATAATGTGGTTTAATGGGACCATGGCAGGGTGCACTCTGGCATCCACCGCATCTCCAAGATCTCTTGCAATAGCGAGGAGTTTGAGGCAGTAGCCAAGCTCTCCGGCAAACTGAATGTCTTCAGGAGTGAGGCGGTCAATGCCTTCACGGTAGATGTCTTTGAAGGTTACTGGTACCCCGAAGACAATGGAGATGAGGATGGCCAACTTATGGGCGGCATCGGTTCCGTCCACATCCAGCGTTGGGGGATCTTCAGCGTAACCATGCTCTATAGCCTCTTCAACCGCTTTTGTGTATGGAAGGCCTTTTTGTGTCATGCGTGTAAGGATGTAGTTTGAGGTTCCGTTCAGGATACCCATGATGGAATGGATTCGGTTTGCAGAAAGCCCCTCCCGCAAGGATCTTACAACAGGAATGCCTCCTCCCACGCTTGCTTCAAAGGCCAGGCTTACTTCGTTTTTTTCCGCGGCCTCATAAATTTCTTTCCCGTGCTCGGCAAGCAAGGCTTTATTGGCAGTCACCACGTGTTTGCCTTTTTCCATTGCCCTTAGTATGTATTCCTTGGCTTTGTCTATGCCGCCTATAAGTTCCACAACGATCTGGATTTCAGGATCAGCTATGACCTCCATAGCCTCGGTAGTCAGGAGATCTGGATCAATAGATATGCCTCGGTCAGAGGAAATGTCCAGGTCTGCGATTTTCTTGACAGTGATTTCCCAGCCGACCCTGTCCCTAATGATATCGCGGTTTTTCTGGAGTACCTCAACCGTGCCGGAACCCACTGTTCCAAATCCGATGATACCCACTTTGATGCTGTTTGCCTGCTTTGAGCTTTTCTTTCCAGCCATTTCTGTCTTCTCCTGAATGCCCAAAATTATAGCACCTGTCGGATCCCCCGTATAGCCTGCTTGATTCTGTGAGAGTTTTCTACAAGGGCAAAACGCACGTGGTCGTCACCGTAGTGCCCGAACCCAATCCCAGGAGACACAGCAACCTTTGCCTTTTGAATGAGCATCTTTGAAAACTCTATGGAACCCATTTGTCTGAATTTCTCAGGAATTCTTGCCCATACAAACATGGTCCCTTTTGGTTTTTCAACGCTCCATCCTATCCTGTTCAAACCGCTGACCAGCATGTCACGCCTTTCCTTGTATGTTCGCACGATCTGCTGTACACACTCGTATGGCCCGTTAAGAGCAATGATTGAAGCAATCTGGATGGGTTGAAACATCCCGTAATCAAGGTAACTTTTTATTCTCCTGAGTGCGGAGATAAGGTTCCGATTTCCCACGCAAAACCCGACTCTCCACCCGGGCATTGAATAGCTCTTCGACAGGCTGAAAAACTCCACTCCAATATCCTTGGCTCCCGGTACCTGTAGAAAACTGGGAGGCACATAGCCATCAAATACAATATCGGCGTATGCAAAATCGTGAAGCACAAGTATATCGTGATCGCGGCAAAAGCTAACGATCTTCTCCAAAAAAGGCCGATCCACCACTGTGGTGGTGGGATTGTGAGGAAACGAGATAATCAGCATTTTGGGCCGGGGCCATGTCTGTTTTGTGGCTGTGAGCAGGTCTTCGAAGAAGTCCCTCTCAGGCCCGATCGGTATGCTTCTGAGATCTCCCCCTGCAATGATCACGGAATAGGGATGGATGGGATAGGTTGGATTTGGTGCAAATACCACATCTCCAGGGCTCACAGTGGCAAGCACAAGGTGAGCAAGGCCCTCCTTGGCACCTATGGTAGCAATCGCCTCCTCATCGGGATCTATCTCAACATCCCAGCGCCTTGCGTACCAATCAGCGATTGCATATCGCAGCTTCTTAATCCCGGCTGAAGCAGAGTACCTGTGATTGTGCGGTTTTTGTGCTGCCTCAACCAGCTTATCCACAATATGCCTGGGCGTTGCCATGTCAGGGTTTCCCATGCCAAGATCAATAATATCTTCACCCTTTCGCCTCAAATCCATTTTTAGTTGATCAACCACCTTAAAGAGATAAGGCGGCAGTCGTTCCATTCTTCTAAAATGTTCCATGGCAACCGTTTCTCCCCAAAAAGGATCTAATCTGCCAGCTCCCCTTTATTGAAATTCTGGGAGCAAGCCGACAAGTTGACAAGATGAATTTTGATCCGCCAGAGGCGGACGAGGGTTTGATTCCCCGCCCCTTGGGGCGTTAAGAAAATTTCCGATTGATACCCCGTCCGCTTGCGGCGGGGTAGTTAATTTTCTACACCAAATGGAATTGTTCGTCAAATGCTGCAATACGGCCAGGCCCCCTCTCGTATGAATCCCGTGCTCACAAATCGATCGGCCTGGAGAGCAAAGAGTCAACGATCGATCTGAGCAAGCTATTTTCAGGGCTCGTAAGATCGGGATCAGCAGTGATTATTCGCTCTGCCTGCTCCTTTGCCATTAAGAAAAGCTCATTTTCCCTTATTATTTCTGCAGGATCCAGGTCACCGATACCGGTCTGTTTCATGCCTGCGACTTCGCCGTGGCCGCGCTGTTCGAGATCCTTTTGCGCAATCTCGAAACCATCGAGAGTTTGGGCGAAAACCTCCAGCCTGGAAAGTGCTTTTGGGGATATGTTTTTGGAGATAACAAGAAAACAGGCGCCTTTTTCTCCGCTCCGGCCGACTCTGCCTCGCAACTGGTGGAGCTGGGCCAGCCCAAAACGCTCAGGATGTTCTATGATCATGATGGTGGCCTTTGGAACATGCACCCCCACCTCAATCACTGTTGTTGACACCAGGACATCTGTGCGGCCTTTTCGAAAATTATCCATGGCTGTTTCTCTTTGCTCGCCTGGAAGGCGTCCGTGGACAAGGCCAACTTTGAAACGAGGACATAGAAGTTTCTTTAGGCTTTTAGCCATGTTGAGCACGTCTTTTATGCCAGCGTCCTCTGAGCCTTCAATGGCAGGGCAAATAACAAAAGCCTGTTGGCCACGTGACAGGGTGCGGGTAAGTTCATTAAAGAGCTCTCTTTTCTGGTCTTCCCTCACAAGATGTGTACTCACAGGTAAATGTCCTTCAGGAAAGGTTCTTATCATCGAGATATCCATGTCTCCATAAGTGGTAACTGCAAGGGTTCTGGGAATAGGAGTGGCTGTGAGTACAAGCAAATTGGGGTTTTTCCCCTTGCGATCAATGAGAGCACGATCCTTGACTCCAAACCTGTGCTGTTCGTCTATAATGACAAGGCCGAGACTGGAAAAAACAAGCTCCTCTTGTATCAAGGACTGGGTGCCGATGACCAGATTATAGTAACCGCTCCGTATTTTTTCGTAGATCTGCAGCTTTTCTGATTTCTTGAGGGATCCAGTCAATAGCACAGGCCTGAAACCCATTCCTTGGGAAACAGACGAGAAGTAGTCGAAGTGCTGGGATGCCAGGATCTGGGTTGGGGCCATGAGGGCGACCTGTTCGTTATTCAACACGGAGATGTAAGCTGCCACTGCGGCCACGGCAGTTTTTCCACAACCCACATCTCCCATGAGCAATCGGTTCATCGGTTTGGGACTTGTGAAATCATTGACGATGTCGTCAATAGCGTTTATTTGATCAGCGGTAAGATCAAATGGAAAAATTTTGCGTAGTTTTAAAGCGAGATCAGACGGTATGGACAGGGGATGGGATGGAGTTTTTTCCCGCATTTTCTTGCGATAAGCAATAAGGAGCATTACCAGGAAAAACCGATCAAAAATGAGCCTCTTGTGATAAGAAGTGCTGAAGGTGTTCAAATCATCAATGCTTGAATCTGCGGGAGGAAAATGAATTTTTTCAAGTGCTGTGCGTAAAGGAGGGAGATGGATATCGCGAATGATTCTCTCAGGAACAGGATCCAGCAGTGAGTCCTTTTGGTACTTGAACGCAGTTCGGATAAAAGAGCGAAGAAGCTTGGGTGCAATACCTCTGATGCTGGGATACACCGGTCTAAAACAAAGAATGTCTTGATCGCTTGACCGGGATTTGGTATTGAGTACAGTGATATCTGGATGTACCATTTGCCAGCAGCGCCTCCCTGCCGTTATTTTTCCAAATGCCAGGATATCCTCCCTGCTAGAGCCCAAACTGGAGAGGTGGGGTTTCCTGTAATTGAACCATACAAGCTCAAGTGAGCCGCTCCCATCATGGATAACAATCTTGAACAGGCGCTTGCCTGAAAATGGAGTCCACTGCTCTCTGGAGCCAACGATCGTGCCCTTGACCAAAAGAGTCTTCCCTGGCTCAGCGTCCCGGATAGGGCATATGCTGGTTCTATCTTCATAACGTATGGGCAGGAAAAACAGCAGATCCAATAATGTGTAAATATCCCTGTCCTGGAGGAGCAGAGCTCTTTTTGGGCCGATTCCTTTTATACGTGAGACAGGCAGGGTAAGCGTCTGGAATTGTTTCAGATAGGGTTCTTTTTTTCGAACCATGTGTTTCGATTAGTAGTGGAAACAAACCTGGCTTGCTTTAGAAATATTCTTAAGGCTGCTCCGCACCTCAATCCTTCCATCCGTGAACGCCAATAAGATCAACAAAACGGCATCCGCCCAGGTTTTCTTGTTTGTAGCTATCTTTTATCCTTGTCACCTTAATAAGATCCTGGCTGTATTTATTGCCTATAGGAATCACCATTCTTCCGCCGTCTGCCATTTGTTCCAGTAACGGTTTTGGGAGTCTTGGCGCCCCGGCAGTTACCATGATCGCATCATAGGGCGCATGCTCTTTCCAACCAAGCGTTCCGTCAAACGCCTTGAACTTTATATTTTTATAGTTCAGGCGTTCAAGAAGTTCTTTGGCCTTTATCAGCAGCGGCCGGATTCTTTCAATCGTATAAACCATCTTTGAAAGTTCCGCCAGAATAGCAGTTTGATACCCGCTGCCAGTTCCGATCTCAAGAGTCTTTTCCTCTCCCGTGAGCTCAAGTGCCTGAGTCATGAGAGCCACAATGTAGGGTTGAGAAATGGTCTGCTTATGCCCGATCGGAAGAGGATGATCATTGTAAGCTTCGCCTGCCAGGGCTTCATCCACGAAAAGGTGCCTCTGAATTTTGCCCATGGCCTTTAGTACCCGCTCATCCGTTATTCCCCTAGGAATGAGCTGGTTCTTGACCATTCTTTCCCTGGCGAGGCGATGGTCGTGGGTCATTGTGTTCTATTTCTCCATTTCCATGTTGGGCGTCAGATTAATCTCGTACAGGGACAAAGCTACCAAAACCTCAGCTACCAATATATTCTCAACAAGTAGGAAAATGATCAAGTCATTATGACAAATTTGCCCTTCCGCAATAATCGCCTCGTTTTGCAAACTTCCTGATTACCGGAGCGATTGGATAAAAGGAGGCATTGAGGGTTGATGTCAGGACGTGAGGCATTAGGGTTGAGGTTCATGGCAAAACTGCTCTAAGAAAGAGCCAAATTCGCTTTCATCACTGCTAAAGCTATAAGGCGTCTCCAATGCAATAACCTGGCAACACGATCCAACTCAATTGCCACTTAGTCAGGATTTGGCTTCGGCTTTTAGCAGTTCTTCCTTAAATTCTTTGAAGAACTTGTCCTTTTCAGCCCAGTCTGGGCCAAAGCGTTTGTTAAAATATGCGCCCAATTTGTCAAAAAGTTTTTTCCACACCGGCTTTCCGCCCCCCAGAACTACGTCTTCAAGGAATGATCTGAGTTCAGTCATCTTGTCTTTGGGTAGGAATGATACTGCCCCAAGCTTTATGGCTTTCTTAAGGGCATCAGGTGTTAGCGCATGGGCGGTGAGCATTACGGTTGGATATCCTCTGTCAACGGCATTTTGCAGGAGATCGAACCCGTTTACCCCCATAATATCCAGGATAACGATATCATAAGTGTAGCTTGCAAGGTACTGAAGGGCCGTGTCATAGTCCTGGGCTTTGTCCACCTGGCACATATCCAGTTCTTCGGCAATCGTGTCGAGCACATCAGGCTCATCATCAACAACCAGGACAGATTTTCCTTTTAAAGGCGAATCAGAACTCATGGCTTTCCTCCTTTCTGCTGTGAAAAGGCACCACCTGAAGGCTTCATATCAGAGATATCCTTTTCAGTCAAAAAAATAGTGCGAAATTCCTCTGTGCAAGGCCTGCACCTCCCCATGCTCTCTGTTAAGGTTTCACAGTGCACCGGACTCAGTTTGTCATAGCTTAGTGAGCACACGGCTTGGAAGATTATCAAATGCGCCGTTTGACATAAAAAGCAATAAATCACCTGGCCGAGATTTTTGCAAAATCGCATCCAGCAAAACGTCGGTGTTTGGAAAGTACAGAGCCTCCAGATTGCGGGCTCTAAGGTCCCTGACAAGCGCTTGCGAGGAAAACCTTTCATGGGCAGGAATTTTGTCCATCATTTGGGGCTCAGGGATCATAATCAGGTCTGCATCATCGAATGAGAGCGCATATTTGCTCTGGAAAGTGTTGCGACGGCTTGAATTTGATCTAGGCTCGAAAATTGCTATGAGGCGCCTGTCGGGGTATTTATCTCTTAAAGCACGTACTGTTTCCTTGACCGCAGTAGGGTGATGGGCAAAGTCATCAATAACGAGTATTCCCCGTTTTTCCCCTCTAATTTCCTGTCTTCTCCTTACGCCTTGAAAGGTTCTCAGTGCGTCTTTTAGGGAATCTGCTTGAATTTTCAGGAATTCTGCCAGTGAAACCGCAGAAACCAGGTTGGAAATATTGTGGGAGCCGAAAAGCGGGGTTGTAACCTTGATTAACTGGTTTTCGCCTTTGGTCACCTCCAGGTGCGTAAATTTTTCACCAACACGCACATTGTGTGGCCGATAATTTGCTCCATCGCTCAAGCCATAGGTAACTACCGGGCATTTTGCTACACTCACCTCCTCCATAGCCACAGGGTTGTCCCGGTTGGCAATGAGAAGGCCGCTGGGTTGAATAAGGCGCAGGAATTTTCGAAAGCTTTCTCTAACGCTCTGGAGGTCGGGGTAAATATCAGCGTGGTCAAATTCAATGCCCGTCAGAATAACGACCCATGGAGAATAGTGCAAGAATTTTGGACCCTTATCAAAAAATGCCGTATCATATTCGTCGCCTTCCACCACGAAGTAAGGCCCCTTTCCAAGTTTGAACCCTGCCTGGAAATTATTCGGGATTCCACCAACCATGAAGCTCGGATCCAATCCTGCCTTTTCGAGAATCCAGCACACGAGAGCAGAAGTCGTGGTTTTGCCATGGGTGCCGGCAATAACTATGGATTTCTTTCCTTTCATGGCAAAGCAGCGAAGGGCCTGTGGAAAAGAGATGTAGGGTATTCCCAGGCGGGCCAATTCCTGGGCTTCAGGGTTTTTCCTCGTGATTACGTTTCCGACAACCACGAGGTCAGGTACTGGGCTGAGGTTCTTCGCGCTGTAGCCTTGTGCAACAGGGATTGAGAGGCGCGCGAGGAATTCGCTCATAGGAGGGTAAACATTTTGATCAGAACCGGTGACAAGGTACCCTTCTTGTTTCAGCATTCCTGCAAGAGAGGCCATGCCTGTGCCACATATTCCCATGAGATGTATGTGGCGAAGTCGGTCAGGCACAGTGTTCAGCGCCGGGGATAAATCGGGAGAAGCGCTGGAAGGCTTATTTTGCGTGTTCATTGAAAAAGTAGTTGTCTTCCTTTGAATTCTTTGTTAAAAAAAACTTTAGGTTTTCAACAAGGAGTTAGCCATGTCCAAGGTTTGCGAAATATGTGGAAAAAAGCCTGTTACAGGCTATAACGTCAGCCATGCCCATAATAAGACGAAGAGGCGCTGGTATCCAAATCTTCAGAGAGTTAGAACTGTTAGAAACGGTCGAACAATAAGGATTAGAGCCTGCACAAGCTGCATCAAGTCAGGGTTGGTCGCCAAACCCTGATTATGCTCTCTCCACTATTAAGACGTTCTTAATTTTTTTTATTGCCCCCATAATAGTCTGAAGTTGCTTGTAATTTTCCACCTCAATAGTGAAAAGGGAAACCCCCTTTTTGTCTATAGTTGTCTGGATTTGGGCCTGCAGGATGTTGGCATTATTCTGGGCTATTATTGAGCTGATGTCCGCAAGGATTCCTTTCTTGTCCGTGGTAACTACCTTCAACTTTGCGAGGTAGAGGTCGTGATCCGAGGGTTCCCATACAACTTCAACAACCCGGTCAGGCTCAGCGTCCAGGATATGCCTGCAGTTGTATTTGTGGATAGTGACACCTCGGCCCCTCGTTATGAATCCTACAACGTGTTCCCCGGGTAACGGATGGCAACAATTGGCGAACCGGACCAGCATGTTATCAAGCCCCTTTACCTTGATTCCATGGGTGCTTTTCTTCCTCTTAATACGGGAGACAACCTTGCTTACAATACCCGGATGGGGCTGCTCTTCAATGCCGAGGCTGGGTTTCAACCTGGCAATTATCTGTTTTGCCGATACTTTTCCAAAGCCGAGATTTGCAAGTAAGTCTTCAGTGGAGTGAAAGGAAAGATCCCTGGCAACAGCCGCGATTTGTTCGTTCTTCAAAATGTTGGGGAGATTTAAACGGGCTTGCTCAATGCTTTTTTCGAGAATCTCTTTTCCCAGTTCAATGCTTTGAGCACGCTCCTGCTTCATGATCCATTGCCTTATCTTGGTTCTGGCGCGGGGAGTTTTTACAAATTCGAGCCAGTCTTTGCTGGGCTCGTGCTTATTTGACGTGATGATCTCCACTGTATCCCCGTTTTTCAGCTCGTAGCGGAGCGGAACCATTCTCCCGTTAACCTTGGCGCCTATGCACTTGTTTCCTACTTCGGAATGAATGCTGTAGGCAAAGTCCACCGGAGTAGCCCCTTTCGGGAATTCTTTGACTTCTCCTTTTGGAGTAAACACATAAACTTCGTCTGGAAATAGATCCATGCGGACCGTTTCCATGAACTCCTTGGGATCTTGAAGGCTTTTCTGCCACTCGAGGAGCTGTCTAAGCCACTTTATTTGCTTCTCGTCCGTTTTACTCGCCACCAGACCCTCTTTATATTTCCAATGGGCAGCGATCCCTTCTTCTGCAACCTTGTCCATTTCCCAAGTGCGGATCTGAATTTCCATCCTTTGCCCTAAAGGGCCAATAACGGAGGTGTGAAGCGATTGGTACATGTTCGCTTTGGGCAGGGATACATAGTCCTTGAATCTTCCGGGGATTGGCTTCCACGTGGAGTGGATAAGGCCGAGCACTTCGTAGCATTCTTTCAGGGAATCGACAATGACTCTGAAGGCGAGAATGTCGTAAACCTGGTTGGGACTCAGGTTCTGCTCTTTCATCTTTGTGTAGATGCTGTAAAGATTTTTATGCCTTCCCTTGATGGCTGCGTTTATGTTAGCCTCTTTCAATTTTTGCGAGAGCAATGCTTTAACTTCTTCAATGAACTTTTCCCTGTCTCCTTTCCTTTCAGCAAGATCAGATTTTATTTTCGCGTAGATTTCAGGTTCCAAATAATAGAGGCACAAATCTTGAAGGGTTGATTTCATCCAGTATATACCCATTCTTCCAGCCAGAGGCGCATAAATATCAAGAGTTTCCTTGGCTATGAGGCGCTGTTTCTCAGGTGGCTGAAACCCCAGCGTCTGCATGTTGTGCAACCTATCCGCGAGCTTAACAATGATTACCCGAATGTCTGTGGCCATAGCGAGGATCATTTTTCGCATATTTTCTGCCTGTCGTTCCTCGCTGTCACTGAATTTCATCTTGCTGATCTTTGTCACGCCATCAACTATGTTGGCGGTTTCCTTGCCAAAGAGCCTTTCGATTTCGGATAGCTCTGCACCGGTATCCTCAATGGTGTCGTGAAGAAGACCTGCCACCACGCTGATCACATCCATTTTCATCTGGGTGAGAATATGGGCGACTTCAAGGGGATGAGAAAGATATGGTTCGCCGGAAAGCCGCACCTGGCCCTGATGAACCTTTGCCGAGTAAACGTATGCTTTCTCGACAAGGCTCACATCCGCTTCAGGATGATAGCCCAGCAGGCTGGAGGTTATGTCATTTAATCGAATCATGAAGTTCTCTGACTTTATCAGCTATGAATCCGGGAGCTTCACTCACCGGGATAAATATGGTCTGGGTCTGGGAGCGAAGCTTCATCTCCACCTTTGCCTCCTTAAGGGTTCTTGCGCCAATTGTAATCCGCACTGGCGTCCCGAGAAGGTCAGCATCCTTAAACTTGATGCCTGCCCTGATATCCCTGTCGTCAAGGAGAACATCAACGCCCTTGTCAGACAAGGAGCGATAGAGCTCCTCTGAAACCTGGCCCACATTGCTGTTCTGCATCTGCAAGGGAAGAATCACAACTTCAAAGGGTGCTATAGTTATGGGGAAAATGATCCCGTCACGGTCGTTGTTTTGTTCTATGGCCGCGGCCACTGTCCTTCCCACTCCAATTCCGTAGCACCCCATAAAAATGAGTTTTTCCTCTCCGTGCTCGTCCAGGTAAACTGCATGCATGGCCTTACTGTATTTTGTGCCTAGTTTGAAAACATGCCCGACTTCGATGCCCCTTTTAAAATCGAGCGGCCCCCGGCATCGGGGGCACGGATCCGCGGGGGTAATCATTCGCAGGTCGGCGAACTTGTCTACTGAGAAATCTCTTCCAATGTTCACGTTTTTCAAGTGCATGTCTTGTTTGTTAGCACCCGTGATCATGTTTTTCATGCCTTTGATTGCATAATCTGCAATAATTTTTACACGCAATTCCACAGGGCCGGCAAATCCTATCGGCGCACCTGTCACGTGGGCAACCAGCTCGGGCCCCGCCAGTTCCAGTTGCTCCGCACCTAGAAGGTTCTTGAGCTTGGTCTCATTCACTTCATGGTCTCCGCGGATCAGGGCAGCCACAGCATTGCCGTCAGAGCTGAATATCAAAGTCTTAACTATCTGATCGGCGGAAACCGACAAGAAAGCAGTGAGTTCTTCGATCGTCTTTATATCCGGGGTTGGAACCTCTTCAAGGGGCTTGGCTTTTTCAGCGGATGAGGCTCCAGGGTCCTCGACAGGTTTTACTTCGGCCTTTTCAAGATTTGCCGCGTATGAACACTTTTTGCAGAAGACGATCTCGTCTTCACCCGTATCGGCAAGCACCATGAACTCGTGGGAGAAGCTTCCGCCAATGCTTCCAGTATCGGCTTCCACGGCACGGAACTTGAGGCCGCACCTGCGAAAAATATTGCTGTATGTTTGATGCATGACGTCATAGCTTTTGTCTGCTGCAGCTTCATCCACATCAAAGCTGTAAGCATCTTTCATAATGAATTCCCTGCATCGCATTACCCCGAATCTGGGCCGGATTTCATCTCTGAATTTAGTTTGAATCTGGTAGAAGTTTATGGGCATCTGCCTGTAGGAGTGAATTTCCTTTCGAACGAGGTCTGTGATCACCTCCTCGTGTGTTGGTCCAAAGCAGGCTTCCCGGTTGTGGCGATCTTTAAAGCGCAAGAGTTCTCTGCCGTATGCTTCCCACCGGCCGCTCTCCTGCCACAGCTCGGCAGGCTGAACAGCAGGCATAAGAACCTCTATGGCACCGGATCGATCCATTTCTTCACGAATAATATTTTCCACTTTCCTTATAGACCTCAGACCAAGCGGAAGATAAGTGTATATGCCTGAAGTGAGCTTTCTGATCATGCCTGCACGCAGCATTAACTTGTGGCTAATAACCTCAGCTTCAGAAGGTGTTTCCTTGTAAGTGGGAATGAAATACTTTGAATAACGCATAGTAAGTTTAGAACTCTCCTTTTTTATGGTCTCAGGTTTTATTCTTTTCCAACTACCAGCGGCTGCAACAAAAATACTTTTCGGGCGCAGCGCTTTCAGAATAAGACATACACAAAAGCAGGTCTAACTGACTGAAGACAAAACTTAGTGTATCGCCTGATCTCGCCGGAGGCAACGCAGATGGGCTTTTTACGCAGCCGTCCGGACTAATTAACCATTTTTCGCACCTCCTTAACAAGCGTTTCCGCCAGTTCTTGTTCTGGGACCTTCTTGACAAGGCGCCCTTTCTTAAACAGAATTCCCTGCCCCCTTCCCCCCGCTATTCCGATATCCGCCTCCTTTGCCTCACCAGGCCCATTTACCACGCAACCCATTATAGCCACCTTTGGAGAGGCAGCAATACCGGCCAGCGCTTTTTCAACTTTTTTGACCAGCCGCAAGAGATCAATCTCACATCTGCCGCACGTGGGACAAGATATGATCTCGGGCCCCCGGTGTCTGAGATCAAGGGCCCGCAGGATTTCATATGCTGCCCTGACTTCGTCAACAGGGTTGCTTGAGAGGGAAACCCTGATGGTATCACCGATACCTTTCAAAAGCAGGGTTCCTATACCCAAAGCGTTCTTGACTGTGCCCGAGACAAGACTTCCTGCTTCAGTCACCCCCAGATGCAACGGGTAGTCCACTTCCCTGCTGAGCATCTGGTAACCTGATATGGTGTCCAGTACATTTGATGATTTCAAAGAAATCTTCATTTGGCGAAAGCCCAAGTTTTCAAAGAGGCGAATATAGTCAAGAGCTGTTTCCAGCATGGCACTGGGCGTGGGGTGGCGGTATTTTTTCAAGATCCTGCTGGGCAAGGAACCCGCGTTGATCCCAAGGCGGATGGGGACCTCCCTTGCGCTGGCTTCCTCTATGATCTTTTCGATTGCCCTACGGCTCCCAATGTTGCCGGGATTGATTCGGATTCCATCTGCGCCTGCTTTGAGAGCCGCAATAGCAAGCCGGTGGTCAAAATGGATATCAGCTATCAAAGGAGGATCCACGGCTGCTTTGATCTTATTGAAAGCTCGGGCAGCATCCTGATCAGGTATGGCAATACGAACAATCTCACAACCTGCCTTGAATAACTGCTGAACCTGTCTTACTGTTGAGCGCACATCGCGAGTGTCGGTGTTTGTCATAGACTGAACAGCAATAGGTGCTCCACCACCGATAGGGATATTACCTACATAAATGCACCGCGTCTTTTTTCTTCTTATCTTTACTCTCTCCATCTTATTTCTTTCTAAACCTGAAACCTGATGGCTGTTTGCCTAATTTTTTGCCTCAAGCCTGCATCCGCAATCGCCCCCAAAAAGCCCCTTCTCTTTTCACACTTGCCAAAGTGACAAAGAAGGAGTATTTTGCGAAACAAGAGCTTCCTGCCTTTTGGCGAGGTCTTGACCGGCGGAATGGAGGCGAGATAAAAGCCTTCCTCCTTGAGTGTAGCTGGGGGGCTTACAGGTGTGGTGCCCGTGTATAACCGGTCCCATTTAATATAGAAACATCGGTTTGCCACCCACGTGGCGGACTTTTGGCCTGTAAGCTTCCACGTCGTAGAGTTCCCTCACATCCACCCTTTTCTGGCCCGAAGTCACGGTGCTCAAGGGGATGTCAGTGTAAATTCCACGGCTCAAAGCGACCAGTCGGCCGAAAACGCTTTTCAAGAAAAGGTCGATCGCCATATTTGCATAATTGACTGCAACCATCAGGTCAAGAGAGTCAGGACTGCCGCTTCTCATCAGGTAAGAAAGGCTCTGGTTGAGAACATCCTCACCCGTTAGTTTCTTGAGCAGGTATCCTGTTTCTTCCCCTATGCCGCCAAGTTTCTTGTGCCCGTAAGCATCGGCATCACCAGACTGGAAAAGCTCACCCTTGGTCATCCTGGCTCCTTCGGATATGGTAATCATGGCATAGTTCTTGGGATTGGCGGTTTTGTCCTCCATGATAAGTTTTGCAAGCCTTTCAGGATCAAACGGAACCTCAGAGATGATTGCTCGATCGACTCCTGCCAGGTAGGCGGATATCAAGGAGGTTTCTCCACAATACCTGCCAAAGAGTTCAATAACCGCAATGCGCTCATGAGAGCCCGTGGATGTTCTCAGGGCATGAATAAAGTTAACGCTTCTTGTGACTGCAGTTGAAAACCCAATGCAGTAGTCGGTACCAAAAACATCATTATCCATGGTCTTGGGGATAGCAATGACAGGAAAGTCTTCCCGGTGCAACCTGTCTGCGAAACTGAGAGTATCGTCGCCACCTATGGGGATAATTGCATCGATTTGGAGCCGCTCAAGGTTCTTGAGCACGAGCGAAGTGAGGTCCAACACATCAGCATCTCCTTTGAACTTACTCTTCAGGTGTTCGGGAACATCTTTTTTCCGTGCGGCACTGGGGTTAGTCCGGGAGGTATGCAAGTAAGTTCCCCCTGAACGATCTATTGTTCTCACTTCAGGAGGAGTCAACTCCTGCACGTATCTGAAATGGACCTGCGGATCTTTAGGATCGTATCCAAGAATCCCGGCCCAGCCGCGCCGGATGCCCAGAACCCGAATGCCTTCACTGTGTGCCCTGTAAACAAGGGTTTTGATGCAGGGGTTCAGACCCGGCACATCACCTCCGCCGGTCAGTATGGCTATCGTGGGGGTTTTCTTGGCTTTTTTCTTCATTATTTTACACTACTCCTGGAACTCCAACATTAAGACGGGATTTGGACAATATGCCGTGGCAATGCAAGTTGTCTTCTTATATTCTAGAATAACTTGTTTGAATAGGGAAGTATTTATTTAGGGCCTCCAAAGCGGCTTTTGCCGCTGAAAATCTTTACAAAAAGAAAAAAAACGACTATTTTGGCTTGATCAAAATCCCGGAGGAGTATCATGTCCATTTCAAAAAAAGTGCAGGGTTCAATAGAAAAATCGTCTTGGATTCGCAAAATGTTTGAAGAGGGAATCTCAAGGAAACAAAAGTACGGGGAGGAGAACGTATTTGATTTTAGCCTCGGCAACCCCAACCTTGATCCGCCGCCGAAATTTGTGGAAGTGTTGAAAAAAGTGGCCGCCGACGAGAGGAAAGGAGTACATGGGTACATGCCGAATGCCGGGCTTCCCGAAACCCGGGAGGCAGTTGCCTCTTATCTCAGTAAGCACAACAGGCAAAAATTTGGCGCTGATGATATCGTAATGACAATGGGAGCAGGTGGTGCGCTGAATGTTGTCATCAAAACAATAACCAACCCCGGTGAGGAAGTAATCATTCCAAGCCCTTATTTTGTGGAGTACAATTTTTACCTTGATAACCACCAGGGTGTACCACGCGTGGTAAGGACCGGAGATGATTTCTCGATAGATCTTGAGGCCATAGAAGAGGCGATTAATGGAAAGACAAAAGCAGTCTTGATCAACTCCCCGAATAATCCCACGGGAAAGGTATATAGCGAAGAAGATCTGAAAGGACTCGGAGATCTCTTGTCTCAGCACAGCCGAAAACTTGGTAAGACGCTTTACCTAATCTCGGATGAGCCCTACCGGAAAATTGTTTACGACGGAGTCAGGGTGCCGAGTGTATTTGATGCCTACGCGCAGAGTTTTGTGGTAACATCGTTTTCCAAAGACCTTTCCCTCCCAGGGGAAAGAATCGGATATGCAGCCGTAAACCCGGATATCTCTGAAAAGAAGCTAATTATGGCAGGCATGATTCTATGTAATCGCGTGCTGGGGTATACAAACGCCCCTGCGATAATGCAAAGAGTGGTTCCTCACCTGCTGGAGGATAGCGTGGACATATCGCTGTACCAGAAGAAAAGAGATTTGCTGTGCAGGGGTCTTGAGGCCTGCGGTTACAGCTTTGTCAAGCCCGAAGGTACCTTTTACTTGTTTCCCAAAAGTCCAATAGAGGATGACGTGGCTTTTGTTTCTGCACTTCAGGAGGAGAATATCCTTACTGTTCCCGGCAGTGGTTTTTTTGGGCCGGGCCATATTCGAATTGCATATTGCGTTGATGACAGTACTATTGAGAATGCAATGCCAGGTTTCGAAAGGGCCATAAAAAAATTCAAGAAATAGGCAGGAATTAGTTCTTACCCGTATCGGAATTGCACACAAGACAGGGGGGCAGCACTAATGACCCTGTCTGAAAACGGGAGTCATCAGAGGCTGTCGGAAAACCCCATTTGCTGTGTTTTCCGACAGCCTCCTAGCGGAAGGAGGAAGCGATTATGTATTCAAAAATGGTAACTTTGAGGTTCCCTCCGGAAGTCGTTAATGAGCCGATCATTGCCAATCTTGTCAAGAAGTTCGACCTGACTTTCAATATTTTGAAGGCAACAATTTACCCCAGAAAAGAGGGTCTTGCGGTAATGGAGTTGCGGGGGCACAAAAAGAACTTCCAGAGGGGAGTGCGCTATCTCAAAAGCCTGGGAATGAAAGTGGAAAGCCTGGGGCAGGACATAAAGAGAGACGAGGAAAAATGCTTTCATTGCGGGGCGTGCACTGCCGTTTGCCCCACCGGCGCTCTCTATATCAAAAGGCCTCAAATGGAAGTTCTCTTTGATAGTGACAAGTGTAGTGCCTGTGAGATGTGTGTTGTGGCATGCCCTGCCAGGGCCATGGAGGTCAGGCTTGACAGAAGCCTTCTCGACTGAAAGAGAATTCTCCCCTCTACCTTCCCGGAGTGTCTCTTGCAGCCCATTTCTAGCCACTTTGATATGATCGAGGAACCTTCCACAGTTGTTGTTGCCCTCAGCGGGGGAGTGGACAGTGCCCTGGCAGCCGCTCTCCTCCGGGAAAAGGGGTGGCATATAAGGTGTCTTCATTTTCTCCTGCCAGGATTCGGCTCAAAGGGTGAGGAGAAGGTGGCCTCAGCACAGAGGATTGCCGAGAGCCTGCAAGTGCCCCTGTCGGTGGTGGACATGAAAGAGCAATTCAGCAGGCTTGTAATTGAGCCTTTCATTGAAATATACCTCCAGGGTTTGACTCCTAATCCTTGCGTTGTTTGTAACCCAAAGATCAAGTTTGACGGGCTTCTTCGCTATGCAAAGCAGGAGGGCATTGAATACGTGGCCACGGGCCATTATGCAAGGGTCAGGAAGGCTGAAAGCGGTTTGTTTGAGCTGTGGCGCGGGAAAGACAAGGGTAAAGAGCAAAGCTATTTCCTGCACCGCCTGGACCAGAACCGTTTATCCAAGACCGTATTTCCGCTCGAAAATTTATTCAAGGCTCAGGCACGAGCACTGGCGGCCAAACTGGGCCTGCCTCCAATATCAGGGCCTGAAAGCCAGGAAATATGCTTCCTTTCAGGCAATGATTATCGAATGCTGCTTGAAAGCAAAAGGGCGGAAAAAACCCTTGAGAAAGGAGATATCATTGACCGGGAAGGGCGGAAAGTGGGTGAACATCTAGGCACGTACCGCTACACTATTGGGCAAAGACATGGCTTGGGTATTGCATCTGAAAGCCCTTACTACGTAATGGAGATAAGACCTCACGAGAATCAAGTAGTGGTTGCAAGAAAAGAGGAGCTGTTTTCAAAAGAACTGGAAGCCAACGATTTCAACTGGATAGCAGGGAGCCCTCCGGCACGCAGGGTCCGTGTCCAGGCCCAGATGCGTTACAGGCACCAGCCTTCCCCGGGGTGGCTGGAGTTCGTGGACCAAAAGAGAGTAAGATTCACTTTTGATCAGCCTCAGTGGGCCATAACACCTGGACAGGCCCTTGTTTGCTACGACGGTGATCGGGTGCTCGGCGGGGGATGGATCACGAAATAGGGGCGCAACCGGTAGGCGTATCGGCAACTAAACCCAAAATCTTTTTGGAAAGGCTATGGAGAGAAAGAGAGTTTTTGAGCCCGGAGATTATGTAAAATCATTTTCCAACCACTTTGGGATTGTGCTCTCACGGCATGAACTTGAAGAAGCTCGTACTCGTTTTAAAGAAGGCAGGAAGCCCGGACGCTACTTTGCACCGGGCTGCTGTCAGGACCCGGACAACGTCCTTCAAATACCCGTGCTTTTTGAAGACGGCACTTTTGATATTATGAGATCCATGAACCTCAGGAAAATGGATCCTCCTGGTGACAAGAAGGTCAAAATCCAAAAGATGATGGAACGATAGGCCCGGGGCGTACTCAGGGAATCGTTGAATCGGAAAGGAGAGGGAGGGAAATGACGGATTGCCTATTTTGCAAGATCGTAAATGGTGAAATTCCATGTGTTAAAGTGTACGAGGATGAGAAGACGCTCGCTTTCGAAGACATAAACCCGATCTCAGAGGGCCACACGCTTATTATCCCCAAAAGGCATGCGGAAAATCTCTGGGAAATCCCCGCAGAGGACCTGGCCGCTGTTCACATGGCTTCGCAGAAAGTGGCCCGTGCTATTAAGAAAGCGCTGAATCCGACGGGCATCGCAGCGCTTCAGTTAAACGGGAAAGGAGCCAACCAGGTGGTGCTCCACTACCATCTCCACCTGGTCCCGAGGGCCAGTGGAGCTCCAGAGCTCCCCATTACCAGCTGGGAGCTGAAGAGTGGGGACATTGAAGCAATCAAGCAGACGGGCCAAAAAATTGCCTCGGCCATTGAATAATCCCCCGACTATGGGAAACAGCGCTATCAGGCACTAGATTTCGTCAAATTGGGGGAGGTGTTAGTGCTGTTCTAGTGGCAAGAAATGGGTAAGTCTCAACCCTTAGCGAGCCACTACTCTACCAGTTCTATGTTCCAGTAGAGATAATCGCGCCATGTTTCAGGGACTTTCCTAAACCCTATAGTGATCCTGATGGCAGGAACCCAGCTTGGCCTGGCGGGATGACGCACTAGTTTCATACCTGCCTCTGAGGGAGTGCGGCCGCCTTTTTTCCTGTTGCACTCAACGCAACAGGTTACAATGTTTTCCCACTTGGTCTTGCCTCCCCGAGATTTCGGTATTACGTGGTCATAAGTGAGATCCTCCGGAGAGAACCTGGCACCGCAATACTGGCACTGATAGCGATCTCTGGCATATATGTTTTGCCTGGAGAATTTCACCGGCTTTTTTGGTTTTTTCACCATCTTTAGCAGGCGGACAACAGAAGGGAGCTTGATGGCAAAGCTGACGGAGTGTATCTCACGGTCATATTCCTCAAGCACTTCCACCTTGCCCAGAAAGAGCATGGTTATGGCTTTTTTCCAGTTAATTATCTTGAGTGGTTCATAGGTGATATTTAAGAGGAGTACGCTGTCCATGGCTTTTTGCTTTTACCTGGCTTTTCTCTAGTCCTTATGCTAAAGGCCGGTTCATGCTGAAAAAATCAGCTATTTTTATATGTCTTAGCTACTTAAACTTTTTTAAATAACTCAAATTGATCAAGAATTCAAGCAAAAAAGAACGGATACATGATCCTTGGCACGGTCAGCATCACTTTTCTATGAAGGCGGGGATTTTGGTGGCGACATCGCTCTAAGCGAAGGCAATACTGGAGGGATTCTATTGTGTTATCAATCCGCCAGAGGCGGATTAATCCGCCTCTGGCGGACAAGGGTTTGATTCCCCGCCCCTTGGGGCGGTTAAGATGGTTTCCGATTGATACCGCGCTGCTTGCGGCGGGGAAGTTCATTACCAATGGCAGCATGTTTAAGCGGAAGGAGCTTGGAGAGAAATGAAGGATAGTTCTAGGGTGAAGGTGCTGGGTATCTACGGGAGTCCTCGCAAAGGTGGAAACAGTGATCAGCTCCTTGACAAGGTGCTGGAAGGAGCTCAGTCAGCAGGGGCGGAAGTTAAGAGGATCTATGCGCGCGATCTCAAGATATCAGGCTGCCAGGAGTGCGGGGGATGCGAGAAGACAGGAAAGTGCGTGGTTAATGACGAGATGCAAACTGTTTATCCCTTGCTGGAGGAGGCTGACGTGATTTTTTTGGCCTCCCCCATTTTTTTCTACGGTCTTACAGCACAGATTAAAGCCATTGTTGACCGCGCTCAGGCAATGTGGTCAAAAAAAATGCTCAAGGCCCGGGCCGGGAAAGGAGGGACTTCCTTGAGGGGAAGGGGTTACCTGGTTGCAGTAGGTGCCACAAGGGGAAAGAATCTTTTCGAAGGTGCGCAGCTGACAGCCAGGTACTTCTTCGATGCTCTGGAGATGAGCTATGAGGGGGAGATTTTCTTCAGACGACTTGAAAAGAAAACTGCAGCCAAGGAGAACCCCGAAGCGCTCCAGGAGGCATTTAACCTGGGGCTCAAGGCAGTCTCCCGCCAGGAGGCTGGTCTAAAACGGTAATGCATCTCTTTATCCCCGTTTTCCATAACCTCAGTACACTTCTACATAAGCTTCAGTTTTTCCGGATTTCGAACGCCCTGCCCTTAACCATTTTCCAGAAGCAGCCGTGACGCACGCTTTCTTTACGCAGTTGCGGGGGAGGCTGCTAGATTCTTTGATCCTAGGAGCAGTGTTTGACAGCCTCCAGGTTTGACTTGATTTTTTCTAAGCCCGCCCTTGCCAGAGCGGTGTTGCCAAATCGCCTCTGAAAGGCTTTATTGTCCATACCCAGGATTTCCTCTGTAGACGGGAGGGAAACATCTGCACCCGTTTTTCCATTGTTAAAGGGGCATGCCTCCTGGCACCTGTCGCATCCGAAAAAGCATCGCCCCATTTTCCTTGCAACATCTGTCCTGATCTTGCCCTTGTGCTCAATGCTGAGGTAGGATAAGCACCTTGAGGCATCAAGAATGAATGGCCCTCGCAAGGCCCCCGTGGGGCATGCGTCAATACACCTGGTACAGTCACCACAAAGGTTTCCCACTGGCTTTTGAGCCTGAACTTCCATAGGAGCGGTGGTAAGTATCTCTGCCAGGAAAAAATAGGAGCCATAGCCAGGGATGATTAACAGGGTATTTTTGCCCATAAAACCAATGCCGGCAGAGATAGCCAGAGTTTTCTCCATTATTGGCGAGGAATCCACGCAAACTTTGAAACGACTCCCTGCGTAGGCCTCCGTGATGATTTCTGTGAGTTCATAGCACAATTTCTTCAGTCTCCTGTGATAGTCTTCCTGCTGAGGGCTGGAATATCTGGCTGCGCAAAAACCGTCAGGTGTTTGAGGTTTCTCACTGGAATAAGGAAAGGCAAGGGAGATGACCGCGCTGCATCCTTTCAAAAGCTTTGAGGGGTCCTCTCTTTTCTCTATGCTTTTTTCTAACCACCTCATGTCTGCATGCTTATGCTCCGAAATCCACCTCTGAAAACTGTCAAAGTAAAGAGGGCGAATAGGCCTTGAAATCCCCAACGAGATAAAGCCAAGATCCTTTGCTTTATTTTTCAGTGAGGTCCACATGGATCGGAACCCGAACGCCGCTATTTGGGAACAAGAGGTGCGTCAAGGTCATAAGGCGTAAGGCTTTCAAAGCCCTCAGGTGTGACCAGAACGGTCTGTTCAAATTGTGCAGAAAGGGAGCTGTCTTTAGTGACCGCTGTCCAGTTGTCTTCAAGAATGCGGAGTTCTTTTTTTCCAAGATTGATCATAGGCTCAATGGTGAAAACCATGCCAGGAACCAGCACAATTCCTTTGCCCTTTTCTCCGAAGTGGGGGATTTGAGGCGGCTCGTGGAAGTCAAAGCCCACTCCATGGCCCACGAACTCCCTGACCACTGAACAACCCTGGCTCTCAGCATAGTTTTGAATGGCCCACCCTATGTCTCCAACCGTGTTGCCGGGTTTTACAGCCTCCATGCCGAGCTTCAAGCACCTTCTGGCAACGCTAACTACCTTTAGAGCTCCCGGACCGGGTTTTCCCACAAAAAATGTCTTGCTGGCATCTGCATAATATCCGTTCAATATTGGGGTGACATCCACGTTAACGATATCCCCCTCTCTTATAACCCTGTTACCCGGGATACCGTGGCAAATCTCTTCATTAATAGAAACACACACGCTTTTAGGAAACCCGCGGTAGTGCAGCGGGGCGGGGGTTGCGCCGTTCTTTATGGTAAATTCATGGACAATGCTGTTTATTTCATCAGTCGTCATCCCTCCCCTGAGGTTCTGCTCCACGAGGTCGAGGGTCTGGATCGCGAGCTTCCCTGCCTTTTTGATCCCTTCAATGTCGGGCTTTTCTTTGAGGCGAATATTGTAGAGCCTCAGATATCTATCTTTGATTTTCTCACCGTCTGAAATATCCTTGCCGAGGCAGCATTTTTTATATTTAAGTCCGCTGCCGCAAGGGCAGGGATCATTTCGGCCAATGTGCCTGTGTTTGTGTTTTGACAACAACTCTCCTTCACTTCCCTTCTCTTGGCTGGCATTACTATCTCTTCTCCCTGTGACCAAAAAGCTTGATTGTCAGGGCCATGACTCTCAAAAGCTCTCATTCAGGGCCACCCCCGAGATAACAGAATACAATGGCGAAATCAACTGCCAATTATATCAAATTGCTAATGGTTCAGGGTTAACTGCAACAGATTATTATTGAAACTATAGCGCATTAAGGGTATCAAGGAAAGTGCTTGAAGCACGCTGCTGAGTGATTAGGCTCTGATTTTTATGGATTTACCCTAGCACTAAAATTTACTTGTGAGTCCGGAATTCTCTTGAAAAAAAACAAGCAAAGCATCCTTCAAGTCCCCTACGTTTGGGCATTTACAACGTATTTTGCCGAAGGCTTCCCCTACACAATCATTCGCATCATCTCATCAGTTTTCTTCAGAGACATGAAAGTTAACCTTGAATCCATCGGCCTCACCTCCTTGTTCGGGCTTCCCTGGGTGCTCAAATTCTTGTGGGGCCCGCAGGTTGACGAGTTTGCCACCAAGAGGCGATGGATGCTCTCAATGCAGTTCTTACTGGTGTTGATGGTTGCTGCTGTTGCCCTTTTTTCAAGGCTCGAAGGCGGGGTCAAGATCATCGCCATAGTTTTTTTCCTGGGATCTTTTGTGGCGGCAACCCATGACATAGCAATTGACGGTTACTACATGGAGGCCCTTGACGAAAAAGGGCAGGCCAAGTTTGTCGGCTACAGGGTAATGGCCTACCGCATTGCTATGATGGCAGGCACGGGAATCGTAGTAACCATAGGAGCTACTGAGGGCTGGCTGACCGGGTTTTTTTGCGCCAGCGGTATCTTAGGCGTTCTTTTCGTTTATCACTTGGTTTTTCTCCCTCGCGTTGAAAGGGAAAAAGAACCGATCCGGAAGCTGGTCGGGCTGCTGCTGAGAAAAAAGCCATTGGCGCTACTCGTGATTGTGTTATTAGCGGCGGCACTGGTGAGATGGCTTTTTTCACTCGGCTGGTATGGGGAGCTCAAGTCTGTGGCCCCGGTCCTGGGCAGGATCAGGTTTTCCGGATGGGTCGGTATAGGACTTCTTATCGGGTTGGGCCTTCTTGCGCTTTACAAGGAGCGAGTGAAGAATCTTCTCTTCAAGGACAGGGATTCTTTTTATTCGCGGGCCTTTGTAGCTTACATGGATCGGCCAAAAATTGGCATTGCGATTTCATTCATCATCCTGATGCGTACAGGAGAGTCCATGCTCTCATCCATGGTTTCCCCTTTCCTGGTGGACCTGGGTATAAAGATCCACTACGGGTGGATTTCAGGAGGGGTAGGGCTGCCTTTTTCTATCGTGGGTGCCATGGTCGGTGGATGGATGATTTCCAGGTATACGCTTAGGAAAACAATATGGCCCTTTTTGCTGGCGCAGAATTTCACCAATGTTGTGTACATGATCCTGGCACTTCATCTGAACAGGTACGTGGTTCTCAACACGGGAGCGGAGATCGCCATTCCAATAGGGCACTTTAACCTTCTTCTGGTAGCGCTTGTGCATGCATTTGACCAGTTTTCAGGAGGGCTCGGCACTTCTGTGCTGGTCACTTTCCTGATGAGAACATGCCTGCCGGGTTCTAAGGCAGCGCATTTTGCAATCGGCACCGGCCTCATGAATATCAGCGGCGTGCTTTCCGGCGTGATGAGCGGGTTCCTGGCCGAGTGGCTGGGATATGGTTATTTCTTTGGTATAAGTTTCCTGGCCTCCATACCGGGTATGGTCCTTACGTTCTACATTCCTTTCCTTGAACCTGGAAGCGAAACAAAAAGCCTTGAGAAGATCTCCTGATTTTACGTTTGCTATTTGGGCAGAAGTGTCTTGGTGTCAAGCAATACGCTGGCATCAGGGGGAACCGGCACTTCATGGTCTTTGAGTATCTTGAGCACTACTCCGGAGCCCACAGGTTCAAGCTGCGCTATCAGGGCAAAAAGCTCATCAATGTTGTTGCATGGGTATGGTATCCCTCTTTCGTTTACCTCAGTAATGTGCCTGTGAGCCAGTGCTGAGAACCAGATTTCCGCTTCAATACCTTGAGCGATCTGCTGGAACTCCTCAAACACTTCTCTCGGGGCATCTCCGAATTCAAGCCCATCCACGATAAGGGTGTCCGGCACGAAATCCATTTGCTTAGAGAGGTTATCCAGGTTTTCTTTAAGGCGCTCTATTTGGAAGCTCTGGTTTAGGTAGGCAAGTACTACCCTATTTCTTTGTAAAAGAGAAGAGATTTCCTCTTGGTTGTTGTTTCCAGCTGCTTTCAGAATATCGTAAAAAAGAATATCATAGTAGGAGAGAATCTTATCTGGCGTCCCTTCCAGAGAAACGTGAACAATTTTTTCTCCTCCAAGTAACTTCTCCAGGCCCAGATGGACAAGGCAGGCTGTTTTTCCAAGTCCAGCCCGCGCAATAATGACTCCCATGTTGCCTGGGCCCGGCCCCTTTTGTGAAAGGGTACCGAGGATTTTCCATGGGCTGATTTCCCTTAATTTTTTTTTCACTTGCTACCTCCCTTTTTTGGAACCGGTAAGCTTTTCTTTGATTTTTTCGGCCAACTTTTCAGGCACCTTGGCGTTTCTTGAAAACTCCATGCTGAACTCCGCTTTCCCTTGCGTCAATGACCTCAGCGTTGTGGCATAGCCGAACATTTCTGCAAGAGGGACCTTGGCCTCAATAGTGGTAAATACTCCATCCTCGGCAGAACTCATGATCAGGCCCCTTCTCTGGTTGATGGAGGACATGACATTTCCCTGAAATTCGGAAGGACACTCAATCGATACCTTCATAACCGGTTCCAGAATAACGGGCTTCGCTTTCATGTATGCTTGCCTGAAAGCGCCGATTGCTGCCTGCCTGAAAGCAAGCTCCGAGGAGTCCACCGGGTGGAAACTGCCATCATTCACAACGATCCGCACTCCCACTACCGGGAATCCTACCAGGAGGCCCCTCTCAAGGCAGGACTCAAAACCCTTTTCCACCCCGGGAAGGAATTCGGTCGGGATAACTCCTCCTTTTACCTGGTTGACAAATTCAAATCTGGTCCCCTTTGCGGGTTCCATAAACCCGGCCACTCGTCCGAATTGCCCTGCGCCACCTGTTTGTTTCTTGTGAGTGTAGTTGAACTCCGCCCTCTTTGAAATTGCCTCTCTGTAAGCCACCTCCGGTATTCCCGTTCTCACCCGTGCTCCAAATTCCCTTTTCATCCTTTCAACATACACCTCAAGGTGCAATTCTCCCATCCCCGAGATGATCGTTTCTCCTGATTCAGCATCAACGTGAGCGCGAAAGGTTGGGTCCTCTTTTGCAAACCGGTTCAGAGCTTTTGACATCTTTGAAGATGAGGCATGGTCCTCGGGTTCTATGGCCAGGGAGATGACAGGCTCTGGAACGAAAATCGAGGTGAGGGAGTAATTAACCCTGCCGTCTGTAAAAGTATCCCCTGAATAGCAATCAACACCAAAAAGAGCGACTATTTCCCCTGCTCCTGCTTCCTGAATGTCCTCCATCTCATCAGCATGCATTCTCACGAGCCTTCCAAGCTTCACCTTTTTCTTGTTCCGGGTGTTTGTCAATTCATCTCCTTTGCGGATAGAACCCTGGTAGATCCTAAGATAGGTGAGCTGCCCGTATGGAGTGACTTCCAGCTTAAAAGCCAGGGCCACTAAAGGCGCGCCTGGATCAGCGCTCAGTACGACTTCTTTTCCTTCATTATCAAGATCAAGGGCCCTGTTCTCGATCTCAAGCGGGGAGGGTAGGTATCTTACGACACCGTCCAGAACAGGCTGGACGCCCATGTTCTTGTAAGCAGACCCGAGAAACACAGGAGTAAGCTCTCTTTTAAGAGTTCCTTTTCTGATCGCTTGGTGGATTAGATCTTCTTTCACCCTTTCTTCAAGAATAGCTTCGGTCAGCTCGTCAGAGAACATGGAAGCAGCATCCAGAAGCTCTTCCCTTTTACTGCGGGCTTCCTCTAGAAGATCGGGAGGAATATCCCCTTTTTTCACGATTTCTCCGTAGCGACCTTCAAAGTAGATGGCCTTCATGGAAACCAGGTCAACGACGCCTGAAAGTCTTCCCTCGAGCCCAATCGGTATTTGCATCAAAACGGGGTTATGGTTTAGCCTGGTGCGAAGTTGTTCCACAACCCTGTAAGGATTGGCACCAGCTCGATCGCACTTGTTGATGAATGCCAGCCTTGGGACCCTGTAACGGTTCATCTGCCGGTCAACGGTAATTGACTGTGACTGCACTCCACCCACTCCGCAAAGCACCAGAATGGAACCATCAAGCACTCTCAAGGCCCTCTCCACCTCGATAGTGAAGTCCACGTGACCAGGGGTGTCTATGATATTGATGTTATAGCCTTCCCAGTGGCAATAGGTGGCAGCAGAGGAGATGGTTATACCTCTTTCCTTCTCAAGCTCCATGGAGTCCATTTTGGCTCCCACCCCGTCTTTTCCCTTCACTTCGTGAACAGCGAATATCCTCTTCGTGTAGTAAAGGATCCTTTCTGTAAGGGTAGTCTTGCCGGAATCTATGTGCGCGCTTATTCCTATGTTTCTTAAATTGTGAATGTTTTCGCTCATTAAAATTCCATCCGCAAATAACAAAAATGCTTCTTTAAATTAAAAAGAGGGTTCGCTCCAGAACCCTCTTTGAACAGTACCCCATTTTCCTAAAAATTAAAAGTGTAACAACGCGTAAAGCCAATTAAATCTTTGTGAGGTGGTAGCGGGCAGCCGGTATAACGCTTTCAGCTATTTCTCTCCTAAGGGAAATGGCATTGATCGGGGTGTGCTTTGCCAGGCGCTTCAATGCCATCAACTGGGTTCGGAGTTCTTCTCCCTCGGAGATGGCGGCAAAAATCTGCTTTGCCATTACTTCCACCTTTGGAAACACGTCGTTTATGTAAACCCGTGTGGCGGCAATTTGTATCCTGGAATTCTCTTCGCCTTCTTTTTGTATCTTCTTGAGCGTTCTCAAAAGGGCTGATTCCATAGCAAAAATCTCAATAATCATGTTGGCTATCAATGCAACGATTTCCTGCTCGTTTGCAAGCTTTTGCATATACTTCTGGGTTGCAGCACCAGCCGCAAGCAGCCCGATTTTCTTTGCCATGGATACCATCTTTCGCTCTTTTTCAAGTGTGCCTTCTTCCTCGCCCATTTCAGGCCTGAAGGTTATAAGCTCTTCAGTGGTTTTCTTTATCACGTCCAAAAGTGGCAACTCTCCTTTAAGGGCCGCCCTCATAAGCATATCAACAATCAACAGGCGATTAATTTCATTGGTCCCTTCCCAGATGCGATTTATCCTTGAATCCCTGTAAGCTCCTTCTGCCGGGTAGTCCTCAACATAGCCGTATCCTCCAAAGATCTGCACGCATTCATCCACGACATAATCGAGCATTTCAGAGGCGTAAATCTTGTTTATTGAGCACTCAAGTGCGTATTTTCTGATAGCTTCCCCTGTTTTCTTGCCCGCATCCTCTTTGGTCGGGTCAATTCCTTTCAAAGCCATGTCCAGCAGTGCCGCGGTTCTGTAAACCATGCTTTCCGTCACATAGATCTTTATGACCATTTCTGCAATTTTATGCTTGATAAGGCCAAACTCGCAGATCGGCCTGCCGAACTGTACTCTGCCTTTGGCATATTTTATGGCTTCTGAAAGGGTGACCTTGGCAGAACCAGTTATCATAGGGGCGATTTTGTATCTGCCGACATTTAGCGTGTTCAGGGCTACCACGTGGCCCCTTCCAACCTCGCCCAGAACATTTTCAACAGGCACTTTGACATCCTGAAAGATCAATGGCCTGGTGGAGCATCCATGCATGCCCATCTTTTTTTCTTCCTCGTCAACCGAGACTCCATCCCAGTTTCTTTCAACAATAAAGCTTGTGAACTTTGTCTCGTCGACCTGGCCGTAAGTGATAAAATAGTCGGCAAATCCAGCATTTGTGATAAATTGCTTCTGGCCGTTGAGTATATAATGCTTTCCGTCATCAAAGAGCACGGCGGTGGTTTCGGCGGTGAGAGCATCTGAGCCGTGTCCAGGTTCGGTAAGCGCATAGGCTCCAATCATTTCGGCGCTAGAGATTTTCGGCAGATATTTCTTCTTCTGATCCGGTGTGCCGAAGAGCACAATCGGAAGGCTTCCAATACCGGTTTGCACTCCGTAGGTGACCATGAATCCTGATATTCCAGAGCATATTTTTTCGGAAACCAAGACGGAACTAACCTTGTCAAGCTCAGAGCCGCCATAGATTTCCGGTATATCAGCACCCAAAAAGCCCAGCTCTCCAGCTTTTTTTAACAATTGCTTGAGGAGGTCAGGGTTCAGTTCCTTTAGCTCCTCGGCTTTTGCCGCCACCTCCTTTATCCCGAATTCTTCTGCTGACTGTGCCACCAGCCGCTGGTCTTTAGTGAAATCCTCAGGCGTAAACACTTCCTCGGGCAGAGCGTCAGTGATAATGAATTCCCCTCCCTTGAAAAATTTCTCACTTCCCATCTCGTTTCTCCTTTTTGAGCAAAAGTTGGTTTTACAGACTTAGATCAGTAGTCTTCTCTTTCAAATATTGCAGCAGCTCCCATGCCGAACCCGATACACATGGAAACCAGGCCCCAGCGCAGGTTTCTTTCTTGCATTTCGTACACAAGCTGGGTGGTCAGTTTTGCGCCCGTACACCCCAGAGGATGACCCAGAGCGATTGCGCCGCCGTTCACGTTGGTGATCTCTTCATTGATGCCGAGCGTTCTGATACAGTAAATCGCCTGGGCAGCGAAAGCTTCGTTTAGCTCAATCAACTCCATTTGATCCAGGCTCATTTTGGCTAGTTTCATGACCTTTGGGATGGCAACTGCCGGGCCAACTCCCATGTACTCGGGGGGGCATCCCTCCACCGCGTGGTAGCGAAACGTTGCCATGGGCTTGAGGCCCAGTTCCCTGGCCTTTTCCTTTGACATTAACACAACCCCTGCTGCGCCGTCACTTGTTTGTGATGAGTTGCCTGCCGTAACAGTACCGTTGGGCTTGAAAGCAGGGCGGATCTTGGAGATGGTCTCCTTGGTGGTGCCGGGCCGGACACCTTCGTCAGTATCGAATATGACCTCGTCAAAATCAAAGTGGCCGTTAGGGAGTTTTTTCTGCACTTTGACCTTCAATGGAACGATCTGGCTTTTAAACCTTCCGGCCTTGATGGCAGCTTCTGCTTTTTGCTGGCTTTTTGCACCGAATTCATCCTGTTCGTCCCTTGTAATGCCATATTTTTCGGCAACGTTTTCTGCTGTAAGGCCCATTCCCGTATATGCACCCGGCCTTGTATCCACCAGGGCCGGGTTGGGGTATAGCATGCTGCCTCCCATCGGTATCTGGCTCATGCTCTCCACGCCACCGGCAATTATTACATCTGAGAAGCCGCACATAATTTTTTCAGCACCAATGGCTATGGCCTGGAGCCCTGAAGAACAAAACCTGTTCACCGTAACACCTGGAATGCGGTCGGGCCAGTGCATGGACATCACCAGAACCCTTCCGAGGTTCAGGCCCTGGGTGGCTTCCGGGAACGTGCAACCGATGATTACATCATCAATCAGCTCCGGGTCCAGGTCTCCCGCTCTTTTGACCAGTTCGCTCAACACTGCCGTGCCCATGTACTCCGGCCGGGTGTTTTTCAACATACCGCGCGGGGCCTTTCCAACAGCGGTCCTGCAGGCAGCGACAATTACGGCTTCTCTCATTTTGTTTCCCTCCCGTAGCGTTTATAAGTTCTCAATCCGCCAGAGGCGGACAAGGGTTTGATTCCCCGCCCCTTGGGGCGGTTAAGATGGTTTCCGATTGATACCCGGCTGCTTGCGGCGGGGAACTTCATCCTTGCGGCTTTCCTGTTTGTCAGCCCTTTAAAGCAAACCAAAACCCCGACGGTTCAGTTCCTGAGAGGCTTCCCTGTGGTCAGCATATGCTGGATTCTTGCATGAGTTTTCGGGTCTCCGCAAAGACTCAAGAAAGCCTCCCTTTCAAGGTCCAGAAGGTACTGCTCACTCACCTTCGTATCAGCGTGTACTCTTCCCCCGCAAACAACGTAAGCAACTTTTTCAGCCACAGTTACGTCATGATCTGTTGCATAACCCTGTTCGTGAAGTGTCCATATAGCCATCTTCATGGTGGCAAAGCTGTTTTCACCGGCCACCCTTATGTCCTCAAGAGGTCTTCTGGGCGTGTACCCTTCCATGTTCATGGCCAGGACTGTTTTCTTAGCGTCTTCAATCAGAAAATCGCGGTTAACCGTCATCTTGTCGGTCGACCTCAAGTACCCTAGCTTGACTGCTTCTGGGCCCGATGTTGACACCTTGGCCAAGGCAATAGTCTCAAACGCCCTTGCAATAAAGGGCATGAGCTCTATCTGTTTGGGGTACACCCCGCCTGGCTGCACTTCGAAAAGGTTTTCGGTATTTCTTATAATAAGTTCCTTGGTTCCGCCTCCTGCAGGAATCAGCCCCACACCAACCTCCACCAGGCCCATGTAAGTTTCTGCTGCGTAGCGAACTTTATCTGCTGCCATGCAGAGCTCGCATCCACCACCAAGGGCCATGCCTGCGGGTGCAGCGACAACCGGTTTGTCAAGATACTTGAGTTTCATAAAGCTATCCTGAAATGTTTTTACCATCCACTCCAGTTCATCCCATTCCTCTTCCTGGGCGGTAAAAAGGATAAGGGGCAGATTGGCCCCGACAGAAAAGTTATCAGCATGGTTGGCGATAACAAGGCCGTCAAAATCCTTGCTCACAATGTCGGCAGATTTGAAAATCATGTTGATTATGTCATCGCCAAGCGCGTTCATTTTGGTGTGAAACTCAAGGCAAGCAACCCCATCCCCCAGGTCAATCAGGGTAGCGCCCTTGTTGCCTGCAACGGTTTTCCCCCTTTCCTTGAGTGAAGGAAGGAGAATAATGCCCGGTTTTACGGGCACCTCTTTGTAGTCCTTGGTGGCCAGGTCATAGAAATAAAGGTTGCCGTTTTCTCTCTTGTAAAAACTCTCTTTCCCCGAATCGAGCATTTCCTGGACCCATGCGGGAATTTGGAATCCGGCATTTTTCATCTTTTCTACAGATTTGGGAACACCCAGTACGTCCCACGCTTCAAATGGGCCCATCTTCCGGGCAAACCCCCATTTCATGGCGTTATCCACGTTCACAATATCGTCGGCAATTTCCGGAATACGGTTTGCCGAATAGATGAGAGTTTCCGAGGTTGTTCTAAAGGTAAACTCTCCTGCAACGTCATCGGCGTAATAAAGAGATTTGAATTTTCCTGCTGTTCCGGAAATGTTCTTGGCCGCCTCAAGGGATGCGAATTTCACTTCTTGCTGCGGGGAATACTCCAGGGTGTGGTAATCCAGTGAGAGAATAACTTTTTGACCCTTATCATCCTGGCTTTTCTTGTAAAAGCCTTGCTTTGTTTTTTCACCCAGAAGCCCTTTTTCAATCATCTGGTTTATAAACTCAGGTATTTTAAACATTTGCCGCTTCTCATCATTAGGACATCCCTGGTAGACATTTTCAGCCACATGAACCAGGGTATCCAGCCCCACAAGATCGGCAGTTCTAAAAGAAGCGCTCTTGGGGTGACCCACCACAGGCCCGGTAAGCTGATCCACGGCCTCAATTGTCAGTCCAAGATCCACCATGGCCCTGATGACGTAAAGCATGCTGTAGACACCGATCCGGTTGGCCACGAAGTTCGGCGTATCCTTGGCATATACGATGCCTTTTCCAAGTGTCCTCTCACATGTTTCGGCAAGCCTCTCAATCACCTCGGGGAGGGTATCAGGCCCCCGGACGATCTCGAGAAGCTTCATGTACCTGGGAGGATTAAAGAAGTGGGTAATGGCAAATTGCTTTCGAAACTTCTCGGAGCGCCCTTCACACATGGCCCTGGCTGATATGCCCGAAGTATTGGAAGTCACAATAGTCTCAGGAGTCAGGACGGATTCAATCTTCTCAAAAACAGACTTCTTTATGTCCAGCCTTTCCACTACAGCCTCGATTATCCAATCCACTTCTTTCAGTCGCTCGAGGTCGTCCTCGATGTTGCCCATGCTGATTAGTTTAGAGTTTTCGGGCAAGTAGAACGAGGCTGGTTTTGATTTGAGGGCTGTTTGCACACCCCTTTGGGCCAGCCTGTTTCTGAAATCCTTGCTTTCTTTGGTAAGTCCTTTCTTAAGATCATCCTCTGTCAGTTCAAATGGAACAATATCCAGAAGGATCGTATCAATGCCAACATTGGCAAGCTGCGCTGCAATAGCAGCGCCCATAACGCCTGCGCCGATTACTCCCGCTTTCTTGATCTTGTTATCCATTGAAGGACCTCCTTGAAATGTTAGGCACAGTACCAGGGCCTATGTCGTACGTTGCTCAATAATATTTTGATTTTAAAGCTAAATTTCGCCTTCTATGAATGAATGCTCATTCAGTTATCAAATGAGTACCACATCTTGTACCCGGAGTCAAAGCCTTTATTAAGAAAAATTGAGAAACCACACCAAATGAAAATATGGCAGAGCAGCCAGCCGGCCGCCTATGCCATGAAACCACCATCCACGGTGATGATATCTCCTGTAATAAAATCAGACAGGCTTGATGAAAGAAACAACACAGCACCCACAACATCTTCAGTCTCGGCAATGCGGCCCATGGGAATTGTTCTTGTAATCTCTTGGAGCATGCTTTCATTACTCCAAAAAGGCTTGCTGAACTGCGTTTTGACCATTCCGGGAGCCACAGCGTTGACGTTAATGTGATCAGGCGCAAGTTCTGCTGCAAGCACTTTTGTGAGCATTTCAACCCCTGCTTTTGCCACGCTGTAAATTCCCATGCCAGGCGCTGCCTTTCTGGCTGCAATTGTTGAAATATTGACTATTTTCCCAGATCCCTGCTTTTTCATCCTTTTTGCAGCTTGGCCGCTCGCAAGAAAGACGCTTTTGAGGTTTGTCTCTATTAACTTGTCCCACAGCTTCTCGTCTGCCTCTGATACGGACCGGGTGAATATGTTGGTGCCCACGTTGTTTACCAGGATATCCAGCCTTCCAAAACTCTGGTCAATCGCTTGAAATAAGGACTCTAGCTGCTCGGGTTTTCCCACATGTGCAACCTGAGCCAGTACATCAAAACCCTTTTCTTTGAATTCTTTTTCCGCCATATCCAGGTTCTCTTGCTTTCTCCCGCAAATTGCGACCTTTGCTCCTTTTTCGGCCATGGCAAGGGCGATCGCTTTTCCGAGCCCCCTGCTTCCTCCTGTTACAAGTGTGGCCTTTCCCGACAAATCAATCTCCCATGAATTCATATTGTCCTCCAAAAAAGGGGTCACACCTATTTTTTGCCACTTACCTGAAATACCGCAATACAAAAAACAGGAAATTAAATGTACCCGCTGCGGACATGCTCTAAAGTTTATTGCCTTCCTAAAACCTCCCCAATGGGGACCGGCTAGATAAAAAATAAAGCGCGAAATAAGAATTCCTCTTTAGGACACAAGAGATGCCTCAATAGTCCCAAAGGCATGCTCCACAACCACCTGTACGTCCAGATGCCCGTTTTCAGCACTTTAAATCAGGATCTTAGTGACAATGAATGACCCGATTTTCGATTGGTAGCCGCTCTTTAGGGATTTTTCTCAACCTCTTGCCCTGATCCAACCGTCAAAACCCTCCTCAATCTATCAACCTCTTCCCCTATAGCCCGCGGCTTCTTGAACCATGGATTAGTCCCGAGCACTCGTTCCTCGACTCGGAACTAATCCTTTATTTGTTCGCTTCGCTTTTAATCAATTTCCTTGACTACATGCACCGATGACATGATCTCAAAGCCATCATAAAAATTCATAAACCACAATGAGGTTGCTTTTCCCTGGAGGAAATAACCGACATATGAAAAAACACCATCTCCAATTTCTTTGATCTTTCCGTTTAGGAGAAATGTTTGGGCTTCCGAAGGTATTTCTTGAATATCTGGAGAAATTTTCCATTTGATTTCGAGTTCAGTCCATTTAATTCCGTTTTCATAAAACAAAAGTGCTCTTGTCATTCGCTCTATAAATCTATCGAAAGCTTTTTGATTTAAATTGAAGGCAATTGCTCTATAAAAGTGGTTTCCAGTATTCGATTTATGTTCAGTTAGCTCAATACTCGAAAGTAAATGCAATAAATTCGAAAAACCTTCAGTTCTTTGAAACGAGCGGTTGCGTTTGTCCGCTATTTGCTGACTGATTGCAGGGTGGACTTCCGTGGTATTAATCGATGTGATAATGTTTCTTACACGTTCGTCGTCTTTGCTGAAAATATTATTACAATCTTCACAGGATGGAACAGTGATAAGATGTCCAGGCCGAGGTCTTGGGAAAAAACTCTTTGGGGGCACATGATCTCTTGTGCTTGCAAAATTCTTACCGCAATATATGCAGAGACTATTTCTCCTATTCTGTTTAGGCGAGATCAAGTTAACCCCATTAAATAATTTTGACGCAATTTGCGACTTTCTACTTTTGCCTTATATTCGTTTTCCCCCACGCCTTCCTGTACGCAGTGCAAATTATGTAATTGATCTCAAGATGGAGCATCTCTGGGTGATCCGATAGGTATTTTTCAACCACCTTGACCAATTGACCTGGCGTAACTTCAGCCGGGATCTCTATACTGTATCCAAGGCATTCGCAGTATTTCAGAGGAACTGAATTTATAACCTGTAAAGCTTGTATATGATCAATAGGTTCTGAGGATGATACAAAGTTGAGCCACTGAGCACCTGTCATCTCAGCCTGACAAATATTGGCAAACAACAATGGAATCAGAACAGCTAAATATATCATAATTTTCTTCATGGTGTACTCCTGACACATAGATTGCCATTATCTCGTGCATAACGGCTAACAGTGCGCCTGACCAGCGGGCGCGCTTTATAGCCCGTCTGCGTCCAGGCGTTTGTGTACGCCCGGCACGGGCGTGAACTTATGGGGTGAAAGTCCCCTGTATGTGAATCCGGTTAATATAGTGAATATACTAACCAAAATACTAGCCGAAGGCAAGGGCGTTGCCGTGAGGCATCGTCTGAAGGAAGCCT
>JAFDEF010000037.1 GCA_019310485.1 Deltaproteobacteria bacterium | reverse complement strand
ATCTCCTTCTTTTATGCAATATGCCCTCAGATCACATTCCTTACATACTTTGCTTTCGGGAGGTTTGATGATCGTGAATTGTCTATTGAGAATGCATTTGACCACCTCATCAAAATGAGTCCCTGCTTCCTCAACAACATGGGATTCATAAGGAAATGTCATGAGGGCGTCTTCCTTTTTAGGTTCCCCTGTCCAGTAAAGCATGAGCCTTTCAGGGCGCTTGCCGTCTCTGGTCTCCAGAATATGGGCATAAATGCAAAGCTGCTGGTAATAAGAAGGGATACGTTCGTCATTTTCTGTGGGACGTGGTTGAGATTTGAAATCCAATAATTCCAACTTTCCGTCACCTCCCAGGAGAAGATCAACCTTTCCGGTCAGGATGTAATCTCCCTTCTCGACTGAAACATCAATCTCAGTCTCAATGATTCGATCGAACTCTGAGCGATTTTGCTTGAAATAGTTTATCACCTGAAAAAGAGCTTCTTCCTTTTGCTTTGGACCTATGGGACGTAAACCCCGTGTGAGGAGATTTTGATAGTTCGTTTGAAAGAGATCATGTATCTGCGACTCGTCAAGCATGCCTGCCTTCCCATCCATTGCCCAGCGATGGATCTCTTCGATCGTTTGATGGACGAGACTTCCAAAGAAGTACTCAGCGGATCGTGCAGGGGTAAACTGGTATAATCGGAAAAACTCATATTGCCTTGGGCATGTCTCGTATACCTTGAGGTCACTCGTAAAGCTGAAGGTCTTTCTTATTGGCATTCGGTGGCGAAGTCGGAAAAAGAGGGACTTGAGTAGATCTTGCTGTACATATGGCCACTGGGATAGTCCCTGCCATATTGGATTGAAATATTGCTTGGGTTGGTCTCCGGTAGTCAGGACGAGAACTTTCTCTGCCCTTGAGAAGGCTACATAATGAAGACGCATCCGGTCGAATCCGGTAACTCGGTTAGCGGGCTCGAAAGGAGACCTCTGGTAAAAGGGGCCTAATACCCGATCCACATCCTTGGGAGATGATAACCGCACAGCTAATGAGCCCACAACAACAACCGGAAACTCAAGGCCCTTTGCCTGGTGAATCGTCATGACCTGCACATAACCCTTAGGCATGGGCTTGTCAGGGTCTTCATATTCATTAATGCCGCCTTCATAAAGCAGACGCAGGAAGCTGTGGAAGAAATGAAACCGAAGCGGCTCCCGGTTTCTAGCCGTTATGACTGTGTAATGATAATAGGTCTGAAAGATGTTAAGAAGCTGGGAAAAGATGGCCAGATTGCGGGCACGGTTTTCGTTTTTTACAAAGGTGGCAAATGGATCATTGGCCAAAAACTGATAAAAATAGTCGGCAAGGCGACGATTAAGTGTCTGTCTGCCTTTTAGGTTTGCAATTTCCCAGGCGAATTTCTGAAGGAGCCTTGCTAAGGGATGAGGGTCGGGATATTTGCGGCCAAGTTCAACCAAGCACTGATCAACATAGATGGCTAGATCCCTTAGGCTATGTCCTGCCAGTTCCCCTCGGCCCTCTCCATAGTAACCAAGGAGAATGGCATAGCAGGCCACCATGTAGCGGATCTCTTCATTATCGAAATAGGCCCTGGCTCGTGGGCAAAAGGCCGGAATTCCTCTATCTGCCAAAGCCCTGAGATAGGGGCCGCTATGTTCTTGTCTTACACTATGGAGTAAAAGGGCAACCTGGCTTTCATCTTCGATAACCTTACTTTGTTTGAGGAAGGCCACGAGATCCGCAAAGCGGCGCGCCTCGTCTTCTCTGTTTTCTCCCCAGATTGAGAACAGAGACGGATAATCAGGAAAGGACTGTTCTGGGTCTGGTTTTATCTTTTTGTCAAATCGGAATTTTCTTTCACCCTGGGAATCGGTCCAATCCCAGGATCTCATGAATTTGTCATAGCCCTCTATAATATCCTTGTGTGAGCGATAATTTACTGAGAGGGTGACAATATGGCAGTCTTTAAAATGACTTGGGAACTCAAGAATATTGCGGACTGTCCCACCACGAAATCGATATAGTGCCTGGTCTTCATCACCTACAACAGCGATATTGCTTCCCTCTTCGGCGAGCCGGAGGATCATTTGCTCCTGGACGTAGTTTGTATCCTGATACTCGTCCACCATGGCATACCGAATTTTTGATTTAATATCCTTGCCTATTTCAGGACTCTCAAGGAGGTTGAGGAAGAGCTTTTGCTGATGGGCAAAATCGACCCGATTGGTCTCAAAAAGCTTTTCAACATATATCTTATAACTTACGCCGATGGACCGAACAAAAGGATCTTCAGAAGCTTGTAGAACGTCAGGATCTATAAGCTCTTCAGTAATCTTGTTGAAATAGTTACGGACCCCTTCGATGGCTGTCCAGCGGGTCTTCCATCGGCCAAGAAATCTTCCATTATCCTGCGCACCTATGATTTCACTAAAGTGATCAAAGATAAAAAGTAATTGTGTCAGTTCATCAAGAACCTCATAGTTGTTTCCAAGCGGGGTATGATGTCTGTAGCGTAAAAGAAATGAGTTTGCCAATCCATGGATCGTGCCTACATGCAGTGATGTTAGATTGCCATCATACCTAAGCTTTCTGGCTAAAAGAGAGAGCCGATCTCTCAGTTCAAAAGCTGCCTTTTCGGTAAAAGTACAAAGGAGAATTCCCTCAGGATTGGTCAGCCCTTCCAGCAATAGGTTCAGTGTCCGAAGGACCAACACGAGAGTTTTGCCAGAGCCGGGTCCAGCGATTACAAGAAGAGGCCCCTCTGTGTGGGCGATAGCTTCACGCTGAGCGTCATTGAGCTCAGGGAACGCTTGTAAAATAGCATCGGAGATTCCCATTACAGGAGCCCCTCCTCACGAAAGCTAAATACGTGTTTTATGTGGAGCGTCGATGCTGCAAGGATAAGGGCCTTTGTAAGGACCTTATCCTGCTCAGAAGGACTGACATTCCCATTCGTATGGTTGTGAGCAAAAACAAGGATTGCCGCACCTTTCCGGAGAGCAGCTTCCATAACTCGACGGGGATAGACCGCAGCGCGGTCAACGGTCCCTTCCTCTAACCGTTCTACACCATCTCTTAGAAGTTTATAGCCAGAGTCAAGATAGGCGACTTCAAATACCTCATCCAGCCTCACGTATGATGCGAAAAGCTACGGGTGCAACAGAGCCCATCCCAGGTATGGTGCGAAGATCTTCTAAAGGCGCATCAAGAATTCCCTTTAGGTTTCCGAAACGAGCCAATAGAGCTTTGGCGGGTTTCTTTACGTCCTTATAAGGAATGGCAAGGGTAAGTAAGAGTTCTACCACTTCATGGTCGGCCATACCAATAAAGCCGCTCTTTAGAAAGCGCTCACGTAATCGTTTTCTATGGCCATGATAATGAGGCCTTTCTGGAGCCATTGATTAAACCTCTTTTGCCAGTGGAGACCTTGATTAACAAGTCCCAGTTCTGACGTGAAGACAACAGGGCTTAAGTGAAATTCATTAATGCTCCCTTCTATGTTAGCACAACCTTATTTAACTGCTAATTTGGATCAACTTAGTAGATTTTAATTAAGTAATCAACAATATTAGCAATTGATTTCGTCCTATGGCTACAAAATCTCAAAAGATTTAGGGCAGAATATATCATACGCCTTTGACAGATCAGGTCAGAAAGCCAAAAGATTTCTTAAAAAACTTGGCAATCTATCCCTTTCCTTTAAACTGTCTGAGGAAACATGTTCATTTTTTTCTCTTACCCTTGTGAAAAGTCGGAGGTTCCCACTCAACCTCGCCTTCCTCATCCACATCATCATCCTCGTCCCACCCTGCAATTCCTTCCTCGTCGTAAAGAAGGGTAAGAATTTGCCCATAAGAATTGAGAGGCAAAGACCACTCCAGGATTTCAGTGTATGGCTTGACGCCCCGGCCGGATACCCAGTTGTCGGCCTTGACGTCTTCAAAGCACACAGGAGGTATATTACCCTGGAAAATCGCATAGGCGACCGTTCCCGGTGATAGGAGACGGTTATCCATCTGGACATAAGGGCGAAAGTCTCTTGATTTCCGGAACCATGCTATTCTGCCTGCCTGACTTACGATAAGACAGCACGCTTCGTCAGTAAGATCCATGAACCTGATCGCTGTGGCGGTTAAAGTCGTTTGACTTAAGGCAGCGAGATCTTTGATCTGGCCCCAGCCGGGTGACCTGGCATCCACCAGGGGCTTATAGATGAATCGGGGCATGAGAAATTCGGCGGCGAATTCATTGGCCCTGAGCTCAATTGGTTTTGTGGTAGGTTTGAAAGACTCTATATCTTCTCGGGAACAGTAGAACGCGTTCTGTTCAAAACTGTCCATGCACCAATGACCTAACTCATGAGCCACAGTAAAATTCTTGCGGCCCTGTTCTGCGATGAGGCTACTAACGCAGATAACCCCTTTCCCTACCTTTTGGTTTAGGACAAGGAAACCATCAAGATCCTTCAGATGATCTTCGCAGTAATGGATATCCAGCCTCTGGCATATCTCCGTCGGGATGATTGGGAGTTGGTTTATACCAAGCTCCTCTAAAAGACTGGTGGCTTCAGCTTGTGGCGTCACTTCCCTTCCGCCCCTCATTTTGAGATTTCAAAAACTCAATGTGTTTCTTGATAATCTCCTTGTCTTCGCTTCCGAGGGACTCGAACCCGCGGAAAAATGCCACGAGATCATCATGCTGTAATAGATCTTGCAGCTCAGAAGTTTCTGTTTTGCCGGTCAAATAGTCGAGGGATACTCCTAAGACATTTGCAATCCGGTGTAGCACCGGGATAGTCGGAACCCTGGTGCCTTTCTCTATTTGTGATATTGCGGCTGGGGTGACACCAGCCTTTTCAGCCAGTTCGGCCTGATTCATCCCGTGGCTTTTCCTCGTCTCGGTAATGCGTTTGCGCAGTACTTCCCTGTCAAAAGCTTTAGGCATGATTTGCCTCCCTTAACCTTTTTCACAAAGCATAGCACGAAATTTACAGATCGGAAAGAAAAAATTAACGATGTGGCTTGACAAATGTCCTGAGGGGAATTATCATCTTGTTAATCTTGAATAAACATTTTGGAGGGAATCAGATGGGAAAACCGAGAGACACTTACAAGTATTATTTCAAAATCGGCAACAAGATTGTCCACGGTGGAATAACAAACGAACTGGAGCGCAGAGAGCTTGAGCACCAGCAGAGGTGGCCAAAAGGCCATATCCGCCAAGTGGGACGGCGCACCACAGAAGAGGCGGCCCGGAAATGGGAAAAAGATAGCGGCTTTACTCACTGACAGAACGCAGGCCACTGTATATTGTGTTAGTTGACTTGCTTTTCTCCACATTTTGTAGTATAATAATATTATGAACAAAAATTATTTATTATATTCCAAATTGTCTAAATTTACTAAAGCGATGGAGGCTATGTTATGAATATCAATATGCCCTCAAGAGGATTCGTTTTCTGGCCGGTAGGAAACGGGGACTGTACAACAATAATCATTGATGAAGACACCGTGATCCAGGTCGATCTTAATCATTTAGAAAGTGCTGAAGAGGAAAATGATCCCCATTCCCCGATCATTGATAATCTAGTCGGCATTCTTCCCAAAGTTAATGGCAATCCCTATCTTTCTGTATTCGTGCTATCCCACCCTGACCAAGACCACTGCCGAGGTTTTACTGAACTTTTAAACCGTGTAACCATCGGCGAAATCTGGCATAGCCCTCGTATTTTTAGAGAGTACTCAAAAGACCTTTCCGACGATGCAAAAGCCTTCCAAAAAGAGGCCAAGAGGCGTGTTAAGGAAATGATTAAACACGACGGAAATGTTGAAGGAGGAGACCGATTGCATCTCATCGGCTATGATGATTTGCTTAAAGAAGACGAATTCGAGGATTTCCCAAGGGAGTATCTCACGGTACCAGGGAATACAATCACCATTGTGGATGGTCAGGACCTTGAGGATCTCTTTGAAGCCTTTGTCCACGCCCCGTTCAAGGATGACTCATCTAGAGATCGCAATGACACCAGTTTGGCAATGCAGGTTAATCTTAAAGATGGCGACATTTTGGGGCGTGCCATGCTGTTGGGAGACCATTGCTATCCCACCTTAAAAAAGATATTTGATAGGAGCGACTCGGAAGACCTTAAATGGAACGTTTTCTTGGCCCCCCACCATTGTTCTAAAAGTGTAATGTATTGGAAAGATGAAGGAGATGATGAAGAGAAACTGAAACAGGATATCCTTGATGATATAGAAAATGCTGCTGATCAACCAGGGTATATAGTTGCCAGCTCCGAACCTATCCCTAGCAAGAATGCTGAAGGAGACAACCCACCGCATGCCAAAGCGAAAAACCGTTACGAAGAAATAGTTCCAGATGACTTCATTTGCACACAAGAGCATCCGAATGAGGAAAATCCAGAACCCGTTGTTTTCGAGTTAAATGAAGATGGTTTTAATTATCTTGAGTGTGGAAAAGAACAACCAAAAAGTGCGGCGAGTTTAAAAGAGTCAGTGAAACAGGCCAGAGGGAGTGATTCCCCTAAAGAACAGGTTGGGTTTGGTCTATGAGCTTCACTGAAGGGCAGAAGCTTGCTCTAGAACAATTACTGGAAATTGAAGCCACGGGTTCCGGAGCACTTGAAATTGTAGATCAGCACCCTCCCGATGATAAAAGTTCATTTTTAATTGTTCACATTTCAATTGATTGTAATATTCATAAAAGCATAAGAGTTCCCGAGGGACTGCCGATTCGTAATCGGGAACGCTTAAAAATCTATATTCCTCCTAATTTCCCTTTCTTTTATCCAAAAGTATGCACTATTCACAAGCGTTTCGCTGGATTCCCTCACGTCCAGTGGTGCAGGTATCTCTGTTTGTACCAAGCCTCATCGACAGAGTGGAATCCCTCTGATGGGATGTATGGATTTTTGGAACGATTGGATGACTGGCTTGAGAAAGGCGCTCTTAACCAGCTCGATCCCGAAGGTGCACCATTACATCCGCCTGTAACTTACACTTCATCCGATCCAGGCATAACAGTGATTCCTACAATTAATGCGCCTAAAACTGAAGGTGTTCCGTGGTTGGGGTTGGCCCATCTTAATAGAATTCATGATAAATGCGTAGAAATTGTTAATTGGACAGAATTTGGCACACTGGTGACAAATGGATTTTTAGGTGCGGTTATATTGTTGGATCAAGTAATGCCTTTTGAGTTTCCCAGCAAAATGAGCCAGTTACTAAATGAATTAAAATCGCGTGGAGTTCCTTGGGCATTACTCCTTAATGTTCTTCAATGGGTTGTGATTCATACACCTGAAGACTTACCTCTATTTATAATTCTCGGCACCCCGATGAGAGGTATTAGTGGTGGTGAAAGGAAACAACATCTTGTAGCTTGGTGGGTTGAACCTGTTTTCGTTAAAGGCATAAGGCTGTCGCTGAGTAAATATTCTTCCCATGAGAAAATACAAAAAATTGGCCATGAAGTTGAGAATATTTTGTTAGAGTGGGCTGAAAAGTCAGAAATAAAATGGTGCCGTGTTCGAGAGGATCGACCAGAAATCGTTACTCGGCGTGATCACGCATCTTCAGTAGCTTGGTTCAAAAATCGCAAGGTTACTTTGTGGGGATGCGGTGCATTAGGTGCTCACCTTGCTGAGTTCCTCGTAAGGGCTGGGGTTCAAAAATTAGTATTACATGACTATGGGGTAATAGCTCCAGGCCTCTTGGTAAGACAACCATATGAGAGAAAGGACATTGGTCGTCAAAAAGTGAGGGTTTTAGAGGAAAAATTAAAGGAAATAAACCCAAGCATTGAGATTGTACCTCATACCTCAAATTTAGTGACAGATCTGTTAGCACAGCAAGAATGGAATAAAGAAACTGACCTGATAATAGACACTACAGCCTCGCGGAGTGTATCACAGTGTATAGAACTTAAAAGGCCTCGGAATGGAACCCCTCCCCCCATTGCTTCCATGATTATTGGTCATAATGCAAGCAGAGGAATATTGGTCTTTTCTCCAGCGCATTTTAGTGGCGGCCCTCAAGAGTTATTCCGTCGTGCAAAATTGGAGGCATCCAGACGCTTTGAACTTAGGCCTTGGCTGGATGACTTCTGGCCTGAAGAACCTCGCACAAAACTTTTCCAACCGGAACCTGGATGTTCGGATGCCACCTTTGTTGGGTCTCAAGCTGACGTAACTGCCCTTGCGGGCACAATGCTTAATTTTTTAGCTAAGGATTTAGCTCGTAAGGATAATGAGAAAGGAACGGCCCATTTTGTAGCCAATTCAATCCCTCTTTCATCAGAAGAAAGCATATCGCTGTCAAGTTTCGAATGGAATCCGTACCGTATTACTCAAGATCCACATGCTGAATATGAAATACGTATATCTGAAGAAGCTTGGAGTGAAATTTCTGGTTGGATTGAAAAGAGCCGACGCTCTAAAGGTACCAGCGTAGAAACAGGTGGAGTTTTATTTGGTGAGCGTAATGATGCCGCTAAAGTGATCTGGATTGATGAGATTCTTGGTCCCCCACCAGATAGTGAGGCATCTTTTAAATACTTCAAATGTGGATTTCAAGGCGTTGAGGACGCCAATCAAGAAAAAATTAAAAGGACACGAGGATCAGTACGATACCAAGGACTATGGCACACCCATCCAGACTCAATGCCAATCCCAAGTGCTACTGATATTGTATCAATGAAAACTTTGTCATTAGAGCATGACCCGCCCCACCCAAGGACTCTTATGATCATTGTTGGGCAACCATTTAACCAACCCACAATGGGTGCTTTTCTTTTTAAAACCTCAGATTTTAAACAACTCGAAAAAGATGGTTATTTCGAGAGATCCTGCGCCATTGTTGCGGCTCCACTATTGCCGAAACCTAAGCAAGTTGCGATATCGCTATCAGGCGGCGGCTTTCGGGCAGTAGCTTTTCATTTGGGTTGTTTGCGCGCTTTACATGATCGCGGAATACTGGACCAAGTTGAAGTTATTTCAGGAGTTTCCGGCGGATCAATTATTGCAGCAATGTATGCCTATAGTAACGATTCCTTTCGCTCCTTTGAAAATAGGGTTTTAGATCTGCTTAGAAATGGTTTGGTTATGGGAATAGCTCGGCGTTGGTTATTATCCTACAGACTTTTAGGCTCTTTGAGTACTCTCTTTGTTTCGGGCATCCCAGCTATCACATCTAATCTAGTGGGACCTATAATAAATGGGATATGGAAATTAACGTTGGGAGGGAAGCCACCTCAATGGATAAATAGGATTAGGCCGCCATTCAGACGATGGATAAGCCGGACAAATGCTTTCGAACGTGCTTTAGCAGATATAATCTTCGCAAACACAAAGTTAACTGATAAGCGCCGTGATGATATTGATATCGTAGTCAATGCCTGTGATCTTTCTACGGGTTCAGCCTTCCGTTTTGGAAGTAGGGAGTCTGGCTGTTATCGTTTAGGGCATATCAAAGATAATGATATAAAAGTATCTGAAGCAGTCGCTGCCTCGGCGGCATTTCCAATATTGCTTCCCGTTTTAGACAAAGAAATCACATTTGTCGACCGCGATGGCCGTCAGCAAAATAAACCTGTTTTTCTGACAGACGGAGGTGTTTTTGACAATCTAGGCATATCTTGCTTTGAACCAAGTCGATCAGAAAGGATTAGCTATAATGTTTTCCATCCGGATTATATAATTGCCTGCTCGGCTGGCGCTGGTATAATGGACTATCAGGCACGTCCTTATTGGTGGCCCGCTCGCATGACACGATCATTTGACTCGATTTACCGGAAGTTCCAAGATGGCGGCTACAAAAATCTTCACCAGTTACAAGTTTCAGGGCAAATAAGTGGGTTCATTCTCGCCTACCTTGGGCAGTTGGATCATCGGCTGCCTTATGTCCCACCAGACCTCATAACTAGGGATAAAGTTTATGATTATCCAACAAACTTTTCACCCATGAGCCAGAAAGACATAGATTTAATTACTCAACGTGGTGAACAACTCATTCGTCTGCTAGTCTCACATTATTGTCCAGAGTTATAATCTCAATGATGATCCAATGGACTGACAAGAAGCCACATATGTGGCCAGGTTTCTATATGTGTCAATCAAAAGGCTAATGTTCTTAGGCGTGTCACAGCTCTGACATCTGTTTTCTCAGCTCCCTTTCATATCTCTGAATCTCCATTAACGGTACTCTTAGACATCCCCTGATCTTTGTGCGCCGCAGTTCCCCCTCATCGATGAGACGATAAACCGTCCTCACTGATATGGCGAAATATTCGGCCACCTCATCTACGCGGTAGTATTTTTTGAAGGGTGAGTTGGTCATTGATTACCACCCTTATGGGTGATAGGGAGAAAGTGGTTAGAGAGGAAGGGCTGAAGTGTTTTCTTAAATCCCTTTATCCCTTGGCCCCCACCTCCCTCAAAAGGGTATATCATCGTCTTGAGCGGGGGGAACCGATTCCCGCCTTTTACCATCAAGCATGGTCAGATTTCTGACGACGATCTCCACTGTGGAGCGGGTATCGCCCGCATCGTTCTGCCAGGTCCTTTGCTGGATGGAGCCAGAGATACCAACCTGGGAGCCCTTGGACAGATATCTCTCAATGGTCTCGGCTAGGCCCTTCCAGGCCACGCAGGAGAACCAGTGTGTCCCTGTCAGAGTTCCCTAACAGGGTAAACCTTTCCTGCTTTTGGCTACTCTGATCCGTCCAGCCTGCCTGTCGCGCCCGACGCGGCGCAGGCAGGTATTCGTTCACGGTTTACCCTGTGAAATAGTCCCAATGTTAAGAAGTCCAGGCTTTAGGGACTCACTAAAGGCATTGAAAATTTTTATCAGTTGAAATAATATTAGGTCATTGGGACCCCTGTTTTGCAGGATTTCACAGGGCAGGTCCTGAAGTTGGCCACCGGCACTCCGGAAGGGGTGTAGCGGATTTCCGGGTCAGCGCCCAAGCGGCCTATAAGGGCGACTATATTCAGCATGATTTTCCTCCCATAGCCTTCCAGATAATGATTTTGGACTACGTTATCGATCGGAATCCTCGACGACGTACCAATTTGTACGCCTTACTCGGATTCCTCGCTCTGGCCTTGCCAAAACCTCTATCTGAAACTCTATTTTTCATAACGGTTCATAGCAGGGTATTAGCTCTTTTTTGGCTGCCGTTCTCCTTCGGCATCTGAAAATTTCAAGGGCTCTGTCTCAATGTTTTTTGAGTGGGCATTTCCCCGGTGCATGGTTTTGTATGGGGCCGGGATTTTTGGTCATGAAACGCATTGTCTGAGCCGTAAATTTTTCATAAAACCATTGCGAGAGGGCATTTCCATTTCGGGTCGCTGACCCCTAAATTATCATGCCCGGGCTCCTGCCAGTCTCCGGCTTATAACTTTCCTTTCTTCCTTCGAGAGGATCCGTTTTTCGGGATGGGCCTTGAGCCATTTCTTGAGTTGATACTGTTCGGCCCGGTCAGGATCAAGGCCTTCTATGCCCTTCCTTATGATGCAGTTTCGCTCCAGCATCTGGTGGTTGAAGTACCGGTCGGCGCGGCCGGTCTTCTTCACCAGCTTTTTCTGGTTCTGGATCCAGGGGAGGGTGGCATGGGTTCTCATGCCGCAGATCTCCTCGTCAGGGTACCAGATGCCGTGCTTAAGGCTCTGATCGTCAAAAGGGCAGAGGGGCGCATTGCATGTGTCGTATCGTTTGCATTCAGTGTTGGTCATCTTCTTCTCCTTTGAATCTCACACAGAGGCACGGAGGAGTCTGCGAGAGAGATCGTTTAATGCCGCACCCGGTTTCGTTCCAGCCAGAAATGGACATCCTCTGCCAGGTATACCCGGTTGGTCCTGGTTAACGAGACATAGAGAAATCCCTTTTTGTTCCTGAGCTTATCGAGCGTATCCTTGGATACGTCCAAGATCCTCAAGAGCTCTTCTTCTGAAATGATCTCTTTGACTTTATCCATTCTTGGTTACCTCCTTGGTCTGGTTTATCTGGTTTATCTCGTTTGTTTCGTTTATTTCCTTGAGTTTAATGATGATTCTTGGATTCTGACGATCCAGGCCAAACAAAAAGCTCCATCCCTCCCGCCTGCCATGGCCAAATGATCCTTTTTCTCAAAACCTCCGCCAAATGGATCCGCGATGGCAGGAGTAAGCAATATGGCTGCTAAGGCATTGGCGGGCAGGTGAGATGCTCCGGGCTGTCGTCCGGGATAAAGCATCCCTTCAGGGCATCGCCCACCAGCTTGCCGCCCGTGGCCATGTAGTTGTCCAAGTCCCTCAGCCTCTTGTCAGGGAAGTAGAACTGGAGGGTGATGTGAACCGCCTCATATGTGGGCCTCTTCAACTCCAGCCACTTCACAAAGATGTAGTTCTTCCAGATTGCTTCTGTTTTCCTCTGAACCCGCCAGTGATACCTCCGGTAGGCATTGAGAGAGGGAGGCAGGAAGGGCACGGAGATGATGATGTTCGCATTTCTCATTTGTCCTCGCTCCGCTCGGACTCCCCTCCGGGTGGGTCTCCGGTTTCACTCTCCTCAGCCTGTAATCCGAGCCCTTGAACTGAATCACCTTGCCCATGCCTGCAAGGCGTGAAGAGATCCTGCCCCAAAGGATTTCCGGATCTCGAACAGGAGCCTGGGAACCGATGTGAAGACCACCTGCCTTTCTTGGAGTAGGAATTCCCTGGTGATGGCCACTGCCATGTGGGTCTTCCCGTTATGTAAAGCTTTACATAAGGGAAAGACTCATTTGGCCATCTCGCTAGCCATCAAGGCCTGTCATCATGGCTTCAAGGTCTACTTTACCACTATGGACACCCTGATTTGGAAGCTCAAGGAAAGCCAGTCCAGGCAGAAGGCCTATCTGACGTCCTCCCTGGTAATCGTTGATGAGGTGGGGTATTTACCTGTCAACTCCCAGGAAGCATATCTTTTCTTCCAGTTCGTCTCACACCGCTACGAAAGGCTCTCTACTATCATCACATCGAACAAAAGTTTCGGGGACCGGCAAGAACTGTTTGGAGATGCTGTGACCGCGGCAGCCATCCTGGATCGGCTGCTCCATCACTGCAAGGTCATTAATATCAAGGGGCATAGCTATCGGCTCAAGGGACACAAAATAGATCAGCCAAACTTTAAACTCTCAGCCAAAGGGGGCACTAACTCAGATGCTAATTGAGCAGGGTGGTACACTTTTGCTTTCCCATATCTGGTACACTTTTAGTTTCCCTTTGACACATATTGTCACAAAAAACAGTCAGTGAGAAACAAGCTGTGCAGTTGCCGCGCGGATCTTGTGAAGCTGAAGCGCAATCAAAAGGTGAAATACTGGATCAGCTACCGGTTGCCCGGTGGGAAGCAAAAACGTGAACCTGTGAGAGGGAAAGAGTTAAGCCCGTATTCTATTGAAGATGCCAGAAAGATGCATGGCAAACGGGTAGTCCAGAAGGCAGAGAATCGTATTCTTGACATCCTACCTGAAGCGAAGATGACTTTCAATGAATTGTCTGAATGGTATTTAAGCTTGAGTTCAATAAAGGCCCTAACGACTTACGATCGGGTAACTATGCTGATAAGTAATTTCAATAAAGAATTCGGTGATTACATTGTAAATGCCATTAAGCCACTTGATTTAGAGAATTACCAAGATTCGAGATTAAAGCAAGGTAGAGCCCCCGCTACCGTTGATATGGAGATTGGCAGGGTAGGATCAATGATAAGGAAGGCAATTGTTGCTTATAATACCGGAATGAGAAAAGGGGAATTGAGGAATCTTAAATGGTCTCATATTGATAGGGAGAATATGTTCATAAGGCTACCGAAAGAGATAACCAAGGAAGAACAACCCAAAAACATACCGATCAGTCACCACGTAATGAAAGTATTGATCAGCATTTCCCATGCCCTAAAACACGACTTTGTGTTTACATATAAGGGAGCACGCATAACACATAAGAGCGGATTTAAAAAGTCCTTTACAAGCGCTTGTAATAAAGCGAATATACCCTATGGAAGAAAAGAACCCAATGGGATCACCTTTCATAATATCAGGAGAGCCGTTAAGACAAATATGCTTAATGCGGGTGTTGATAAAGTTCATAGAGACATGATTGCGGGTCATAGCCTAAAAGGCATGAACGCCTACATTCACAAATAATAAGGCTTTTGACACTGTTAAATGCCAAAAGCCTTATCAATAAAGGATATTAATATTGAAAAGGGCTGAAACCCTTGTTAATTCTGGTCGGGACGACTGGATTTGAACCAGCGACTCCCGCGTCCCGAACGCGGTGCTCTACCAGACTGAGCCACGTCCCGACAACCATTGAGTATAGCTCAGGTGCCTGTTAAGAACAAGTCTATTTTTCCGCGCATGATGCTCATAAAGTTTTCCATGATTCTTGCCGTAGCTCCCCATATAACATCCCCCTTGTAAGAATACGCAACCCCTTCGTATATGCTTCCTTCGTATTCCACGGGCAGTATTGGTGAACCCGAGCTTGTGGGAGCAAAAATCCTGAGGGGCACCTCAATCAGCCTTTCCACCTCCCTTGAATTCACTTTAAAGGGATAAGGATAAGGGATGAGCCCCACAAAAGGGTGAATCACAAAATTGGATGCAACCGTTCTGGTATCATCTATCTGCCCTAGAAGGCTGACATCCTCTCTGCGAATACCGGTTTCTTCATATGCCTCTCTGAGGGCAGTTTCCACAAAAGATCCGTCGTTTTTGTCAACTGCCCCACCCGGGAAAGATATCTGGCCCTTGTGAGTCTCCACCATTGAGGTTCTCTTGGTGAAAAGGACTCTGTATTCCTCCTCAACCCTGAAAAGAGGGATGAGTACGGCTGAGTGTCTCTCAAAAGATCGCACCTCAAGCAATCTCGGGGGTCTTTTATCCAGGAATTCTCTTATAATTGTCGCCAGATTCTTGTCTTCCAAAGTTTTTCCTTTCATCTTGCCGGCACCCTGCATGCCGACCCTAAAATGCATTCCGCCCTCAGTGCCCAAAGGGCCGAACCGTGCTTTTCTTTGGCCCGGGAAAACAGCCGCGTCCTTTGCCGGAGCACAGGCATATTAAACGATTTGCTCAAACACTTGCAACAGGGATATTCTCCCCTCCAATACGTTCTACCTCTATTTGAATAATATGTTGACATGACAGGGAAAAACCCGTATACGTTTTTTGTATCTTCTCTGTCTAACCTTTAGCGAGGAGGGTTTCACATGCCTGAAGAACAAGTAGGATTGGTAATCAAGTTCTTTGCCAAGCCCAGTGTCGCGGCGGTTGAAGTCACCAGCGGAAGCATCAAGAAGGGAGATATCCTGAAATACAAAGGTCACACCACTGACTTCACGGAAGAAGTCCTGAGCATGGAAATCGACAACAATCCTGTTGAAGAGGCTAAGGTGGGTGACCTCGTGGGCATCAAGGTAAAGGAAAGGGTCAGAGAAAACGACAAGGTCTACAAGGTGGTAGAGTGATCCTGGATTTGCTTTAGGGCCCTGGATATTAAGCTTCGGAGAAATTCCTCCTTTTGAAAGGCATTCATGTTGCAAAACTCCTTGAACTCGGGATGCTTGCTCCCGAGCAAAGGGGTCGTGGCCTGTATGCGCGGTGCCAGGTCTTCAAAGTGTATCACCAGATCCACAATAGAGTATTCTTCCCCCGGATAGCTGTCCAACCACCCAAGGCGTTTTAAGTACTCAAAGCGGATTTGATCAAGCAAGAACAGGTACCGGTCCATGACTGCCATTTTCTTGGCAGATTGCAGGCTATTAAATTCGAAGCCTGATCCAAGATCAAGAAGATTCATTATGAGATCGAACAGGTAGAAGGAGCTGTTTTCTTTCCCAGCTGCAAGCTGAATAAGGGTCTTAGTGGAAAGGTTGGATGGCTTGGTGTGAATGTCGAAGTCTTCGTGAAACTGTGTCTTCCAGTTCCTGAACCCTTTTCGAACCAGGGATTCAAGCCTGGCCCTGCTGATTTGAACTACCCTGTTTGCCACGTCAGTTACTCTCTCTTTCAAAAACAAAACCGCACTTGAGGCAGGATTTGCCTTTTAGCTGCTTGTAGCCACATTCAGGACATGCAATAAATTGTCCCAGGGGTTTGATTTCAAAGGTCTTATGCATCTGCTCATCCTGCTCAAAGAATCCGTGTTCTTCAATTCGTACCCGACCGCCCGCAAGCTGAATAGCGTCCGCATACTGCCTTGCCTCTTTCAATCTCATGCCACTCTTCAGGATGACAGTGCCTTTTTGAAGTATTTCTTTCACTCCCGAACCATTGACCCCCAGCTTGCTCATCCCCTCTTCGAACTCTTGTCGGCTTTTGAGCAAACCCAAGAACAAAACGCGGTATTTCTTTTCTGCATCCGGCGCTTGTAACATAATAACCTACCTCAAAAACTCGGCCGTCATGGGCTTTCCTACAACTTGGAACCTTCGCAAAAAGAAATGATTTCAAGCGCTCAATCCATACACGCTTTCACAAAACCGTAAAACAATGGGGCAGGGGCTTCCATTCTGGATTTAAGCTCGGGATGTGCCTGGGTTGCCACGAAAAACTTCAGGTCAGGCAACTCAATAAACTCCACCAGCCTCCCATCTTTAGAGCGTCCTGAGAAAACCATGCCATTTTCGGTGAGGATTTCATGATATTCAGGATTGACTTCGTATCGATGCCGGTGCCTCTCAGAAACCTCGGTGGATTTGTAAAGGGAGTAAACCAGGGTACCTTTCTTCAAGACAGCGGGATAGGCCCCAAGCCTCATTGTCCCTCCTTTTTCCTCTACTTGTTTCTGCTCCGGCAAAATGTCAATAACGGGATGAGGTGTATCAGGATCAATTTCCGTTGAATTGGCACCGGTGAGGCCACACACATTCCGCGCAAACTCAATCACTGCCAGTTGAAGCCCAAGGCAAAGGCCCAGGAAAGGGATATTGCGCTCTCTGGCCATGCGAATGACTTCGATCTTACCCTCTGTGCCGCGCTGCCCGAATCCCCCCGGCACTACCACCCCGTCAACGCCGTCCAAGATTGAGGTGTCCTTGAGATCAGTAGTTTCCACCCACTTGAGATTTACCTTGCAACCAAGGTGTGCAGTGCAGTGATTAAAAGACTCTACAATGGAGGCATAAGAATCAACGAGCTCCGTGTACTTCCCGCACATGGCAACCGTGATTTCTTTTGTGCGGTTCCTGAGGTTATCAATCCATTGCTTCCACTTCCGCATGTCCGGAGGGCTGTAAATATTCAGCTTCTTGTGCAGTATCTCTGCAAGCCCCTCTTTTTCAAAAATAAGAGGTATTTCATATATATCTTCTACATCCAACCCCGTGATAACGGCCTGTGGGTCTACATCGCAAAAATTTGAGATTTTTGTCTTCACTTTCTTGGTCAAGAACTGGGAACACCTTCCAATAATAACATCAGGGAATATGCCTCTTTGTTTCAGCAGGTTAACACTTTGCTGGGTGGGCTTGGATTTTTGCTCATTAACCCCGTAAGGGATGGGAACATAGGTAAGGTGAATGTAAATGATATTCTCCTTGCCTACATCTTCTTTCATCTGCCGCGTGGCTTCCAGAAACAGCTCGTTTTCAATATCGCCAACGGTTCCACCGATCTCTACAATAACGAGATCAGCACCTTCCTCCCCGGCGATTTTGAAAATGTGTTCTTTTATAACATCGGTCACGTGTGGAATATACTGAACTGTCTTCCCTAGGTAGTCTCCCCTGCGCTCCTTCTTTCTTACCATGTCAAATACTTTACCCATTGTGAGATTCCAACTCGACTTGCAGGTTACCCCAAGGAAACGCTCATAGTGTCCGAAGTCCATATCCACTTCGGCCCCGTCATCGAGCACAAAAACCTCCCCGTGCTCAAAGGGGTTCATGGTCCCTGGATCTACGTTCAGATATCCGTCGCACTTAATTGGAATAATTTTTAGTCTTGAAGATAGAAGGTGGCCGATAGAGGCGGCGGCTATCCCTTTGCCCAACCCGGACAACACGCCTCCTGTAACAATGATGTACTTAACAGCCATAGAACAAGAATCGATTCAGGTAGGTTTTTCCTAAGTTATCCTTATGCACTCGAATAGTCAAGAGATAAAAGAGCTCCTTGCTGAAAGTATGGCTCGAAAAACACAATATACAAACTTCCAGGCTGATTTTTACACAATATATAGGTTCTTGCCTTTAGAGTCAAGCACTCAAGTTCCTTATGCGTAAAATTTCTTTTGCCGCTTAACTTCTCAGAGCGGCTTTTCCAGCAGCGGTACAGGTTGGCAAGATCAGGTTTCGCCGCCCGTATTAGCTTGACCCTGATTGAAAAACCCATAAGATTAGAGAGGCCCGGTTTGCAGAAAAATTTCAGCCAGGGGGTATATCTCTCTTATAGCCATGAGCTGCATAGTTGCCATAGTTGGAAGGCCTAACGTGGGAAAATCCACGCTTTTCAACCGCCTTTCTAGATCCAGAAGCGCCCTTGTGGACGATCAACCGGGTGTTACAAGGGACCGGCTTTACGCCACTGTGCAGTGGGAGGGAAATACCCTGACTATTGTTGATACCGGAGGATTTGAAGATATCAACAGTACGCCTTTTATTGATCAAGTAAAAGAACAGGTGCTAAAAGCAATAGAGGATGCTGACAGGATCATTTTCATGGTAGACGGCAGGGAAGGAATAATGCCCGGAGATGAAGAGATAGCCCATGTCCTTCGTGTGTCGGGCAAGAAGACTTTCCTCGCTGTAAACAAGATAGACGGACCGGAAAAGGAGCACTTGCTTTCTGATTTCTACAAACTGGGCATGGAGAAAGCCTATCCTCTTTCTGCTGCCCATGGCTACGGTCTCAGGGCCTTGATGGGAGATGTGGTAGAAGGCATTGAAAGTATTGATTTTGAAAGCGGAGAGGACAAAAGCATAAAGGTCGCTGTTGTCGGTCGGCCAAACGCAGGAAAATCCTCACTTATCAATCGTATTCTAGGTTCTGAGAGGCTTCTGGTTAGCGAAACACCGGGTACAACCAGGGATGCCGTTGACACTCCTTTTACCATGAAAGGCAAGAACTATCTCCTGATTGATACAGCAGGCATTAGGAAAAGAGCAAGGGTCAGGGAAAAGATAGACAAATTTTCAATGATAAAGGCCCTCAAAAGCATTGAGCGTTGCCATATCGTGGTTGTTGTGCTTGATGCTGGAGAAGGGATTACTGAGCAAGATGCCAGAATCTGCGGGTATGCATTTGAAAGGCACAGGGGGCTGTTCCTTGCACTGAACAAGTGGGACCTTGTTAAAAAAGACCAGGCAAAAAGAAAAAATCTTGATGCAGCAATAGAAAGGCAGCTCCAGTTTGTTTCCTTTGCCCCCCGTCTGAATATTTCGGCACTGACCGGGGAAGGCGTGGAACTTCTCCTTGACAGGATCGAAAAACTCTACGACCAGTATTCACGAAGGATCAGTACTGCCCGGGTAAACAAGGTGCTTGAGGAAATGGTTCAAAAAAAGCCGCCCCCTTCTAAAGGGAGAACAAGGTTAAAATTTCTCTATGCTACCCAGACCGGCACCAGGCCCCCGACGTTCGTACTCTTTGTCAACAAACCTGAAATGGTACACTTCTCATACCAGCGTTTCCTTGTGAACCAGTTGAGAAAAAAACTGGGACTGGATCAGACACCCATAAAAATAATCTTTAAGAAAAAATGAATGAGGAGATTTGAAAATGGACATAAAAATCAAAATCGGCAATCTCTCGGTTCAGGCAGAGTTGAATGACACTCCCACGGCACAAAAAGTGGCTGCTGCACTCCCCATTGAGACCAGTTTCAGCACATGGGGAGATGAAATATATTTTGCCATTCCCGTGGATGCTGACCTTGACGATTCGGCAAAAGAAGAGGTGGGGCTGGGAGACCTTGGTTACTGGCCCACGGGAAAGGCGTTTTGCATCTTCTTTGGCCAGACCCCGATGAGTAAGCCGGGGAAAATCATCCCTGCAAGCGCAGTCAATATCATTGGAAAGGTCAAAGAAGATCCAGCACTCTTCAAGAAAGTGATGCACGAAAAAAAAGTAATTGTTGAACAATCCTAGGCTTGGGTCATGGTGTCCTGATTCTCTCAGAGAGGTAAGTGTACCTTTTCATGATTCTGTCATTTTTTATGCCCGTGGCCAGGGCCCTTTTGCTCCCAACCATTACCACCAGCTTCTTTGCCCTGGTAACAGCAGTATATATCAAGTTTCTCTGCAAAAGTAAGTGGTGTTGGGGCAAGATGGGGAAGACAACTGCCTGGTATTCGCTTCCCTGAGATTTATGAACCGAGATGGCATAGGCAGGTATAAGTTCGTCAAGCTCCGAGGTATCATAGGGAATAGGCCTTCCTTCAAAATTCACGATCACTTCCTGATCTTCCAGGTCAATTGAGACAATCCGGCCAATATCGCCATTAAAGACCTCTTTTTCATAGTTGTTCCGGGTTTGCATAACCTTGTCTTTCAACCTAAAGGTATACCCTGCCCTTGTTATCTCTTTCCTGGATGGATTAAGGACTTGCTGGAGCCTGGAGTTCAGATTTTGGGTTCCGAGCGCTCCCTTGTGCATTGGTGATAGAACCTGAATATCTTCCATTGGATCAAGATGGAAACGCCTTGGAATACGCTCGGTTACCAGATCCAGGATAATATTAAGGGCTTGTTCGGGATCGTTCTGCTCGATAAAGTAAAAATCCTGTTGCCTGTCCCGCTTAAGGGCAATCTCGGGCATCAGCCCGGAATTGATTCTGTGCGCATTGACGACAATATGACTTTTCGTGGCCTGCCTGAATATCTGTTTCAGTTCCACCACCGGCACGACTTTTGAATCGATGATATCCTTCAGAACGCTTCCTGCGCCGACAGAAGGGAGCTGGTTCACGTCACCCACCATTATCAGGGTGGCCTCAGAGGGCACTGCCTTCAAAAGGTGGTACATCAACACGGTGTCTATCATGGATGTCTCATCCAGTATCAATACGTCAACTTCCAGGGGGTGGTCCTGGTCTCTCTGGAATTTTCCACTCTGGGGGCTGAACTCAAGCATTCGGTGAATTGTTCTTGCAGGATAGCCTGTGGCTTCACTCATTCGTTTTGAAGCCCGGCCCGTTGGCGCTGCAAGAAGGATCCTGGCTCCCAGTTCCCTGTAGATTCGGATTACCGCATTAATGATTGTCGTTTTCCCCGTGCCCGGTCCCCCGGTTATGACCATGCTTTTTTCGGTAATGGCCTTTTTGACCGCTTCTTTTTGTTCAGGAGCCAGATTAAGGCCAATTTTTCTCTGCACCCAGGAAATGGCCTTTTCCACGTTAACCTGTCGGATTCTTCTCCTGGAAGAGATCAAGCGTGCGAGGTGTGAGGCAATCCCCACTTCAGATACATGAAAGTGCTTCAGGTAAACCGACTTATGATCCGGTTCAAATGCTTCCAGGTTCTTATTCAAATCCTCCAGCACAATTTTCCCTGAAAGCGCCAGTGAACCAATCGCCTCCTTTATAAGCTCAGCGTCTACCTCAAGGATCTCCCTGCATTTTTCCACAAGGAGCTGGTAGGGATAGTAAACATGGCCCTCGGCTGAAAGTTGGTTCAGAACATAAAGAATCCCCGCTTCAGCCCTGGGAGGAGCTGTTTTATCAAAGCCCAGTTTTTGGGCTATTTTGTCTGCACTCAAGAACCCGATTCCAACAATATCCGTGGCAAGCCTGTAAGGGTTTCTGGAAACGACCGATATTGAATCCCACCCGTAGGTTTTGAAAATCTTGACAGCGTAAGCCGGGCTGACCCCGTACTCTTGAAGGAAAATCATGAGGTCCCTGATCTCTTTTTGCTCCTTCCATGCTTTTTGAATCATCTCCACTCGCTTGGGCCCAATTCCCTCAATCTTCAACAGCTCATTCGGACGCTTCTCGATGATTTCAAGAGTTTTCTCCTTAAATAGTTCCACGATTCGTGCCGCCATAACGGAGCCAATGCCTTTTATGAGGCCTGAGGCAAGGTACCTTCGAATACCCGCCGCGGTGGCTGGGACAACGCTGCGGTAACTGCTGACCTTGAATTGACGCCCAAACTTTGGGTGAACAGTCCACTCTCCTTTGAGTTTCAATATTTCTCCCAAAAGGGGTGAAGCAATGTTTCCGACAATGGTCACAGGCTCAGGGTATCCAGCCACTTTCAACCTGGCCACCGTGTAGCCTGATTCCTCGTTGAAGTAGCTTATCCTCTCAACCTGTCCTTCCAGCTCGCTCCCCGTGCCAGGTGCTTGTGCTAGGTCGCTTTTTTGTTCTTGATTGGCCATGTTTTCCAGGAAATACCTTCTAATGTTTCGCCAGCACTATATTAACATAGAATGAATATTTGGAAAGCTGCAGCAGGTCTCAAAGACTTGGAACTTATTCTTGTGGTGTGAGTCCGAGCACTCGGGCTGCATTTTCTCCACTGATCTTGTTGATGGAGTGCGCCGGAAGTCCGATTGACCTCATTTCTTCCAGATAGCGCCTTGGGCTCAGCAAAGGATAATCAGAGCCCAGCAGGATCTTTTCAAATCCAACGATCTCCCCGGCAATCCTGTACACGTCGGCTCCGTAGAGAAAAGGGGAGGCGGCAGTATCAAACCATACATTCTTTAAAACATCTTTAACTTCCTTTTTCATGAGCCCATAGAAGAAAAGCCCTCCTCCCCAGTGGGCCAGGATGACTCGATTAGAAGGGTATTGCTTGAGCAGATTGTAGATTTCAGAAAGGCTCATTGGTGCCTTGCCGGGATAGACGTGCCCCACAGGCTCGTTAGTGTGAAACAAAATCGGCACATCAAAGTGCTGGCACGTCTGCATGATCTCTCCCAGCCCAGGAATCTCCTCCAGTGAAAGACACGTGTCATAAATGGCAAGCTCCCCTACGCCTGAAAGCCCTGATTCCAGGCACCTGTTAATCTCGCGCACCGAGTGGGGAGATCTCGGCGAAAAGCAGCAAAACCCGATCAGCCTTTCAGGGTAACGCCCAACAGACTCAATTATGTAGTCATTGTGCCTTTGAAAATTATCTGACTTTTCCCACGGAAACCCGAATACAACAGCCTTTTCCACTCCCTCGCGGTCCATGTGGTTTAATAACTCCTGGCAGCCGACCAGTCTTGAATCAGGCCTAGCATAAAGGGATTTGAAGGCAGGCTCCTCACTGAAAAACTCTTCCCGGCTATCTCTAAACAGGCGGGGGAAAATATGGGTATGAAAATCGATGATCACGAAAGAAGCTTTCTTAACGACTCTTCTAAGAGCCCTGGCCTGAATCCAACGTGTTTTTCCAGAATCCTGCCTTTTCTATCAATGATAAACATCGTGGGTATTGACATGTTCTCAGTACCAAAATAATTCTTGACTACATCGTAGTTGGCCCGCAACACTTTGTAGTTGATTTTCAGTTTTTCCTTGAAAGCCAAGAGGTCTGAGTCACTGACCCTTCCAGGATCGTCGAGCGAGATTCCGATGACGACCAACCCGGAGTCCCTGTACTTTTCCTGCAGCTCAACAAGCTCGGGAATGGACATAAGACAGGGGGGGCACCATGTGGCCCAAAAATCCAGTACCACAATGCTTCCCCTGGCTTTTGAAAGAGTGACCGTGCTCCCGGAGAGATCCTGAAGGGAGAAATCAGGGGCCATATTTTTTGCATCCTTTTTGCCGCACCCAAACATGAGCGTCGCGGCCAGAAAAAATCCAAGGACACCTATCCTTAAGCGATGATTCAATTTCATAATTAGTTCCTTTGCTTGGTAGTCATGTTAAATATTATGTATCCATCCCATTTTCAAGAAAAAAGGGGTCACACTGAAAGTGGATTAATCAACTTTATGAAATTGCTTGCCCAAAGGTACACCCAATACTATAACGGCAAATACGGAAGGACAGGAAAGCTATGGGAGAATCGTTACAAAATGCACCCTATTGACCCCTCAGTATACTATGTTGTGCTCAAGTATATTGAAATGAATCCGGTCAGAGCCGGCATGGTCGAAGATGCGATTGACTATCCATGGTCCAGTGCCGCCTATCATCTTCAAGGCAAAGAAGACAGGATGATCCTGGCTGATTGCATCCACGATTCTGCTTTCAGCTACAAGGAATTTTTTTATGAGGACGAACGAATGGAAGACCTTAAAACAATCCGCATCGCAACCAAACAGGGGAAAGCATGGGGCCAGGAAGCCTTCCTGAAAAAGTTGGCCCATATGTACGATCGAGTTGTTGTGCCCCAAACAAGGGGCAGACCGAGGAAGAAATAAGCAAGAGTGATGAAAAAAATAGCAGAAAAAATAGGTGCGACCCTTTTTTTGCTTTGTATAACAACCGGGGGGACTTTGCAGGCAAAAGATGTGCGCAAATCCATTCTTGCAGGCACCTGGTATCCCGGAAGCCCGGGAGAATTGAGAAAGGCCGTAGGGAACTATCTCGCCGAGGCAACCCCCCGTATACCAAGTATACCAGGCGGGAAGTTAAAGGCGATTATCGTGCCCCATGCGGGTTATCAGTACTCCGGCCCTGTCGCTGCGTACGCCTATCGCCTCCTTGAAAAACGCAAATTCAGGCGCGTTATCCTGGTGGGCCCAAGCCACAGGTTTGCCTTCAGGGGAATCTCGGTGAACCTTCAGTCCGGGTATGAAACCCCCCTTGGTGTGTGTCCCGTGGACCGGGACTTTGCAAGGAAATTGCTTGATGCGAGTCCCAAGATTAGCTGGGTTCCCTCGGCCCACGCCTATGAACATTGCCTGGAAATCCAACTTCCTTTCCTGCAAACAGTGCTCCAGGATTTCAAGATCGTACCTATTATTATGGGTGAGCAGGATTTTTCAACCTGTACATTACTGGCTAATATTCTGGCACGGGTCATAGACCACCCGGAACAAACCCTGCTTCTTGCCAGTACGGACCTTTCCCACTACCACAGAGCTAAGGAGGCAAGATTGCTCGACATGGAGTTCATAAAGCACGTGCGAAACTTCGACCCCGAGGGATTGGCATCTTCCCTTGCCATGGGCTCCTGCGAAGCATGTGGAGGGGGACCCGCAGTGGCAACAATGCTGGCAGCACGAAAGCTCGGTGCAAATAGCTCCATTGTGCTTCATTATGCAAATTCAGGTGATGTAACAGGAGATTACCGGAGGGTGGTCGGATACGTTTCCGCCGCTCTCTTCAAAAAAGAGGAGCAGCCTACAGCATCTGGTAAGGGTCAATGTCAATGACAAGTTGGACACCTGCCTGGTTGAGTTTCTTTTCGCACAAATTTTCCACTCTTTCCAGAAAAGCATGAAGTAACCAAGTTTTTCGGCTTCTGACAAATATCTGCCAGCGGTATTTTCCCCTTATCTTTGAAAGAGGCGCCTCCACAGGTCCAAGGACATGAATCTCTTTTCCCCTCTTGGGCCAGCTTTTGAGCAGGGAGCTCATCGTGCGCGCCACCCAGCCTGCCATCTCTGCGGTTCTCTTCTTATTATTCCCCTGCAGCCTGAGACATGCCATGAAGGAAAATGGGGGATAGCCCAGCTGCTCTCGTAGTTCCTTTTCTTTTTCAAAGAAGCCATGGTAATCATGCTCCTTTGCTGCTGCTATGGCATAATGATCAGGGTTAAATGTCTGAACAATTACCTGGCCTCTTTGATCTCCCCTTCCGGCCCTGCCTGCCACCTGGCTCAAAAGCTGAAAGGTTCTCTCCCCTGCCCTGAAGTCAGGGAAACCAAGGGAAAAGTCTGCTCCAATTACTCCCACCAGCGTAACATTGGGAAAGTCGTAGCCTTTTGTAATCATCTGGGTCCCGACAAGGATGTCAACCTCTCTCCGGCTGAATTTCTTTAACATCTGGAAAGTCTGGTGTTTCTTCCGCGTACTGTCCCTGTCCATCCTGGCAATACACCTGTCAGGATAAAGAGCCTGGAGAATTTCCTCCAGTCTCTCCGTCCCAAAGCCGTAAGGTTTCAACCCCAGGGATCCGCATGAGGGGCAATCACTGCGCAGTTCCTGATAAAAACCGCAATAATGACACACCAGGCGATTCTGTTTCAAGTGGTAGATCAGTGCCAGGTCACAATTCGGGCACCTGAGTGATCGGCCGCAGGAACGACAAAGGTAAATACGGTGAAAACCGCGTCGATTAAGGAAAAGCATGGCCTGCTTTCCACTGGCCAACACATTATCCAGGGCTGTCTTCAGAACAGGGCTGATAATCTCATCTTTTTCACCAGCACCTGAAAACTTTTTCATGTCAACGATACGGACTTCGGGCATCGGTCTTTTTTCAACTCGATCGGGCATTGAAAGCAATGTATATCTTCCCGTGTGCGCATTGTAAAAAGACTGAACAGATGGCGTCCCCGACCCAAGCAAAACGACAGCCTTCTCAAGCTTACCTCTCACCACTGCGGCATCCCTTGCCTGGTAGCGGGGGGCTTCTTCCTGCTTGTAGGAAAGATCATGTTCTTCATCCACAATGATCAGGCCAAGGTTTTGGAAAGGAGAAAACAAAGCTGAACGTGCGCCAACGACCAAATCCACCTCTCCCCTGGCAATGCGCATCCATTGATCGTATCTCTCCCCCTCACTGAGCCCGCTATGATACATGGCGATACGGTCGCCTATCCTTGAACGAAATATCCCTTCCATGTAAACGGCCAGGGCTATTTCAGGGACCATCAAGATCGCCTTCCTGCCCTGGCGAATAGCATATTCAATCGCCCGGCAATAAACTTCCGTTTTTCCACTACCCGTTATGCCGTGAAGAAGGTAACTCATAAAGACTCGCCTATCCAGCCCCCTTTCAATTGCAGAGAGAACGCGCTCTTGCTGCTCGTACAAATCAAAGGGAGCAGGGGGTGGAAATAGCGATCCTCCGTCAAGGTTTCTTGGAACAGGAGCAGTGTAAGTTTCGAGAAAACCTCTGTCTTTCCACTTGCGAACCAAATAAGCCCCGTTACTAAACCTTGAGAGGAGATCCTTTAAGGGGATTCCGCGCGAATTTGAGAGTGTTTCCAAGAATTGGAATTCGTTGGCCGCTTTAAAGGATTGCCTCTTTTCTTTGAGAAGGGCTTTCAGGCCATCCCGATCATGTGGCCTTACAAACTTCCTCATAAGTGGCCCTGCTCTTCTACTGCCCCTTTTTTCGTCAACAACAATCCATCCTTCCCTTTCAAAACTGCGGGCCTTCCCGGCCGAGAAGGGAATTTTCCTCCCGGGATTTTCTTTAACCCAGATAAGCCACTTCCTCTCTTCGGAATCAGCAGGCAAAAGGCCCGAGGCCTTCTCACCCTTCTCTGTGATCCGCGCAGTTTTGTAAGCTCTTTGGGATAACGCGCTAGGCAGGACAGAGCGAATCAAGCGCCCGATGGGGCACAGGTAGTAGTCCGCCATCCAGGTAAGAAAAGGGACCAAGCTGTCGTGGAAAACTGGTTCAGGATCCAGAACCTTCAGGATCTCTTTCAGGTTCTCTCTCCTTCCGGCAGGCTGTTCTTCAAGCACGTAGCCATCTACTTCTCTGTTTCTGAAATCAACCCTGACCCTGCAGCCAACCTTTACCTTTTCCCTCAGCTCACCGGGAACAGCATAGTGAAACGTTTCTCTCACAGGCAGGGGAACCGCAACCTTAAGGCATAGTTGATCTTTGTGAGTCGAATAAGAAGATGCGCTCATTGTCGGCCTAATTTGAAAGAGATCCGCCGCATCACTGGCTGTACTTTTCTTCAAAGGTCTTTATGAGCTCTTTGAGGTTTTCATCCTGCGGAGAAACCTGTTTTTTCTCTTGCGAGCTGCCTTGCTCAGTGATGGGAGCAAACACTTTGAAAGTAGAGGGTTCAAGTGGTTCATTGACCCGAATGCTTCGCACCCTGTATTTCTCCACTATTCTGCCCCGAGAAGAAGAGACGATCTCGAAGGGATACCAGCCGCTTCCAACCTCCCGGTAGTCCTTGAACCTTACCCTTATTCTTTCCTCCGAAGACTGCCCCCACACCTTATATGATAGCAGCAAGGGAAAGAATTTTTCTTTTTGTACAAGGATCTTCGGGCTTGCCGCATGCCTATCTCCGATACAGTAGGCAATGACACCATCAATTCGTGTGAAAGATACCTTCTTTAGGTCAACCCCCATGCCGGAGAGGAGTTCCAGAAGCCGCTCAGGTTCGTTTTTTATGAGTAGTTGGCGATACCTTTGATCTAGAATGCTTCTGCCCTCCATCTGTTGATCAAGCACTTTCCTGCTATAAAGATCAGGGGACTTGATAGAGATGGTCTCCTTAAAAACCACTGCTGAGTTCTCATCTTCAAGGTCTTCGCAACTGGTAGACTGATCGACCACAAGGGTTTGAAGCCTGGAAAAATTCTTTGCCATAAATTCAATTATCTGATCTGAGGGTAGCAGGTATGCATGCCCTTTGGCGCACAAGACCGCAAAAAGGCTTGCTATGCAAAGAGCAACTGCAAATTGCGAGGCGCCTGAAGGAACCATTTTTTTCATTGCTCGCATGTCCCCGTCAATTCAATCATGGCTTCTCTAACCCTTTGCATAAGCGCACCCATGTTCTTTCTTGAATAATCCTTGGTTTTAATTGGCTTTCCCACACACAACCCAAAGGACCCTTTTCGTATTTTAAGGCTTCCTTTCGGCACAATCCTGTGACTACCGACAATCACCACAGGCACGATATCACAGCCGGCTTTTAGGGCCAGATGAAATCCCCCGGCTTTAAACTCCTGCAGCCGTCCATCAAGACTCCTTGTCCCTTCAGGAAAAATAAGCACCGAAGCCCCATTTCCTATTCTCCTAACAGCCTCATTCATGCTTTTCACCGCTTTCCTGGGATCTTCTCTGTCTATGGCAATGTAGCCTGCTTTTTTCATGCCAAAGCCCAGGAACGGTAGTCTCATAAGCTCCTGTTTGAGCATAAACTTGAAGTCTACTGGAAGGCACGCTAAGAGCCCAAGAATATCAAAGTAGCTCTGGTGATTTGTCATGAAAATACATGGCCTCTCAGGGTTTACATTTTCAAGACCTTGCGTCTTGACTTTCACACCGCATACCCACAATATGGTTTTTGCCCAAGGAACAGCAGCATAAAAGTGCACCAGCCTGCCGTTTTTCCTGTCAAATAAAGAAACCAAAAATCCCCACCCACAGAGAAAGATTGTATGAATAGCAATAAATGCGTTAAGGGCAAAAAACCTTATCATCTCGGCTCCCCGGTGCAGACGATTATAGCCTGCAGTCGAGCTGGCGACCTTTACCTAAATCGGAAAAAAACGATCTTTTCCTAAATTGAGCGATTCTCAAGTTTGCATGAGATGCAAGGCGCGCAAGGTTTCAGAAACGAGGCGTACATGGAAGTACGCCGCAGTGACTGAAAACGAAGCGCAACGCCAAAATTTGGAACGCTCAACTTAGAATTTTATTTATTGACATATTAATACCTTTATATTATAAAAAGGTATCATTTAATATTAATTAAATAGCACCTTCAGCTTTCTCAGGAGAAAATTATGTCACATTATATCGTTTGTCACCAAAAAAGGAATAACCCCCGCATGGACGTGAGGGTTTGCGAAAAAAAGTGTCCCCTTAAGGAAGAATGTAAAGAATATCTTTCTTCCCGGAAGGCTGTCGTTGAAAACCAAAACGCAACCTCAGTGCAAGAACTGCAAGCGATTCATCTGGAGGCAGCTTAAAGAGCTATTCTATAGGCTCAACTCTGGCCTTGAGAGGCAATTCTATTCTCAACACAAGCGTATTTCCCTGTTCCTGCGCCAGGTCTACTTTTCCGCCATGGCGGTGAATAATAATCTTGGAAAAGGGAAGGTCCATTATCCTCCACTCGCTATCATTTTCAATGTGGGGGAAAAAGAACTTTTCCAGGTCATCTGCTGAAAGCCGCTCAAGCTTGTGTTTAAGTATAACGATAACGCGATCCGGGGCTCTGGCCGAATAAACATAAAGTCTCTCCCCTTTTGGTGTGGACACAATGGCGTGCTTGAGAAGGCTTTCAAACGCCTGGTTTAGCTTTTCTTCGTCACCCTGAATAGTCGTCGCAGCGGTGTCAAGTTCCTCCACTACGTCTATTTGTTTTGATTCCAAAAGCCCTTCCAGTTTCTCGAGGCACGATCTCAGCAGGGAATTCACCTCAAAATCTGCAAGCGAAAGATCGAAAGGCCTTATGGATGAGATTAGGATCTTGAGGAAACTCTCAAGTCGCGCAACTTCTTCAACAATAATTTGGGCCAGTTTGTGTTTTGGATCATCCCGTGGCAGGGAATCCCTCAAACGTCTCGCGAAACCTCCTGCAGTAATCAGGGGATTCCTGATTTCATGGGCCATATGAGCGGATATCTCCCCAAGGATTCTTGTCTCTTCCATGCGAAGAGCCCTCTCTTGCAACCTTTTTAACTCGGAAATATCCATCATAATCCCGTCAATCCATTTTACCCGGCCATCGGGCTCCTTTGAAGGGATGGCATAATCGATAAAGGTAAGCAGGTGGCCTGCCTTATCTTTGACCAACCTCTCCACCCGCCGCTCTTTTCCCTCCTGAAAGCAAGCATCCCAGGATTCCCTATCGCCTTCCGGAATCCCACCCCAGATCTTTTCTCTCCAAAACTTCTTGTCCCTCACTGCTTCTTCGATCGTGTAGCCCAGGCTCTCGGTTAAGTAGGAGTTTATAAACTCGGTCGTACCGTCTGGAAGCACGCGGTATACGATCAGAGGCACGTTTTCCACAAGAGTACGATATTTTTCTTCTGATGCCACCAGGTCGGAGGTTCTCTCCCTTACTCTTCTCTCCAGGGTTCTTGCATACCTTTCAATCTCCATGCGGCGCTGTTTAAGCGAGTCAAGCAATGCATTCAATGCATTTGTAAGAGTGCCTATTTCATCCTTTGCCCCCGGCTCAATGTGGCTTTCTCTTTTTTCGGCAGCAATATCTTCCGCCTCCTTTACAATGCGTTTTATCGGCCAGACAAAAATTAGGCCCACAATATAAGTCAGGAGAAAAGAGATGCCAACAGCTGTCAGCCCCACGAGTGCCATCAGGTTTCGGGTACGCTGTAGCCGTGCGCGGATCTTTGACCTGTCTGCGTTGAGCTCTGCCAGGGCAACGACCTTGCCGGAATAATCCTTTACCGGCGCCAGCAGGACCGCCCTTTCAGGTAATTCTTTTGGAGAAATCAATACCACCGGCTTTTCTATCGATTGGGGAGATACGTAGCGTCCAATGCCGAACTTTTCAAATCCCTTGCTGGTACCGCACATGAGCTCGAAGCTTTCTTTTCCATTCGCTTTATACAGCATCAGGTCTATGCCCCATCTTTTGTGGAGGCGCTCTAGAAATGCTTCGTCAAAAGCATAGCCTACCTCCACACTGCCCACAACCATCCCGTATCGAAAAATGGGAGCCACGCCGCGTATGACAAAACCCGCAGGTCCTCGTTCCAGCCCTCCAACAGGAGACTCGGTATCAATAGCGTCAATAATTGTCTTTCTGTAGGCTCCCATCTCGTCACCAAATTTTCCGGGGGCATGAAAGCGCAGGAAAGACTTGGCGCCCGGCAGGTGAAAGTGGAGTATACTTACACCATACTTTGTCTTGAGCTGCACGTAGGCATGCAAGAGCACGTTCACCAGGGCCTTACGGTCTTTTGCGGCAAGTGCAGCCTGGACTCCCGGGTTCTCCGCAATTACCGCCGCTAGTGAGATGGCCTGCACTTTTTCCTGGTTCAGTTCCTCGAGGAATTGCTGATAAAGATAATTGAGCCCCTTTCGCTCTTCCTCTTTGATCAATTTTTGCTGGGAATTCAAGCCTATATACGTGAGAGAGGTTGTTCCGGCGAAGGCAAAAAAGAGAAAAGGAATAATGAGCTTCCATTTAAGGCTAATATTCTTTGCCCTTTCTAATCCCCACTGTAAAAGTTTTTTATTCAACCCGAGCGCCAAGTTTCTCAGTCCAATTCTTCCGGTCTTTCCAAATCCCGGAGGAGTTCTTCAGTCTGTGTTCTCAAAAGATCTTCTGCATTCAGGCCGTAGTTCCTGGCTAGCTGGGCCAAGCAAAACAAAACAGAGCCTATGCTCTGAGCTATCCGCCCCTTTTGCCCTTCAGAAACCGCCTCTCGAAGGTTGCCAAATTCCTCCTCCACCCTTTCCCATTTGGCTTCCCACCTTGAGCCTGACCGGTAGAGCTTTGATACCCTTTCGCCAAGTCTATGAGCCCTTAGAAGTGCCGGCAAACTTATTGGGACGCTCTGAAGCAGGGAGGATGATTTGGCTGACCTTCCCCTCTCTTCCTTCTTGATCTGTTCCCATTTTCGGACAACTTCTTCGGCGCTCCCCACTTTTGCCTGCCCGAAAACGTGGGGATGACGCTTTACCATTTTCGTGGTGATCTCTTCAACTAATTGGAGAAGAGTGAAATCTTCTTTTTCTTCTGCAATGCTGGCAAGGAAAAGTATTTGAAAAAGCAGATCTCCTAGCTCGGAGCAGATATCCTCGGGAACCCCTCTGTCTATGGCATCCAGGGCTTCGTAGCACTCCTCCAAAAGATATGTCTTGACGCTCTGATATGTCTGCACGGCATCCCAGGGGCAACCCTCTGGACCCCGGAGCCTGGATACCAGCTTTACGAGATCCGAAAAGGCCTTGGGCACGTCGTTATTCTCACTCATCTTTCTTGATTATATTTCGAAGAGGATCTGAGGCGATCTTCTCCGCCTCCTTATATTTGCCCACAATTTTCTTTTTCCATTTTTCATATTGCCCCGGGGAAACAAATCGGATCATTGATCGGTAGGAAACCACTATCATTGGAGCCAGCCTGGACCTAGCTATGAGAGGAGTTTTCGGGGGCAGAAAAAAACTCAGAAGGATAATGACCAAATAGATGAGAATAACCCCCTTGGCCACCGCCAGCCATATTGCCGACCCTTTGTTAACCCAGCCCCTGGAGCCCTTCTCGAACGCGAGCTCCAGTAGGTAGCCAAGGAGATTGCAACCGATCAGGGTCAATACGAAAAGAAGAGCAAAGCTGATAAGGGAAAGAATTGAGGTATTCGGAAGGTAGGGTTTTAGGTAGCTGTTCATTTGCACTTGGAAGTAATTGCCAATCAGAATGCCCAGCACCACTCCAATAAGGGAAGCCATTTCCCTTATGAAGCCTCGCATCAGGGCCCTGATAACAAAAAAAATCATTGCAAAAATAATGGCCAGATCAAGCAGATTCATACCTTGCCTTTTACCAAAGCCGTGATCTGAAGGTCAAGGCCAATATCCCCGAAGATGTAGAATATTGACTAGAGGATTAACTTGTGGCATGAAGACCCTACCCCATGAACGACCTTATAGGGGAATTACAATGAGTGCTACAGATAACGACCGTGCAATGATACTTGCCTCATTCGTGGCCGACTCGCTTGCCCTGGGAGCCCACTGGATTTATGACACTGCTCTGATCGAAAAACAATTCGGAAGAGTTGACAACTTGATGAAGCCTCGCTCCCAATCTTACCTCTCGCCGAATTGCTTCGCAATCGGCGGGACTTAGTGGTACGACATCCCGCCCGCCCTTAACCGCATTCATCCACGGCTAAAGCCGTGGCTTTCTGCGGGCGGGGTAAAAGCAAAGGAGATTTTACCCACTACGGTGACCAGACATTTGTGCTCCTTGAATCGGTTGCTCAAACAAAAGGCTTTGAGCTCCAGGATTTTGCCACCAGATGGAAGAGGCTTTTCGAGGACTACAAAGGCTACTTTGATCAGGCCACGCAGGTGACCATGCACAACCTTTCTAAGGGAAAAGAAATCGGGGATGCCGGAGGAGTGGATTTCGGGATTGAACAGGCGGGAACAAATCTTGAAATTACTCGACGCAATTTGGGAAGCCTCCTGAAAGGCTGGCCTTTTTGAAGTTCTTTCACTATAATGGCATGTGCTCATTAAACCCTGTGAGCTTTGTGTTTCTGCTTGTAGCGCAAGTGCGAAGCATCATGCCGGCGAACAAGATAAATTTTATTACAAAGGATAGAGTCTGAAAATGCTGAGCGAGAAAGAAAAGATAGAGCTGATCACACGTATAAGTCTTGAGCTCAACGAGACAAAGGATATCGATCACCTGCTGGAGAGACTGCTCACAAGCGTGAGAAAAGTCTTTAATGCAGACGCGGGTTCCATCTATCTGCGCGATGGAGACAAGCTGAAGTTTAGCTATACCCAGAATGATACCCTCCAGAAGAGATTGAAATCCGGCAGAAAGCTCATCTACAGCACCTATTCCATTCCTATTAACAACGATTCCATTGCCGGATTTGTAGCCAAGAACCTGAAGGCTGTTAATATCCCTGACGTTTATGAGATGGGCAGCAGGGTTCCATACAGGTTTGACTCCCATTTCGATAAACTTTCAAAATACAGGACAAGGTCAACGCTGACGGTTCCTCTTACCAATCAGCGAAAAGACCTGCTGGGGGTTATGCAGCTCATAAATGCCAAAGACGATGCCGGCAATATCATTGCTTTTCCCAGCGCGGATGAACCCCTTATCATGCACTTTGCCAGCAGTGCTGCCCTGGCGGTTGACCGGGCTCAAATTACGAGAAACATTATTCTGAGAATGATTAGCATGGCAGAGTTACGGGATCCCACGGAAACCGGCCCTCATGTTAACAGGGTAGCAGCTTATTCAGTTGAGATTTTTGAGGAGTGGGCACAACGCAAAGGCATGTCCCCTGAGGAGGTGGAAAGGGAAAAAGACTTGTTGAGAATGGCCGCCATGCTCCATGACGTGGGCAAGGTTGCAATTAGCGACATGATACTCAGAAAGGCCGACAGACTCAGTCCCGAAGAATTTCAAATCATCCAAACTCACACCTACCTTGGGGCTCGACTTTTCAAGGACATGAAATCTGATTTTGACGAAGTAGCTGCTATGGTGGCGCTAAACCACCATGAAAAATGGGATGGAACAGGTTATCCCGGCCACATAGACCCTTTCTCTGGCAAGCCCTTGCCGGGTCATTCCGGACCCGATGGTAAACCACTCCCCAAGAAAGGGGAAGAAATCCCTCTTTTTGGGAGAATCGTGGCAGTGGCTGATGTCTACGATGCCCTTTGCTCCAGAAGATCTTACAAAGTTCCGTGGGACGAAGACCGTACCCTCGAGGAGATGCATCAATTGTCAGGTAAGCACTTTGATCCTGAACTTATTGAAGCCTTTTTTTCCTGCCATGATGTTCTCAAAGCTATTGCAGAGCGCTACCCGGACGGAAATACCACTTAGTCTCGCCGAATTGCTTCGCAATCGGCGGGACTTAGTGGTACGACATCCCGCCCGCCCTTAACCGCATTCATCCACGGCTAAAGCCGTGGCTTTCTGCGGGCGGGGCAAAAGGAGAGTTGGAGGAAAATGGATTTTTACTCATTTGTAGAGGGACCATTGCTGTGGATTGCCTTCTTAACATTTCTTATCGGCAGCACGGTTAGAGTCCTTCTCTTTGTTTTTAATTCCCATGAATTGGACAGGGTTATATATAAACATTTTACTTTGCCATCCCAATTTTGACTTTTTGCGAGTTCACCAAATTTAGGGGGCACCATGGCTGAAATCAAAAGTGATGGAAAATACGATTTTAGTGTTGCAAAAAACCACAATATTCCAACCTATTAAAATTGCATCAAAAAAGCGGACCTGCACCTGATTTTCACACTTCACGGTTAAGGCATTGTAGAAATTCCCTACACTTTCTCCAGATGGCCATTCGGTGATGCACTTCCGAGAATTGGATTTGTGAACAAGTGTGTGTTTAATTCCTGTGTAATTACACCTAATTAGCTAAAGCTTACATCTTTTGGCATCATCCTTGCTTATTTACTCTACTGTCATCAGAAGTCAGAAAAAGGAGATCGAAAATGGGCGAAAGAACAGAAAAAGCAAGAAGAGCAAGGGTTGGATACGGGTCTTCTTACCACAAAGGCGTAGTAGGTGAATTGGGAGAGAAATCCAGGGGTATCGGCACTGTCCTTGGGGGCCAGGTATGGATGATAAAACCTGACAAGGATGCTCGGACCGCCAATCCGTGCCTTTGGATGCAGGCTGGCGTTGTGGAGTTCAAGAACTGCAACAATTACTACGACTGTACTACATGTAAGTACGACCAAGGAATGCGGAAGCAGGTGGAAAAAAAGAAAAAGATCAGCTGGCAAGATTCAATGCGGAGAAGGCCGAGTCTTGAGAGGGTGTGCAGACATAGCCTCACGAATCGGATTAAGCGGAGGTTGTGTGCCTATGATTACGAGTGCTCCAAGTGTGACTTCGACCAGTTCTTTGAGGATGTATGGACACCGAAAACAAAAAACCTGCCGTTAGAGACGCGACATATAAAAGGTTTTGAGGTTCCTTCAGATTACTATTTCCATGACGGTCACACCTGGGCCCGGATAGAAAGCGGAGGGTACATCCGCGTAGGAATGGACGCTTTTGCTCTTAAGCTGCTTGGAAAAGCTGATTCTTTTGATCTGCCTTTGATGGGCAAAGAGCTTGAAAAGAACAGGATTGGGTGGGGTATGAGACGCAGTGAAAATGGCGCTGAGTTTATCTCACCGGTGAGCGGCGTGATCGTGGAAGTGAACAAGAAGGTGAGGGAAAGCCCTGATCGCGCAAACAATGAACCCTACGGAGATGGCTGGGTGTTCTTGTTGCGCCATCCCGATATTAAGGAAAACTTCAAGGAACTCATGAGAAACTCAGCTTCGCTGGAATGGATGAGCAAAGAAGTGGGCAAGCTAGAACAGATGGTAGAAGAAGTGGCAGGGCCAATGGCCGCTGATGGTGGCTACTTTGGTGATGACATTTACGGGAGCATCCCGGGTTTGGGCTGGAACAATCTCACTAGGACTTTTCTTAAAACCGGCTAACACTGCCTGAAGGAAATAACAATTTTTTGCATGGAAAATTTCCACCGGCAGCGGAAGCAAGGAGAAAAAATGCAGTCAGTGCAAGTGCAGGATCGCAGAGAAAAACAGGACATGCCGTGCATCTGGGCGCAGGCAGGTGTGGTCAGGCGCAAAAGCTGTGAAAATGAGTACAGGTGCAAAGGGTGCCGTTTTGAGAAGATCATGAGGCTTGCTGTAGAGAAAAACGATCAAATCAGAAAAGCCGGCCAGAAGCCAACCGGAAAGCGCGGCAGGTTAGTTTCATGGGAAGAGAGGCTAAGACGTCTCCCCCCTTCTCAGAGGCCATGCATCCATTACCTGAAAAGACGAATTACCTTTAAAGCCTGTACCAATGACTATAGCTGCGCCAATTGCGAATTCGACCAGTATTTTGATGATGACTACAGTGTGCATGCTGTGATCAGCCCTTCCGACTTGCTTGAAGTGAAAGGGTTTCGAGCCCCCCATGGTTATTACTTCCATAGCGGGCATACCTGGGCAAGAATTGAAGAGGGAGCAACGGTAAGAGTTGGTCTCGATGAGTTTGCCCTACGCCTTTTTGGTCCCCTTGACCAAATACAGGCACCCCTTATGGGAAAGGAGGTAAAACAGGGAAAACCGAGCATCTCGCTTATTCGGGGAGACAAGAGAGCAAGTGCGCTTTCACCTGTTAGCGGTGTAGTCACCTCTGTCAATGGGAAGTTAAGAGAAAAAAGTTCATTTGATGAGCACGGAGCTTATTCAGAAGGATGGATAATGCGTGTTCACGCCCCGCAACTGCGCGATGAGCTTAAGAAGTTAATGATAAATGAAGAGACTGAGACCTTCCTGAACAGGGAAGTGGAGAGGCTCTTCCAACTTATTGATCATGTTGGTGGGCCACTGGCAGCAGACGGCGGCCATCTGGGAACCGATATTTACGGCAATATGCCGGAACTAGGCTGGGAAAAGATTTCCAGGCTTTTCCTTCGCAGGTGATCTTTGCCCCCTTCTCCTTGAAAGCCCTTTGTGCTGGAAGGCTGGCAAGTTATTCACTGGCCAGCCTTTTCATTTCATCTGAAAGCAGCACCTTGCAGTAACGACAGAGCTCGGTTGATTTTCTATCCACATCTTGTATCTTTCGGCAGTAATGCATTATGCAGCTCTCATTGGGGCAATGGCGGAGCCCGAAAGTGTGGCCCAGTTCATGGATAGCTTCTTTTAAAATCCGACATTGGTACGTGGCGGGCGTGACTTTTGCGGAATGAGTTTCCTGCAGCCTGTATGTAGATATAATACTCGATTTACCCCCCAGTTGTGCCTCCCCGTAGACATAGGTCAGCACGGGGATGAAAAGATCCACCGTGGTGATCGCAAGGACCTTGAGAACTCTGTGGGGTGCCAGGGCCGACAATCTTTCCAGAAGCAGGGTTGAATGGTGCTGGTCTCGTACCGGATCCCTTGCAAAGTCAATTTCCTTGAGAAGAGGCATAATTTCGCATTCACACCCGAATATTTCGCTAATCTTGTCGCAAAGTTCGTGTAAGAATTCTGAATCAAGGTCAAGATCCCCTACCGGTGATACTAAAATGGTATTTTTGGGTCGGGCATTCAAGATGGCCTGGAAATATTGTGGCGTTTGATTTTGTTGTAAAGGGTTGAGCGGTCAATTCCAAGGACTTTTGCGCTTTTCGCAATGTTCCACTCATTTTCGTTGAGCACGCTGATAAGGTGGGCCCGTTCCACTTCCTTTAAGGACTTGTCAGAAGGAAGCGCCGCGTACTCTGGCTGAAAAATAGGAAGATCTTTGGGCATAATTTTTCGTCCCTTGCAAACAACCACAGCCCTTTCAATGGCGTTTTCCAGCTCCCTCACATTACCAGGCCACTCGTATAACATCATCTCGTCCATGGCTTCGCGGCTGATTTGATCAACAGGTTTGTTCGTCTCCCTGGCAAAGCGGTGCAAGAAATGTTCAGCCAGAAGAGGAATGTCCTCCTTGTGATCTCGAAGAGGCGGCATGGAAAAAGAAATAACGTTCAGCCTGTAGTAAAAATCCTCTCTGAAAGATCCTTCCTTTATTGCTTTTTCAAGGTTCTTATTAGTGGCTGCTATCACCCTGAAATCGGCCTCAATTGGTTGTGTGCCACCCAGCCTGTAAAATACACGGTCCTCAAGCACCCTGAGGAGATCTATCTGCATTCTCATGCTAATCTCGCCTATCTCGTCAAGAAAGAGAGTACCACCATGGGCAAGTTCGAGGCGGCCCTTCTTTGTTGTCTTAGCATCAGTAAAGGCCCCTTTCTGATAGCCAAAAAGCTCACTTTCCAGTAAGTGTTCCGGAAAAGCGCCGCAGTTCACTACAACAAAGGGCCCCTCGTGGCGCGGACTTTTACTGTGGATCGCCTTGGCTGCCAGGCCTTTTCCCGTGCCTGTTTCTCCGGTTATCAAGACAGTTGACTCGGTAGGCGCTATGTCCTCAATTAGCGAAAAGATTTCCTGGAGAGCCCTGGATTGACCGATCATGCTTTCAAAGCGGCTCCTTTCCTTGTACTGCTCTCTCAGGAACTGTGTTTCCAGTGCCTGTGCCTGGTGCTCAATGATTTTTTCGATTAAAACCCCCAATTCGTTGGGATCGAACGGTTTAAGCAGGTACTCGTAGGCCCCATTCTTCATGGCTTCTATTGCAGTGGATATGGAGCCATATGCTGTTATCATTACCACTGCCACGTCAGGATCCGTCTCCTTAACGGCCTTGAGCAAATCCAGTCCACTCATTCCCTCCATCTTTATGTCCACAAGTAGAATATCGAAGCGGGTGTCTTTCATTTTCTCGAGAGCTTCTTCTCCGCTTTGAGCAGTGTCGACTTCGTGTCCGTCCCGCTCAAGCCAGCCTCCAAGAGACTCTCTCACGATCAATTCATCATCAACAATCAAAATCCTAGCTGTGCCCATGAAGTTCTCCGAGCTGAATTTGTCCGTCCATTTCTTTTCTCAAGGGAAGTTCGACGGTAAAGGTGGATCCCTCACCCACCCTTGACCGGACCCGGATTGATCCTCCATGCTCTTCAACAATCCCATACGCTACGGAAAGGCCCAGTCCTACGCCCTTGCCTTTTTTCTTTGTGGTGAAAAAAGGCTCGAAAAGCCTGGAAAGGTCCTCAGGGGGGATGCCTACACCCGTATCTCTGAATGACACATAGAGTTTGCCCTGCTCTGAGGCATTGCGGGTTTTTATGCCCAAAATTCGCTTTTCTCCTGTATTCTCCATTGCTTCTACGGCATTAGATACAAGGTTCATGAAAACTTGCTGGAGCTGGTCTTCTGATCCAACCAGTTCCGGCAGTTCCGGATCAAGTTCTTTCTCTATCTGGACCCGGTTAATTTTCAATAGGTTGGCATTTAAAAGAAGGGTCTTTTCAATGACCTTGTTGAGGTTCAAGAGCTTTGGTTCCATTTTTGACTGTCTCGAGAACGCAAGGAGGTTGGAGACAATTCGGCTGATCCTGCGCGTCTCGGTATCCATGAGCTCCAGGTAATTTCTAAATTGCCTCAGTTCCTTTTCTCCTGGAGCTCCTTCATCCAGAATTCTTTTCATAAGCATAGTCAGGTTAAGTATGCCTGTAATGGGGTTATTTACCTCGTGGACTACCGAAGCGGAGAGTTTGCCCAGGGATGCCATCTTGTCCTGATGGAGAAGCTTTGCGTGTGTTTCCTTTAGCTCGCGGGTACGCTGTTCGACCATTTCCTCCAGGCGCCTGGTGATCTCCTCATCCTGTCTTTTACGCTCTGTGATATCGCGGCTGATTTCAATGAACTTGGAAATCTTTCCCTGCTTTTCCCACATGGGAAAGATCGTTACCTCAATGTAGCGCTGCTCTCCCCTGTGATCCACCCTGGTCAGCACTTGCTGACTCGGTCTTTTGTTGAGAATTACTTCATTTAAAGGGCACACAATATCGGAAAAACTGCATTGCCTGTTAATTTTCTGGAACACTTCATGGCACTTGCGCCCAATCACTTCCTCACGCGTGTATCCCATTTGGTCCAGAAATGACCGGTTTACCTCAACAATTTCCATCTGAGGTGTAATGACCAGAATGAAGTCCTGGATGCTGTCAAGGATTGTCTCGATCTCCTCGTTTCTTTTCCGCAGATTGCGCCATTCAGCGTTCATGGCTTTCCAGAAAAACAAGAACATGTTGTAAGGCACAACCTGGACGCCGGCAGGCTTCGTTTCTATAATCTCGTGGAGAATGTTTTCCTTTGGGTCGAGAAGAATAATGACCTGAGCCTGAGGCCTGATATCATAAAGCTCTCTATGATTTGTCACGGTCCTGAGGCCCAGTTCCCTGGCCAAAACGCTGAAAGGACTGGCAGGGTCGGGGTCAGCCACAGCCAAAACTTGAAGATTGTTGTTCCCCAGGTCAAGAACCGGGTAAATCCTCTCCAGGACTTCCTTTCCGAATTTTCCCCCTCCAACAAAAGCGACTCTCAGCTCTCTTTCTTTTTTCCCTGCCATAATTTTGGTTCCTACAAGCCATAATAAATACTGATCAAAACTTTACCATGAGATGAAAGGCACTTTCAAGGTCAATCGCGTGTCTAGCTGCACCGGCAAGTCATTTCGTTGTCAGCAAAATATCTCCTGAAAACACAAAGGCTTGTTAAACAAGCAGGCAGGGTGGAGGTAGCGGCAATCAGCGGCGTTTCAGGCAGGAATCGGCAAATTGTGGTTGACAATAAGTACAAGGACAGACTATTTTACTCAACCGATTGCCAGGTCAAGGACACCTTTTTAAGATGACCTCGCTTTCACTGCACTGCAGAAAAGCATCAAATTGAATGTAAGAAACAGGAGCCCTTCCATGTCAGGAAAACCCATTGGTTCAGTTATGGTAGTAGGGGGAGGGATAGCCGGCATGCAGGCATGCTTGGATCTTGCTGATTCCGGCTATTTTGTTCACCTGGTGGAGAAGTCTTCTGCCATTGGCGGAGTGATGAGTGAGCTTGACAAGACTTTTCCTACCAATGACTGTGCCATGTGAATCATTTCTCCCAAACTGGTCGAGGTCGGCCGGCATTTAAACATAGACCTCATCACTTGTGCTGAAGTTGAAAAGGTTGAGGGGAGTGAAGGCAATTTCAGGGTCACCCTTTTGAAGAGGCCCCGCTACATAGACGAATCCAAGTGTACTGCGTGCGGGGACTGTGCAGAGGTGTGTCCGGTAGTTTTACCGAGCGACTATGACCGGGGGCTGAGCACCAGGAAGGCGACTTACAAGAAGTATGCCCAGGCGATTCCCGGTGCTTTTGCCATAGAGAAAGGGGACAAGGCTCCTTGTCGACTGGCCTGCCCTGCGGGGCTCAATGTACAGGGATATGTTCAGATGGTTGGGCAGGGCAAGTACAAAGAGGCTCTTGAGATCATCATGGAGGATCTTCCTCTTCCCGGGGTACTTGGCAGGATCTGTCCTCATGGATGTGAAGATGCGTGCAGGCGTTCTGAGGTGGATGATCCTGTGGCGATAAGGGATTTGAAGCGTCTGGCTGCTGATCGTTTTGATCCAAGGCAGATTGAGATAGAGTGTGAGGATGTGAGGGATGAAAGGGTCGCGATCGTGGGTTCAGGGCCGGCTGGACTTTCTGCAGCCTATCATTTAGCGCGAAGGGGGATTTTATCAACGATTTTTGAAGCACTTCCCAAGCCCGGAGGGATGTTGAGGGTTGGGATTCCGGAGCATCGTCTGCCCAGGGAGGTTCTTGATCGCGAAATTGAAGTTATCACCAGGCTTGGTGTTGAGATAAAGACAGGAACTCCGTTAGGTGTAGATTTTAGCATAGATGATTTATTTTCCAGGGGTTACAGTGCTGTTTACCTTGCCACTGGTGCTCACCGGGGCATTGAGCTGGGGATCCCCGGGGAGAGTGCTGTTGGAGTACGGCAGGGGGTGGATTTTTTAAGGGACCTAAATCTCAGCGGCAAAGTGGAAGTGGGCAGGAGAGTCGCCATCATAGGGGGAGGAAATGTTGCCATTGACGTTGCGCGCTCTGCGATTCGTCTGGGGGCAGAAGAGGTCAACATAGTGTATCGCAGGAGCAGAGCTGAGATGCCAGCATGGGAGGAGGAGATTGAGGCTGCTGAAAAAGAAGGGGTAAGAATAACTTACCTTGCCGCCCCCCAGGAGATCCTCACACGAGAAGGAAGAGTGAGCGGCGTTCGCTGCATCCGGATGGAGCTTGGAGAGCCTGATTCCTCCGGGAGGAGGAGGCCCGTACCGATTCCTGGAAGTGAGTACGAAATCGAGGTTGACCAACTTATCCCTGCAATAGGCCAGAGGCCTGATCTCAGCGCGCTTGAAGACATCGAAGGACTTGAATTTTCCCGGTGGGGCACCCTTGAAGTGGACCCTGTTACCTATGCTACTACTCGCAAGGGAGTGTTTGCAGGCGGTGACCTTCAAAGCGGGCCCTGGGTTGCAATTGGTGCCATTGCTGCAGGCAGAGAGGCAGCTGAGTCAATACTACGTTATCTTGATGGACGAGACTTGGCTGAGGGAAGAGAGCCTTCAGTGGTGGAAAACCCTACCTACCGCCCTATTCCACCAGATGAGCCCAGAAAGAGCAGAGCTGCAATGCCCGCCCTTGATATTGAAAAAAGAAGGGGGAATTTCAGGGAAGTTGAGCTTGGCTACGATGAGCAAACCGGCACTGAGGAGGCTCACAGGTGTTTGAACTGTGGTTATTGTTGTGAGTGTTTTCAATGTGTTGATGCTTGCGGCCCGGGAGCAGTGACTCTTGAAACCCACAGGCAAAAACCCCAGGAGGTGGAATTGGAGGTGGGCTCCATTATACTGGCACCCGGCTTTGAGCCCTTTGATCCTTCCAGGTATGAAACTTACAACTACGCAAAGCACCCCAATGTTATAACAAGCATGGAATTTGAG
>JAFDEF010000072.1 GCA_019310485.1 Deltaproteobacteria bacterium | reverse complement strand
TGCAGACCTTCGGGGGACTGCTCGAGTTCAACCCCCACTGCCACATCCTTCTTGCCGACGGTGGATTCTACGGCAAGGACATGTTCCGAGTTGCGCCCCGACCGGAGATCAAGCACATCGAAGAGATCTTTCGCCACAAGGTGTTCCGGATGCTCGTGCGCCGCCGAAAGATCCGCCCGGAACTCATCGACAACCTCATGGGGTGGCGACATTCAGGATTCCATGTCCACGCCGGCCCCCGCATCTTGCCACGTCATGCGGACTCCATGGAAAACCTGGCCCGGTACATTATTCGCGCATCCTTTACCCAAGACCGGATGACCTATCTTCCTCGGGAAGCCCAGGTCATCTATGAGTCCCGGGACGCAAAGCGCACCAAAACCCTCACCGCCCTGGGATCCACCCCGCGTGGCCGGGTACCTGCAGAGTATGGCTCAAAAACCCCGGCGTGAAGACACCGAGTCCACGCCTCGGCCATTTGGCTCCTGCAGGAATTTCCAGTACAAAGGAAAAGAATGTTTTTCTTTTGGGCCATTTTTATAAACTGTCCTCCTTCCCCTAACACCCACCAGGCTTTCAGGGTTCGCAGGTAAGGTGGCAGATTCCTGTTGGTGTCTCCACCGCATAGGGGAAGTATTTTCGTTTGAACCAGAGAGCAACATTTACGAGGCTGATCAGAACAGGCACCTCCACAAGCGGGCCTATAACTGCAGCAAAAGCCTGGCCTGAATCAATCCCGAAAACCGCCACCGCCACGGCAATGGCGAGTTCAAAGTTATTGGAAGCTGCCGTAAAGCTCAGCGTGGTTGATTGCTCGTAGGTAGCCCCCGCCTTCATGGAGATGTAAAAAGAAACAAAGAACATGATCACAAAGTAGATACAGAGAGGGATGGCCACTCGGACCACATCCATGGGTAGCTCCACGATAAACTCCCCCTTGAGGGAGAACATGACCACTATGGTAAAAAGGAGGGCAATAAGGGTAATAGGACTTATTCTTGGGACGAACTTTTTCTCATACCACTCGCGGCCCTTGGTCTTGAGGCCGACCAAACGTGAAAGAATGCCTGCAATAAAGGGAATGCCAAGATAAATAAAGACACTTTCGGCTATTTGGCCGATTGATATATTAACCACGGCTCCCTTCATACCGATCCATTCGGGAACCAAGGTAATAAAGAAATACGCGTAGAGAGAATAGAAGATCACCTGGAACACTGAATTGAACGCTACAAGCCCTGCGCAGTATTCTGCATCACCTGTAGGCAAATCATTCCACACAATGACCATGGCAATGCAGCGTGCAAGACCGATCATGATGAGGCCCACCATGTATTCGTGGTGTCCTGAAAGAAAAGCAATTGCCAGGAGGAACATGAGGATTGGGCCGATGACCCAGTTCTGGATCAGTGAAAGGGCAAGCACCTTGAAATCCCGGAAGACGTAACCCATTTGCTCGTATTTCACTTTTGCCAGGGGCGGGTACATCATCAGTATCAGACCGATTGCGATTGGGATATTGGTTGTTCCGATCTGGAAGTAGTTGATCACTTGCCTGACCCCCGGAAAAAAATACCCTCCGCCGACCCCTACGAACATGGCTAAGAAGATCCACAGGGTCAAGAAACGATCCAGAAAAGAGAGCTTTTTGCGTTCTTCTTGTGTCATGTTTTTTCCACCTCCCGTTGCCCCTCTCAAAAGGAATAATCACCCAACTCTTAAAGGGCCTGTTGAGTGCACAGCCACCAGGCCTTAGCTTTTTGCCTCGTTTAGCCATTTAATGAGCTTGTTTCTGGGGGGCACCCTGCCTACTGATTTGACCTCGCCGTTGATGATCAGTGCAGGGGTGCCGAAAACTCCGTATTTTCCAATTTCCTTGGCATCTCTAACATGTTCGATACCTGCCGTGGTGTTGATTTCAGCCATGACAGCCATGAGTTCCTGCTCCAATCTATCGCACTCGGGGCAGCCCGGGCCGAGAACTTTGATCTCCAGGCCTTCCGGCTCTTCTTCGTATGGTTTGCCCAGGAATTTCTTGAATTCCCGCAAGAAAGCCTTCTTGTAGCTTTCCCTAACGCGAGAAGGAATATAATTTTTCCTGGATAGGCGCTTGAGGAGTTCTTCGCCAACCTCCTCGTCAGGTCTGTCAGCGTATTCTTCGGCCATATCCTTCAAGACTGTACTGAGGCCAATGATGCCCACGCTATGTGCTTCTACTCTTATTTGAGTAACGTCTTCCTGACTCATTTCAGGTCACCTCCTTACCCGGCAAGCCACCCGTAACTAATGCCGGCAATCGTTGAGAGCACCACAATGATGGCGCAGAAAGTGGCTGTTTTCTTTAGGCCCATCACCCCGGCGATAAAAAAGGCGGGGACAAGGCAAGTGAGCACGTGGTGGTGAGCGTAGTCTTCAAGCATCATAAAGGCCTCGAGCCCTGATCTACGTATGGCCTCACTATCCCATGGAATGTAGTAAATACCGACAAAGGTGAGCACCAACAGCAACAACTTGTAACGTTCTTTCATTTAGAAATTTTCCTCCTGTTCAAGATACCGGCAAACTTTATGCGGTCAAAATGATCGAAATAACCACATAAGTATTTAGTTATACAGCCAAAATAAAAAAATTTTTCTACCTGCACATCTCTTCCCTGCGGATGGTCTGAATTCTTCTCAGAAGATCACTAACCTCCGGGTCATCTCCCAACCAGTGTCTCAAATTTCCCAGCAACGTGGCTGCAAAAGGGCTGCTTTTGCCATCGCTCAGAACATAGTTCGTCCATGCCCCGTCTTTGTAAGAAGATACCAGACCCGCTTTTTCTAGGATTTTCAAGTGCTTAGAGACTGCGGGCTGGGATATTCCAAGCGCCACGCGCAGTTCACACACACACATGGTCCTCTGCTGCAACATCTTTATAATCTTCACCCGGTTAGGATCCGAGAGTGCCTTTGCTAGCTTTATCAAAGATTGCATGCCTATTTCCTATATAACTACATAGCAATATAATTTTTGTTGTAAGCTTGTCAAGATATTTTTGCAGTATTTAGGTGCGCTCAAAACTATGTGCTGTCGCCGCCTGTGAGGGCAGGGTAGTGTGGCGCAGAGAAGGAAAAGAGCAAAACGGGCGCAAGTCGCCAATCTCGAGCATGCAGGGAAGGGCGCGGGGATTTGAAAGAAACCTTCGCTGGACAAAGAGCAATGCCGGGGCTGTTCGGCTTAGGTCTACCACCAGGAAATGACTCTGTCGTTATCAAATATCAGGTCGAGGAGTTTCTCGTAGTCTGCATCCTCGCGAAAGAGTTCGTAGGAGGTATTTTCCTCGCCTTTGGAAATGATATTGATCAGGGTTTTAGTATCCTCATCGGGCGGTGTTTTCAGTATGTGGAGTATCTTCATGCTGCGCTCCCGAATGGAACGATCAAGTCCATGGTCTTGAGCTTTTCTCCGATCTCCTCAAGGCTCAAATACTTGAAACGGTGTTTTTGTACGTTAGCCTTGTTGTTGGAATAGTACTCGCACTCCATGTCTTCTAACCACTCGAGGTTCTCCTTATATTGCTCGGTCATCTCAACTTCCACATTCAGCACGAACATGTAAGAGTAGTAGTTTTCAACGGCCAATCCAAGCGTGGAACGGGAACCTTCCCAAAGATCTTCCTTCCTGCGAATCAAGAAGGCAACGTGTTTAACACCCTCCATTGTCTCTCAACCTCCTAAAAGGCAACGTACCTCTCGCACGTTTCAATCATTTCAGCGTGTCGTGCCTGAGTACCATAGTCTTTTTCCCCGATTCCAGGGACAGGGGGCTTGAGACCGTGGCTTTCAAAACCCACGTTACAAAGAGACATCTTTGCCAGCCCTTCCAGTTCGGCGAATCGAGGATCCTGGGTCAGAAGCGTTCCCAGGTGGGAAAAGAAAATGGTAACTTCTACCCCCTTTTTCTTTGCTGCTTTGCAAAGAGCAATGATTTTGTCCAGGTGCTTGTCGGAACTTACAAACACACCTAAAGTTTTGGCCATGGGACTTCCTCCTTACAAAGATGGACTTCACAAATCCAGTATCACTTGACCTTCAGGTAAAATCTTGTAAACCCCTCATCATCTTTTTCGCCCAGGTACTCGTGGCCGCCTCTCCTGGCAAAGGCCGGAAGGTCATTCTTTGTTCCGGGGTCAGTGCCCAGGATTTCCAGGATCTGTCCTGATTTCATTTTTCCAATTGCTTTTTTTGTTTTTAAAATAGGCATCGGGCAGCTCAAACCACGACAGTCCAGAGTCTCATCCGGGGTGATGTTTTCAATCATGTTTAATATCCTCCTCCAATTAAATTTCTACTGTGAATTTGTCTGTTTCTTCGTTCCACGTTGCCAAAAGATAATAAACTAACAAAAATGCAATTAGCAAGATAAGTGTCCATTTATAAGTTAGAAAGTCGGGCAAAAAAACCCTGTGCCCCATCAAGGCTGTTAGGGTTTTTGAAGCCCTCCCACCCGCGATAAGTGCGTCCTGCAAACCCGGCTCCTGGGGACTGCCGGCCTGTAAGCCAGTCGCGCGTTTGGGGTGGCGAGCGGTCTTCTGGAGGAACTTGAAGCTCTTTTTTGAGAAGTGACTGGATCTGGGGATCATTTTGAGACCTCAGGTGAGCCCATTGGGCATAGCCCCTGGATTCCTGGAGAACGAGATGAAGCCCGTAGTCCTGAGCCGTCCAGGCGGCATGGCAGCTATGGCATTCCATCTTTTCAATATGCTCGGGGATCCTGTGGCTTACAGGTTGCTTTTTTCCCTTTGCCAGGACAGGCACCAAGTGAGAGCTCCCATCCAGCTTGGAAATAAGAACTGTTCCACTTTCCCCCTTAACTACATTAACCAGCCACCCCCCCTTTGAAGTTTGAAGCCTCCAATACAAGCCAGGCCTTTTTCATTGTGAATATCCGGGAGAAGCGCATGGTGGTCAATTCCGTAAATGAAATTGTTTGCTTTCCTGTCCGGCGAAAGGAAACGGTAGTTCCCGTCCTCATCTCGTTCAAAAAGACCAACATAATCCATGCCGACCCCGTTCCCGTTATGGCAATGAAGGCACTGGGAGGTGGGAATGGCTGCGCTTAGACGGTGCTTCACAGGGTAGCCTCGCTCAAGCACCTTTGTACCTTTGCGAGCGGCTGCCATCAGGCTCTTAATAGCCCTGTCGTTGCTCCGGCTTAGCCCGTTATCCGCGTAGAGTACGTGACAGGCTGCGCAACCGGACGCCCTGAACTCTCCCTTTCTCGATGCTCCGCGGGTGTTTAGGTGACATCGGAGGCACTTACGACGCAAAAGATCGTCGACAAGATCACCGGATTTTTCCACTTCGGGAATAACCTGCATACCATCTATCTTCATTGTTCCATATCGCGCCCCCGCATCTTCCTGGGCTCCCCCCAGGTACCTGGTGGTGTTAATTTCGCCGGCAGCTGTGGCCATAAGGGATCGGCGCACCCGATGTACTTCTCTTGGGTGACACCTGCCACACCGCTCTTGAGCGTATGCCAGGTCCGAGGGGTTGGCGATGAGTCCTGCGTGTGCTTCTGCTCTTTGCTTTGCTCCAGGGATACCTCCATGACATTTTTCACAAGAAAAAGCATGTGATGGGCTGATCACCTCAATTCCACTGTGGCAAGCAACACAACCCTGGGGAGAGTCCGTGCCGTGAGCGAGGGAACTCACGCAACAGGTAAAGAAGAACAAGACAAAAACTGTAAAAGTCAACCGATCAGGACAGCTCTATCTCCACTCCGACTCCCCAGTGGCTTTGATTGATCCTTGTATGGCTTCTAAGTGAGTACTGGAAAAGTTTTTTCTGAGGCTTGCCTTCCAATTGCGGTAGATCGGGTCTTTATATTGATCGTGACATGGAAGACAGGTTCCCACGCGTAAAATCCGCTTCAGTTCCTCTTTATCAAAGGGCCTCGCCCCGTAATGGCTGTTTCCCTGCAAGGGATGGCCTGTTGGGTCTACGAGACTTTCCATGGCAAAAGAAAAGGGGAGGCCTTCTCGCAGGGAGTCATGAATGGGAAGGAAATGATTTTCAGACCACCTATCTCCCCACGATACAAAGCCCACCCCTATGCCAAGAGCTTTGGGATCAAGGTGGCATGACTCACAAGGGCGCACCTCGCGCCTCGTGGTATGAGGATCAATGGGCACTGAGACAATGCCCGAGAGAAGTTGCCCTCCCTTGAATACGTAATTTTTGTAAGGGAGTACAGGCTTCCCTTTATCATCAATCTCGCTAAAAAGAACCTGGCACCCCGGCATGTATGGAGAGATCTTGCCCCTATCATCTACTCCAAGCTCTAGGTCCTCGAACCTGTAATAACCTCGAGTTTACCGCCATCGACCAGAGGTCGAAATGCCGGTATTGGGGTCAAGCTGTTTTTTAGCTTTGAACCGATAATCATGACACCCGTAACACTGCGGTGCCCATGAGCTATGACGGGCAGAGCACTCCAGCCTTTCATGTCCGGGCATTGTGTGGGGCCCGGGTTTTCCAGTGATTACTTGAACTGGGTGTATCTTACCGTCAACCTTGCCATGAAGGACCCATCCCGTGGGCACATTAATCACGTTAATTAGGGGACGGCCTCTGCTTGATACTGCGACCTCATCTTCCGGCTCAACAGACCACCAGGGAAACGTTTGGCTTGCCCAGACAGCGTAGTCGTTATCATCACCGATGACCCTCTTGCTTGGAGGATCGCTACCTGTTCCGTGGCAGTCCCAGCAGCGGATTTCGACCTGCTCTTCCATGCGGGAGTAAATATTTCCTTCTCCCATGACATCCCAGCTCGTATGACAGTCAATACAGTGCATTCCCTTTTCAAAGTGGATGTCGGGCACCATGTGAATAACAGAACGCAGAGCACTCAACCGGGTCTTGTTAAACCTTCCTTCTTGAAATGGAGTCCCGTACGGGTCCGACTCCATCAGTCCCTGGTAGGAAAGTCCGATCCTCCCGCTTCGGTTATGGCACCTTGCACATTGAGATGTAGGGATATGGGTGGTCATTTGATGCTTCATTGCATATCCGGGTTTACTGGTTCTTTCTGAAGTGCCTTAATTCTTTTTGCTATTTGCTCGCCCTAAGCCCCTATTCGGCGAAGGCGCTCAGCCTCAACTGCAGATTTTTGTTTCTTATACATGAGCTGGTAGGCTTTCCAATGAGGATGCCGGTCTTTAAAAACAGAAATTGCGACCACGATAAGAAGAGCAAGAGAAAACGCTACGAAAAGATATGCTTTGCGGCTCATATTTCAACCGCCTTTAGTCCGCCTTAAAGAAGTAGGGCTTGATTTCATCTGGAAGATTCCCTTCGGGATACAGGCAATAGAGGCACCCATGGGCTGCGCTATCCCTTCTACGTGCCTTTCCGGAAAAGCACGGCCATGCCCATATCCCTTGTACCTGTATGGACAATAGGGGAGAGTCATTTTTCCTGTCAATAGAAAATGCCGATGAGCGCCGATTAGGGGGCCACAGGGGAGAGCCTTTGTGCCAACTGAACTGTGCAGGGAAAGCATTTTTGAGCATGAGTTTGCCCTTGCAGGCAGATTTTGCTAGTTTATTATTGCGTGCTGGATCAGGCTCACGGGGCCAGCGTTTGTTTCAAATGCTGCCGGTAGTCAAGTGGGGGAAAAGAAAATGAAGAGAGAAATTTGTCTTGCAGTTTTGCTTGTTTTGGCTTTTTTGCTTCCGGGCAATGCAACTGCCTACGAGCAATATAACAGGGTCGTGAAATTTGACAGGTATTTCTCAAAGTACAGCAAGAGATTTTTTGGCCCCGCCTTTGACTGGCGTTACTTCAAAGGCCAGGCAGTAGCAGAATCAAGACTCAAGCCTGAAGCTAAGTCAAAGGTAGGTGCCAGGGGGCTGATGCAGATCATGCCCAGAACATTTGAGGAGATCAAAAGAAGAAGCCACACTGTAAAGGGTAACTGGAAGCAACCACGGTGGAATATCGCGGCGGGAATTTACTATGACAGAATGTTGTGGAATGGCTTCAAAGCCAGGCGGCCTTTCAAGGATAGGGTAAACTTCATGTTTGGGGCATATAACGCGGGCAAGAGAAACATATTGAGAGCGCAAAAAATAGCAAGGAAGCAAAAGATAAATGAGAACCTGTGGCGATCCGTTGAGAAATGTTTGCCGAGGGTAACTGGAAGGCGGAGCAAAGAAACGATAAATTATGTTAAGAAGATTAACGCTATCAAGGAGGTTCTAAGATAATGGAGTTTACAATTACTTTATTGAATTTTGTTTATGCAATATTTGGTGCCATTCTTACCATAGTGTTTATGGTGATCGGTTATGCTGTTTTCGACAAAATAACTCCATTTGACACATCTAGGCAACTAGCGGAGAAAAATACCGCAGTCGGTATTGTGGTTGGGTCTATTTTTGTAGGGTTGGGGGTTGCTGTAGGTCTAGTCATAGGACTTGGACTTAATTAGAGCTCCTTAGGGAACCGCTCTCAAACCTGAGGAAAGGCAAAAAAGGCTCGATTCCTCCATCTGAGGAAAAGAGGAAAAAAAGATTGAAGTTTTCTTTCTGATATGTGATATTACCATCTATGTGGGCAGCCGTATTAGGGCGCGACAAGATTTTCGAGAATTGACAATAATCTCAAAAGCTTACAAATATGGCCCGCACGCAATATAAGCCTTCATGGTGGAGATGGTGGCGGGGTAGCCATTTCACGAACAGAGTACCCGGATGCCAGCCCCGCGCAAATTGCCAACCTGGGTTTCTGAAAAGCATTAGGTCCTGCTTTGGTTCCTAACAGGGGGGTGTTGGGTATGGGCAAACTTTTCATAGTGGAAGGGCCGGACAGAGGCCGCTCTTTTCGCATAAAAGGGCAAACCGTTTTCATAGGCCGCTCCCCTGCTAATGATATCCAGATGAGGGACAAAACTATTTCGCGTCAGCATTTGAAGATAGTTAGAAAAGGCGACAAGTATTTTGTTGAGGATCTCCAGAGCAAGAACGGGACTTATGTAAATGGTGAGCAAATAAGGCCGGGCGTTGAAATCGAGGTAAATGAAGGCCACCCCATTGTGATTGGCATGAGCGTCATTTGCCTTGGTGAAGGATGCCTGGAGCTAGTCAAATCCTACCTGGACTCACTCGATGTTTCAGAGACTACAAAGGGGTTTACCGGAACAGAGACCATTGTTCTCAAATAGGAAAAGGAATATTTGGCGGCCTCTTTGGGTTGGCGAGGCTATATTCTCAAATAACTGACAGGGTGCCAGCTGCAGAATCGGCTGGCATTTTTTTTGTTCTTTAGCGCCAGAGGCCAGAGCCGCTCGCTATAATGTAATATCAGCGCTGTGGCGGGAAAGATAATAAGAGAATTGTGAACTCTTCACTGAGCTGTCAATGGTCTTTTAAAATTGAGCCATTTTCGGTCGTGAAAACTGAGCCACTTTCCTCCGTATTTTGATCTTGTTCCAACGCTTCATGAGCAGTTTTTCCCATTAATCGAT
>JAFDEF010000071.1 GCA_019310485.1 Deltaproteobacteria bacterium | reverse complement strand
CACTGACCATCCAAGCCTCCCTCTAGATAAGATGCTTGGACAGCCTATCAGAACTCCCCCCTAACCGGGAATTTTAATTGTCGTCAACCGGGAGTTCTAATTGTCGCTCATCAGATGCCCTTCATTATGGGCCTAAAGGGTGTTGGGCCCAGGGCGGAGATCTTTGTTTTTTCAACCTCCTTAACACCTATAACGCCTACCCTGAGAAGGTATCCCACAGAAAAGGCGCTGGAAATCATTTCCCGGCAAGTGCCTGACTGGTCAGGTGGAACAAGAATCGGCTATTCCTTGCATCAGTTTAACGAACGACACGGGCTGCGACTCTTAAACAAGCGCACCGTGGTAGTTATTATGAGCGATGGGTGGGACCTGGGTGCCAAAGAACTGCTGAGGAGGGAGATGGAGAACCTGGCCAGAAAAGCTTATTCCATCATATGGCTGAACCCCCTGGCAGGCGACCCTGACTACAAGCCTTTGTGCAAGGGGATGCAGACAGCGCTTCCGTACGTGAATTATTTTATGCCGGCCAATAGCCTGGAGAGTTTGAAGGGAGTGGGAAGGATGCTTTCGCGGGTTATGGCAGGTGCTTGAATCAGAACTTCACCCTTCTTCCTCTATCACCTTGACCCCGTTAGGCACAGTGAACCTGAAGAAGTCCTTGTCCAAAGTTTTTTCCCTCAATTTCCCAAGCGTGAATTTCGTTAACCCACCTACAGGGTCATATATGCCCACAGTGCAAATAGTATAATCCTGCGGGTTGACTGAGAGCACGATGTGATCAATATCCGGCCAAGGGGGCTGCGGTTTCAATTGAAGCAGAAAATTTCCCTGGCTATTTTGACCCTCGAACGTGACCCCGAAGCTTTCTTCGACTGCCTTTAGGCCCTGAAAAATCTCACCCAGTACCTTTAAGCCCTTTCCCAGTTTTTCGGATGGATACTTATAAACCTGCTTCTTGTTGGGAATATACCACCAGAGGGTTGTCCCGTCTGTAATAACAAACTCCTCCCCAGGCGTTCTCTGCTCCACCTTGAGGAAGCAGGGAGGCATGAAGTAGATCTTTCCTGTGGCAAGGTCTGAATTAACCTGACCCCCCAGCATGACCATGGACTTTGTTAGGATTACTCTCTGGTATGGCACCTCTAGCCCGGGAAGGCCGGCATAAGTCTTCCTGATGCCTCTAATGATGCTACTCACCTGATCTTCGGCGCCGGCACGAAGCGGCTGAAATGAAAATACGAGCAGCAAAACTATGCATACATACTTTACTCTATTGTTCTCTTTTTCCATACACTTCCCTTGGTCTCACGCCGTCTGAAGGGCCCACTATTCCTTGCCTTTCCATAGCTTCAATCATCCGCGCAGCACGGTTATATCCTACCCTTAACTTCCTTTGGATCATAGAGATAGAAGCCTGACCTGTTTGGAGCACTAGATCAACAGCTCTTTCGTATTTTTCATCCAGCTCAAACTCATCTTCTTCATCCTCTTCCTGCTTCGATACTTCTTTTAGTATGGAGGAGTCATACTCCGGCTTCATCTGACTCCTCAGAAATTCAGTCACCCTCTTGACTTCCTCTTCGCTTATGAAAGCGCCGTGAATTCTCATGAGTCTGCCCACCCCTGGCGGTAAGAAAAGCATGTCTCCCTCGCCCAGAAGGTTTTCCGCACCCACGGTGTCCAGGATGGTACGGGAGTCGACTTTTGAGGAAACCTGAAAAGAGATACGGGCCGGGAAGTTGGCCTTGATGATGCCTGTCAGCACATCCACAGAGGGCCGCTGGGTGGCAATGATCAGGTGAATGCCAGCAGCCCTTGCCATCTGGGCCAGGCGGGTGATCGCCTCTTCCACCTCGCGCGATGAGGTCATCATGAGATCGGCCAACTCATCGATTACAAGAATGATGTAGGGGAGACTTCTTGGCCTCTCATCTTGCCCCTCGGAGGCGGGTAGTTTTCTCTCTTTAAGGAGCTTTCTGTTATAGGCTTCAATGTTTCTGACCCCCATGTCTGAGAGGAGCACGTAGCGTCTTTCCATTTCGGCCACAGCCCATTTAAGTGCTTTTGTGGCATCTTTGGGTTGAGTTACCACCGGATGAAGCAGGTGAGGGATATCCTGATACGCCGTGAGTTCAATCCTTTTTGGGTCAATGATGAGAAAGCGCACCATGTCTGGAGATGCTTTAAAAAGAAGGCTATTTATCATGGCATTCAGCGAAACGCTTTTTCCTGCACCCGTGGCTCCTGCCACCAAGAGGTGGGGCATCTTTGCAAGATCAGTCACGACAGGAGCACCCACTATGTCCTTGCCCAGGGCAATGGTGAGCTTATGGGTGGAATTCTTGAACGCATTCGAAGAGAGTATTTCCCCTAGGCGTACAAGGTTTCTCTGGTTATTGGGAATCTCTATGCCGATAGCCGCCTTGCCCGGGATAGGGGCCACGATCCTGATGCTGGGTGCTCTAAGGGCCAGGGCCAGGTCGTCGGACAAACCCGCCACTTTGCTTATCTTGATCCCGGGTGCGGGTTTGAACTCGTACATCGTAATAACAGGCCCGGGTAAGATCTCTACTACTTCGCCATCCACACCGAAATCGGCAAGCTTTCTTTCCAGGCGCTTGGCATTCATCTCCAAGCTCTCTCTCTGGATTTCCACACCCTGCTCATCTTCCGGCGCCTTGTCCAGAAGCTCAAGAGGGGGCAACTTGAATTTCCCCATCACGTTCATGAACGAGAAAGACTCCTGCCTGGGTTTTTTGGGAAGCTCTGCCTTGGGCTCAACAATTGTAACAGTTCGCTTTGGCCTGAGCTTTTCCTGTTTGATTCTTTGTACCCTGAGCTTTCTCTTTCTTTTTCTCTCCTGTTTTTTCCTCAGGTACTCTCCAATCCTTCTCAGGAGAACTCCCAGCCACAAGTCCACTTTTGAAAAAAGCCATCCGAAAGAGATGTGGGTGCAAACCATGAAGGATATGATGAAAACTGCCACCAGTAGGACGTAGGCGCCAAAATAATTGAGAAAGCCTTTCATATAGCCTGAGATGTAGTAGCCGGCAAGACCCCCGATTCTAACTTCTTCTCCCCTGTAAAACATCATTTTGGGGAACTGAAGGCCAATGATGCCCGCAAATGACAAAATCAGGAAAACTACGGTGATGGTGCTCTTGGCAGGAGAGAGAAACGCTCGCCCCCTAAAAGAGAAGTAGGCCATCATAAGAAAGACCAGCACAAGCCAGAAGCAAGAAAACCCAAGCAGAGCAAAAATCCAGCCCGAGAGGTGGGCACCAACGGTGCCAAAAAGGTTGTAGGCGCCTCCGGGGTGACCAGTCTTGATCCCGAATACTTGGTCGCTTGGATGATAGGAAAAAAGGCTTACACCCAAAATAATTGCCACAAGCAAAAAAACGATCCCTTTTATCTCCTTCCTGAGGGGTTCTTTTTGCGTGTTGCTTGAGTTTCTTGTCTTTTTGGGCAACTTACTTTTCCTTTTCAAGAATTATCGGCCCCTGTTTCAAAGAGGTATGATAACCGGCAGTATCAGGGGCCGCCTTTCAATAATATCGTAAAAGAAGCTCTTAAGGTTCCTTTTTATTTCCGGTCCCAATTCAGTCCAGTCAAGATGGGACGGATTCTTGATTTCATCAAAAATTTCGAGCACAATGCATTTCGCTTCTTCAAGGATAAACCCGCCCTGATCCTCGAATACAAAGCCTCTGGACAGGATTTCCGGGCCGTATATGATCTCACCTGTCTGCTCACTGACAGCCAGAAGAACGATTACCACGCCGTCTCCGGAAAGCCTTCTTCGGTCCCTGAGAACAAGGTCACCTACATCCCCAACCCCTTTTCCATCAACCAGTATTCTTCCGGTGTGGACTGTTTCTCCGATCGCAGCTTGCCCATTTTCAAAAAGGACAGCGGTTCCGTCCTCTGCGAGGATCAGTCGGTCCTCGGGCATCCCTGTTTCCATTGCAAGCTGGATGTGTTTTACGAGGTGCCGATACTCGCCGTGCACGGGTATGAAGTACCTGGGGTTGACGAGGTTGAGCATAAGCTTGAGTTCTTCCTTGTAAGCATGACCAGAGGAGTGGATATCAGATACTTTCTCATACACCACGTCCGCCCCCATGCGGTAGAGGCTATTGATAATAGCGGTGATTGCTTTTTCGTTTCCTGGAATGAATCGGGAAGAGAGTATGATGGTATCGCCCTTCCTTATTTTTATGTTCTTGTGCCTGCTCTGGGCCATCCGCGTTAAAGAGGACATTGGTTCTCCCTGGCTGCCGGTCGTGATAATGACTATTTCTTTGTCAGGGAGAGATTCAATCGCACTTTCACTTATTTCCACATTGTCAGGCACGCTTAAAAAACCTTCTTCTTTGGCTATCCTGACGTTTGCCTTCATGCTCCTTCCACTGAAATGAATCTTTCTTCCATATTTGACCGCGAGATTTACTACCTGCTGAATGCGGCCGATATTGGAAGCAAAAACCGCCACGACTAACCTTCCGCTGGAGGATTCAAACAGGGTTTCAAGGGTCTTCATTACCTCCTTTTCACTGAGGGTAAAGCCTTCTTTTTCAACATTGGTGGAGTCTGAAAGAAGAGCCAGCACTCCCGCTTCTCCATAGTGGGCAAACCTTCCAAGATCTGTGAAACGGCCGTCCACTGGCGTCTGGTCTATCTTAAAGTCACCCGAGTGGATGATAATTCCTTCCGGCGTATTGATAGCCAGCCCCACCCCGTCCACTATACTGTGGTTTACAGCAATATATTCAACTTCAAACGGGCCGAAGGTGGTTTGATCTCCCGCCTTTATCTTGCGAAGATCGGCACTGTGGAGCAGATTGTGCTCGATTAATTTTTCCTTGACCAGCTCAATGGTAAAGCTTGTGCCAAAAACCGGTATATTGAGGTCCTTCAAGAAAAAAGGCATGGCGCCGATGTGGTCCTCATGGCCGTGAGTCAGGATAATCGATTTCACCTTCTCCCGGTTATCCTTTAGGTACTGGATGTCGGGTATGACTACGTCAACACCGGGCATATACTCTTCCGGAAACATGAGGCCGGCATCTATGACCAGAATGTACTGCTCATATTCAAGAACCATCATGTTAAGGCCGATTTCCCCCAGTCCTCCAAGGGGTATGAGTTTCAGCATGGATCGCCTTTCCAAATACTAAATAATCGGGATTTCCCTGTCCGCCCTTGCCTGAAAGCGGGGAACTGTTTTCGGTATCGCCCGAATTATTTCGAATTAACAAGAGCTTACCTCTTTAGACACTTTACGTCAACATGGAAATTAGGCAAAGAGCTTGATATATTTAAAATACCTGTGTTAACTTAAATTAGAAACGGAAATCATGGCTAACTTTTCACACTGAAATGTGTCAGCTTTGATCGCGCAAGAGGAGGTCACGCAATGGCGAGCGTAAACAAGGTGATTCTCATAGGCAACCTGGGGGCGGATCCGGAACTCAGGTACACACCAGGAGGTAAGGCAGTTGCAAGTTTCAGCCTTGCCACCCATGAGCAGTGGACAGGAAAGAACGGTGAGAAAGGAGAGCGAACCGAGTGGCACAGGATCGTTGCATGGGATCGCCTCGGAGAGATATGCGGCGAATACCTGCACAAGGGAAGCCAAGTTTACGTGGAAGGAAGGTTGCAAACCCGTTCATGGGAAGACCGGGATGGCAACAAGCGCTATACCACTGAGATCATTGCCCAGCGAATGCAGATGCTGGGCGCTCCCGGGAAAGCAGGAAAGGCGACAACAGTTGAAGAAAGTTTTCCGGAGGAAGAACCCATAAGCGTTCCGGAAGATGATATCCCTTTTTGAACACCGCACTGAGACCAGAAATTTTTCCCCTTGAGCAGATTCAAGGTAAAAGGCTCAACCCTCCTCGTTTGTGTTGTTCTTCTTCTCTTCAGGAGGGGGAATTTCTTCCGGCTTTTCCTGTGCCGCTTTTTTGAAATTCTTAATGCCCTTTCCTATTCCGCTTCCTATCTCAGGAAGTTTTCCTGCCCCGAAAATAATGAGAATTATGATCAGGATAATAATAAGCTCGGGCATGCCTATACCGAACATTTAATACCTCCTTCATCGGTGTGAGTCGGTTTCTTCTACCAGCGCCTTGAAACCTGGGGAAGCAATGAAGGCGTTTATCGCCTTTCTGTACTCAAGCCATGAGAACCATAACTGCTGCCACTCTTTGTTATGCCATAATACATCCGCCCTTTTTGCTCCTGATTTAATAGCCTGGAATTCCTCGAACTCAGCCCTGCAGTTGTCGCAAAGCATTAGCCCGAATGCATCCACCCGGGGGTTGTCGGGGAGTTGGGTTCGGTCTGCCTGAAATCCACACATGGCACACCTGTAAGGACAGGAAGAGCACTGAATGATTTTCCGAAGATTTTCTGCGCTTCCGCGATGCCGATCAAGTTGCTCCTTTTTTTGCCTGTCTTTAATTTTCTTTTCAAGGTCAACGACTTTTTTCATGGTCCCTCCTTTCAGGGGGGCCTTTATAAAAGGAGTTCCTACAACACGAATTTCCGGCAATGCTTCCCCTTTTAATCAATTTAAACACTTTTCAGGGATCATAGCAAGCTAAGAAATCCTGGAAGGGCAGGTGAGAAAAGTAGTAAAAAATAGGCGGCGAGTGGCTGTGGTGTTTTAGCCTTTTCCCATTATCTCAAGAGCGGTCTCGCCCAGCCTCCCAAGATTGCGGACAACTGTTATACCCGCAGACTCAAGAGCCTGGACTTTGTCCTCCGCTTTCCCTTTTCCTCCGGAGATAATTGCGCCTGCGTGTCCCATGCGTTTGCCGGGGGGAGCTGTTTGACCGGCAATAAATCCTATGACCGGCTTTCTAAATTCATTTTGGATATATAGAGCCGCTTCCTCTTCTGCTGAGCCCCCGATCTCGCCGATCAGCACAACTCCCTGGGTCTCAGGATCTTCTTTGAATCTTGCAAGGTGGTCGATAAACGTGGTTCCTATAATTGGATCGCCCCCAATGCCTATGCAGGTGCTCTGGCCGAAGCCGGCCCTTGTTAGCTGGTCAACGACCTCGTATGTCAGGGTTCCGCTTCGTGAGATCACGCCGACGTGACCTGGCCTGTGAATATGCCCGGGCATGATGCCAACCTTGGTTTTCCCCGGACAAATAATACCGGGGCAATTTGGCCCGATGAGAACAGCCTTTGTATTTTGTAAAAAGCTGGCCACTTTTACCATGTCGAGGACTGGGATGCCCTCTGTAATGCAAACAATAACTTCCACTCCTTCAGAGGCACTTTCCATGATTGCATCAGCGGCAAAAAGAGGTGGGACAAATATGCAGGAAGCATTCACCCCCTCATTTTTTACAGCCTCATGGACAGTGTTAAAGACCGGCACACCCTCCACTTTCTGTCCTTTTTTCCCGGGTGTGACACCGGCTGCCACCGCTGTTCCATAAGCCAGCATTTGCGTAGTATGGAATGTGCCCTCTCTTCCTGTGATTCCTTGAACCACCACGCGTGTTTTTTCATCAACAAGAATGCTCATATCTCTTCATCTCCGGGTTCATAAAAACTTTTACTGGGAAACCTGCCTTGTAACAAGTTCTGCAGCTTCTGCCATTGTGTTTGCTACAAGAAACTTGAGATTTGATTCCTTGAGGATCCTTCTTCCTTCCTCAACATTTGTGCCCTCAAGACGCACGATTAGTGGGACGTTGATTTCCATTTTTTCAGCAGCAGCAAGTATGCCTCTCGCGAGCACGTCGCATCTCAGGATACCCCCAAAGATATTAATAAGCACAGCCTTTACGTTTTCATCTTCAAGGATAATCTCAAAGCCTCTCCTAACCATTTCCTCGCTCGCCCCACCGCCGACATCAAGAAAATTGGCGGGTTCAGCGCCTGCCAGTTTGATCACATCCATGGTAGCCATGGCCAGGCCGGCGCCGTTTACCATTGCACCTATATTGCCCCCGAGTCGAATGTAGTTGAGGTTATACTTGGCGGCCTTTGCATCAAGTGGATCCTTTTCCCTCGGATCGTCAAGGGCTTGTAAGTCCTTGTGTCTTGAAAGGGCATTGTCGTCAATGCTGATTTTGGCATCAATGGCAAGGGCATGCCCCTGTTTTGTGATAACCAGGGGATTGATCTCTGCCAGAGAGCAATCCAGCGATATAAACACCTTATAAAGATTACCCATGATTGTGATTATCTCCTTCAGGGTTTCAGGGGTCGGAAGGGGATCTAGACTATAGGCAAGTGCTCTTGACTGAAAAGGCATCCATCCCACACCAGGATCTACAAACTGCTGCAGCACCAGCTCCGGAGATCTCGCAGCGACTTCCTCGATTTCCATGCCCCCTTGCTGGCTAAAGACCATAACAGGCCTCGCCCTCGACCTGTCGACCACCATGGCCATGTAAAGTTCTCTGTCAATTTCAACACCCTGTTCAACAAGTACCTGGTAAACTCTTTTTCCCTGGGGGCCGGTCTGTTTTGTTACAAGCGGCTTATCGAGAATCTGGGCTGCGGCATTTTTTACTTCTTCAAGCGATCTGACTACCCTGACACCGCCTCCCTTTCCGCGGCCTCCTGCGTGTACCTGTGCTTTGACCACCCAGGGTGGGCCGTTCAGTTCTTTTGCAGCGTTTAGTGCCTGCTGGGGCGATGAGGCTACCTTGCCCTCGGGCACGGGGATGCCATAGTCCTTGAATATCTGTTTGGCCTGAAACTCGTGCAATTTCATGATAAGCACCTCTGCTTATGGAATACTTAATCAAACAGCCCTTATTACTTTTTGCGCAACAATTGTCAACCCCCACCAGGGGACGCTCTTAACTATTTAACTTATGTCAGGAAAAACAGGGAAACCAAATCTTCTTTCTGGAGACGTACAGGTGACCGCATCGAGGTAAGTGCTATGAAAGAAGACTTAGAGTAGAGACCAGAATCGGATAACATTCATTTCGAGATCCGTTGCCGCTTCATAGGTGAGTGCGCTTGTGTTATGCTTGCGACAGAGCAAAAAGGCTTCCCCAGAACACAGAAGTGAGAGGGAACTCATCACAAGCAAGGTGGGCGGGGAAAGGCAACGGCACACATGAAACCTTGAAGATGATTCAGTGATAGGCTTTGAGCGGCAATTAGGAAAGGAGAGATACTATGCTTTTTGGATTTAATGCGGATGAGGTTTTTCGGATTGCGATTGAGATAGAGGAAAACGGCAAAGAGTTTTATGAAAAGGCTGAGAGAAAAATTGACAACGAGGAGGTAAAGGAACTTTTCCGCGAGCTTGCTAGGGAGGAATTCATTCACAAGAAGAGGTTTTCAGAGCTGAGGGCGCAGCTCCCAGAACTGGCAAAGGAGGGGCAGGTGTTTGACCCTGATAATGAGATGGGGAAATATATCAAAATGATGGCTGACATGCACGTTTTTCGATCAGGCCAAGATCTAAGCAAGAGGCTGGAGACAATTAGCAGCGCCAAGGATGCTCTTAAGATGGCAATTGATTTTGAGAAAGATTCCATTGTCTTCTTCCTTTTAATGCAAGATAACACTGTCGCAGTAGAATCCCAGGGTAAATTCCCGGTAAAAAAGGTGGGATTACCTGCTGTATAGAGACCCACATTGAGCCTGAGAAACCATCCCATAATCAGTCCCCAATATAGTCCTCAGGATAATAACCGGTGCGGGGATGTGTGAGACAATTTCTGGAGAGGATGCGGTTGATGGTACTGATGGAAGGCAAGGGTCGAACCCCCTTCTGGTCCAGGACCCGGGAGATGGCTTGAGGACCACAATAGAGGCCCCTGTTATAGAGATGGAGCCTCTCCATTACAACGATCTTCTCGATTTCCTCAGGGGTAAAGAGGCCCATAGGTTTTTTCATACTCATGTGTCCCCGAGTTTATTGTCGAAGATGGAGTCATTGAGGACGTGCTGCTTGAGGAAGTTTTCATCGATGGTATCAACGCCCTGGACAGCGGC
>JAFDEF010000036.1 GCA_019310485.1 Deltaproteobacteria bacterium | reverse complement strand
CGGCCCCTTAAAAGGCTTATGACCATTGAGTGAAAAATTTGTAGTGTAGAATTGAAAACGCACTTCCAACAATATCAACATCTTACGCAGAAAAGTGACAAACTTCGGCTAAGGATTGAGCAGCTACCTTGAAGGGCGGTTGACACACCGCCCGCTTTTCTATAGGATACGCCCCCACTGTGATTGCACCTCATTTGCGGGAGAGTTTGCATTGAATCTACCACAAACAAGGCCCTCTTCTCGAATCTTCTACGGGTGGTACGTGCTTGGCGCCTCTTTTCTAATCCTTTTCGTCAGCTCAGGCGCCGCTTTTTCCTTTGGAGTAATGTTCAAGCCTATGATTGCAGATCTGGGATGGAGCCGGAGCGCGATTTCCTCAGCGTTTTTTCTTAACATGAGCGTCTATGCTTTTTCCCTGATTATTACGGGCAAACTCTACGACCGCTATGGGCCAAAATGGGTGATCGTCTTTTCCACGATCTGCTTTTCTGCAGGGTATGTGAGTATAGCCACCGTCAACTCGCTTTCGCAGTTTTTGCTTTTCTATGGAGTTATTTCCGCCGCAGGCTTAGGAGGAACAACTATTCCCATATTTGCTGCACTGGTCAGCAAATGGTTTGAGAAAAGTCGTGGTCTTGCCATCAGCCTTGCTCTTTCAGGGGCATGTTTGGGGCAGTTTGTGCTGGTTCCCCTTTTCACCACTTTTGTCCTGCGTTATGGGTGGAGGAAATCATATGTATGGATAGGCTTGATTACGCTGGTAGTGAACATCGTGCTGGCTTTGACGGTTTTGAGAGCAGATCCGGATGAGCTTGGTATAAAGCCTTACGGCTGGAAAGATTCCGGCCAGCAAGACGTAAAACCAGGGAGTTCACAACATGGGGAAGTGCGAGACTTGAACTTTTCCCAGGCCATAAGAACCCCTTCTTTTTGGCTATTTCTCGTGGTCATGTTTATTTGCGGAAGCGGAGATTTCCTTGTTACAACTCATCTTGTACCCATGGTGACAGATTACGGGATTTCCCCTTCAACTGGGGGACACATGCTGGCATGGTTCGGATTAATGGCGCTGCCAGGGATTCTGCTGGCAGGTCCAGCCTCTGATCTTATTGGAACAAAAATACCCATTGCTCTTACCTTCACTCTAAGAGTAGCGCTTTTCTTGATGGTGCTGAAATATCACAGCGCTGTCTCTTTCTACATTTTTTCGCTTCTTTTCGGGTTAACCTTTCTTGTTACCGCGCCGCTCACCCCCGTACTGGTTGGGAGACTTTACGGGCTATCTTATGTGGGCATTCTTTCTGGTTTTATTACAACCATTCACCACCTTGGAGGCGGTTTCTGGGCATATATGGGAGGGGTGATTTTTGACAAGACCGGTAGTTACTCGCTGGCTTTCTCCATCTCTGCAGTCATGGCCCTGGCAGCCGTGATAGGAATGCTTCTTATTAAAGAAGAAAGGCATGCGCCGGAGAGGGATTGGAGGGTTTAGGGCTGGGGGCTTGCCCGCACGTGGGGGGGGTTATCTGCGTGCGTACGCGCAAAGGCACGGAAGGCAGCAGGTGATGGCCCGATGGCTTATCAGGCGGCAAAATAGATTGATGAAGCAAGCATTAAATTGTATAAATAATTATTGGGGTGTAACAGTGATGATAGAGGTGAGGGGGGTATGAAACTCGAATTCGTTGAAGCAAGGGATCTGCCTGATGCATGGTTTCAGTGCGTTTACAGGCTTCTGGAGACTGGAAGAGAATACACGATCCAGAGGGGAAGTTATGCAGGCCAGAAGCGTCTTGAATTCGATTATGTCACGGTTCATATCAAGTATCCCGGTGCGAGACCTCTCCTGCCCGATATTCCCCCTTCTCTTGGTATCCCCAACCCTGTGGCAGAGGGGTACCTTGAGGAGTATCTTCCTTATCTGATGACTGCAGCGAAACAGCCGGGCGAGGACTATACCTACGGTCAATACCTTGAAAATCAGATCGAAGAAGTGATCCGAATGTATAGGGAAGACGGATACGAGACCAATCAGGCTTACATGACTATCGGGGAACCGGCCTCTATTTTTTTGAAAGATCCGCCCTGCCTCAGGGGAATAGATACCAGGATAAAAGAAGGAAAACTTCATTTTGTAGTCTATTTTCGGTCTTGGGATTTGTGGAACGGGTTTCCAGCAAACCTGGGCGCTATTCAGTTACTGAAGGAGTACATGGCATCCAGCATCGGTGTTGAAGATGGCCAGATCATAGCGGCAAGCAAGGGCCTTCATCTTTACGATTATGTGTGGGAGCTGGCGAAGCTGAGGACAATGTGCGAAAATCCTACTGCCCTTACAAGAGGCGATTGGTGTGATGAAGGCTGACCTCAAGGGAATGGATTCCCATGAAACAGAAGCCTGGGCACGGGGTTTGGGGCTTGAGCCATACCGGGCGAGGCAGCTCCGCCAATGGTTGTTCAAAGGGCTTGTCAGTTCGTTTGAAGAAATGACCAACCTCCCCAAGAGACTTCGCGCGGATTTAACGGGCAAGGCTTCCCTGAGCGTGCTTGAAGAAGTCAGGGTTGAGGTATCCCGCGACGGAACAAGAAAATACCTGTTCAAGATTGCAGATGGTCATCTAATAGAATCCGTTCTTATCGCGGAGGGCGGCCATTTCACGCTTTGTGTCTCTTCCCAGGCAGGGTGTGCCATGGATTGTAGATTCTGTCTCACGGCCAGGCAAGGTCTTAAGCGAAACCTGAGTGCTTCGGAGATTGTTGACCAGGTGATCCAGGTAAGAAAGGCTATGGACAGCCCAGATCGACTAACCAACATCGTGTTTATGGGGATGGGGGAGCCCCTCGCCAATTACGAAGCTGTTGTAAAAGCTATCCGCAATTTGATCTCTCCTGAGGGGATGAACTTTTCACATCGCAAGATCACACTTTCAACGTGCGGCCTTGTTCCCGGGATAAAAAGACTGGGAAAGGACGTCGTTGTAAATTTGGCGGTTTCGCTGAATGCTGCAGATGACGAAACCCGCAGCTTTCTTATGCCGGTCAACAAAACCTACCCCCTGGCAAGCCTGATGGCAGCATGCAGGGATTTCCCGCTCCCGAACAGGCGTATGATTACCTTTGAGTACGTTCTTGCTAAGGATGTAAATGACAGCAGGGAAGATGCGTTAAGGCTTGCAGGATTGCTTTCCGGAATAAGAGCAAAAGTCAATTTGATACCTCTCAATCCACACTCGGCCACGGACATGGTTCCGCCTTCCGAGGATCGCGTCCTGGGCTTTCAAGAAATCCTGATTAAAAAGAATTTCACCACGATTATTCGAAAAAGTAAGGGGCAGGACATATCCGCGGCGTGTGGTCAACTAAGTGGTCGTTATGGGTGATTTTCTTTTGCAGCTCTCCTTTTATGTGGTAAAAATAATAATTAATTAGTTAAAGATGAAGAGGAAATAGAATGATTTTGCTGGATTTTGACAAAGGTAACGGGCTCGTACCTGCAATAGTCCAGGACTACAAGTCCGGTAAGGTTTACATGCTGGCCTACATTAATCAGGCATCATGGAAGAAGACCCTTGAGACAGGGGAGGCTCATTACTGGAGCAGGTCAAGGCAGGAGATCTGGCACAAGGGGGATTCTTCCGGGCATGTCCAGAAGATTAAGGAGATTTATGTTGATTGTGACAACGATACCGTGCTTTTTAAAATAGAACAGCTCGGCGGCGCAGCCTGCCATACAGGCTATGAAACGTGTTTTTACAGGAAAGTTGGGCCTGAGGGCGAAGTGGCGATCGTTGGAAAGAAAATATTTGATCCGGAGAAAGTGTACAAAAAATGAAAAAGCTAAAGATGGGGATTCCCAAGGGTAGCCTTGAGAAGGCAACAATAAACCTTTTTGAAAAATCCGGCTGGAAGATAAATATTAACGGCAGAAGCTATTTCCCGGACATAAACGATGAAGCTATAGAATGCACCTTGTGTCGGGCTCAGGAAATGTCCCGGTATGTGGAGAACGGTACGATTGACGCCGGGCTCACTGGAAAGGACTGGGTGGAAGAAAATGAATCGGACGTGATCGTGGTTGATGATCTCGTCTATTCAAAGGTGAGTCAAGGCCCTGCCAGGTGGGTTCTGGCTGTTCCGGCGGATTCAAGTATTAAGACCCTCGAAGACCTAGAGGGAAAGAAAATTGCTACAGAACTGGTGAACTACACACGAAAGTATTTTGAGGAAAAAGGTATAAACGTGAAGGTAGAGTTTTCCTGGGGCGCTACAGAGGCGAAAGTGGTTTCGGGTCTGGCTGATGCTATTGTTGAAGTAACCGAAACCGGAAGTACGATAAGGGCCCATGGATTGAAAATCATTCATGAATTCATGAAATCCAACACCCAGTTGATAGCCAATAAAGAGGCTTACAAGGATCCCTGGAAAAAAGAGAAAATCGGTCAAATCGTGCTTTTACTCAAGGGAGCTCTCAGGGCGGATAGCATGGTTGGGTTGAAGATGAATGTGCCGGAGGAGAAGCTTGGTGGTGTTATCAAATTGCTGCCGAGCTTAAATGCGCCCACGGTGGCCGGACTCTACCATGCGAAATGGTTCTCTGTTGAATCGGTTGTCGAATCCAGATTTGTCAGAGAACTAATTCCACAGCTTATCAAGGCCGGTGCAGAAGGTATTATCGAGTACCCCTTAAACAAGGTGATATGATGAATAGATATAGAATATGCATCCTGGGTCTCTTGTGTGCGATTGCCTTTATTTCCGGGTGTGCCACACAGACGGTCAACATGAGGGAAAAAGCGCGGGCACAGGAGCAACTTGGTAATTCCCTGGTGAGAGAGGGAAAGCTGCAGAGCGGGCTCAAGGAATTGCTGAAGGCTGAGGAACTTGATCCTGAAAGCCCCAGCATTCAGAATGCCCTTGGCTACGCCTATCAGCGACTTCGCGAGTTCAACGAAGCGATTGTTCACTATAAGAAGGCGCTCAGGCTCAAGGAGGATTTTCCTGAGGTGGAAAATAACCTGGGTACTGTCTATGCCAGCCTGGGAAAGTGGGACAAGGCAATAACGTATTTTCAGAAAGCTGCCAGGAATCCAACCTACAGGACACGTCATTTTGCCTACGAAAACCTTGGTTCTGCCTACCACCACAGGGGAGAATACGAAAAGGCGATCGAAAGCTACAAAAAAGCCCTTGAATTTTTCCCCGGGTACAGCCCCGCTTATGATGGAATGGGGCTTTCCTATGAAAAACTGCAGGAATGGGGCCGGGCCATTGCGGCATACAGGAAATCTATTGAAATTTCGCCGAATTCCCCTCTGGCTCACTTGCGACTGGGAGCTTTGTACCTGAAACTAAACAGACAGGAACAGGCAGCACATGAGTTGCTTCTTGCCCTGAGGGCTGACCCCAAAGGCCGCTACGGCAGGGAAGCTAAAAGGCTGCTGAAAAAGATAAGGGAAATTGAGTGATGCCACCTGTATGGTGAGCTCAGCCCAACAGCCCCGTCTTTGCTGAGGTGCCGCAGGTGAGCTCAATAGTGGCTCAAGGACAAGGAAAGCGTATGATTACTGATAGAGCGCGCAACATTCCTTCCTTTATTGTCATGGATGTTCTGGAAAGAGCACAGGAGCTTGAAAGGCAAGGACGCGACATTGTTCACCTGGAAATAGGGGAGCCTGATTTTCCAACACCGGAATGCATATGTGAGGCAGCAAGAAAAGCCATAAAAGACGGCCATACCCACTACACTCACAGCCTGGGTTTAATAGAGCTGCGTGAGGCCATCTGCCAGCACTACCTGGAGCATTATGGTGTGAAGGTGGGGCCCGATCAGGTTATTGTAACTTCCGGCACCTCTCCGGCCTTGTTTATGCTTTTTTCCTCAATTCTTTCCCCGGGCGATGAAATTATTATCTCCGACCCTCATTATCCCTGTTACCCCAATTTTGTCCGTTTCCTGAACGCTAGCCCCCTGTTTGTCAATGTTTACGAAGAAGACGGCTTTGAGTTTAGGCTCGAAGACGTTAAAAAAAGAATAGGATCACGGACTAAGGCGATTCTTATCAACTCACCTTCGAACCCCACCGGAACCTTGCTCTCACCCGCTCACATCAAGGAGATCGTAGAGCTCGGTTTGCCAGTGATTTCCGATGAGATCTACCACGCACTCGTATACAGGGGGAAGGCCCACTCGATTCTGGAGTTCACGGAAAGGGCTTTTGTGCTGAACGGCTTTTCAAAGGCTTACGCCATGACCGGTTGGAGGCTCGGGTATGTGATTGTTCCTCCTGAGTTTGTGCGTCCTCTTCAAAAGATTCAGCAGAATTTCTTTATTTCCGCAGGGAGTGTCTCCCAATGGGCCGGTCTGGCAGCGCTTAGAAAGGCTGCTCCTGATGTGAAAAGAATGAAATCTATCTATGATCAGAGGCGGCATTATATGATCCAGCGCTTAGGGGAACTGGGATTCCATTTAAGGGTGGAACCGGTGGGCGCTTTTTACGTGTTTGCCAGCGCTAAACACCTTTCAGCCAAGTCCTACGACCTGGCATTTGAAATGCTTGAAGAGGCTGGGGTCGGCGTAAGTCCGGGAATCGATTTTGGCCAGAACGGGGAAGGCTATATTAGAATTTCCTATGCCAATTCCTTGGAAAACATTGAGGAAGGACTGAACCGCATCCACGAGTTCATTAAGAGGCGCCGCAGTGAAGGTCGCTTTCCTGAAAAGCGCTTATCGCGAAAGTGATTATCCTCCTCCAAACAAGCCTGAGATTGCCTTTGCAGGCCGTTCAAACGTGGGGAAGTCCTCGTTGATAAATACGCTTCTTAACAGAAAACAGATTGCCAGAACAAGCTCGAAGCCGGGCAGAACCCAGGCCATAAATTTTTTCTCCGTGGATGATTCGCTTTATTTTGTGGACCTCCCGGGATACGGCTATGCGCGCGTGCCCTTGCATGTCCGAAAATCATGGGGTGGCCTGGTAAATGCTTACCTCCGGGGGCGCTCCAGCCTGAAGGCTGTTGTAGTCATCCTGGATATTAGAAGAGATCCGGGCAGTGATGATCTTGACCTCATGGCCTGGCTGGATCAACACCATATTACTTGTGTCCCGGTTCTTACCAAATCGGATAAGCTCTCTCGCCAAAGAGCTATTTTGAGGCAGAATCTGATAGACAAGCAGCTATCCGGCGTGTGCAGGCTCAGGCCGGTACTTTTTTCCGCTAGGACAAAGCAGGGAAGGGAAGAAGTGTGGAAGACAATCAGGGAAGCTATTCAGAGCGTAGGTTATCAAGGCCATAGGCCTTGATTTTTTTGTGCAGGTTGCTTCTTTCGATCCCTATGGCGTCAGCTGTCTGAGATATGTTCCAGTTGAACTCGCGCAACTTTTTGGCAATGAAGGCTCTTTCAAAATTCCCTTTGGCTTCTCTGTAAGTTTTGGCCATTAAGCTTGAGGCTAGCTCCCCTTCCACGGCGGATTCCTGATTAAAGGGAGGTGGAATATCCTGTGCCCGGATTTTCTTTCCAGGAATCATTATCACAAGTCTTTCAACCAGATTCTTGAGCTCCCTCACGTTGCCCGGCCAGTGGTATTTCTGCAAGGTTTTGATGGCATCTTCAGAAAATTCTTTGGGTTCAAGGTTTGTATCCAGCGATATTTCCCTTAGAAATTCCCCCACCAGCTCAGGTATGTCTTCAGTTCGCTCTCTCAGGGGTGGGACTCTTATAGGGATTACATTCAGTCTAAAGTATAAATCATCCCTGAACGTTCCTTTCTCAATCTCTGCTTCAAGGTCTTTGTTTGTCGCAGCAATAACGCGAACATCCACCTGTATGGTTCGTGAACCTCCAACCCTTTCAAACTTCTGTTCCTGAAGTATCCGTAGAGTCTTGGATTGAGCCTTCAGGCTCATGTCCCCGATTTCGTCCAGAAAGAGGGTCCCCTGGTGGGCGAGGTCAAATTTGCCTTTTTTCATCACAGTGGCGCCCGTAAATGCTCCTTTCTCGTGGCCAAAAAGTTCACTCTCGATCAGCTCTTCTGGGATTGCAGCGCAATTTACCTCCACAAGAGGCTTATGACTTCTCTTGCTAAGTTGATGAATCGTATGAGCCACGAGTTCCTTTCCGGTCCCATTCTCACCAGATATCAAGACCCAGGCATTCGTGGGGGCAACGATATGGATCTGTTCTTTAAGCTGCCTTATGGCAGGGCTGTGTCCTGTTATTCGGTACTTGTTCTTTTGCTTTTCTTTGAGCAGCGTGATCTCTTCTTCCAGCCTATAGTGCTCAAGCGCATTGGTGATGGAGAGGATAACTTTTTCAAGGGATAAGGGCTTTTCAATGAAATCATACGCTCCCAGCTTGGTGGCCTTGACAGCCGTTTCTATTGTGCCATGCCCGGACATCATTACTACCTGGAGATGGGGGTAAGATTCCTTTATCTTGATCAGAGTTTCAATTCCGTCCATGCCGGGCATCCAGATGTCAAGCAGCACAAGATCGGGCATCATCTCATCAATCTTTTCCAGTGCTTCAGCTCCGCTGGTAGCGCTGACGACTTCCAGTCCTTCGTCAGTGAGTATTCCGCCAAGTGACTGAATAATGCTCTCTTCATCGTCGACAACAAGCACTGTGGTTGCCATTTTAGGTTCTTACCTTCCTTTTTTGCTAAACTCTCACCCCTGTGGAGGGTGCTCGCCCATCATCTCAAGCGCAATGTGGGCTGTTCTCTCCGACGGAGGTCTCTGTCCAAGATGCTCTTTCAACTTGTGTAGCTTTTTTACCATATTTTGTTTTTTCTGGCCATCTTCAAGAATTGAAAACGCCTCCCTCGCAATCTTCCGGGGAGTCACATCATTTTGGATCAATTCAGGAACGATCTCTTCACCTGCCACCAGGTTAACCAGACCGATATGAGGGACCCTAACCAATAGCCTGCCCATAAGATAACTCATCAAGGATACACGATAGACGATGATCATGGGCACTTCCATCATAGCGGTTTCGAGCGTCGCGGTCCCGGAAGCGACAAGCGCTAGGTCACATTTGCTGAGGGCTTCGTAGATGTTTCCCTCAAAGGTGGTCACATTTACCTGCGATTTTCGGATAAAGGATTCAATAAGAGAGGGTGAAATTGTTGGCGCAATTGGCAATACACACCTGAGATCTGGATAGTGAGTGGAAAGGATCTGGGCCGCCCCCATCATAGGGGGCAAGAGATTAGTGACTTCTTCCACCCTGCTCCCGGGTACAATGCCAAGGATCGGGAAGCCGCTGCTTCCTCCTTTTTCCTTACCGGGCGTTCCTTTTGCAAGGTCTTGGGGAAGGGCGTCCAACAAGGGATGGCCCACGTATTCAACATCCATTCCCTTTTGCTGATAGAACTGTTCCTCGAATGGCAGAATAACAGCCATCTTGTCGACCCTTTTCACAAGCTTTTTTATTCTTCCTTTTCTCCAGGCCCAGAGCTGCGGGCTGATATAGTAAAGAACAGGAATATTTAAACGTTTGGCGCTTCGGGCCAAGCTTATGTTGAAATCGGGGTAGTCAATCAATATCAAAAGATGGGGCCTCACCTTTTTAAGCATGGATCGTAGCTTGAGGTAAGCTTTGAAAATCATTACAAGCCGGGGAAAAACTTCGGTAAGACCCACGACAGCCATGTCTGAAGAAGGAACAAGGATTTTTACTCCTGCATCCTCCATTTTCCTCCCCCCAATGCCTATGAAATTGACACTCGGGTTAAGCTTTTTTATGGCTTTTACAAGATTTGAGCCGTGCAGATCGGCTGAGGCCTCACCAGCGACAATAACGACATATCTGAGAGCATTTCGAGAGATACTCATTAGCTCTGCCTTTCTCATGCCTACCCATTAGGGCGAGAGCTTTTAAAAACTTCCCTTTTCCCTAAATATTCCTTGACTTTAATTTGTGACTTTTCTGAGCGCGAAAAAAGTTGAGCAATTCTAAGCGCTCTCGTAGTGCACATCAGAGTGCGCCTCACGCTGCTAAGTCTCAGATGCATTGCACATGAGCATTCTTTCTTACGCTGACCTGAATCTGGTTTTCCGATGGGTTAGAGAAAGCCCTGCGCTCAGCAGATTTCCTGGAAGTTTTTGCATCCCCTTTCAATCTGGTCAATGATGCCAAGCGCGTACTTGAGGGCTCTTCGCCCATCCTCACCTGAAACCACTGGAGTTGAGCCGTTGATGACACTATTTACAAAAGAACGAATCTGATCGGCCAGGGGGTCGCTGTCAGGGAACCGGGTGCTGTTTGAGGTAATCTGGGGAAAATTGGTAGAAGTCCTGTTAGTCGTATCCAGCCTGGTGACGCTCAATTCCCTTTTGAGACAGTCCACTGAAAGGTATGCGTCCTGCTGAAATACGCGTATTTTTCTAAGGGTTCGATCTGAGACTCTACTGGCCGTCAGGTTCGCCACGGTACCATCTTCGAAGATTATTCTAACATTGGCGATATCGGTTTTTCCGGTAACGACTGACATTCCGACAGCATGCACTTCCTTGACTTCTGAACGGATCACGTGAAGAATTATGTCTAGATCATGGATCATCAGGTCAAGAACCACATCAACGTCCGTCCCCCTTGTCGTGAAAACATTCATACGGTGAGATTCAATAAATATGGGCTTGTTTAAGAAGGACTGCATTTTGACCACAGCGGGGTTATAGCGCTCAACCAACCCAACTTGAAGAACCAACCCCCTGTCATGCGCCATCTTTATCAGGGTGTCGGCGGGTTCAAGTTGATAGGTTATGGGTTTTTCTACAAGCAGGTGAACACCCTGGGAGAGAATATCCTTGGCCAAATGATAGTGCTTTTCTGTGGGGACAGCCAGGCTAACAGCGTCGACCTTCTCCAGGATATCATGGTGGCTAGTGTAAGCGTTGGTACCGTAACGCTCTGAGATATCCCTTACACGTTTCTCATCAGTATCGACCACGCCAACCAGATCGACTGTGGGGAGAGCCTTATATTTCTGGACGTGATATTCTCCAAGATGCCCCACCCCTATCACGCCTACTCTTAGTTTATTGTCTTTCATGTCTTTACAGCTTTATGATGATCTCTCATTGAGCAACGCGGAAATACGCGAAAAATATCATAAGCATACTACAGCAATATGGGACTTGTTTGCAAAGGCTATCATCTGGGGCCTGTCAAAAATCAGAGTTTTCCCTGCCTCAAGCGCAAGGGCTGACGCCTTAACCCTGGACATTACTTTTACGGTTTCAAGACCTACGGAAGGCAGGTCAAAACGAAGATCCTGCGTGGGCTTGCTGACTTTTACCACTACGGCACCGCTTTTAGCTAGAGTACCGCCCCTGAGTATCGTCGCATCTGTGCCGTCAATAGCTTCAAGCGCTAGTACCGTTTTTTCCTTTACAACAACGCATTGCCCAATATCCAGCCTGCCGAGTTCCTTTGCTATTTTCCAGCCGAAATCGATATCAGTCCTTTCGCTTTTTCCGGGCTTTCTCTTGGTCAGGACTCCTGCAGGAGCCTGAAGATCAGGGAGATAAACTGTAGGGCTGATGATCCTTATCCCTTCTTTTCCCAGCTCATCAGCAACAGCCCTCAATATGTCGTCATCATGAAAAATAGCCAGCTTTGACATAAGGGCGAGGCCCTTGACATCAGGTCTGACGTTTTCGAACATTTTTTTCTTGGTAATGGAACCTGCCATCACTGCTTTGCCGACACTGTGCTTTTTTAGGCCCTTGATAAGGTGGCCAAGCTGTCCAAGCTTGATCCAGATAATTTCATCCACCTTGTCTGACAGAGCAGGATCTGTTTCATCTCTGTGCGCCACCGCTACAACGTGAAAGCCCTGAGTTATGGCAGCCTCGGCCACCATTAGCGGGAACTTTCCGCCGCCGGCAATGAGGCCAAGTGTCTTTTGCTGTTTGCCAGGCCCCGAACTCATCTGAGGACTCCTCTTTTTGAACCTTCAAAGAATCCAAGCAGGATCTCGAGTTCAGGGAATGAGTTAATCTCGCGCCTGACCTGGCTTATACCTTCCTTAAAAGATCTGTTCTCTCTCCAGATTATTCTGAAAGCTCTTTTGAGCCCTTCTATAACTTTTGGAGAAAACCCGTGGCGCTTCAGGCCCAAGCGGTTTACACCATAGAGTTTGGCCCTTTCCCCTGCAATAATCATGAATGGAGGCACGTCCCTGTCCACACCCGACTTCCCGCCCAGGAAAGAGTAAGCCCCGATCCTTACGAACTGGTGGACGGCAACCAGCCCTCCCAGGATGGCATGGTCCCCGATAGTTATGTGACCGCCCAGAGTTGCCACATTTGACATGATTATGTTATTGCCTAACGTGCAATCGTGGGCGATATGTGCATAGGCCATTATATAGTTATTGTCACCTACAAGTGTAACCCAGTCCTGCTTTGTTGTTGCCCTGTGTATTGTCGCATATTCCCTGACGATATTGCCGTTACCGATAATAACCCGGGTATCTTCACCCTTGTAGCCAATGTCCTGTGGGGGTGCACCGATAGAAACAAAAGGATGGATTGTATTGCGCTCCCCTACCTGGGTATGCCCTTCAATGACTACGTGAGACTTAATTACCGTACCACGGCCGATCTTGACATGTGCCCCGATCACGCAGTAGGGGCCGATCTTGACGTCCTGGTCCAATTCAGCGTGAGGGTCCACGATGGCACTGGGGTGTATTTCCACTGTGCTTGCCTCTTTCATGTCAGCCTATGGTAGCAACAAGTACCGCTTCTGAAACAAGCTCGTTGTTTACAAATGCCTTTCCCGCCATTTTCCAAACTCTGGAACCTGTTCGAAGGGGCGTTAGCTCCAGAACAAGTTGATCGCCCGGCACCACCTGCTTTCGAAACTTGACTTTGTCAATGGACATGAACAGAACATTTTCCGCACCTTCTTTTTCCACCGCCTCCGGTGTAGATAACCTGGCCAGAATTCCCCCGACCTGTGCCATGGCTTCGACAATAAGGACGCCCGGCATAACAGGGTTTCCAGGGAAATGTCCCTGAAAAAAGGGTTCATTAGCCGAAACATTCTTGATGCCGACAACCCTTTTACCCGGCTCAAGTTCAGTAATCCTGTCGACAAACAAGAAAGGATAGCGGTGTGGAAGAATTTTGATAATATCCTGATAGAAAAAAGGCAATTTCATTTTATCTCTCTCAGTATTTTGTTGGCTCCTGTAACGAAGTATTGTGTTCAGTCGTTATCGTGGCCGGAATGATTTGTGCTTCTTTCCAGCTCATCCACTCTTTTCTCAAGCACCCTAAGCCTTTTTACAAGGTCCGGCAGTTTCGTGATCAGGCCTCTCGTCTTCAACCAGATCCGGTGGGGCATGGCAGGCACGCCTGAAACGATTTCTCCCGGAGGCAAGGACTTGGCGACCCCTGATTTAGAGCCAATCATTGCCCGGTCGCCGATCTTCACGTGGTCGGAAATTGCACTCTGCCCGCCAATAATCACGCTGTCGCCGATGCTGACACTTCCCCCTAACGCACTCTGTGCAACGATTACCGTGTCCTTGCCAATAGTGACATTGTGTGCCACCTGAACAAGGTTGTCGGTTTTAACGCCCTTTTTTATCCAGGTTTTGCCCGTGGCTGCACGATCCACGCAACAATTCGCGCCGATTTCAACCTGGTCGTCAATCTGAACAAAACCCATCTGGGGTATTTTCACATTTGTGGACCCATCTCGGACAAAACCGAAACCATCGCTACCAATCACGGCCCCGGCATGAATGATGACCTCCTTTCCTATTACACAGTCATGCATTATGCTGACATTTGGGTGAATGATTGTCCTTTCCCCAATTCTTACCCTGTCGCCCACAAATACCCCGGGAAAAAGAATTGCGTGATCGCCTATGCTAGCGTTTTCCCCTACATAAACAAATGGATAGATTGAAACATTGTTTCCAATAACGCTGCTTTCATGAATTGTAGCCCGTTCACTGATCCCAGGAAAAGTGGGGGTGGGCACAGCGAACAGCGCTGCCACCCTGGCATAGGAAAGCAGGGGATTGGAAACCACCACCTGGGGACCTTTGTAAAGTGCTGTCACTTTTGAGACAAGGAGTGCGGAAGCTTTTGTTTTTTTTAGGTATTCCCTGTAACGGTAGTCATAAAAAAGAGATATGTCTCCCCGGGTCGCGTCTGTGAGAGAACCAACGCCGGTGATAAGGACATTTTCATCGCCTGAGACTGTTCCACCAACCATCTCTGCTATTTTCTTGAGCGTAATAGCCAAAGAAAAATTCTCCTCTGGAGGTATTCCTCTCTGGAAACAGAATTCCCAGCAAAAACAAGGGCGAAGCTGGAGCAGGGGGTTTACTCTTTCATTCTGTCATAAGCTTCGGTTACCTGGTCCGTAATATCAACTGCGCTATCATAGTAAATGAGGCCAAGAGCCCTTCTTTCGAGTATCAAAGTGTAACCACCTTTCTTGCCTATTTCTTCGATAATTCCTTGCAGCTCATTCATAATCTTATTCATCGTATCAATTTCAGTCGCCTTAAGTTCTTTGCTGAAGTCATCTTGAAGGTACTTATAATAGCGCTGCTTTTTTTCCAGTTCCCTTTTCTTGCCTTCCTGGGCGTCCAGGCTTAGCATCATACTTTGCTTCTTGTATTCTTCCTGCAGCTTCATCAGTGCACTTTTTTCTTGGTCTAGTTTTTTTTGCATCTCCTGGAATTTTTTCTGAATTTGGGCGCGGATTTTTTGGAATGCCTTGGAATTCTTTTGAAACTTCTGCATGTCAACGACACCTATCTTTGGCGCCTCCACAGCAAAGGCAGCCCCTTGAAAAAGGAAGATGGCCAGCACACTCAGAATAAGAATTACGGATTTTTTCATATGTTTTCTCCCTTACTAAAATATACCTCCAATCGTGAATTCCCAGTTTCCCGACGGTTCATTTGGTTTTGGATTCAGATTGATCCCGTACTCCATCCTCAGAGGCCCCACAGGAGAATACCATCTGATACCACCGCCTACTGATTTGCGTATCCCGCTGAAGGTATAGCTTTGATCCTCTGTGAAAACATTACCTGCATCAAAAAACACGACTCCCACAACCCCCTGGTGTTTTATCAAAGGGAAGCGGTACTCTACATTATAAACCATCATTTTCTCGCCGCCGATTTTATCCCCCGTTGCAGGATCAACAGGAGAAATGCTGTCATAGTCAAACCCGCGGACCGTGTTTATGCCTCCCAGGAAATACTTCTGGTAAACGGGAAGCTTTCCTCCAGACCTTTTCTTGATATACCCCCACCTCCCCTGCACCATGAAGACAGTGCTCCAGGGAAGGGGAAAGTACCATCCTGATGTGGCCTCATACCTGTTGAAGTAAACATCTCCTCCCAGAGGACCACCCGCATACTCAAACGATATCTTGTTTTCAGATCCCCTGGTGGTATTCCAGGGCCTGTCTTTTGAGTCCCTCTCTATAGCAAGTTTCATACTGCTGGTTACGCTCTTGCCTTCCATGTCCTTTATAATCCATGAAGCGGTGTCGGCTATGTTTGTTATGTTTGCCCTGTCGTAGGAGTATCTAACCTGCCCCGTTGTAAATTCATCTAGTCCAAGGGGAAACTCGAAACTGAGAGCACCCCCAAAGCTCTTCTTTGTGTATTCGTCGTATTCCCTTTCCCAGTTATATATGTCAAATTCTGTTGAAAGCCGTCTGTCGAAAAGCCATGGTTCGGTAAATCTTATGTCATACTCGGTCGTCTTCGAGCCCAGCCTGGCGGAGCCCTGTATCTTTTGGCCGCGGCCAAAGAGGTTATTTTGAGCAATTTGGAACATAACAGTTGTTTTTTCCGAAGAGCTGTATCCCGCTCCAATCGTGAAAAACCCTGTTGGTCTTTCCTTCACATTGATGTTAATAACCATGAGGTCGTCTTTACTCCCTTTCTGGGTGTTAACCTCAACATTTTCAAAGTAGCCGAGCCTGTAAAGATTTCTCGTACTGCGCCTCAGCGCATCCCCATTGTAATAGTCCCCTTCTGCGACCCGAAGCTCACGCCTGATTACCTTGTCCCTGGTCGAGGTGTTGCCAGTAATATTGATTCTTTCAAAGCGAACCTTTTTGCCTTTGGATAATTTGTAGGTGATATCCACGAGATGATTCTTGTCGTCTTCAGATACGTATGGTCTCACCTCGGCGTAAGCATAGCCCTCGTCAGCATAAGCCTCTCTGAGGGCCATAACGTCCTTACGAACGACTTCCCTGTTAAAGAACTTTTCTTTGGTTATACCGATTTTCTTGAGAAGTTCTTCTTCGGGCTTGATGAGCTCGCCTTCCAGCTTCACCTTGTTTACCGCGTATTGCTTCCCTTCCACCACCTCTATTGTTATGGTCAAGCCGTATCCTTTTTTGTAAGAGATTTTCGGTTCTCCTATTTTCGCCTTAATGTAGCCGTGGTTATGGTAGAAAGCAGCCAGTTTTTGCACATCGAATTCAAGCTTCTTTTTATCCAGCAACCCCGAACCGGTAAAGCGTGAGAAAAAGCCTCTTTCGCCGGTTTCCATCAAGTCCTTGAGCTTGTCGTCGTCAAACTTCGTATTTCCAACAAATTCGATTTTCTTGATGTAAACTTTTTCCCCTTCGTTGATTTCATAAGTGAGCGCCACCTGGTTTCCGGGAATCTCTTCTATTTTATCCCGGATATCAACATTGTAGTAACCTTTTTGTTTATAGTATTCCTTCAGTCGGTTGATGCTTTGTTTTATCTCGCTTCGGTTAAGGATTGAGTAAAGCTTTATGCCTGACTCTTTGCGCAAGTCACTATCTTTGACCTTCTTGTTGCCCACGAACGTAATTTTTCCTATTGACGGTTTTTCCACCACATTGAATATGACCACTTTGCCCCTGGGGCCGTCTTCGGTTTCTATTCTAACGTCCTTGAAAAAACCCATTTTGTAAACAGCACGCAAGTCCTTGTCGAGCTTGTCGAGGTTCAAAACATCACCCTTTTTGCTTTCAATGACTGCGAGAATAGCCTCCTTCTCTATCCGCTGGTTTCCCTTCACCCGAATGGAATCTATTTGCAAGGCACCCGTAATTTGATTGTAAAAGCTTTTTGAAGCCCTGTCCACAGCCTCAGGAAGCATGTCAATGTTGTCTTCCACAATAAAAATGGAAAAGGGGCGTTTTTGGCCTGACATGTCGGTCAGCGTAAGATCAAGGCTTATTCTTTTGCCCACCTGCGTCAGGCTGCCTGTTATAACAAAACTAGCATGCAGACCCTGGCCGATAGCTGCAATATCTCTTCGTTCAAATGTAGGCAGGGACGCTATAGGGTGTTTATTGACTTTCGACGGTTCTATCACCGTAAATCCATACTTTTTCATGCGGCTGGAAAACATCTCCTGCAAGCCTTCTCTTAGGTACCCGAGCGGCTTTGGTGCATGGATTTCGAAAGGCAATACGGCAACGGTTTTCTTTTCTTGCCCATGGCCCAGGGCAGGGCCCCAGAAACATGCAAAGAGGACAAGAAAAAATTCTATCAACCGAGTTTTTCTGAATCCCAACCCCCTCCGATCCTTATTCGAGCTTCTTCTACAATCCACTTTGTTTGATCCGTCCATCGAGAATTTCCACCTGGCTTGACATTTTTTTTGCCAGGCTTTGATTGTGTGTAGCAATAACCAAGGTAAGATCCTCCTCTTCGTTCAGCTTTACCAATAGGTCGGCGATTTCCTCTCCGGTGGCCATATCAAGGTTACCTGTAGGTTCATCCGCCAGCAAGAGCTTGGGTTTCATAATCAGGGCCCGAGCAATGGCAACACGTTGCTGTTCACCCCCTGAAAGTTCTCCGATTCGGTGCTTCAGTCTTTTTTCGAGTCCCATCTTGCTGAGTATGCGCTCAGCCATTTTTGTGGCCTCTTTTCTGTTCAGCCTGGCAATGAGTGCCGGCATAAGGGTATTTTCAAGAGCATTGAATTCGGGAAGCAAATGGTGAAACTGGAACACGAAACCGATGGTGTTGTTCCTCAAGCGGCAAAGCTCGGCCTCATTCATCGCGTAAACGTTCCTGTTTTCAAATGTGACAGATCCTTGAGTGGGTGGTTCAAGTGTGCCCATGACATTGAGCAGAGTGGACTTCCCCACTCCTGAAGCTCCTGTTATGGCGAGGCTTGCACCCTGAGGGACCACGAGATCAATGCCCCTTAAAACATTTATCACCAGGCCGTTATGTGTGAAGGATTTGTGAATATTTACAAGCTCAAGCATTTAAAGCCTCAAGGTAAGTGCTCAATATTTTGAGAAAAGTCGAGTGCCTGAAGCGCCCTCCGACTCGGCCGACCTGGTCGGGGGGGTCGCCCGGTCGCATCAGAAAGATCCTTTCACCCTTTTGTTTGAGCCATTGCAGCCGAACATTTCTCCGGTCGACTCTATTCATATCTCAAGGCTTCGACCGGGTTTAGCCGCGATGCATGCCACGAAGGATAAATCGTGGCCAGAAACGAGATCATCACTGCAGCCACGGTTACAAAAACTATATCCTGTGTTTCAACTCTTACAGGAAGCGTTGAGATGTAGTATACATCCGAAGGCAGCTTTATGAACTTATACTTGGCAAGAAGGTGGCAGAGCCCGAGTCCGGATGCCAGCCCGGCAATCGTCCCCACTACGCCCACCACCAGCCCCTGGAAGACAAAAATGGCCATTATGCTCTTTGCAGTCGCACCCATTGCCCTCAGTATTGCCACATCCTTGGTTTTTTCCATAACCACCATTACAAGGGTGCTCACTATGTTCAGAGCACCCACCAACACTATCATTGTCAGAATGACGAACATGGTTATTTTTTCCAGTCTCAAAGCAGACACAAGGCTTCTATTCATAAGCTTCCAGTCTTTTGTCCAGAAAGGATAGCCCAGTTTCTTGTTGATTGATTTTCCGATTTGATCAGCCTTGTATATGTCCTTTACGCGAACCTCTATACCTGTCACGCGTCTTCCAAGTCCTAAGAAATCCTGGGCTTCTTTCAGTGAGACGTATACCATGGAGGAATCGTACTCGTACATTCCTGAATCAAAAAGCGCGGTAACCGTGTATTTTCGGCTGCGAGGCACTCTGCCCAGGGGGGTCAGTTTACCGTAAGGTGAGACCACAGTTAGAACGCTTCCCGGCTGGACGCCGATCTGCCTGGCCAGCTCACTTCCTATGATAATAGCTGGGAGCCCTTTGTGCAGGGAGTCAAGCGAGGACAGGGGGCCCTTTTTGATCATGGGCTTAATATTGATTACGCCACTGGCTGTTCGGGTATCCAGGCCCCTGAGCACCGCTCCCGAGACATTTCCCATGCTCTCAACCATTACCTGGGAGTATATAAAGGGAGTTGTAGCAATCACGCCATCAACCCTGTCTGCTGCACGGGCGACTTTATCATACCCCCCAAAAGCACCCTCATAGCTCAAGATGAGTACGTGAGAGTTGACCCCCAGGATCTTGGACATTAGATCCTCTCTGAAACCGTTCATAACAGAGAGAACCACAATCAGAGCCATTACTCCCACCATGACCCCGACAACTGAAATAATGCTGATGACTGAGATGAAAGCCTGCTTACGCTTGGCTTTCAGATATCTTATTCCGAGAAAAAGCTCAAATAGCATAAGCTTCCTTAAGTGCAGTATTTAACACAACACTCCGGCCTTATGGAATTGTGCAATAGGATTACGGCTCACTTGGACCTCATGTGCGGAAACAGAATGACATCCCGGATAGAAGGGGAGTCGGTCAGAAGCATCACAACTCTGTCAATGCCAATACCTTCTCCTGCGGTGGGAGGAAGGCCGTATTCCATTGCAGTAAGGTAGTCCTCATCCATAAACTGGGCTTCGTCGTCGCCTGATTCCCTGAGAGCGACCTGTTGGTTAAAGCGTTCCCGTTGGTCATCCGGATCATTCAATTCGGTAAAAGCATTGGCTATTTCTTTTCCTCCGACAAAGAGTTCAAATCGGTCTGTGAGCGAAGGGTCCTTATCGTTCCTGCGTGAGAGCGGGGATACTTCAGTAGGGTATCCGAATATGAAAGTTGGACTTATCAATTTAGGCTCCACGAGATTGTCGAAAATCTTTGTCAGGATTTTCCCCAGGCTGTCCCGCCGTGTCAGAGGGATGTCCCTGGATTCTGCAAAGGAGGCGGCAGCCTCAATGTCGGTTAAAGCCTCCTCTCTCAATCCAGCGATCTCTCTTAAGGCCTCAAACAGGGGAATCCTGCGCCATGGGGGGGTGAAATCAATGGAATGACCCTGGTACTCAATAACTTTTTTGCCGAGCACTTCCTGTAAAAGGTCACTGAAAAGCTCTTCGGTCAGGATCATAAGATCTTCATAAGTAGCGTATGCCATATAAAACTCGAGCATGGTGAACTCGGGGTTGTGTTCAACAGAGACACCTTCGTTTCTGAAATTGCGATTAATTTCAAAAACTCTCTCCAGGCCGCCGATCACCAGCCTTTTCAGGTAGAGTTCAGGGGCAACGCGAAGATACAAATTCATTCCAAGCGCATTGTGGTAAGTCTTGAACGGCCTGGCAGTGGCTCCTCCCGGAATCGGCTGCATCATCGGGGTTTCAACTTCCAGAAAACCCTTTGTATTAAAGAATTCCCTGATAAATCGGATTATACGACTTCTCAATATAAACAAATCCTTAACTTTATCATTGACGATGAGATCCAGGTAGCGCTGCCTGTACCTGATTTCTATGTCACTCAAGCCGTGCCATTTTTCCGGGAGAGGGCGCAAGGCCTTGCACAGAAGAGTGATCTCGTCGGCCAGAATCGTCAGCTCGCCGGTCCGCGTCCGAAAGAAAGTCCCCTTTATGCCCACAAAATCACCAATATCTAGAAGCTTGAAAATCCTGAACCCTTCCTCACCAAGCTTGTCTTTCCTTAGGTAGGCCTGGATTCGACCGCTTCTGTCCTTGATATGAATGAACGATGCTTTCCCGAAATTTCGAATCGACATGATTCTCCCGGCCAGGGAATAGCGCTCCTTTTGTTTTTCAAGAGATTGCGCATCCAGGGGCCCGAATCGCTCGATGGCCTCGGACACGCTAAGGTCGCATTTGTATCCTGCAGGGTAAAGATCTACCCCCATTGCTTTGAGATCCTGCGCCTTTTTCCGCCTTTGTTCCATCAAAGGATTTTCTTTTTCCATCGCAGCGTAACCATTAAAGCCAGGTCAATGGTCTCCTTAATGCACGTATTATTTAATTATTTACGTAACTTGAAGCTATGCTTGTAGTCCAATTGCCTGGGATAGTCAAGGCAAAAGAACTTGCGCGCCACTAAGAGCGCACAGTATCCTAGTCTCCCGCATTTCGAAAGCACACATGAGATCCAGAATGTGATCATGAGAATTTCAGGGTGATACTTTTTGCCATTGGAAGTGAATGGTGCTATACAGAAACTGAAAAAGCACATCTGTTGAAAGGCGCTAAGAGAAATGGCTACCACTCGAGAAATAAACGACCTACCGGCAATCGTATTCCCTCACTCGTATCTCGCACAGAGCAGCATAACAGCAATTCTTTCGTTTTTCGGGCCCTTGACAGTCTTTCAACCATGGTTCATGGAAAAACCAGAAATATTTTCAGAGGGCGAGACCGTTTCACTAATAAAGGTAGTCAACCCTCCGGCTGATTTGAAACCCGGGGAACAATTCGGGGGGATACTTTCAGAGTACAGGAACTGGATCAGGGCAAACCCTGACAAAGCTTACACGTCATTTTTACAGGTTAGCCAGGCTGGTTTGGACAATGGTGAGACCATGTGGGACATACGAAAAGCGATTCGGAGCGGGCAGGAGCGCGAATCTGTTTCCCCTGAGGACTCTTGCTTCAAATGGCACCTGATTTTGCACCTGGCCAGGGAAGTTCAGGAGCAAAGAGAGGATGCAGACAGGCTCCTTCGCTTGCTTAAAAAGAAAGACTCTCCTCTAAAGGGCATCGTTGAGGGGGAGGCTCCTGAAAACCTCTTTCACGACCTGCCCCAGTTCGGTGCAGAGCCTATGGTCCAGGATTCTGATCTGGAGCAGATATATGAAGCGTGGTTTTCTCTATTCGGGTGCTATTTGAAGGATCATGAACTGCTCGTGACAACCAGCCCTCAGGTGGTTAAACACGTATGGGAGCTGTGGCAGGAATATGGCTGGGAGGGGAAAGATAGTGCGCAACTGACAGTGACTATCAATGTGCCTGATCTTTCCCTCTATGAGCTTAAAGACATTGCAGGTATCAAAGAGGAAATGTTTGGAGCTGAGAAGTTGCTGGAGCTAAGAAAAAGCATTCGAGAGATATCCAGGGCTCCAAGACAAAGCTTTTTGCTGCTCCGAGAACTCTCGGAAAAAAAGCTTTTTCCTAAAGAAAAAATGGAGCATTCGCTGAAGTTGACCATCAAGTACATGCAGTCTAAATCGTCTCCCAGGCCCTCTCCCAAGAATAAGCTCTTAAGCTACTTTTCCGGCAAGACTATAGCCTTGGTAGAAGGAGAAGAATCCTAGGTGAGTGGGGAACAGACCAGAATTGAAGAGCTGGAAAGCCGGGGTTGGACAAAGCGGTTTGTCGCAAATGAACCAAGGCTTAGCGAAGCAGTTGAAATGTATAAGGAAATGGGTTTTGAAGTTCACCTGGAACCTCTTCCAAAGGTTGCCGAGTGTGAAACATGCGCTGGTAGCGAAGGGGAAGCAGAGTGCCGGATTTGTTTTAGTGGGGTTGAGGATCAGTACAAGATTATTTTTACAAGACGCTCAAAGAAAGGGGCCTCCTGAACTAGGAGCCTGAGGGAAAACTTGATTCGCCGGAGGCTGTTTGGAAACGCTAATGCCGCTGTTCGCAGCGGAACGAAATCCTGAGAAATGAGCTACTTATCGGATCGGTTTTATTCTGCATCCAATTCCCTTCAGGTTTGGGGTACCGAATGCCTGTCCAAGGTTTTCGCTTGAAGTAAGCATATTGTAATTCGATTTTTCCCATTCATAAAATGAGGCTGCACCAGCCTCGGGAAACCACCATCCGTATGCAGTATTAATGACCCTGGGGTGAATCCTGTCGGTCAGGTGGGCATGCTGTACGATTGAACCGTTTCTGGTCTCGATGATTACCTCATCTCCCTCCTCTATTCCGTGCTTTGCTGCCGTGACCGGGTGAATTTCGGTTTTGGGCTTGGGCCTGTACTTTCTTAATGTTTCCAGCCACCTGTATGAAGAGTGCAGGTAGTACCTGCTTTTACAACTGGTCAGGATGAGTGGATACGCGGGATCATCTTCCTCAAGTAAACCGCTAAAATTCGGCAGAGCAGGGAGACCGAACTTCCTGGCCAGGGATAGGGAAATTTCAACCTTGGTGCTCGGTGTTCTAAATCCAGAGGAAAGGTATTTCCTGAACCTCTCGGGTCCATGTAAATATCCCTTTTCTACAAACTCGGCATAGCTTAAGCCGCTGGGTCTCAATACCTCCTGGATCAGGCCCTCATAATCCTCGTACCAGAGTTCCGGGGAAGTAAGCAGTTTTCCCAGCTCGTTGATTATCTTAAGGTCGGGCCAGCATTCTTCTGGAGGGTCGACAACTTTGGGCCGCGCGAGAATATAACCGTGTCCCAGTCCATAGTGTCCGATATCGTTAAACTCGAAAGTCGTCGCTGCCGGGAGAACTATATCTGCCAACAGCGCAGTAGGTGTCATAAAGATATCCGATACAGCAAGGAAATCCAGCTTTTCCAAGGCATTGAGGGTAAGCCTGCTCTCAGCGTAGGAAAGTAAAGGGTTTGCTCCCTGAAAGTAAGCCCCCCTGACAGCGTAAGGGGTATCTTCGAGAACTGCTTTCCTGAAATAAGCCGGTGGAACGGTCATCATACGGGGGATAGTGTTATGAAAAGCGTGGATCATTTCTTTTCTTTTCGCAGGGAGCAGGTCTGCCCTGGCAAATTTTCCAAGGCTAAGAATTTCCGGCTCGTTGGCTTGAATGTTGCCTCCGGGCACGTCAAGGTTCCCGCAGATTGCCATGAGGCAGATAATGGCTCGAACCGTGTCAAAGGTATGAGCGTTTTGCTCTATCGGGTTCCCCCACTGTATAGCTGCCGGATGTGATAGGGCGTAAAACCTCGCTGCTTCGCGGATAAGGTCGGGGTCAACCCAGGTTATCTCGGAGATTTTTTCCGGCGTAAAGTTCCTGACATGAGCAGCAAGTTCATCGAATCCGTGTGTCCATTGCTCAACAAATGCCCTGTTGTAAAGCTTTTCTCCAATAATCACATTTAGAAAGGCAAGTGCAAGTGCATTGTCTGTTCCAGGCCTGAGTTGAAGCCATAATTTTGCCCTTTCAGCCAGTGCGGTTCTTCTGGGATCAATCACCACAAGCTCCGTCCCCTCCCTGATCTGTTTGAAGAGAAGGCTACAGACCTGCCCTTCTTCATTTGTACTGGGAGGATTGCTGGCCCAAATCACCATCAGCCTGCTTTTGTGGTGAAAATCCACGACCGGATAAAATCCGCAGGTATGAACTCCGGTGATCTCCCTTGGAGCGTGGCACACGTCCTGAACCGCCACAACGTTAGGCGATCCGAACGCATTGGCAAGTCGAATCAGGGCAAAGAGTTCCAACCCTTTTGGCATTCCCTGGCCAAAGGCCACCGCCTTGGGAGTGTATCTCTCCTTGATCTTCTGGAAATTATCCTTTATTTCGTTTAGGGCCTCAGGCCAGGAAATTCTTTTCCACCTTCCTTCTCCCCTATTTCCAGCCCTTTTGAGGGGGTGCTTCAACCTGAGGGGGTGGTTCAGCCTTTCAGGAAGGGCCAGGGCCTTGGGGCATATGTAACCTTTGTTCAAGAATCCATTGGGGTCGCCTTTGATCTTGACGATCCTGTTATCTTTAACACGAACCAGAAGAGAACACCCGCCATGGTCCATTCTTGAACAATGGGTCCTTACCCATTCTATGTTGCCGCTCATGGGAATTCCTTTCTTCGTTAAAATGATTTATTCCATTGGTTGCGGAACTGCGTGTAAACACCACCCCGATTCACCGCCAGACACCATCTGCCCTTCGACAGGCTCACGGCCCTGAGCATAGCCGAAGGGCTGCGTTACGCTCATCCCCCGTCCCTGCGGCGTGCGTAAATGTACGCCTCGCTTCTCGGGATTTCGCAAGCCTTGCATCTGATGCTTGCTGGTGAACGGGGTTATCCCCAAAGCGCCTATTTTCTGGATGGAGCTTGTTGGCAGGGCCATGTTGCTCTTTTTTAAGCCCCTACTTGAAAGCGGCAAATCTAACATGCTTATCATGGATCATCATCGGAGTTCGAGGTCCCATTGCTCCAGTGTCTTGATCTCATCCCGGTAGCGCGCTGCATCCTCAAATTCCATTCTCTTTGAAGCATCCATCATTTTCTTGCGGAGCGTATTGATTTTTTTCTGGATACGCTCCGGGGTAAGGTAAAGAACCTGTTTTTCTTCAATCGAGGGAACAGCCACGTAATCAGCCTCGTAAGGCGAACTGAGGACATCATCGATTGCTTTTTGGATGGATGTCGGCGTGATATTATTGGCCCTGTTATAGTCCAGTTGCAACCTGCGCCTGCGATTGCTTTCTTCTATAGCCCGTGCCATTGATCCTGTGATTTCGTCCGCGTACAGAATGACCTGCCCGTTCACATTCCTTGCAGCCCGGCCGCAGGTTTGAATCAGAGATCTTTCGGAACGCAGAAAACCCTCCTTGTCGGCATCCAGAATCGCCACAAGGGACACCTCGGGCAGGTCGAGCCCCTCACGAAGGAGGTTTATGCCCACAAGCACATGAAAAACCCCTAGGCGAAGGTCTCGGATTATTTGCGTTCTCTCTATTGTCTTGATATCAGAGTGCAAATAGCGAACCTTGATGCCAAGTTCCGCGTAATAGTCGGTAAGATCCTCGGCCATGCTTTTTGTAAGCGTCGTTACAAGAACACGTTCGTTTCTCTCTATCCTGCCGCGAATCCAGTGCAGCAGATCATCAACCTGATTCTTGGCAGGGCGAACAATAATTTCCGGGTCTATGAGACCCGTGGGTCTTACGATCTGCTCGCACACCATCTGCGCCTTTTTGAGTTCGTAGGGCCCGGGCGTTGCTGAAACGTATATGACCTGGTTTACTCTCTGTTCAAATTCTTCAAATTTGAGAGGCCTGTTATCCAGGGCAGAAGGGAGCCGAAACCCGTAGTCTACCAGTGTTTGCTTTCTCGAACGATCACCGTTATACATGCCTATTAACTGTGGTATAGTTATGTGGCTTTCGTCAATGATGACCAGGAAGTCTCTTGGAAAGTAGTCGAGAAGAGTTGGTGGGGGTTCTCCAGGTGCTCTTCCGGTAAGATGCCTCGAGTAATTCTCAATCCCGTGGCAATATCCCACCTCCAGCATCATCTCGAGATCAAACATCGTGCGCTCTTCGATTCTTTGAGCCTCTAGAAGCTTGTTGTGGGAGCGGAAATATTCAATCCTTTCTTTCAGCTCCTCTTTTATCTGAGTAATGGCCCTTTCCCGTATATCCACGGTAGTGACATAATGGGTGGCAGGGTATATCGTGATTCGGTTCAGCTCTCCTGTCGTTTTGCCTGTAAGAGGATCGATCTCGTAGATGGTCTCAAGAAGGTCTCCCCAAAAGCTGATCCTCACTGCCCGATCTTCCTCGTGCACAGGGTATATGTCCACCACGTCACCCCGGACACGAAAATGCCCCCTGGATAAATCGTAATCAGATCGTTCATAGTGTATTTCCACCAATTTCTTCAGCGCATCTTCTCTGGGAAAGACCATGTCTTTTTCAAGGTAGAGAATCATGTTGTGGTACACTTCCGGCGAGCCGAGGCCATAGATGCATGAAACACTGGCAACAATGATTACATCGTCTCTGTCCAGAAGCGAGCGGGTGGCAGAGTGGCGCATCTTGTCTATTTGTTCGTTAATATGCGCATCTTTTTGAATATAGGTGTCCGACTGAGGTATGTATGCTTCAGGCTGGTAGTAGTCGTAGTAGCTCACAAAATATTCCACCGCGTTGTGGGGGAAAATTTTCTTTAGCTCTCCATAAAGCTGGGCTGCAAGTGTCTTATTCGGAGCAATTATAAGCGTGGGTTTTTGAACGCCAGCAATCACGTGGGCCATGGTGAAAGTCTTACCGGATCCTGTTACACCGAGCAAAACCTGGTGTTTGAGCCCTTGTTTTACACCGCTTACAAGGCCCTCAATGGCCCTTGGCTGATCTCCGCAAGGTTCTAGCTCTGTTACAAGTTGAAACTCCGCCATTGCTCGCTTTACACGCCCTCCTAGATCTCGTATCTCCAGGTGGTTCCTTTTGGCCCATCCTCCAAAATCACCCCCATCTCTCGGAGGCGATTCCGTATAGCATCTGCTGTAGCCCAGTCTTTCCTGGCTCTAGCCCTCGCCCTTTCGGCCACCAGGCTTTCAATTTCTTCAGGATCAGCCTCTGGTTTGGAAGAAGACAGTTCTTGAAAAAAGGTTTCGGGCTCCTCTGCCAGAATTCCAAGAACATTTCCGCACCTCAGAAGATGTTCTCGCTCGGTTACAAGCTTTTCCCGATCCCTGGTGCCGGTTTTATCTCCCAATTTATCCATTGTTCTGTTCATGTCTTTGACTGTTTCAAATATGAGGCCTATGGCACCGGGTGTATTCAAATCGTCGTCCATCAGGTTCGTGAACTGCTCTAAAAGAGGATGGTCTTTTGTATCGGAGAGAGATCCATAAAGTGATGTTTCGCTTTGTGTCGTGGGTTTACCGACAAGTGTGTTGAGTCTCTGAAGGGTTCTGTAAATGCGAACAAGACCGGATTGGACGTCAGATACAGCATTTCTCGAAAAGTCAAGTGGATGCCTGTAATGCTTTGATAGAAGAAAAAGACGCAACACTTCAGGGTGATACTCTTTCAGGGCGTCTCGAATTGTGAGAAAATTTCCGAGCGACTTGGACATTTTTTCAGAATCTATGGTAACAAAACCGTTATGAACCCAATATCGGGCAAACTCTCCTCCGTTGGCCGCAATAGACTGGGCGCGCTCATTTTCATGGTGGGGAAAAAGCAGATCCTTTCCACCACCGTGAATGTCAAAGGTGGGCCCCAGAAAGTGGCTGCTCATCACAGAGCATTCCAGGTGCCAGCCCGGCCTTCCAGGCCCCCAGGGGCTGGGCCATTGTGGTTCGCCGGGTTTTGCCCCTTTCCATAAAACAAAATCCATGGGATGTCTTTTGCGTTCATTTACCGCTATCCGGCTTCCCGCCTTCATGTCCTCAAGCCGTCTGCCTGAAAGCTGGCCATATCCATTGAATTTTTCCACCGAATAAAAGACGTCTTGGCCCTCAACATACGCAAAACCCTTTTCAATCAAGGTCGCTATCATCTGGATCATCCCCTCCACGTACTGGGTTGCACGGGGTTCTTTATCTGGTTTCAAAATACTGAGACGCTCCATGTCCTTGTAAAATTCATCAATATAGTGCTCGGCAATTTCCATGGGCTTCTTCCCGAGTTCGTTGGCCCTGTTAATGATTTTGTCATCAAGGTCTGTAAAATTTCGAACATAGGTCACATCAAAACCCCTTGCCCGCAGGTATCTTACGAGCACATCAAAGACAATGGCAGATCGCGCGTGTCCAATGTGGCAAAGATCATATACCGTTACGCCACACACATAGAGTCCAACCTTTTTGTCATTAAGGGGTCGGAATACTTCCTTTCTGCGGGTTGCAGTATTGTAAAGCTTAATGGTCATTATCAATCTCCTCAAACAAGGAAACTTCTTGATTGATTTATTTTCTGGATTTCAGCCAGGCTGGAGTCAGGTTGGCGCAAATGCGATCAGGGTTCCATGTTGCCGCTGACAAGACTCACGAATGCAAAGGCTTCCATGCCCTCTTTGCGACCACAGAACCCCATTCCCTCCGCAGTTGTTGCCTTGATGCTCAACTTTTGAATCGAGATGCCCATGGCTTTTGAAAGTGCCTTTCTCATTGCCGGGAGGTGAGGGGCCAATTTGGGCTCTTCCGCCACAATGGTCGAATCAATGTTGTTAATTCTGTATCCGTCCTCAGCCACCCATTTGATAACCTCTTTCAGCATGACGACGCTGCGAATGTTCTTATAGGCCTGGTTCTTGTCGGGAAAATGTTGACCTATATCACCCCTGCAAAGTGCGCCCAGTAGCGCATCTATGATAGCATGGGTTAGTACGTCTGCATCAGAGTGTCCAAGGAGACCCTGCGCACCGGGAATCTCTACCCCGCCCAGTACAAGTGTACGGTCTGGAACAAGCCTGTGAGCATCGTAGCCAAAGCCAACCCGTAACAACTAAAATCTCCTCTTACCTGGGTCTTTTAGCTCATTCTTGCAAGGTATCAGTGGCAGGTGCTGCAAGTGCCGCCGGAACATGTCGAGCAAGCAGAGGAACCGGATGAGGATGAAAAATCACCATCGCTTTTAAAGCTGCACGCAGACATAAGTCGCACAACTTTACGGCTATCACATTCGGGACATGCTATGCCTTTTTCGCTCCCCAGAACGAGGTATTCAAATTCCTTGTTACACTTAGTGCACCTGTATTCGTAAATGGGCATTTTGCTCCTTTTTCCCTCCTAGGTATCTTTCTCCAGGCCTTCAATAATTGCGGAGGCCAGCAAAGGAAACATGATCTCATGGTGTCCTACCAGAGAAAAGCCTTCGCCCCCTTCAAGAGTGGGCCTCTGAACGACGTTTGTCAGTGGCCTGTAGTTCCTGATAAAGTCCATATTCAAGGTGGTGAATTCATTTACTTCATATCCAAGGTTTCTCACCAGTGTGAGAGCCTTGAGAAAAACTTCGGGCATGATTACAGCGGAGCCCATGTTAATAAAAACGCCTTGATTCAGCTTGGATATCAGGCCTGCAAATATGCGAAAGTCAAGATGAGAGGTTTTTCCCACTGCCCCTGGATCTACGCTTGGATGAAAGTGGATTGTATCAGTCCCAATAGCGACATGTACCGTCACAGGTTTGCCGAGTTCAAAAGCTCTGGCCAGCAAGCTCAGGTGTTTATAAGGAAAATTTTGCTCGGCAAGCCGCAATCCGACGGCTTTTCCCAGGCCGACTCCGTTTTCAGCGCCATACCTGATTGACTCGTTAAGAAATGTTGCAGGCTCCTCCGCCATGCCGAACTTGCCGCTGGCAAGGTGTGCGGAGACATCTTCTGAAGTATGTCCTGCCATGGCAATTTCCGTATCGTGTATTATTCCGGCCCCATTCATGGCAATGGAACTGATAGCATCTCTTTCAAGCAAGTCAATGATAATCGGGTTTAATCCAACTTTTATGGGATGAGCCCCCATGGCCAGGACAACTGTTTTGTTGCCCCGCACGGCTTTGACTACATTTTGAACCACTTTTCTGAAATCTCCTGCTGCAAGAATTTGAGGAAGCGATTCAAGCCATAGTTTCAGGTCACCGCCGCTCTCCCACTTCTTGGCAAAGTCTTTGACTCCAACCTTGCTGCGTCTATCTTTTATTGAGTATGACTTGATCCCCTTAAGGGAAAGTGGTTTTGTCTCCCCCATAGAAAACGACCTCGTTATGCTCCTGTGCCAGCGTTTTGTGCCAAAGAATTCCTTTTTTTCTAATATTCCGTAGCAGGTTGTTGAAAGAGAATGAAGTCAACAAGCTGGCAGATAATGTGACCGGCAAGAATATGAGCCTCCTGAATCCTGGGCGTAGTGTTGCTTTTGACAACCAGGGACAGGTCGGCAAGAGTCCTTATCTTGCCCCCGTCACTTCCTGCAAAGGCAACGGTGTAAATTCCTTGGCCCCTTGCCGCTTTAATAGCTGCTATTACGTTAGCGGAGTTGCCGCTCGTGCTTATGGCAAGCAGTATATCGCCTTCCATGCCAATGGCTTTTACCTGTTTGGAGAAAACCTCGTCAAAGGAGTAATCGTTTGCAATGCTGGTGATAATTGACGTATCTGTGGTAAGAGCAACAGCGGGGAGTGATGGTCTCTCAAGCATAAACCTGTTTACGAATTCTGCAGCAATATGCTGCGCATCTGCCGCACTTCCTCCGTTGCCGCAAATCATGAGCTTTCTATCACTGGTAAAAGCATTTGCAATTTTTTCAGCAACAAATGTGAGGTTACTGATATTTTCCTGGACGAATTCTTCTTTTACCTTTATGCTCTCCCGCAGTGCTCTTTCGATTATTTTTTCCACTTTCCGTACACCTTTATTTCAAGCAGCGCCCCTCGGGACCATCATAGCTATTGGAATTTTTGCCACCCCGCAAACCAGCGGAGTTACCTATCTTCTTAAAAATTATTGTTTTTTCTCATTTTGTCAAGCATCAAACCCCGGGAGTTGGCAAGTGGCTTTACCCCGCCCGCAGAAAGAAAGCCACGGCTTTAGCCGTGGATGAATGCGGCTAAGGGCGGGCGGGATGTCGTACCACTAAGTCCCGCCGATTGCGAAGCAATTCGGCGAGACTAAGTGGTGCCACGGGCTTACCCGTGGGGCTCCACCTGGGTCTTTCCCACAAGGCATTCATGCACCTGCTTCTGCAAGGGAGGTGATGGCGTTTGCTACGATCTTGAGCTCTTTGTCCATTACGGTTCTGGGATCTAAAAGCACATTATCTTTCTCGACCCTTGCAATTATCGGGGGCTGGTTTGATCTCAGAGCAGCTTCTATTTCGTGTGCAGCCAAGCGGCGCGGCTTAAGGCTTAATAGGCAGGTGGGAATGACCATCAAAGGGAGCGCTCCACCACCCACTTTCGAACTTCCATCCACCAGGTCAATTGCAAAATTTTCAGTACTTATTTTACCCACCATTCTGATGAGTCGCCTCGCCTTCTTTTTCACTGTACCATATGGCTGGCAAATAATGTTCAGGGTGGGAATCTCTTTCAGGGCCGCCTGCTCGTCTCTGTAAATTCTCAGCGTTTCTTCAAGGGCGAGAAGGGTGAGCTTATCTATTCTAAGGGCCCGGCTAAGCTGATTGTTTCTTATAGCCTCGACCAAACGCTTTTTCCCCAGGATTATCCCTGCCTGGGGCCCCCCTAGCAACTTATCGCCGCTAAATGTTACGAGATCCACACCCTTTGACAAAGCCTCCTGCACTGTTGGCTCCTTGTTCAGTCCGTACTTGGAGAAGTCCACGAAACACCCACTTCCCAGGTCTTCCATGACGGGAATACCGTATTTCTCGGCAAGGGTGACGAGGTCTGCGGCATCCACTTCCTCGGTAAAACCTATGACCTGAAAGTTGCTGGTGTGAACTTTAAGGAGTAGCGCGGTATCCGGGCCAATTACATCCTCGTAGTCTCTGAGGTGTGTCTTGTTGGTGGTGCCCACCTCCACCATTCTTGCCCCGCTTTTACGCATGACTTCCGGTATTCGAAAAGAACCCCCTATTTCCACCAACTGGCCCCTTGAGACCACAACCTCACGGCCTTTGGCCAGCGTTTCAAGAGAGATCAGCACAGCGGCAGCGTTATTATTTACAACCATTGCAGCTTCAGCGGATGTAATTTCTTTAAGGATCCCTTCCACGTGCGAGTACCTGCTACCCCTTTTGCCCTTGGCAAGGTCATATTCAAGATTGCTGTAACCGCCTGCAATAGAGGGGAATTTCCTAAGCACCCTTTCAGCCAGCAAGGATCTGCCCAGATTAGTGTGAACCACCACTCCGGTGGCATTAATAACAGGCCTGAGACTGGGTTGCTCAAGGATCTTCGCCCGCTCACTCACTTTGGTTGATAGGTTTTCAGGGGTCAAGAAGGAGGGATCAGAGGGAGCATTACCTCTCTGTATGTCGCGCCGAATTTTATCCAGCACCTGGTTTATGGCCGTTAGCACAAGGTTGCGGGGATAGATTCCAAGGATCTCTCTTATTCCCTGGCTGTTGAGCAACCGATCCACGGCAGGGATCCTTCGAAGCATTTCCTTTTTTTCTTCCGGCTCCACCTTTTCCTCCATTGATTTCAGCCCCTGTAATCCGCATTAAAAGGCAAAGGTTTTTGTTGCAAAATACCTGGGAGGTGATAAAGTAATTCTCCGTGGTGAGTGTAGCTCAGTTGGATAGAGCACTGGGTTGTGGCCCCAGAGGTCGTGGGTTCAAATCCCATCACTCACCCCATAATAAAATCAGGGCATTACGCCATTTTTAAGCCCTTATCTTTTCGATCACAGAATTCATCCCCAACCATATCCCCAACATATAAAGGGAAAAAACGGTTCTCAGCCCCTCTCTTGCCATTCAAGGCCCCTATCCAGGGCAAGCATAACCAAGCCAATTTTTTCAAGGCTTTCTTGCTTTCTTCCAATCCAGTGACACTAATCTTTTCTTTGACGGGCGCGGTGATACTTTCAGTGATCTGGACATCTTGCTGGATAGCGTGGGGGATTCGGCGAGTTTTATATATGCTGTCTGTGCCAAAAGCCGGTATGAATGGAATGATTCCGGACCTTACCTTGGCAATTAAACTTTCTCTCTTTTCCTTTCTTGCCTCTGGTTGCTTCATCCTATTAATTTCGTTCTCTCCCTTTAACTGTTCTGCTTTGTCAAGCACCCCCACATCCGCCCGCCCCTATGTTTTCTTGTATCTCGGCAAGGTCCTTGCCCAAGTCATCAAGGTCTATAAAGGTGCCCTTTATCTTATTCTCGCCGGCTGGCTTTTCGGTCGGGAGACGAATCAAAGACGCCTGCGCTCCTGCTTTTACATTAACTCATCATCGGCCGAGTGTACAACCATAACAGACAGAGAGGGAAGATACTGTCGGGCCGGCTTTCCTTTCACTCTGTCGCCATCGTCGCGCGCCTTCTTGGATAGACTCTAGATAAATTCTTAGCTGCTTTTAACCCCAATGCATGCTCACATAGGCAACTGTCTGCTCTGGGTCTAGAGATCTCGTCGCATTTCCTATTCGAATAAAGAACTCCTTTCCTCTCACGCCTTTCAAATAAACGGGATCTAGTGCTTTAGCTACATCAACCACACAGATGCTCTTTCCATTTATATCCTCTAACCTAGTTTTTATGAGACCAGCATACTCAGTCCCGATGTATTCACTGATCAATGAATTGAGCAATTGCAAAAAATTGTCTTTTGACTTGTGCAATAAGCGTAGGTCATCATCTAGTCCACAAACGCTACCGTCGTCCTCCACACCGATAAGCAAAGTGCCACCCTCGGTATTAAGAAATGCCGCGATCGTCTTTAGCACTGAATGACGCAGGTTTTTGTTCTGCTGGTTTCGGTCTGTGTCCCATTGAAGCGTGCTTTTGAACTCCAGGTTCAAGCTCTCCCCCAATCTTATCAGCTCAGTGATCGGGCGTTTACGGGCCGTCTCTTCAGGCTGTGAAATTAAAGCTTCCATAAATTCATTAAGTTTCCTTGCAATATTTTCCCGTCTAGCCGCCAGAAAATCCTCGTAATGCCACAACTTCCATAGTTGGGGGTCCATCGGCACAAACTGTTTAACTAATGCACCTGGAAACCGTTCTTCAACCTCAGGTAGGTATTCATCTGGTGGTTTTTTTGAAAGAGTCCAATTTGTATCAGCTGTTAAGAAAGCTCTGTTTGCAATCTCATTAACCTTCTTTCTGTCTAAGTGACTGTCGGCATCATAGATCTTTTTATATAACAGGCTCTGGGGGAATATATGGTGGCTATGAATGCGGTACGAACTACCATGAGACGAGCCTAAGGGAGTGCCATTAAACCAGTCAACAGCTCCATGGGCTTTGGCCAGAATGTAAGTCATTCTGTGCAATGGATGTTGTGCGGTCCGTCCTTCAAAATCGGTTCCCTTCACCTCAATGCGGCCTCTTTGGTCAATAATTTGTTCCCTTAGGGTGTCCCAAGGTACTCTTTCTCGGACAATAATTGAAAGATCCTGGTCTAGGCGCTGATCAGTTTGCGCTGTGTATCGCGCCCATATGTGGGCTGCATACAGCCAATGGATAGCATGCTTTAGGGAAGTATCAGTAGGAAACTTTCCATTATTGAGTGACAAGTAGACTGCTAGCGGTATCAGAACGTTTGTGCTATTTAGGTCTTCCGTCGAATGGATTGATGCCCCATGGGGCAAGAGACTCACTAAATAGTCAAGGATTTTCGATGCCTGAACCCAGCCGCTTTTCAGTTCCTCCTGCTGACGGTCGTGGATAGTCTCAAACAGTGCCCGTTTGCATACAATCCCAGTCAACACTCTAGTCATAAAGGGCAACTGAAAATAAAAATCCTTTTCACTGAGCTCCTGAATCTTTTTCTTGAAAACGCGACGTGCTGTTGGCCATTTCCCAGTGATGTGCGTTAAGGCCAGTTGTGCATCCGTCAGCTTTGTTCCTTGGCTATTTACCCTGTCGAAAATATTAATCGCTTCTTCAAGCGTTGCATGCGAGGGAATAAGCTGAATTGGGATTTGGATTTCCTTAATGTTTTTCAGACGGTTCAAGTTATCATTGTAGAGCTGCGCTAGCTCTAGAACTTTGTCGGGATTATCTTTCTGCTTCTTCGCCAATTCGAACACGTTGACAGAACGATCGCTCAAGCATCTGACAACCGGGATCCACAAAGGATTACCTTTCATGCGAGACGCTTGATAGTACTGGAAGTCCCCAGTCGCTAGGTTGTAGTAGAGGTCTCTTGGGTCCACGAGAATCTCCTGCTCATTGTAGTATGGAGGAACCCTTCCTTCTGCCAGCATGTAAAGAGTTGTCAATCGCTGCTGCCCATCTAGAATGACCTGAACGGTCCCTAACTTGTCTGGGGGTTGGTCCACGTTTTTCAACTCCGGCGGGTTCTGTGTTTTCCAGAATAGCAGTGACCCAATGGGGTATTGTTTAACCAGAGAAACAAACAGTTGTTTTGCTTGCTCTTTGTTCCATATATATTCTCTTTGAAATTCTGGCAGGAGAAGATTTTGATTCTTTATGTCGCTCAATAGCTCTTGTATTTTCATCTTACCCCCTCCCTGAGACCCTGGTAGCTATACTATTCAATTACTCTTTGATCTGCTAGCGCCCATCTGCGGCCTTTTGAATTTGGCGTCAAGACGCCTTGTTCTATAAGCTTGTTCCTTGCTCGCCTCAGGTTTGACAGCCATCTTGGTGTCTTCCCTTGTGGGCAGTCTAAATCTGCTTCTGTGAATTGGCCTTGAAGGGCCTCTTCAACTTTCCGGACTACCGACTTTTCTCGCCCACTGCCACCCATCTTCTGAAGGACGCTAACCAGAATCTTTCCCAATTCAGCGACCTTGGTTTCCCTCTGTCTTTTTTCTTTAGCCATGAGCGACAAGTCTTTCCGGGGGTTGTGCCGACAAAGCCTTCCAAGTTTTACAACAAGCTCAAGCGCCCTTCTGTAAGCATCTTCTACTTCCTCTAGCGGTACGGAAAATCTTTCGATCTCAGCCTGCAGGGTCTCTCTCATTTGATTCAGCTCCGGTGGTATAGGGATGCCTCCCTCGCTCAATTGCCTTATGCTGTTGTCAACGGCCCGGAACTGCCTTTTCTTGTGCTCCAGGTCATGCTCATCTTTCAGACCTTGGGCCACATTGTTGAGAATCTTTTCTAGGCCATCCAAATGGGCATTGATTTCCTCTATGTGCATGAGTTGGCTCTCCTTCTTGTCTTAATCATTAATTTAGCCGTCAAGATCTATGGCCATGTGGGACACCTAGTGGCAAGATCAATTACCTGTTTTCTTGAAGCACGGTTCCGACCGTGGCTATATATGTAGGCGCTAGGGCAAGAAGCTAAGAAAATTGCACTTTTTCCAACTTGACAGTTATTCCCAGGAGCGCCATTCTGGAGATGGTATCCCTGTTTTTGAAATGAAGGCTTTTGCTTTTACCTTTTACTAAACAGTCTAATCTCTTTCGGATATGACGCCTCAATAGGGGGGTAGCTAATACTGACCTGGCGCTAACTTACTCAAACAACTAAATAACATAAATCTATTATCAATCAAGATACATTTTTTGTCAATGGCAAGATCAACTCGGGTAGTGTATCATATCTTGTGTCAAGGAGAGAAAAGGGGTACCTCCTAAGTGAAATTAAAGAAAAAGCAATAGGAAAGAGGCACCCGAATGAGAAGAGCAGTAATTAAGAGTTTGCCACAAGCATAGGAAGTAATCCCTGCCTGAGGTCAGGCAAGAAAGAAATGAATCTTTCAGAGGAGTGGAGATGTGATTATCGAGTAGCAGCCCGTGAGAGTCTGACCGAGATATTAGAATGTCGGACGAAAGATAGAATTGACCGTTACATGGAGGAGTTGGGGAGTCGTGATGGGGAGGAGCGCAGGAGTGGTTATTTTTCCAGGCACCTATTGACGGAGCTGGGAGACATTGAACTTCATGTACCCAGGACGCACAAAATAAATGGGGTTGAGGTTGTCCCGATAAAGAAAAACCAAAGCATTGAATGCCTGGTTCTGTGTGGATTTGGAGATTTTCTTGTCAACAGCAAGCCAGGTCAAGAAGGCTTCAAGTTCAAGCGCGCCCATCTCCCTTGGGTGGTTCTTATCATGAAAGAGGATGAGACGTTTAATCCAGCCTGAATAGGTAAGTTCGGTACGATACGCATAATGCTTTAAGCGCATAACATCCCGCCTGTGGTCCAGCAATTTCCGAGGGTTTCCGGTGTGATATAATTATTGATTTTTTATCTCTATCGTGTAACACTGATTTGTAATTAAACTCAAGATTTAATCTCACAATACCATATATCATTGCTAAAATCCTTACCACTTAATGGTTCATGCCGCCTGCGGAGGCGTGAATGGCGAGCTGAGCGTTGCCAGCAGCGTTTGGTCCCCGCCGCAAGCGGCGTGAACCAAACGCTGGAGCTGAGGGACCTTCCATGCTAACCACCCTTGCGTCGTTAACATGGAAGAACCGCAGCTCAGCTCGCCATTAGCAGCAGAAAATATGATGATATTCTGCGAAAGAGGATCATGAATGAAAGAAAAATGCTTTAACCATCCTGACAAAAAATCGCTTGCTCCATGTCATTCTTGCAGAAAATACTTTTGTGAAGAATGCTTGACGGAAGGAAGAGAGTATTACTATTGCAAGGATGAGCAATGCCAAGCTTTTAAGAATCAGGAAGACCAGAGGTTAGAGGTATCGGCGAAAAGGGACACTGCCTTACTTCAGCAAAAGTGGAAAGAGAATGGCAGAAGGTTCTATAGAAAGACTTTCAAAATCCTTGGTATTGCGTGGGTATTGCTCACAGCCCTTTTATTTATTATGGTTCCATCCTACAATTTGAAAAACCCTTCTTGGTTACCGCTGATAAGCCTTATTGTTTGTTTGAAATGGTTCGTTCTGTCTTGGTTCGTGCGAGTCACCATCTACAGGCATTTCATTTGGGAGAGACGTATTATGCGGGAATTTCAGGAGAACCAGCCCTGAATCTGCTAACCAGCGGGTGAACTTGACGCCCTAAAAAGCGGGCGCAAGTTACCCTTGGCGTTGGGCAGCAGAAATGAGAAATAAAATGGTCAAATCTTTTGATGACTTCAAGAATCTCTTAGCGGACCTCTTTGGCCAACCTCTGAATCAGGAAGCGGAAGTGGCAGCGGAAGATTTCTGGAAGAATGTCACGGTTATTGCAGAGGGTGTTTCACAAGGTAATATTGCAATAAATGTTGATATTCTTAGCCTATCACTTGCCTTTCCTGAATATAAAACCTATCAGGTTTGGAAAGGTCTTGCCATTTTTGTCTTTTTGGTTGCGTTGCCAGTACTCTTTTTTTCATGGAAAATCTCTCTTGGCATCCTCGTTGCGAGCATAATCATTTATTCGATAGGCAATGCAAAGCGAAGAGCCGCAGGGCGGAGGTTTGTTTCAGATATCCAGGCATCCATTGCAGCCGGAGACATGGCAAAGGGCCTCGGGAAGCTTTGTGCTCACTACATTGCAGGGCATTTACAGCTTGCATCTGTCACTGGTCGCGCGCATTGGCCTCAAATTCCATCTGATGTTTTAACGGGACAAAGGACTTTAATACAGGTTTAAAATGAGTGCTGTCGATGTATGATTTGTTCGTCAAGCTTTTGCCAGGTTTGCTAATTGCAATTATCACGGCAATAGTCACTGTACATTTATCACTTAGACGTTTTCATTCTGAGCAATGGTGGATTCGAAAAGCTGATTCATATTCGAACATTGTCAAATCTCTACATCAAGTAAAGGTTTATTGTGAAGATCAGATGGAATATATTGAGATGCATCAAGACCCATCAGAGGATAAAGAAAAGGATCTTCAGAAAAAACTGAAGAGAGCCTCGGAGGAAATACGGCAGGCCGTTAACATCGGTTCATTCTTTATTTCTCAGGAAGCCGAAATGGCCATGTTGAGCCTATGGGATGAAATGGAAAAAACAAAAAATGAACCAAGTTTCTATGAATACCTAAGTGCCAAAGTGAGATGTGTAAACAAGGCCTTAAGGAAAATAAAAACACAAGCGAAAAAAGATTTGGGTGTAAAATGATAGTATAGCCTAACCCAACTACGCTATACAATTTGGAGTTGATCGTTATGTCAAAAATGACTTTTCTTCTCTTTCTTTTAAGCTTCCCGTTATCAGTTTTTCGATTTGTTTGGAAAGAGATGAGAAGGCCTGTCATGTATTGGAGATGGGTGTTTTCTCCAATATGGATTGCTATTTTGATTTTATACGGAGAGTACTCGTTTAAAAATCATTTTTTGATTGGTGCCGTACCGGTGTTTTTAATTCTTACGATTATTTTTATTGGTCCTTCACGGTTTTCCGTGGGTGAATCTATATATTGTGGTCAATTTTACTCCTGTGTTGTAGTATCGCATTGGCCAATTCTTTCGAAGGAGGATGCCAATGCGAGACACGGAATTTTATGAAGCCTTGCTTGGGCTCAGTGATCCCTGGAAAGTAAGCAAAGTTGAGCTTAATTCTAGAACGGGCCGAGTGGATGTATGGGTAGAGGGCCGTTCTGGTTTCAAGTGGAGCTGCCCAGAATGCCAAGAGAAAGTAAGCATATACGATCACAGCGAAGAGCGTGTATGGCGCCATCTCAATACGTGCCAATTTGGGACCTACATTCAC
>JAFDEF010000035.1 GCA_019310485.1 Deltaproteobacteria bacterium | reverse complement strand
AAGTTCCTTAACGCCCCAAGGGCGGGGATTTGAACCCTCGTCCGCCTCCGGCGGATCAAAACAACAAATTATAAACACTAATCCCTAATTCAATACCCCCCTCTAGCGCTTATCACCTTTTTCTGGAGCCCACGACCGGGATCGAACCGGTGAACCTCATCCTTACCAAGGATGTGCTCTACCTACTGAGCTACGTGGGCATTTACTGAGGTCTGGCATCTTCTAAATTTTGCAAACCAAGGCAAACTCTGCATCCAACCGGCGGGCCCGCCGGTCTTTCAGTCTCCTAAAAACCTCTTAATTGCTTGATGATAATTTCACCGAATTCGCAGGCTGGTTATGCCGTTAGGGCATTCCAAACCGTTCTAAGTATGGAGCGGGAAACGGGATTCGAACCCGCGACCCTCAGCTTGGAAGGCTGACGCTCTAGCCAACTGAGCTATTCCCGCGTGCTATTTCCTCCAGCGTTAGTAAGGGGTGTCAGTCGAGCTGGCAAGGATATCTACAAGTATCCCGACAACGTGTTAAGTTTTCACAGATCCCGAACAGCGGCACACTGTGGTGGAGAGGGGAGGATTCGAACCTCCGAAGGCTGAGCCGGCAGATTTACAGTCTGCTCCCTTTGACCGCTCGGGAACCTCTCCGTCCCATCTCTCAATCCAAGAAACCGTCGAAAAACGCCCATCTGCCATTCGACAGGCTCATGGCCCTGAGCATAGCCGAAGGGCTGCGTTATCCTCACCCTTCGTCATAACGCAGTACCTCTTAAGTACGCCCAGTATTCTTCTCAAGGGTTTCGTCCCGCAGCGAACAGGGGGATGAGCACTTTCCGATAGCCTCCAATGAATCCAGTTTTCCGACAACCTCCTTGGGCATGGAGCCAGCGAAGGGAATCGAACCCCCGACCCACTGATTACAAATCAGTTGCTCTACCAACTGAGCTACGCTGGCAGCACCAGCCAAAAGACAAATTTAAAGGATAAATAGATTTTAGTTTTTCTTCAATTCTGAATCTGCCTGCGTTAAGCCAGTAACACCAATTTATTAAAGAAAATTGCATAATTTCTTATTTTTTCATTGAAATAAGGCTTTTTTCAACGAATTGCTTTATTGCAGCACCTACACAATATCATATAATAAAACTAAAAAGAAAAAATGCAACATAAAATTTACAAATTTCTAACCCATTGTTTTCATCATTGCTCCGAAATCCACCACACGCTGAGTTAATTTCTAGCTATGGAGCCCCACCGGTAAACCAGTGGTTTTCTCCGAAGGCGGATAAACGGCCTTTTTCCGCAGTATCCGGCCAGCCCGGTTAAATACAAAGCCTATCCCTCGGGGGTCTATCCGTGAAATTTCTTGTACGACTTACTAAAGTGTGCCTCTGCGCAAGCCCTTGATTTCCCTGGCCGCGTGCAAAAATTCCCTTTCTGGATTTAAATATGAACGCTGCCCAAAACTCACTTCTGGTAGAGCACGGGTAACATCCTCTTTAGTGTCCTGCCTGAAAGAAGGTGTGAAACAGCCCACTGCCTTGCGCATGCCCGAGTTTTGCCTCCCTTTCTGATGTGGAGTCTTACCGTGGGACGGGCATTGATCTTTTTGTGCAAGATTTATTTGACTTTTAAACGAGAATAATTTAATTCTTATTCGATTTTTCCATTGATATACACGGCTTCACCAACCTTTTATTTTGGTGTCAGTGAATCCGGTTTGCAGAAACAAAGTTCAGTTCATGTTATGAAGGAGGTAACGTTATGATGGCTTTAGCAGGTGGTTTGATTGCATTGGTTCTCGGGATTGTGGGTATTATCATCTGGTGGGGATACTTTCTAAAGGCGTTGATGGCAGGTGTACCCATACTCCTCATTTTGGGCGGGGCCCTGGCCACATACCTGGGTATTGAGGAAATCAAAGACAAAAGAGCTTCAGAAAATTTCGAGGCAGAAAAAAGCGATCTAAAGCAAGAAGTCGAGACCCTCAAGGAAGAATTGAAGGAGCTAAAAGGAGAAAAACCGGAAGAGGAAGAAGGAAAAGAGGAAAAGAAATAATCGGGAATAAAGCAAATAGAAAACGAGAGCTTTAGAAAAGAGGCCACAGCCCTTCCGCGTTCCTGGGAAGATCCACCCTGCGCAATCCGCTGAGCGGGGCTAAGGGTTGCCATCAAGCGAAGCGTCTGCAACCTTTGAGAATGACGATCGGGAACAATAGAAAGTGCGATGGCCTCTTTGATTTCAGCCTTTTCTTAATAGCTTACAATATCCAACTCGCTGAAAAAGTACCTGATCTCAAAGTCTGCAGTTTCCCGGGCATCAGAGCCATGAACAACGTTTTTCTCGATGTCAGAGGCAAACTCTTTTCTTATGGTTCCCTCTTCAGCCTCCTCATAATTGGTGGCTCCCATTAATTTGCGGTACTTTTCAATTGCATTTTCCCCCTCAAGCACCATTACAACGCATGGACCTGAAGACATGAAATCTGTAAGGCTCTCGTAAAAAGGTTTCCCTTCGTGTACCTTGTAAAATCCCTTTGCTTGCTCTTTGCTCATTCGAATCATTTTCATTCCCTTGATCCTAAGACCGGCTTGTTCCAGTCGTTTTACAACATCTCCTATCAGCCCCCTGGCCACGCCGTCAGGTTTGATAATCGACAGTGTTCTTTCCTGCATTTTTCGTTGACCTCCTGTTGTTGTCTGAATTTGCAGCTCTGCTCAATGCTTTGATGTACCTCTACTCCCAGAGCATGATACAATTTCTTTTCCATAGTGCTTCATGATATTCCCTGATCCCAAGCGAAAATCAATTGACCAGCAAGCTTTGCCGTTATATACAGCATCTTTATAACAATATATAGTGTCGAGATAGGTCAAGAAAATTATTAGTCCCTGATTCATGAAAGAGCCGGCTGAAATGTGAAAAGCTATTTGCCTCCCGGTATTTGGAGATCAGTGACTTTCCAAAAGGGGATGATCTTGCCGGTCAAGCCCTCTCCTCCTCACTAAGTTCTTAACTTGTCGCAGAACAGGAGGCAGTGTGGGCCGGGGGCCGATTCTTCGACAATTCTGGTTGTTGTCAAAGGCAGGATTCAGTCCCCCTCGTTCAACCCTGATACCATGAAAGGAAAAATGAGTGATATGAAAAATACCAGCAAAGAACAAAAAGGTGAAAGGATGGATGAAAAACATCTTTTCAAATTCAAATGCTATCCGGGAGTCCCTTGCTTTACCCAGTGTTGCAGGGATGTGACAATCGTCCTGACGCCATACGATGTTTTGCGCCTTAAAAAGGCCCTTGGCATATCTTCTGATAAGTTCCTGGATGATTACACTGTCATAATACCAAAGGAAAAACGCTTGATCCCCATGGTGGCTCTCAAAATGAATGAGAAGGACAAAAACTGCCCTTTTGTATCAGAAGAGGGCTGTGCTGTTTACCAGGACCGTCCCTGGCCCTGCAGAATGTATCCCCTGGATATGGAAGATGATGGGACTTTTAGAATTATTGCCACCTCTTCTCATTGTTTGGGCCTGAAGGAGGAAAAGGAATCCAGCATACGGGAATGGCTTGTGGATCAAGGCATAGTTCCCTATGAGGAAATGAACGCATTGCTTTCCACTGTTACCACACCTCTTCAAGCACAGGATCTGGATATAGAAAACCCGGATATAGAAAAAATGGTTTTTATGGCACTATATAACCTTGACAGATTCCGGGATTTCATATTCAAAAGCACTTTTCTTAAAAGGCTGGATGTCCCAGAGGAAAGGGTTAGTGGTATAGAAAAATCGGACGAGGAATTACTCAAACTCGGCATTGACTGGGTAAAATTTGGTCTTCTTGGCGAAAAACTGTTTTATGTTAAGAACCAGTCTTCGTGAAACTTCTTGCAGCAGCAGGGAACCATCATGACCCAGAGTAAAAAAGAAAGCGTCTTCAGGCCGATTGAAGGAAACAAGTTTAAATTCCTCTGTCATAAGGAGGTCCCCTGTTTCACGAAGTGTTGCGCAAACCTCAATCTTGTCCTCACTCCTTATGATATTGTACGCATGAAAACCAGGCTTGGCATCAGTTCAGAAGATTTTCTGGAACAATATACATCAATATCTTTTGACAGACATCCTCGCTTTCCAATGGTTTTTCTCAAAATGAACAATGACAGAGAAAAAACCTGTCCATTTGTAACCAGGGAAGGGTGCTCTATTTATGAAGACCGGCCTTCTGCGTGTCGAATTTACCCCCTGGGAAGGGCTTCGTTATGGCTTCCTCGACACAGCCGAACAAAAGAAGACTTTTTCCTTGTTCAGGAAACCCATTGCCTTGGTTTTCAAGAAGATCGGGTATGGACCGTACAGCAATGGATGGCCGATCAGGGACTTGAGGAATACAATAAGATGAATGATGAGTGGCTGGAAATCTTAGACTTCCCCAGGGAGCTTGGGTCTAAGAACGAGATATCCCTGAAAATACAGATGTTCTATATCGGCTCTTACAATCTCGACAAATTAAGAGAGCTCATCTTCAAAAGCAAATTTTTCCATCTTTTTGAACTGGACAACGATTTAAAGACCAGGCTTGAAGCTGACGATGTCGCCCTGTTGAAATTTTCATTTGACTGGCTGAAATTTAGCCTTTTTGGAGAAAAAACAATTCAGGTGCGGCGCTACGGATCTCATTCAATTCCGGGTTAGCGCAGGTCATGCTCAGGCTTTTCGTGCTCCGATGTACCCGGGACGTTTCCGCACCAGAGAATCGATCTCTTCGCTGTGTTCACTCAGGTATCTCAATATCCGGTCTGACTTGGATTTTAATACCAGCCCGTTCTTCGCCCGGATTTCCCCGCCTTTTATAAGCAGTTTTTCCTTATAAAGATATAAAATTATTGAGTCATCTGCATCAGGGATTACATCAAATTTCTTTTTAATAAAGTCAAGCCAGTATCCAAACTCATCCGGATGCTCCAGGTGTTCCACGGGAATGTCCAGTTCGAAGGCAAGAGGTTCCAGTGTGCCGGGAAGAAGCCTTGAACCTCCAAGATAGTCAAGCACATGTGCGAGCTGGTGCGCAAGTGTTGCCTCGTCAACATCTTCTGAGATGGCAACATATATATTGTCCGGATCAGCTTTCGTTGTTTTGTAAAGATTCACAATGATACTCCCGCTTCCCTTTCTTGTGGGGTCACTGGGGCCACTCCCTAGAAAATCCAGCTCGGTATAGCTTTTCAAATCAATGAATTTAACGCCTACTGTGCTGCCGGTCAGATTCTTTATGTCCAAGCCCTCAATCATTTCCCTTGATCGACCATAGCTCACCGCAGGCAGGTCAGCTATTCTTTCGCCCATTTCTTCAACAGAAATCTCTCCCAGTCCGGCCAGTGCAAGTTCGTCTTCTCGCCCAAGGTGGCACTTCTTGAACTTTTTTCCGCTACCACACGGGCAGGGATCATTCCTTCCGATTTTCTTCATTACCCTGTTAGTCATCTATGATCCGATCCTTGTGCGCTTCATAGGACCAAGTGGGAAGTGGTCCGGATCCACCTGTTAACGGGTTTAATCTGTACCTGTATGAGGCTTTCACCCGCTGATCCTGCCACATCCAATCCCAGCCCCTCACAAAATAGGGACACTCGTCATTGAAGCATACCCACTGAAATAAAGTCCCCCAGGTGGAATCAGCCGGGGTTCGCCATTTTTTTAACGCCGCCCCGCAGTAAGGGCATTTCGGTATTTCTTGCTCATCCATTTTTTACCCCTCTTGAAAATCATAAGCCATCTGCTTTTCACGTGCCGGGACATCCCCGGCAAAGGAATCGATCCCTCAATCTTTAGGGGGGAACGAGGGTTCAATTCCCCGCCCCTTGGGGCGTTAAGAAAATTTCCGATTGATACCCCGTCCGCTTGCGCCAGGCTAGTTAATTATAGCAATTAATGGGCTCAGAAAAAAGAGCCAAACCTCCGACTTATTCCACCAGGAGGTTCGGCCCCTTTGCTCTGGCTGAAAGCCTCTTCTCTTATCAGGCTTGTGAGGTTTCCCCTTGCAGGTATTCTTCCTTTACCGCAGAAGCATAGGCAACAACAGGGCGGAAAGCCAGGTGCGCCCATTTGGCAAAAGGAACCTCCAGAACAAGCATTGGAACGGCCACCATCAGGTGAATTACGTATATGACATAAGTTGTCAAAGCCAAGTCAAGAAGCCTTGAAAAGTGAACAAGAATTCCTGTAAAAGTGGTCAGCTCAAGCAAAATGAGGAACATCCAGTCAGTACCATGAGAATTCTTGTAAGGAGCCTTCCTTTTCTTAATCCTGCCTATAAGGGCATAGGTCGTACCGTAAAGGAGTGCGGCCGTTGCATAATATCCAAGCAGGCGAACGGGATGGAAAAAGGGATAGATAACGTCCCTCTGGAACATTATCTTATCCCAGGAAAGGCCTATCACGTGAATGCCACCTGCCAGAAAAATCACCACCAGCATGAAAACAGTACTGTAACCGGTCATGATGAAAAGATGAACAAGCCACTGGACTTTGTCAGTACATTCCCCGAGTTTTTTCTGAGTAAGAAAATGGGCAACAAGTTCCCATGCCTTTCTGACATATATCTTAATCGGGATTTTGGTTCTCAAATCTCCCATCACGAACTTGAAGCACCTGTAGGTGTTGCTAAGCAGAAAAAAGGAGAGAACACCTGCCATTATCAGGTCGCCGATCTCAATGGCCGGAGCAGGCCACACCGTATTAAGCTGGGCATGTTCCATATTGGGGTTGCCCGCATGAAATATCCACATTGCCAAACCAACTAGAATACCCACAATAGTGACTGCAATGATTTCAAACTTCTCGGAAGTATAAAACTTGCGTGCAAATCCCGTCCAATCATACTTGGAGGTGAGGTATCGGCGCAACACCATCATTGTTTCGCCCGGATCTGCACCACGCGGACAATTATCTGAGCAGTCTCCGCAATAATAACAGAGCCACGGCTCAGATCTTTCAACGAGCCTATCGGTAAGCCCCATTTGAACGTACTTTACCAGTTTCCGCGGAAAGGGATTTTCCGGTGTTGAAAGCGGACATACGGCGGTACAGTTTCCACAGTGAAAGCACTTGTTGGCATCCTTCAGCCCGAATGCTTCAAGCTCTTTCATCAAGTTCGGATCAACTCTAACACTCATGCTTATCCCTCCTGCTATTCGTCAACTACCAGCCTTTGAATGGGTTTGGTCCAACTTCATCAAGCTTTTCAGCAAACTCATCCAGCAACCCCGGAAGCTTGTCATAGTCAATAATGGAAATGGTTTCAAATCGAACCCTATCTGATTCCAAAGCCAAACGATCCAGTGTCTCTGATACCTTGCTCAGCCTGATACTTGCCAGCTCACTTCCTTTGATAAAATGGCACTGATAATCATCACCATGCTGGCAGCCAAGCAGCAGCACTCCGTCTATGCCCTTTGATAGGGCATCCGCTATCCAGACCAGGTTCATGGACCCAAGGCAACGAAGGGGTATTACTCTCACCCAGGGATTGTAGGTCATCCTGTTTAGGCCTACCATGTCAAGGGCCGGAAAGGCGTCATTCTCGCATGCCAACACGAGAATACGGGGCTTTTCTTCGTCTTCCTCAGGCACCTCTATTGCCTTTATCATGTTTCCAATCATGGCCACGGAATAGTCCTTGAATGAAATAATTCTTTCTGGACACGCTCCCATACAAACCCCGCACCTGCGGCACCTGGTCGGATTCGGCAAGGGATTTGCCTTTTCGTCCTCGTTGATCGCACCAAAAGGACATTCCACCGTACATCGCTTGCACTGGGTGCAGCGCTGCATGGCAAACTCTGGAAAGCTCATGTCGCCCGCCCGTGGATGAACGGCCGCTCCCCGGGCTGTCAGTTCGATACACTGGATTGCCTTCATTACCGCACCAGCCGCATCCTTCATCGTGGAATCAATGCCCATGGGCCTCCGAATCCCGCCAGCCGCATAAATTCCGGTTCGCCTTGTCTCATAAGGAAAGCATATGAAATGGGAATCGGGAAAATCGTAACGGAGCGCAGGAACTTCGGGGCCTTGGCGGTAGTCAAGGTTTAACATGTTTGAACGCCTTATTAGATCAAGCGGAACCTCTAGTTCCTCTTCCTCTTTCTTTTCCCCTTCGCCTTGCTCTTTTTCTTCTTGCGCAACGTCAGGACCAAATGCACTCACGGGCACCATGCCTGTTGCCAGAACAACCATGTCCAGGTCTTCAAGTAGGACCTTTTCGCCCAAGAGCTCATCTTCTGCTTCAACGCTCACCTGACCATCACTTACAATGACCTCCGGTGACTGGCAACGGATAAATGTGATTCCCGCTTCCTGTGCCTTTCTATAAAGATCTTCAGATTGCCCGGGTGTTCGCATTTCCTTGTAAACAACAAAGACACTGGCATCAGCGTTTTGTTCCTTCACATGAAGAGCCTGCTTTAGGGCTGTGATACAGCAAACAGTTGAACAGTAAGGCAGGTGATTTGGATCCCTGCTCCCCGCACATTGAAGAAAGGCTACATTGGCAACATTCTTACCATCGCTTGGTCGGGTGATACTGCCTTCCTGGTATTTTTCCTCAAACATGGCGTTTGTGATCACATTCGGAGATGCGCCAAATCCCAGCTTCTTGTCGAGCTTTTCAGGATCGTATGGCTCCCACCCTGTTGCCAGCACGATGGCTCCGACTTTGTGCTGAGCAGAGGAACCGTTTTGTTTGATCAAGACATCAAACACGCCGGGGCCTCCCTCAGTTTTTTCAACACTAGCGCCTGTATACACCTTTATTCTGTTATCACTGGAGACAGCCTCTATTAGATCTCCAATGATATTATCTCTAATATCTTTGTACGGCAGGGAAGCAATCTTCTTGACATTTTTTTGAAATCCCCCAAGTTCATTCTCTTTTTCCACCAAGATAACAGAGCGGCCTGCCTTTGAGGCTTCTACTGCGGAGGCAAGTCCTGCAAGACCACCTCCGACCACAAGAATATCCCGGGAAATCTCCCCCTCAGGCTGAAAGGGTTCGGGCAGCTCCATTGTACCTACCTTGGCGAGCGACATCCGGAGATAATCCTCGGCCATCATTTGTGTATCCTCCTCACCGGGCTTTTGTGACCATGCCACCTGCTCGCGGAGATTTACCCGCTCAACAATGCAGTTTTCAAACTTGAACACGTCATACATAACCCTGTGAGAGCATGCCGCGATCACAATGGTATTGGCAGCCTCATTTGCGATATCATCTTGAATCTGCTTCAGCCCTTCCTGGCTGCAAAGGTTCTGATGAGTCTTGCAAATGGGGACCTTGTTTTCTTCCGTGGCGATCTTGCTTAATTGCTCTATATCAATGGCATCACCGATACCACATCCTGCGCAAACATAGACTGCAATTTTCTTTTCCATTTAGCTTACCTCCTGGCGATGGATTGAATGGCCTTAAGAGCCGCTGCGGTCCCGTCTTGAACAGACTCCGAGACGCCTGTAGGTGTTCTGGTGCAGCCGGCAGCGTAGATGCCGGGTCTAGGGACCTGGGAAGCTAGAAACCCGTAGTCGTCATAGGCAACCTCAACAGGAAGAGGGGCATCCGAGGTGTTGGGCTGCATCCCTGTTGCGAGAACAACCATATCTACTGAAATTTCCTGAAGTGCTCCTGCGGTGGTCTCCTCCACACGCAAAAGGAGGCCTTTGCCGTCTTCATCCTGAGTAATCTTGGCTACCTTTCCCTTGAAAAATTGGATGTTCTCATCTTCCTTCACCTTATAGTAGAAGTCTTCCAGGCGATCGGTTGTCCTTATGTCGATAAAGAAAATGTAAATTTTTGCGTCAGGGTATTGCTCCCGAACATAGGTTGCTTGCTTCATTGAGGCCATGCAGCAGATACCGGAGCAAAACGGCAGGTGATTCTCATCTCTTGATCCCGCGCACTGGACAAATGCGACAGACTTCGGAGCTTCCCCATCAGAAAGGCGGACGATTTTCCCTTTCGTAGGGCCTGTCCACGATGCCATCCTTTCCATCATTACATTTGTAATCACGTCCGGGTATTGCCCAAAACCGTATGTTTCCAGCTTGTTTGCATCATAAGGCCTCCAGCCGGTTGCCCACACGATAGCCCCAACCTTCAGGTTAATTGTCCTGGGCTCCATGTCCAACTCAATTGCATCATACGGACACGCATCCTTGACTTTCTGGGCCTCATCGCTCTTAACCAGTGCCGGGTCGAGTACGTAGCGCATGGGAAAAGCCATGTCGTGGGGCAAATAGGCCGCCTTCATCTTATTCATGCCATAGTTGAAGGGATTGTCGATTTCCATGCTGCATGCCTCCGCACATTTTCCGCAAGCAGTACAATTCTCGTTCACGTAACGAGGATTAACCTTGATCGTTACATCAAAATTTCCCTCCTCTCCCGCGATCTTCTCCACTTCAGCCATTGTGATTGTCTGAATTTTTGGATTTTGCTTAATGCGACGGAAATTTATTTCCAGTCCGCAATAAGGGGGGCAGAGCTTGGGGAAGTACTGGTAGAACTGCGCCACCCTTCCTCCCAGGTACGGGTTCTTCTCCACCAGGTATGTGTCGTAGCCAGCTTCCGCTGCTTCGATGGCGGCCGTGAGTCCGCTCATGCCACCCCCGACTACCAATATACTTTGGGTCTGTGTTTCTGCCATTATCATCCTCCTCAGCTAGTCGAATTATAGGCAATCTTTTTCCCCCGCGCTTAGGGAGACTCAGATCCCTCTTACTACATGAGTGTATATTTAGGTCCCCCTCCTCCCTCCGGGGGAACCCAAGTGATATTTTCGTACGGGTCTTTGACATCACACGTCTTGCAGTGCACGCAGTTTGAAAAATTAAGCTTTAGCTCCCGCTTCCCGGTTTCCTCGTCCACCTCTATTTCATACACACCGGCAGGGCAAAACCTTACACACGGATTCTGGTACTCTTCGCTGCACTTGCCGTAACAGATATTAAGATCCGGGATTTTAAGGTGAGGGGGTTGCTTTTCTTCGTGGGTGGTGCCTGAATAGTAAACGTCTGTTTCCTTATCAAAGGTGCGCTCACCGTCAAACTTAATATCACCCTTCTCCTGTTCTGAAGGTGTCTTTTTACCGTAAAAGTCAACGACTTTTTTCATGTGCAGGAAATCCGGATCTGCCTCCAGACGGCTTTTGAGAATTCTTCCCCCCAGAACATACTGCAGGCCAGCCTTAGTAAGCCCCCACCACAACCCTTTCTGGAATGCCTGGTGAAAATTCCGTACCCTGTAAAGCTCCTTTCCAACATAACTTTCACTCAGGGCTGTCCGGTATTTATCAAGCTGTGAGTCGGAAAAATCATTCTTGACAAGGGCCTCAAACACAGTTTCTGCAGCAAGCATCCCGGATTTCATACCCATATGAATTCCTTTTATTTTCTGACTAATAAAGAGGCTGGCGGAATCCCCGATAAGAAGCCCTCCGGGAAAACTCACCCTGGGTACTGAAAAATAACCGCCAACGGGCGCTGTCTTGGCACCATACTGGATCAACTTGCCCCCTTCTATTATGGAGGCCACATAAGGATGGAGCTTAAACTTCTGAAACTCCCGGTGAGGATCGAGAAATGGGTCTTCATAGTCCAGCCCTGTAAGGAGGCCGATGGAAACTTTATTTTCTTTCATACCGTAAATAAAGCTTCCTCCATAAGTATCACTTTTCAAGGGGTAGCCCATTGAGTGAACAACATGGCCAGGCTGGATCCTTCCTTCAGGAACTTCCCATACCTCTTTTACTCCAACCACGAAACTCTGAGGATTCTTACCTTGATCAAGGGAAAATCGCTTTATAAGGGTCTTGGCCAGACTCCCCCGCGATCCTTCCCCAAAAATCGTCACCTTAGCATGAAGATCAATGCCCGGTTCAAAATTGGGCTTCTTGGTCCCGTCAGAGTCGATTCCTTTATCCCCAGTCCTTACTCCAATCACCCTGTCGCCGTCGTACAAAACTTCAGTACCGGCAAAACCGGGAAAAATGTCTACCCCGCTCTCCTCCACCATTTTTCCAAGCCACTCGGTGAGCCTGGAGAGCGAAACCACATAGTTTCCATGGTTGTTCAGCGGCGGGGGCACAATGGGAGATTTAATTCTCCCTTTTCCGGTAAAAAGACAAACCTCCTCCTTTTTCACCTCTGATTCAAGAGGAGCGCCTTTTTCGATGAAATCAGGAACAAGTTCTCGAAGTGCCACAGGGTCCATTACGGCTCCTGAAATACCGTGCGCACCCACATAGGCACCTTTTTCAAGAACTGCGATCATCACTTCTTGCAGCTTCGTGCCTTCACCTGTGTTCTCAACTTTTTCGTTGTGCTTCTTAATCAGGTTAGCAAGGTGAAGTGCACCACTTAGGGAAGCAACTCCACCACCCACGAACAGGACATCAACTTCCATCACTTCTCTTTCTTCCATTTCAAAACCTCCGGGTACCCAGCAGGTCCCCCATTAATAAGCCCTCATAGGCGAAAAAAACAGCCGCGTGCATCTCCCAAATGCCGCTTTTCCAAGAGCTGAAAGCTGGGGGAAACATTGGAAAGCAAAAAATCTGAAGCGCCCTCGTGATTCTTCCCGGCACCAATGCAAAAGCCAAAATCCTATACCATACGCTACCGGCATAGTGCAAGCCAAAATTGCCTTTCACTTTGCGACATTAATAGGCTCATAGTAAGTGTGCAAAAAGATGTGAAAGAGGGATGCCTTTGACGAAAGGCGCGAAGACCTGCCGGGTCGTAAGCCTCCCTTCAGGAATGAGGAGAAAACATGATAGATTAAGGTTCGGGGGCTGAGACACTGTCTTTTTCAGGAAGAAGGAAAACCACGGTGCGCATTATGCAAAATCGTGGAGGGATTTAGCACTTGATAAAAATCTCAAAGCTCTATATGTTATCAACAATAATCTGTATGGAGGGTAAATATGTATGATTCTGGGCGGCCTCCGATCTGCCCGCACTGCGGAAAAAAAATGAGTAAGTGGACGGGCACACATCTGCAGTTTGGAGGGTGTACAACTTGGGCAAGCCAGTTTTTGTATGTTTGTTTCAACGATGAATGCCCCTATTTCGTAAATGGGTGGGACTGGATGTGGAACAACTACCACCGCCACGTTTCATACCGCCACATGCTTGATCCTGATACCGGACAGACTAATCCGTTCCCGGTCAAATCAGAGGATGCCTTAAAAAAGGGAATAATTGACGGGTAGTTTGGCCTGAGTAAGATGAAACGCTTCAATCGCAGACACCCATAGCAGCAACTGCAGCTAATGATTCAGATTGCCTGATCGGAGATGACGATGGGGAAAATAGGACGAAATGATCCTTGCCCGTGCGGTAGCGGAAAAAAGTTCAAGAATTGCCATCTGGGCCGTGAGGATGAGCTGTTTTTCATACAAGCGGAGAAGATGAAGCAGGATATAGCTCAAAAAATTATGTCCCTTCCAGAAGTAAATTACGGACGATCAAAGGAAATGGCATGTGCGTTGGATATTAAGAATCTTATAGGTAATACAGGCTTTTCACGGATAAAATTCATTGATTTCGGGGCATATGTCGCCCTGGAGTCCTTTGACAAGGGGCATTTGCGGGAAAAGCATTATAGTGCTGCCGGCCTAATTGTCAATCCCATGAAAACACAAGAAAAAGACCCTGAAACAATCTATGTTGCAATTACTCCTCACATACATGACTCAACCCTAACTCATGAATTGGCCCACGTGTTGGACTTTCTTGGCGGCTCCGGTCTCCTGCCCGGCATGGCCTACCAGCTATCCCTAAAAGCGCACATTTCCATCGACCATCTGGATCACCCCAGAGAATTCGGAGACTGGATGGAATACCTTAAAAACCGCTTCCATGTAAACCTTGATGCAGAGGACACAATTATTTCTTACTTGCACAAGCAGAATATGTTGATGGAGGGCTCCCTTATCAAAAGTGGCGATATCCGAAGAATTTCTGCCCACTCGAGAAATATGATGAAATTCTTGGCATCCCATAAAGATGAAATTGACGAATTGATAAAAAACCGCCTGGGCTATACGGGGAATACCTCTTCGTAATGAGCTGACAAAAATTTGCTCCAGGCACCCTGAGGGTGCCTGGAGCAAAATAGATTTTTTACATTGAAGTAATATCTTATGCCTACATACCAACGACCTTTTCAATTTTCACAAATCGAATGATAGGTCGTTTGATCATTTCCCATTCATTGGCTTCCACGTCATATCTTGAATTCACAAATACGTTCCCCCAATTCTCTTCATCAAGCTTGGGGAAATCAGCCCGGTAATAATATCCAGGCCACCTAGTCTCCTCGCGGAACAGCTTATGTCTCACATGTGCTTCCGCTGTCAACAACCGGTGGCTATTTTCCCAGTACCTCAGCAATTCATGGATATCCCTGGCAGCCACCTTATCTAGATCCTCTCTTACGTATTTCAGCAGATCCAGCGCAATATTCAGCGTGGTTGCACTGCAAGTGTACTGGGTCCCCCAGCCTCCTGCATACTCATCCATGATCTTCTGGATGCGGAACATGAGCATTTTTGGATCGATCCAGTTGGGATTGATATCCTCAGAATAGTAGTAGCCTTTGTGCGGCTCTCCAACTGCATAATCCTTGGTATCCTCATACAGCTTTAGAGGAGCATAGGTCTTAACTTTTAGCTCGTCAACCTTTGCCTGGTCTACCTCAGGCATATCCGGGTTCTCCACGCAGAACTTAATGGCTGCCTTGGCCGCAATCCTGCCCTCGGTAAATGAACCCGAAGAGAATTTGTGGCTGGAAACACCTACTCCATCACCCGCTGCGAACAGCCCCTTAACTGTGCTCATGCGATTGTAGCCCCAAAAATACTCGCTCTTAGAGGTATCATCCTGTAGATCTTCCGGACCGCTGCACCATGCACCGGAAGCCCCTGAATGTGAACCGATAAAATAAGGTTCAGACGGAATGATTTCAGAAGGTCCCTTTTCAGGGTAGATATTCTTGGACGCCCACAGCATGGCCTGAGAAATAGTCATATCAAGGAAGTCTTCCCAAGCTTCGCTTTCTAGCTCTTTCAGTTTCCTCTTTTTCGTCTTCTCGTCCGGGGCCTCGGAAGCAATCTTTTCGATTGCCTTGTCAGTATGCATCAGGATTGGGCCATCGCCCTCCATGTAGACCCGCTGCATCATCAAATGATTCCTGAGGCAAGTCGGGATAGGCTTAACCTTTCCGTAGGGAGCCCAGTTATGGAGCTCTCCTCCTTCCTTAAGACCTTCTGCCATGTAATTAACCCCGCTTGCAGTGGTTGCAGCCGCCTTGAAGAGCAAAAACCAGGCTCCAACCGGACCATAGCCGTCCTTGTACCGGGCTGGAATGAAGATTACTTCCTGTGAGGTCATCTCTGCCCCTGCCTTCTGCATCAAAGCAGAACTTGAGCCGGCATTCCACGGCGGGTACCAGGCACGACCTAGACCTTCGCCTGTTGACCTAGGTCTAAACACATGAACAGCCCCTCCAGCCGCAACCAAAACCGCCTTGGCCTTGAATACATAAAATTCATAGGGTTCTCTTACACTAAACCCAACGGCGCCAGCCACACGGTTCTTGTCATTCTTGTCAAGAAGAAGTTCGTGGACAAAAACCCTTTCAATTATTTCACCATCCTCACCCAGGGTCGCCATCGAATTTTTAGCTGCTTCGGCCACTATCAACTTGTATGATTCGCCATTGATCATAAGTTGCCATCTACCTTCATGAACGTACTGGCCGTCCGGATCTTTCCATATGGGAAGCCCAAATCCTTCAAACATGTGCACTGTCCCATTGACGTGTCGGGCAATATCCATAACCAGATCTTGGCGGCAAAGACCCATGAGGTCCTGCTGCACATAGCTTAGATAATCAATAGGCGTGTTCTCACCTACATATTGGTTAATGGCAGAAAGTCCCATTGCAACTGCCCCGCTTCTATCAAAAGCCGCTTTATCAACAAGGACAACCTTTTGGCCATGTTTCTTGGCCCAATAAGCCGCCTCAACCGCTGCCCCGCTTGCTGCCATACCACCACCTATGATCAACAAATCCGTGGTAACTTCTTTAGTCGCAAAATCTTGCATGATTTCTACCTCCTGTTCTTAGTCCCCAAGTGTCCATAACTTATCAGCCTTCAATGAAGCCGGCTCCGTAGCTAGCAATTGATCATCCAGGGTGCCGGGTCCAAAACCAAACCCACCATCAGGAGGAGCCGACCCTTCGCCAGTTGTCCTGATAGGAAACTTGAACCGTTTTACATTCCCATCCCGGAATTTAACCGTCCACATGATATCTTCTGAACCCCTCAGGGGAACCACACTGGCACCCAGTGGCATAAAGTCGGCGTAACCTCTTACATCGATTGCCTGCTGCGGGCAAATCTTCACGCAATTATAGCACTCCCAACACATAGCCGGTTCCCGATTGTATGCCTTCATCCTTTCTGTGTCCAAAACCATGAGATCGTTGGGGCATATGTACATGCAAGCAGTTTTGTCTTGCCCCTTGCAACCATCGCATTTTTCCGTAATCACGTAACTTGGCATCGTATAACCTCCTAAATCAGTAAATTAATAGTATTTACGCTATGTTAAAGCCAAAAAAGTCCTTGGTGCACCTCCTTTCTAAAATATTTCTCTTTCCGGAGAACAAAGCGTTAATTGCTTAACACAAACCCTTATCCATAACCCTGAAAGTTACATCAAAGGGCAATGCCTGCCGTGGTCCACAGGCAAAATCGTGCCGTAGACACGAATTGTCACTTCTATTTCAAACCTGGATTTCATGTCAAGAAAAAAGGGACAACGGAGCCGCATATTTCATCAAAAAAGCCTTTATAGGGCCCCACCTCGATAGGATGAATATGAGCCATCTCAGTGCTTAACCCTAAAAGCTGATTGATTACGCACTATATCTTGATCAATGTGTTTGCAATTTAACTACTTGAAATCATCTATAATTTTTTATAATCCTGGCCTCCTGTCTGTTGACTTTGGGAGGCCTGTGCTATAAGAAGAAAATTGCTGCCTCTCTGGGTTTAGACTAATTACTTTCACCCGTTCCCGAGGAAGTATGGAATTAGTAATCCTTGGTTCAGGCACCGGAATACCCTCTGCGCAAAGAGCATCACCCGGATTGGTCCTGTCCTCCCTGTCCAAGCCCATTCTTTTTGACCTTGGTCCGGGCTGCCTTCGCCAGCTCTCAAGAATTGGAATTGACTACAACAGGCTTGGAATTATCTTCATCACTCATTTTCATCCTGATCATACTGCTGATCTCATACACTTTCTTTTTGCCACTCGGAACCCTTCAACCCTTCACAAAAGGGAGCCCTTTGTAGTAGCCGGCCCAAAAGGTCTGAAGGATTTTATCTCAGATCTACAGAAAGCGTACGGAAACTGGCTGGATGTCCCGCCCCAGATAATGAAGATCAATGAACTCGAAATCACCAAACCGGACACAAAAGTGTTTGGCGGGATTGAGGTAAGTACGCAGCCTCTGCCAGCCCACACGGCTGAAAGCCTTGCATATCGGGTTTGCCTGCCATCGGGAAAAGTCTTTGTATTTTCCGGAGATACGGGTTATTGCGAGGAATTAGTTGACATTTCAAAGGGTGCGGATGTTTTGATACTTGAATCTTCCTTCCCTGACCGAAACCCGGTCGAAGGACATCTTACTCCCTCTGAGGCAGGCCGTGTTGCTACTCTCGCCAGGGCAAAAAAACTGGTCCTTGTTCATTTTTACCCGGAAGTTCTTGCCACTGACATAGCCTCAGAATGCCGGAGAACCTTTAAAGGTGAGCTTGTTTTGGGGAGGGATCTTCTCCACCTCTCAATCTAGTTTCAATCCATAAATGGCCCTTTTTCACAATAGCTGTGTCAATCTGCAGGATCGGTTGTGGGGCGTACTTCGCATGTACACCTCCGCCCGACCCCTTGATTTCCTTGCTATAGCAAAAAAATCCTCATTTCTGGATTAGAAAACCGCTGCAGAGGAAAATTAAACATTTTTCAAAGGTCTCCTCAGGGCTTTTCTTCTTTCCAACCGAAAAACGCACAGGCAATTCCTGATGTAAATTGTGAGGAAAGCGGTCGGAATAAATTTTGCCCCGGATGAGTCAAGCCGAGCATGCTTGTCAAAACGGGCCAAAAAATAAGAAGAGGTTAACTCTGCCTGATCTTCTTCTGGCTGCGAGCAGGCAAGCTGGCAGCCAGAACACGAAAGCCCTTTTGCGACAGCACTTACGGCTTCTTCACCTCACCTGTGGCAGCGCCGTGCAGTTTAATTTCCACCTTTTCCTCCAGATTCTGGTAGTAATCCTGGAGAACTTTCACGACTTCGGGTCTTGAGAACTCCACGGGCAGTTCACCTCCCTCAGAGAGAATCTTTCGCACCATGGTCCCTGAAAGAAGAAGCCTGTCTTTTTTGCCGTGAGGACAGGTCTTCATCGAAGCCATCCCCCCACACCTGTAGCACCAGAAAGTCCAGTCAATGTTCAAATTCTGGCATTTTAAAGCTGCTTTAGGAATATCATCAAAGATCTTCTGGGCATCGAAAGGGCCGTAATAGTCACCTACACCAGCGTGATCACGGCCGACAATCATATGGGTGCAGCCGTAGTTTTGTCGAAAGACGGCATGCAGAAGGGCTTCCCGCGGGCCGGCGTAGCGCATCTCCATGGGGTATCCGCCTTGAACCACCGTCCCCTTCACGAAATAATTGTCTACGAGAACCTGGATGGCTTTCGTGCGCACATCCGCAGGGATATCCCCCGTTTTCAACTTTCCGAGCAATTGATGGATGTAGACGCCGTCCATGACTTCAATGGCAATCTTGGCAAGGTATTCATGGGATCTATGCATGGGATTCCTGAGCTGGAGGGCCGCAATTCGCTTCCATCCAAGCTCCTGAAACATTTTCCGCGATTCAGCCGGCCTCTGATAGAGGCCCTTAAACTGTTGCGGATAATAGCTCTCGCTCAGGACCTTCACCGGCCCAGCCAAATTATACTGGCCCTGGGACATCACTTTTTCGACACCAGGGTGCTCTAAATCAGTAGTCTTGAAAATAGCGGCGCACTCGTACTCCTTCTCGATGGTATACTTCTCTGTTACCTGCATAGTCGCAATCGTGGCCCCTGTTTCTGGGTCATCCAAAGCGATATCGTCACCCACCTTGACGCTTTCATCATCGGTGGACAGGGTTATGGGAATGGGCCAAAATGTCCCATCTGTCATTACAAATTCATCGCACACGCCTTTCCAGTCGGCCTTTGTCATGAACCCGGTCAGGGGGGTAAAAGCGCCGATGCCCATCATGATGCAGTCCGATGTCTCCCGTGTTGTCATGGTGATATGTTTCAGTGTCTTGGCTCTCTCGATTTCCTTTTCGAGCTCTTGTCCCTCGACCAAAAGCGGCATGAGCTTTTCTTCTTTACCATGGGGTGCAATCAAATCTGACATAGACCATCCTCCTTTTTATTTCTCTTTCTTCAAATCAAGCAAATAGGTGAATCCACATAGACTCTTGTGAAGCCCGGCAGGGTCCCAAGGAACCCCCTGGTTACACGTCATGGGTTAGAGCACCATACCGTGAGACTTCAGGTGTATATTGAAGGTGCGAAACCTTCACTGAGCCTTTCATGGCGTTGAAGCACTTTCTTCCGAATTGCAGTTGTCCTGATCACCCGGTTTGGATTTCGGAAACGCTTGAAGCCGGTTGATAGTCCACAAATTGACAAAATCATAATATATTGTCAATGATCTAAGAGTGTCAAGTGAAAAAGGAGCCCAAAATCCGCGATTGGTTTTGCATGAGGTGGAGGCTTGAAGGGACTATTGGGTATAAATTTCATAAAATCAAAACTACTACTACAATCTAATAGGTTTATCCAAATCCAATGCCGGATTTTGGGTGATTTGTTGCCCTTGCCAAATTTCTGTCTTTGTGTTACATTAAATCAATTTGTTGGAAATGGAGGAAATTTAAAACACTTGAACTCAATAAGACCCTCCGCGTAACAGCACAACAACCTGAGAGAACAGGTCTCTTATCGTGATCTTGAGTGCTTTTGGTTCATGGAAGTGGGCCCCAAAAACCGGCCACAAGGAGATCGTACCGTGCAAAAAAAGACTGAGAGAAAGTTTTACCTTAAACACTTCAAGGCCATAAGCCGCGCAATCGCCAGCTATGAAGACCTTAATACGCTGATGAAGCACCTCGCTGAAGGGACCGCCCGGACCTTTAATGCCAAGGGAGTCAGCATCATGCTGCTGGATGAGCAGGATGAAAAGGCCAATCAGTTGGTCCACGTAGCCAGCTACGGAATCAGCGAGGATTATCTCTACAAAGGGCCGGTATTCGTTGACATAGAGGACTGTGCCGTGTGCAAGGGAGTACCTGTTTTTGTTGAGGATATGCAACACGATTCCCGTGTTCAATACCCGGAGGCTGCTATAAAAGAAGGAATCAAGTCCATGCTCTCTATTCCCATCCGATGCAGGGAAGCGATCTTGGGTATATTGCGCATTTATTACGCCGAACCCTGTCTCCTCGATGAAGAGGATATCGATTCCTTATCCATTCTCACAAGCCTTTTGGGAGTGGTTATTGAAAACTCCGGTCTGAGGAATTTTCTTGACCAAATAAAAAATGCGCTTGCAAGTCTTCCTCCACGCATGTTGAAGGATTTATAATCGTTGGAAGGCCGAGTCGTTACAGACACAACGGACATTTTTGCTGTAGACTATGGAGATATACTTCAAGTGGGGAAGAAATTTTACAGGGTTAGAGGACATGAACGTGAGGAGAGATTCGGTATGGATGAGCCCAAATTTTGGGTCAAAAGGGTTGAGGATCTCGAAACAGGGGAAAAAAAGATCATAAAGCTGTCCTTTCTTGAAGAGTTTGAAACCGAGATTGGCGGCGTTAAAATAAGATGCTTCCGCAATCCCTATAAAGAGGCTCAGATCTTGGAAACGATGAAAGACCACCCCTTTTTCATGCATGGAGAAGCCCAGAGGGACTCGAAAGGAAATATTCTTCGCATTCTGGATATCGTGCCGGGACAAAATTTCTTTCGGCATATCCATTCCTTAGAGATACCCTATGGAAAGTATTTAACCGACGTGTTGCCCGACATCCTAAGAAAACTGGCGAGGGCATTTGAAGCCATCCGTGTCCTTCACGCCAATAAACTGAAACACGGCGACATCCGAAACGATCACATCATCATAGAACGGAACACGGGAAATTATGTTTGGATTGACTTTGATTATGATTATGAAACGCCTGAAAACCCATTTGGCCTGGATTTATTTGGAATGGGCAATGTCTTGACCCTCGCCGTCGGAAAAGGTTTTCACACTGCTCATACGATCTTGCAAGATCCGGCAACTTACGGAAACCTGAAAGACCGGCTTGACACTGCAGACTTCTCCGTTATATTCAAAGAGCGATTCATAAATCTTCAGAAGCTGTATCCAGAAATCCCGAAACCGCTCAATGATATCCTCATGCACTTCTCCAGAAGGGCCAACGTCTTTTACGAGTACGCAGGTGAAATGATTGAAGACTTGGACAGGTCTATCTGCTTACTTCAATAGTATCAGGAGGGACATTTGCACAATTCTATTCTTATAGCGCTCAATGACTCTGTAAGCGCTCGTGCCGCGCTGAATTTCTTTACTCGTTTGATGTTGTGCCCGGAAAATTGCCATATTACATTGTTGCATATCTTCAGAAAACCAACAGCTGCAGAGGAACTCATGGGCAAGAAATTCACCGAGGAACAGCCTGCGAGATTCAAAGCTATGCTGGAAAAGGCCAAAGACAAATTGGTCGAATACGGATACAACCCTCATGCCATTGAGCTTCTCATGGTGACGGATCCTTATCCTACGATTGCAGAGGCTATCATAGATCAATGCAAGAAGCAGCATTATGATATGGTGATAGTCGGCCGAAAGAAAATGACCAGGGCCGAGGAGTTTGTATTGGGCGATGTGAGCGCAAAACTCCTTAGATCCCTAGACAGGATGGGGGTTCTGGTTGTTAAATCGGATTGATTCGGTTCCTTCTCGCTTATCATCGATTTCTCACCCAAATGCAATTTTCGATAAGCCCTACGAATTGCGTATGCCTAATGCCACCTCGTGAGAACATAATCTCCGAGTTAAAGGAGGCCCCTTTCGCAAGGATAGGTTAAAGAATACTCAAAAAACACTGGCCCGGCATCTTCAGGAAACTGGCCGGTGCCCAAAATTTGTTTGTGGATGGCACCAGGTGCCTGGTTTGATCATTTATGGTTTGATCATTTAGAGCTCCCTGTTGACGATATATTCTCCCAGGCCCAAAAGCCCCTTTTTTGTAAAGGATTCCGGAAAAAGCTCTAGGAAAGTTTCCCCTTTATCTACGTACTTCTTCGCTTCTCCCCGAACCCTTTCTATGACCCCGTTCCGCCTGACTGTCTTTATCAGATCGTCATAGTCTTTATCCGTTGCCCCGTGATTCTTGAAAAGATGTTCAAGCTTATCCACTTCCGACTTTTCAAAATCCGACAGAACATATATAAGGGGCAGGGTAATCTTTCCTTCTCTCAGGTCTTTGCCAACAGGTTTCCCAATAATCTCTTCGCTTGATGTGTAGTCCAGGAGATCGTCTATCAACTGAAATGCTATACCTAAATTCAAGCCGAATTCTTTAAGACTCTCTACCTCTTCTTTCGGGGCGCCGGCGATAATGCCACCGCAGGCGCAGGCTGCCGATATCAGGGCAGCGGTCTTGGCAATAATGATGTCAAGGTACTTGTCAACACCAAGGTGCCAGTTATGAGTGTGCCCCAACTCGACAAATTGCCCTTCCACCATCCGCCTTGTTGTATGACTGAGAACTTTTATGAACTCCAAGTTATTGCACTCAGCGGCAATTGCCGTTGCATGAGCATACAAGAAATCACCCGCGAGAACAGCTGCAGGATTTCCCCATACATTCCTGGCTGCCGGTTTTTTTCTCCTGGTCTCAGCATTGTCCAAAACATCGTCGTGGAGCAGGGAAGCGGAATGTATCAGTTCAAAGATCGTGGAAATGCGGTACACATCCTTCCCGGCGTAGCCGCACAACTCGGAGGAGAGAACGAAAAGCAGCGGGCGAAGACGCTTGCCCTCCCCCAGGACAGAATAATTAGTGATATCACTGACCAGGGAAAAATCGGTTGTTATGGAGCTGCCCAGTTCTTCATTAATGAGCTTGAAATGATGTTCAAATTGTTCCAAGGAGCCCTTGTCCTTATTCATGGTTCCAGGGGAGCCGAGATGGTTTCCATTCCTCATGGCCTTGTGCTCTTGTTCTTCTTAGTTTAATGGATCTCCTTTGTCAAACCCAAACCAAGAACAATCACAGAATTTCCCCCACGAGGTCGTAGGCATAAGCTTCTGTGATAAGCACCCTTGCTATTTCCCCCACTCTGGCCTGCCCTTTATTGATCAGAACCTGTCCGTCCACTTCAGGTGCCATTCCAGCTGTGCGACCTCTTAGCAGCAGTTTTGTTTCGCTACTTCTACCCTCAATCAGTACAGGAACAACCTGACCGATCATTACTTTGTTATTCTTTTCTGAAATCTCTGCCTGAAGGGCCATGATTTTATCAAGTCTTTCCTGGGCTACCTGTCTTTCAACGCAATTCTTCATCTTTGCGGCACGAGTGCCCGGCTCCGGGCTGAACACAAAGGCCCCCAGATGATCAAAGCGTGCCGTGCGAACAAATTCACAGAGTTCATGAAAGTCCTCTTCCGTCTCACCGGGAAATCCCACCATAAGCGTAGTTCTCAAGCTAATAGCACCTGCCCCCGACCTTATTCTCTCTATCAATTCCCACGGGCTTTCCCCTGCAGGCTCTCTGCCCATGGCCTCAAGAATTTTACCACTCACATGCTGGAGGGGGAGATCCAGGTAAGGGCAAATAGAATTATCATCTGTTACAAGTTCCAAAAGTCGCTCGGAGATCCTTTGCGGGTGAGCGTAAAGAACCCGGATCCAGTCGATGTTCGGAACCCGGGTAAGCCTTTCAAGCAGATCTTCAAGTCCCTGCTCTCGGCCAAGGTCGCGCCCGTACATGGTGGTGTCCTGGGCAACAAGATTAATCTCTCTGACTCCTCTATAAGCCATCTGCTGTGCCTCTGCGATTATTGAATCAGGGGCTCTACTGCGCAAGTGTCCCCTTAGGCGAGGAATTGTGCAATAGGTGCACTTGTTCGAGCATCCTTCTGCTATTTTCAGATATGCCATGTAAAAGGGTGTCGTCTGAACTCTTGGACTTTCATGATCGGCCAGGTATCCAGGCCTGCCGATTAAAATATGGGGCTCCTGCGTTTTTTCTTTTCTCAACACACTCACGATGCGGTCAATATTGCCGGTACCCAGCCATACGTCCACCTCCGGCATCTCTCTCAAAAGCTTGTAGCCGTATCTCTGAACAAAGCAGCCCATTACAACAACTTTTTTCAGTTTCCCGCTCCTTTTTATCTCAATAAGCTCAAAGATGGTATCAATACTTTCCTTAACGGCTTCTTGGATAAAGGCACAGGTATTCACGATTGCAATGTCAGCATCTTCTGGTTTCCCTACAATGAGAAATTGCTCCTGCCCAAGAAAGCCCAGAACGTTTTCGCTATCCACGAGGTTCTTGGCGCAACCAAGGCTAATTAGGCAGATTCTCTGTTTTGAAACCATTTCTCAACCAGCCGTGGGGGTTATAAGAAGGGAATTTCAGGCATACTCCTGGATTTTTTTTGAAAGACGCTGCAAGAGGGTTACTGCGAATTTTTTCATGAAAAGAAGCTGGATGGAGTCCGGCGACCTATCCAGCAAAGTGGCACTTATTTTCAGCAGAATGCAATCCGTTTCAGCAACTACTGTGGCAGAGCGTGAGCCTCCGCTCAAATACGACATTTCACCGAAACACTCCCCTCTGTTAATAAAAGCAATGGTTTTGTTGTTTTTGTGAACCGCCGCTTTGCCGCTTAGAATAATAAAAAAGGAATCATCAATTTCCCCTTCAGACACCAGCACCTTTCCTTTGCGAACCTTAATAATGTTGCTTGCGTTCAGTATTTGTCTCACATGATCTTTGCTAAAATTCTCAAAAAACGGTACGCCGTGGATGTAATCGATTACGCTCTCCACTTTATCCCTGGGGGGACCACCTTTCAGAGCCCTGAGGGCAACCCTTAAGTCGTAGGCAAAGTCCGAGCATGTTTGATAGCGATGGTTTGGATCCTTAGTCAGGGCTTTCTTAACTATTTTCTCCAGTATCTCTGGGACCTCAGGCCGGATTTCCCTGACAGGTACAGGATTTTCATTTGTAATTTTGTATAGGATAGAAAAATAGTTATCCCCAGTGAATGCCTTTTGTCCGGTAAGGAGTTCGTAGAGCACGCAACCCAGGGAAAAAATATCACTTCTGTCTTCTCCCGGCTGCTCCTTCACCTGTTCAGGAGACATGTAACAGGGAGACCCTATTATACCCTTTGATACAGTCTGCTCGGATTTTACCTGGGCAATGCCGAAATCAGTTATCTTAACCCCACCTATCCTGCTGAGCATTATATTGGATGGTTTGATGTCCCTGTGCACCACTCCTTTCTTATGCGCGAAGTCCAGGGCTTGGCAAGCCGTAAAAACTATCTCAATGACCTTACTCACGGGCAAAAGGCTGTCTTTGTGGCAGAACTTTTCAAGCGTGGGCCCGTCTATGTATTCCATTGTAATGTAGCAGAAGTCTCTGTACATTCCCGCATCATAGATAGCCACGATATTTGGATGCAGCAGCTTCCCTGCTGACTGGGCCTCCAGAAAGAATCTTTCCCGGTATTTCTCCACCCCTTCGCCTGCAACGCTGGACGCAGGACGAGATATCTTAATGCTCACATTTCTGTTAATGTAGGGGTCTCTTCCTAGGTACACTACCCCCATGCTTCCCTGCCCCAGTTTCCCTATAATTTCATAGCGACCCACGGACTTGATGTCCGAGAGATCATCGAGGAACCGTTGGTCAACGGGGGTGACTTCCTTTGACTTTCCAAGGAATTTCAGTTTTAACCAGCTCGTGAAGCTAAGTTTTTGTTTTGATTCCGCTTGCGGCATCTCATCCCTTTGAAAGGAACTGTATAGTCTTCAAGAAGTTTTTTGCAGATGGTAACCAAACGAGATCCCCTGCGCCAATTGCCTGCCTGTATTAGTTAACATATTATCTCACAGGAGACCCATATTGGAAAATCTGTTTTCAACAGTGTCCTTCTGAGTCCTGGTCTCGTCTTCACAAGCGTCCGGGCTACAGGTTTGCCTGCCTGAATAGCTGTGTGAGGTTCAGCTGATTCACTGTATCAGTAAAAAGTTCCCCTATGACCTTGTCTGCCTCGCGCCTTCCAACCAATTTCACTCGTTCAGCCTCCCCGCTTATCATCTGTTTGGCTAAAACGTGACCATCCTTTATGAGTCTTGCCTCGTATGCCACTCTGCACTTCCACTTTCTTCCGACAAGATCCAGGAAAAAGGTCTGAATGACGATCCTCAATTCAGGGGCCTCTTTCCCCTTTTCAGGCACAACAACAATACCTGATCTCTTCAGCCTCTGCTCAAAGGCCTGCCTGTAAACCGACGATAGTTTAAATACCCCAATCCTAAATCCAGCCCCAGGTTCTCTTGCCACGGAAAAAGAAATATCCCCTAAAAATCCCGGAAATTCCTTACGCGCACCCGGGCCAAGAATCATTTTGTCGCGCCGCGAATCTTCAATCACAAGGCGGATGTCTTTCCCTTTTAGTGGCGACTCCTCCACCGGCAAGGTATAGTTTACATTAAGGTAGGGAACCGGCGCACAGGAAAACGCCAATGCCACCATACAAAAAAACCCCATAGCCCCGAATACAGCTTGATTTATACTTTTCATTCCTCTATCCTCCTTTCCGGAGATCGTTCAAGAGCCCCATGTTGTTGAATTGAAGCAAGAAAAAAGCGACTCAATACTGAGTGGGAAAGCGCGATGCCTTGCCATCCACCCTTGCACTATTTAATCCGCCAGAGGCGGACAAGCCCGCCAGAGGCGGATTAATCAGCCAGAGGCGGAGGAGCCCGCCAAAGGCGGACAAGGGTTCAATTCCCCGCCCCTTGGGGCGTTAAGAAAATTTCCGATTGATACCCCCTCCGCTTGCGGCGGGGTAGTTAATTCAAACCCTCATGACCAGCTTTTCAAGAATCCGGTTATGCAAGTGTTTTCCATAAAATATCTATTAACTCCTTTTGGTGTCAAGCCAAACCTAGGAACCCGCTATGGTCGCAAAAGAGGACCTAATACCACCTGAGGACAGGGATCTGTTTAAGGAAGCATGGAATATATCCAGAACAATTCATGGGGAGAGTATAACTTTTTATCTTCCCGGGATGGTAAGAATCGGCAGGGAGAGAGGCCGCTATCCTGCTGTCTCCATCACAGGAAAACGCTGTGAACTCATGTGTGAGCATTGCCGGGGCCTGCTCCTGGAGCCCATGATCCCAAGCTGGGGTCCAGAAGATTTGATCAAAAAATGTCTCAGGCTCAGCAGGTCCGGAGCGCATGGTATACTCCTTAGCGGCGGCTCCGATCCTGCGGGAAAGCTCCCGTGGGGGAGGTACTACCGGGCCATAGCCGAAATCAAAGAGCAAACAGGTTTTCATATTTCCGTACACACTGGGTTTCCGGACCAAGAGACCTGCGATGAACTTCGAAAAGCCGGTGTAGAGCAGGCCCTGATCGACGTTATGGGCGATAGCGAGACCTCAACCCGCGTGTACCACCTGCAGGGCTTGAAACAGGTAGTGGGCGCACTTGAGAGTATTTCACGAAGCGGTCTGGGGTTGGTCCCCCACATTGTCGCAGGCCTATATTACGGCAAGATGAGGGCAGAGCACGAAGCGCTGAAAATTATCAGCCACTACAAGCCCTCGGCCCTGGTGGTAGTTGTTCTCACTCCCCTTCAGGGCACGCCCATGGCCCATGTTTCTCCCCCTCATCCTGTGGATGTGGCCAGGTTGATAGCTTCTGCAAGAGTGCTCCTGCCAGATACTCCAATTTCCTTGGGATGTGAGAGGCCCAGAAATTACCAGGGAACAATTCTTGAAAAACTTGCAATTATGGCGGGGGTAAACAGGATGGCCGTATGGTCTGAAGAGGCTGTGGAGAAGGCAAGAAGCTTAGGGTTGAAACCGCGGTTTCAGTCAACATGCTGTTCTGTAAAATTCAGGGACAGCTTTTGCGTTCAAAACGATAAGGCTTCCCCTGGTCAGACTCCCCTCCCTGCCAGGTCGCGGTACTGAAATGAAGTCGCCGCGCCGAAGTTCTTTAGGGCGAGGGGTGCCTGGCCTCTCCCTCTCGTTTCATACCTTTTAGAATATCTACGAGTTTATCCACGGTGTTCAGCTCCGGATTGTCTGTGACTTTCTCTACCAGCATCTTAAGTATTCGACCAACTTCTGGTCCTTCCCTCAAACCAAGAATATTCATTACCTGCCGACCATCTATTGCCAGATCAAAGGCTCTGGTAACAAGAGAATCCTCCATAATTTTTCTCACTCTTTGCTCAAGCTCCCATAGAAGATCCAGTTTTTCATCTTTTTTTCCGTGCGCGAGTTGATCAGCGCGCCTAAAGGCCAGAAAACGATCCATGTTTTTTGCACCAATTCGGCGGATTAGCCGCCTTAGAGCCGCATCTCCCCATCTGGGGTTGTAATCAACAACAGCCATATGGTGTAAAATGAGGTTCGACACTTCCTCTGTCACCTGCTTGCTGAACCTAAGCCGATACATTATTTCCCGGGCCAGCTCTGCACTTTCTTTCTCGTGTCCCAAAAAGCGAAATTTGCCTTTCTCTTTTTTCCTGACGCGCGGCTTGGCAATATCGTGAAATAGCGCCGCAAGTCTCAAGACCGGATCAGGTCTGACAAGGTCGGTGGTTACCATCACATGTTTGAAGATCGTATACTTATGATGCTCGTTTTGTCTCTTTCTGTAGCCTTCTACAAGTTCCGGAATAACCCTTTTGAGAAGGCCTGAGCGCAGCATTAAGTTAAAACCTATGGAGGGTTTCCTACACGCCAAGATTTTAACCAGCTCATCCCTGATCCTTTCAACGGCCACCGTGCCTATAAGTTCTGTCATGCCTGAAATTGCATCCATCGTCCCCTTTTCAATCGTAAACCCAAGTTCATTGGCAATCCTGATTGCTCTTAGGAGACGAATGGGGTCTTCCTTGAATCTCTCCTCGGGCTCCTCCACCGCTCTCACCAGTCTGCACTCAATGTCTCTTTTTCCTCCATGGGGGTCAAGCACCACGCCACTTACAACATCGTATGCCATGGCATTGATGGTAAAGTCACGGTGCGACAGATCCTCAAGGATAGTTTTCCCTGTGTTCTTGACGCTTCTATATGTTGAAACCTCGTAATGTCGCCCTTTGTAGACCAGCGTTACTGTAGTATTGTGCAAAGAGAAATTAGTAGTGCCGGAAAATAGGGCCCTGATTTCCTGAAGGCCGGCGTTAGTGGCAACATCCCAGTCGCTAAGGGGGCGGCCATGTATCATGTCCCTTACTGCCCCCCCGACTATATACGCCTCGTATCCCGCGCCACGGAGCCGATCAATAATTTCCTCTACAAAAGAGGGAAGTGGTTTGCTTTTTTGAATATCCGGCGCGGCCAAAGGTCCGAACCTCCTTCAAGCAGATTTGCCATCCACATCAGTTGAAATTAGTCCACTGGGAAAGCTGGGAGATCCTGCACTCAATTCAACGCAAGCCAATGCCCGAGCCTAAGCACAAATCCCCATTTGAACTCCTCACGGCCCCCTCAGGCCTGTCCCGTTTTCCGGTTGACAAGAACCATCCCGATACTTACCAGGGCCAGCGCCACCAGCAAATTAGTATGCATTGGCTCACCCAGTATTATTGCTCCGCTGAGGAATACCCCAAATACTGGCGCAAAAAAAGAAAAAGCGTGCAAGAGACTTACCGGATACCTATGAATAAGCTCAAACCAAACCAGGTAGCTGAGAAAGGCCACTATTATACACTGGTAAAAGAGCGAAATCAGCCCTGCAGAAGAGATGCTCTTCACCATTGGAGATTCGAACAGGAAGCTCAGGGCAAATAGAAGCGGTGCTGAAAACAGAACCTGGTAGAAAAGAGTTTGAAGGGGATGAGTTCTGTAGGATAAGAATCTCTTGATGTAGATGGTCGTTGCGCCCCACAGTGCGCCGGAGCAAAGAGCAATAAGATCACCGGGCAGAGTTTGCATTGAATAGGAACCAATATTTCGGACAAAAAGGACCACAATTCCACTGAAAGCAAGCACGAGTCCTGCAGACTTCCATGGGTTAAGTCGATCTCCTTCTAGGAAGTAGTGGGCCCCCAAGGCGGCAAAAAAAGGTGCAGTGTAAACAAAAACGTAAACCCTGGAGGCGAGAGTAAACTCAAGACTTGTGTAAGTGCATCCAAATTCAACACCAAACAAGGAGCCTATGGCAATGCCGTGGAAGACGATTATCCTGGCAGGGAAAATCGTCATGCGCTTTAACTTCATCCAGGTAAAGAGGCAAATGCTCGCCACAAGCGATCGGACTCCGGCCATAAAGAGCGGAGCCATATCCCTGGCACCGATCTTTATGGAGGCCATATTTCCACCCCAAACAAGCGCAACTATTACCAGAATGACTATTGGACGCCATCCCAGTCGCGATTCTTCCATCAATGTCTCCCAACAAAGCGCTGGCCTTCACGCGAGTTTATACCCTGCAGTGTTTGGCATAACAACATTTATTTTATTCTAAATCAACGGCTTCAAATTATGGAAAAATATTTCCCCCTGTTTGTACGAATTCCTTGTATAAGGTTTTCAGGCTAATTACATTTTCCCACGTCTGGGGTTTGACAATTAGAACTGGATTTTCCTCCTTACTGTGCTTTAAACTACAGGGAAAATTCACTTTGAAACAATTGCCTAAGGCGCAAACCAATTTAGGCATTCTCTGGTCTGGATTTCGGAAATAATCATTTGAACAAAAAACCTCAATAAATTATGCGATATATAAGACTGCTCAGGAATGTTACCAATTGTGAGCTGGACCCTGACGGGTTTGACCGCTACATTTTCCCAGACTACGAATTTCGGTTGTGCAAGGGAAAAGAGCGCGCCAAACAAAGACTTATGAGAGACTTTCCAAACAGGGAGAAAGAGACAAATAAGTTTTTCACAATGCTAGAAAAAATTACAAAAGCAGTATCTGAATCAATGTCGGTGCAGAGCGGTCGCCTGGGCTCTCTTAGCTTTCTTCTTAAGCACCCTGTGCTGGTCTAGTACTCACGGGTGCCCTTTCAAAGGCTTCTTGATGAAGTGACATCAGACACACTCTTGCAAGCAGTGCTCGCAGCTCCCTGTGGAACATACGGCTTACCCCCGGCAAAAGCCTCGGTCATAGTTGCAATGGTAGTATGGAATCATTACTTCGATGGCGCATACTACCCTCAAGGCGGCAGCGGCGCATTGCGGGACGCATTCACCAATGCTTTAACAAAGCACGGTGCTGAAATCAAGAACCTGTCCCGAGTCGTTAGCATAGATAGAAAAGAAGGAGAGTTCCTGGTCCAAACCCAGTCAGGAGAAATATACACCGCCCTATCTATCATTAGCAACGCCGACCCTGCTATCACGCTGGGCACCTTAGTCAAGGCGAACCTCGTCCCGTACAAAATCAGGCAAAAGGTCAAGCGTCTAAGACCATCTCTTGCTGTTTTCTATGCTTTTGTTGGAACAGACTTGGACCTCCCCTCGCTTGGCATGACAGGTGCTAATATCCATCATTACGAGGACATAGACTTAAACAAGATTTACAATAGCCAGAGTGTTCCGCACCGTGTGGAAAACGTGGACGGTTTCTTTATTACCAGCCCCTCTGTCAAGGATCCAGCCGGTAAGCATGCCCCGCCTAACAGGCACACTCTTGAAATTGTCAGGGGTATCAGCTACGAAAGCTTTGCCAGGTGGGCCGCTTTTCCCTCCGGGAAAAGAGGAGAGGACTACGAATTCTTTAAACCGAAGTTCCTGATTGAAAATGATATAAGTTATTGTAATAAATAAACATCGCTAAAATCTAAATTGTCTATACTGGGTACATCATAATCTTACACGCAGAAGTTTTAATG
>JAFDEF010000034.1 GCA_019310485.1 Deltaproteobacteria bacterium | reverse complement strand
ATCGAGCAGAAGACCCGCTTCAAGACCGGCTGGCTGGTGTGGTCCGAGCTGGGCCAGGGGATCACCCGCCCGGACATCCTGGCCAAGATCAAGGTGCTCGGCTGATGGAGGTGGGCGCAGATGATCAAGCTGAAGAACGTCCGCCCCGGAGTGTTGATCGTGGGCGATGCGGGACTGCGCCTAGCGCCCGGCTGCGCTGCATCGAAGAGGCGCTCGGTCTGCCGCAGGAAGGCGCGAGGGCCTTCGCCGGCGTCATGGCGCGCATCCGGCGCGAGGAGCATGGTGGAGAAAGGAATTCTAGTTTCCGAAGGGGCGACCAATCGGCTGATATACCGCCTCAAGGAATAGGGGCCGAACTTGCGACAAACTTGCGACACGACTTGCGACATCCAGCTCGGGCCGGAACAGGAGGAAATCCGAATCAACGCTGTTTGTGTTCCACTCCGGGCAAGAGAAGGGCGGAGAGAAAGATGCAGGCCGCCGCAGCGGAAAGGACGGCAAACAGGCTGTCAAACCCCCAGTGCCCGTGAATCCATGCAATAAGCGGAACTGAGGAAGCCATTACCGAAAAGGTCACAATGTAGCGGAAGCCGTAAATGCGGCTCCGCCATTCAGTTCGAGTAAAACGGCTAATCAGCACGTCGTTGATGGGGATCTGGCCGAAGACAACGAACATGAATGCTATGGCAATACCAAGAGCGGCCCAGCCCATCAGCCCTGGCATTATCATAAACAAAACGGCCTGAAGCGCCGCAACCACTGCAAATACCGAGCGGATAGAATAGTGGTCCACCAGGTATCCAACTACCAGCTGGCCAAAGGCGGCGATGGCGAATACAATGAATGCGTACCCCCCTACAAGTGTTGCTGAAACCGCCAGCTCGGCAAGGCGCTCGTCAAAGACTTTTGGAAGCGCGAAGGTTGTGCTCTGGAAGACAAGCCCTCCGAGTGCGGTGGTGAAGAAAATGATAGCAAACACACGGGTCAGAAGGCGCCTGTCCATCTTCTGTGTTTGTAGTACTTTTTCAGATGCGGCTCGAAGACTGTTTTCCTTTTCAGCTTTACCTCGGGTCGCGTAAAAAAAGATAGCGTAGGCGATTCCTGTTGCAATGGAAACAACTCCTGGCCACAGGAAGGCGGAACGCCACCCCGCGTGATCAATAAGAAAGCCTGTAAGGAGCGCCGCGGAGGCCACGCCCATATTACCGAAGATCCCGTTAACAGCCAGCGGGACACCGGTATCCCTTCGTCCCTGCACAACAAGGGCTAAACCAACGGGGTGGTAGATGGCTGCGAAAAGCCCAATGGCAAGGAGGCCTATGCCGATTTGGAGCGGCGACTTAGCGAGCGCGGTTAAGATTGAGCTCAAGCCAATACCGACATAGAATACAAACATCATGCCCTTGCGGCTCCACCTGTCTGCAAGCCAGCCTGCGGGCACTGCGCACACGCCAAAGGCCACGAAGCCCGGCGTAGCATATGGGATGAGCCCCCCATAGCTCATACCCCATTCACGCGCTAGAGCGAGTGCAGCAACAGTTGCAAAGATCAACATAAAGAGGTGGTCGAAAAAATGCCCAATGTTCAGAAAAACAAAATGGATTCGATTTGCCATGCCGACTACTTATCCCCCGTAAACCCCCCTGGCTGCTAGCTCAATAAGTTGAGAATACCTCAAAACATGGATATCTTGCTCGCGCTATGAGGTCAAGTAATATCGAAAAACAAACAGGCAGGCCCTTCTCGCCGCCTTAAGTTTCTCTTGTGAGAACCTTCTCCAGGTCCCTCAAGCATGTTTTTTCCGCCAGGCTGCGCAAGAACATGTATAAGGGGCAGGCCGAATGTACAGAGATCCAATAGCTTGTTGCATATCAATGTGATAGACGATATTCTGGCAATGGAAAGCTGTGAGGGGCTTTATGGAGAACTGGTGGGTTTACATTGTGGAGAAGGGGGGGAAGCTTAGGGTTGGGATAACAACTGACCTGGAAAACCGCCTCCGCGAACAGGATGCGAAAAGACCTTCATATTATGAAGGCCCGATGCCGAAAGCCGCCGCCCTTAAAAGAGAGCGGACTCTGAGAGGTTTCCGAAGGGAAAAGAAGCTGGAGCTTATCGGCAGGGACACCTCGAGGCACTGAGCTTCGCCTCTATTCAATCCATGCGCTGCCTCAAGTGCGAGCGTGTCGGGGCAAGAAGAGCACAGTACAGGCGCCAAGAATGCTGAGGTCAGCGGAGCAAGCCAGATCTGTTTGGAGTATACGCCTTATTTCCTGCTTTTATAAAATTTGACAAGACCAAGAACATCCCTCGCCACGAAGCGGCCTATGGGGCCTGAGCTGTAACACGCAACCTCAATGGTGTGGTCAGGTCGGACAGGGAAACCTGTGGCATGGAGGAATTTCTTATCTTTGTTGAAGGAGCTTACCGGAAACAGTCTTTACAGTCATTTCAGGGAAAGGGTCATTTACATCCAAAAAAGTTGATCCTGCTTTGCCCCGTGTGTTTCTCCTTTTCTAGATATTCGAGAATATCTCCAGGCTTTGGGGAAGGCGAAAAGACCAGTCTTCCTCCGAAAAGGGCCAGAAAGGCCAGGTTGGTTATTTGCGGGGCATCGTGATTGATAGGGCCCACTGCAAGGTGAACATCATCAGGCCCCCTCTCCGCGGCCATTGCCCAGTAATAGGCACGGCACAGTTGAACATTATGGGTTTTGGGTACAAGCTTGGGCAGGCCGGTTGTCCCGCCAGTGGGAGCCAGGTGAAGCACATCGTCCGGCAATGGACGAAGCTGTGCCAGGTGTTCTAACGACCGGCACCCTTCCCTAACTTTGCTGATCATGGACAAATAACCGGTTTTCCCAAACTTAAGCGGGCCTATCCAGGTTGTGGCGTTCGTGAGTTTGGCAAACCTATCGAGTTCCCGCCGTGTTAATAAGCGCGATATTCTGACAGGAATTTGCTAATTGAGCAAACCATTTATTACAACCTCTTGATCTGGAAACGGAGCGGAAAAGACCTACAATGCTCATCACATTCTCATTGCTACCGGCAGGAAACCCAATACTGACGGAATTGGGCTGGAAAAGGCAGGCATAAAGCTTGATTCCAGAGGGTTTGTCAAGGTCAATGAAGTACTTGAGACTTCGGTTCCCGGTATTTACGGTGCAGGGGATGTCATAGGGGAACCAATGTTCGTGTACACGGCTGCCTATGAAGGAGCGCTAGCTGCTGAAAATGCTGTTTTAGGGTCATCTAAACCAAGGGATTATTCTGTTCTGCCGTGGCTCATTTTTACTGACCCGCAAGTTGCTGGAGTAGGTATTGATGAAGGACAGGCGCTCCCCGCATTGGCCCCGGGATGCGGGCAGATGAGCAGGGAGCGGTAAGGTATGGTGCCGGGGCAAAGGGGAGTGCGATCAGTAGCGTGAATATCCTGAACGATATGGAATCTCGGGAGGGGAGGTTTCTTCCTTGTCTTCCTCGTGCATGTCCAGCCAGGTTTTTATCCAGGCTACAGCCAGTCCGCACACAATAACCCCGAGCGCGAGATACAAAAATCCCATGAATATGAAATAATCAATGTGCCATTGCCATTCAAAAGAAAACGGGGTCATGTTGGTTCTCCTCTTTTGCTAAGAGCTTTTAAGAATAAATGGCCGGGTTAAGCTCCTTTTCCTTCGGGAACACTGGCAGGTACCTGTAAGAAGCCGAAAAGAGCAAAAACCCGTACCCGATTATGGTCAGGGCAACACCCCATTCCTGCCAGGTGGGCAGGTAACTCCAGAACCTGTCAAAGGGCATAACAGGGATTGCCAGGGTTACAACAACGAAAATGAATCTGTTCAGTACAATACCTGCACAGTTCATCAGGCAGCCCAGGATCAACAAGCCGCTGCTCTGCCTGGCCTTGGGAGTCAGAAGAATGATCGCGGGAATGATGCCGAATACAATGATCTCCGCACCAACAAGCCACACACCGTAAGGCCCTTGCCTGTAAAAGTCCATGAAGGTGAGACCGGCTTTTGGTACGATGCCGTAAACCCAGGCTAGTGTGTCGGCTATCTTCAGCACCATGTAAACTGCCAAAAGCCATCCGGATATCTTTGCCAGAAGCTGAACTACGTTGTCAGGGACCAGCTTTTTTCGCGTAAACAATTCGGCAAGCTTGCTGCAAAGGATCGTGAACGAGGGCCCTGCTGCGACAGAGGAAAGGATAAAAAGGAAAAAGGTTGTCGGCCAGATATAAAACTCCCATCTGCTGGCAAAAGGCCTTGCAAACAGGACACCGAACATCCCTCCAAGTGAGCCCTGATGGAAGAACGAAAGAAATGTGCCGGTAGCTGCAAAGACAGCCATTATGTGGTGGAGGTTGTGACCAAAGAGACGAAAATCTCTCACCTCGGAGGCTTTTCTGTTTTCCAGGATCAATGGCAGGTACTCGATTGTCAGTACCCCCAGGTAGGCGGTGATACAGAAAGACACTTCGGTCAGCATGGAGTGTACGTTCGCATGCCAGAAGATGAACCACGCTCGCAAGGGCTGGCCGAGGTCAATGCCCAGCATGGCAACTGCCCCGGAATAGCAGATGAATCCGACAATTACAGCGGCATTAATAATATCTTTCAGCTCAGTCCTTCCAATGATATAGGTCAGAAATCCTGTGAAAAAGGCGCCCGCGCCGAGGGCGATAACAGATAGGTCAAAGACGATCCACAGGGCAAAAGCAAAGATGTTGCTCATGTTTGTCTGGTTCAGACCCATGAAAAGGCACAAAAAGGCGCTTACACCTCCGTAAGCCAGTAGGGCCAGCCACGGCAAGGACCAGAAGAAAAACTTCCACGCAGAACACCTTTTTACGTCTTCTGATATCAACGGCGAATCCATCTGTTTTTCCTCCTCACACTAAACCATGCAACGGCGAAAGATGCTAGGTCATGGCCTTTGTCACCTGTTGGAATTGATTGGGCAGGTAATTGTCGGCCATTTTTCTTACCCAGCTCTTACTTGAAAGATAGTAAACTTTTGGCTCTGTCCCGAGCCTTTCAAGCAGCCTGAAAGCACGCGGGCTCTTAATCAACTGCGACACTTTGTGCCTGGGGTTGTTAAGATCACCAAAAGTAATGGCCTGCGTTGGACAGGCCTCGGCGCATGCCGGAATATATTCGTCTTCTCTAATTTCCCGCCTGCCTTCAGCATATGCCTTGCTCTTGGCACTCATAAGACGATGGTGGCAAAAGGAGCACTTTTCCACCACACCCCTCATCCGGACAGAAACTTCGGGAGAAAGAGCACGCTCCAGGCCTTTTGAAAATGGCTTGGCAAGGCCGTATCCATCCCACCAGTTGAAATAGCGGGCATGGTAAGGGCACGCTGCCTGGCAGTACCGGCATCCTATGCACCGGGTATAGATCTGGCTCACTATGCCGGTGTTGTAATCTATCCGGGTTGCTGTTGCCGGGCACACCGATACACAGGGGGTATGGTGATGGCAGTGCATACAGGGTCTGGGGAAATAGCTGACCTCGGTATCGGGAAAGGGCTTGCCGTTGGTTATTTTGAAAAGCTGCATCCAGGTAATGCTCCGCTCTTTGTCGGATTCATCAGCCCTGACTGAGACATTGTTTTCCGATGCGCAGGCAACCATGCACGTGCCGCAACCGCTGCACTTGTCCAAATCAATCACCATGCCGTATTTGTATTTACCCTTTTCCTCTTTCATCATTAATAACCCCGGTTCTTACCTGCCGCCCTGCCTGAATCCCTTTGCATTGACCAGAAATTGGTTGATTAGGGCAGGGGCTTGGATCTATGCCTTCAAAATTTTCACGCGGGTTTGCCACCAGACAGGGTGGCCGCTTATTGGGTCTTTTCCCGCATTGACTATATCATTGGGATTGGCCCCCTTGTTGCGTTCATAAGCATCATATGCCCTGTGGCCGAAGCCAAGTGGGAGAAACAAAACCCCGGGCATAGCCCCTTCAAAAAGATTCACCCGGACCGCTATTCTTCCCTTTGGGGACTCGATAAAAATGCGATCCCCCTGTTTCAGACCATACCTGGATGCAGTTTGAGGATTGATTTCAACAAACGAGTCATCTTTCCTCAACTGGTTGTCAAACAGGGTTTTGTTCAAATAGGGAGGGTTCGGCGCCCAGGTGCTTGAAAGATTGATCAAGGTGTAAGGCACCATGATCAACGGATATTCACTTTCTGGTTCTGCCACTGGCCCTTTTTCAAAGTGGGGCACAAAGACTTCATCTCCCTTTGCCCTGATACCCATCTCTTTTAAAGCTGCTCCCAAGTAAGTTCGGGATGAAAGCTCATTTAAGGCTAGCTCTATTCTTGAGCTTGCAAATTCGAATGCGCCGGAGGGTGTTTCAAAGATGGTTTCCCAGTTGCCAAAATCGTGAGCGGGATAGTACCAGAGTCCCCCTGATTTCAATTTCTTCCACATGTCTTCAAACGAAGAGTAGTCGCTTTGCACTCCGCGTCTAGACGGAAAGCCCTTCCAGGCAGGAGCTGATTGATCATAAGTGGTCAGGCCTCCCCCTGATTCAAAAAGCCCTTTTACGCGCTCCCTCAGGGCCTGCTCGTAGTTGCTCCAGGGAAATGAGGCAGCCGGGCCTCCTCCAACGAGCTTGGCCAGCGTGATTAGAGTATCGCCGTTGTGCCTGGTATTATACAGGGGCGAAGTCACAGGCTTGGTCAGCGCGTAAAGCGGGTATTGAAGTCCTCTGGGCCACACGATATCTTCTGTTTTTTCCAGGTACGTGTGATCAGGCAGAATCAGGTCCGCCATTAGGGCCGAGTCATCTTTAAAGGGAGAGAAGCTGACAATATAAGGGATTCTTTCCATTGCTTTCCTGAAAGAGCCCCCGTCAGGCAGGGTGAAAGCAGGGTTTGCAGAAAAAATGAGAAGGGTGTCCACAGGGGATTTTCCCTTCTCAAGGATTGCCTCAGAGAGGTTGTTAATCAGGGACCCGGTGAAGGGGAATTGCAAAGTCTGCGCCTTATCAAGCCTCGGTTTTTCCAGGCCTTTCTGTGCGATTGAATCAGCCTGTATTTCCGGCCAGGTACTGAGCGGAATAGGCTTTGAAAGTATTACTCCGCCAGGCTGGTTTATGTTACCCTTCAGCGCATTGAGGCACTGGATTGCCATGAATTCATAGAGACTCCCGTTCAGATCGCCCTTTCCCCTGCCGCAAAGGGCAACAGGAGCCCTGGAGCGACCAAAGGCCCTTGCCAGGGAAACTATTTTCGATGGTTTCAATCCTGTAATTTGGGCCACTTTTTCAGGTGAGTAGTTATCCAGGACCAGCTTTTTGAAACCCTTGTGTTCTTTGCCATCTGACGATCGCCAATCCGTGAAGCCAAAGGCATGGCCTTGCACGAAACCCTGGTGATAGAGTCCCTCACGGATGATTACATGTGCCAGCCCAAGGGCAAGGGCAGTTTCGGTTCCGGGCAGGGGGGCGATCCACTCATCTGCCTTGGAGGCAGTGTTGGAAGCCCGGGGCTCCACCTGAACAATCTTTACCCTCCTTGCTAGCGGATTGCTGTGCCACAGCCCCCAGGCGTTGAGTACCCGGCCCGGAGATCCCCAGCCTTCTATCAAGCCGCAACCAAAGCTGAGGATAAAATCGGCATTTTCAAGATCATAGGCCATTGGCCCTTTGTTTCCCGTGGTGAGCCAATTAGCCATTGAATATGTATCCTCTGCTGTGGGGATCCTTTCGTAGTTAGGGCTCCCGACTGCTTTCAAGAATCTCTGGACAAGGAGGGAAGTTGTGGTGCCGGCGGGATTCCCGTCCACTGCTACGATAGCATCAGGCCTCCCTTGCCTTCGAAGGCCGGCAAGCCTCTTTGCCAGTTCTTTGAGAGCTTCATTCCACGAGATATCCATGAACTTCCCCGAACCCCGGGGCCCAACCCTTTTCATGGGCCCGGGAAAGCGGATATTGTCGTTATAAAGGACCTGTAGTCCGCCCGCACCTAGGGGGCAGATGCCGCCCGGATTTACAGGATAGTCGGTTCGACCCTCGATCTTTATGGGTCTGTTGTCGGTTTTTCTAACCTTAACACCACAACCACCCGGGCACAGGGTACACACCGTCTTAGCATAGGAGAATTCACCGGCATCCGGCACAGGGACCCAGGGCCAGTTCTGAGTCCATATGGCAATATCATCGGTGAGTTTCCACGGAAGAGGCGAGACAGCTGTGCCGACTGCTCCGCCAACCAGCAGTTTTATGAAGTTTCTCCTGTTAAAAGCGATCGTTTCCCAAAAACCCTTTCTTTCCTTTTCCATCGTTTCTTTTCCCCGGAGTTTATTGGGTTATGAGCTTACTTGTGGCACACAAAGCAGGCATTGTTTTCTTCATGGCCTGTCTTTGTATGGCATTCAGCGCAATCATCCATCTTCATCCGGTCCCACGTATTAGCCTTGTAACCTGATATATGTTTTCCCCATATGTTGATGCTGTACTTGGTCAGCCTATTTTTCTTGTAGAGGGGTAAGTTGTCGGTCTTTGCGTGGTCACCGTGGCATGTGCGGCAATCTATTTTCCCCATCTTCACGTGTGCAATGTGGGGAAAATACACGCAGTCGGGCTGCTTGTAATAGGAAAACCACGGCACTTCTTTTTCATTGGCAACGTATTGCTTCAGGAACTTTTTCTCCTCAGCAGTCTCCCCGAGGGGCGATTCAGGGTCATCGTGGCATTCCATGCATGTTTCAAGCTTTGGTATTCCGGCAAATGTCCCGTCATTGCGGAAAGAGTGGCAATGCAAACAGCGACCGAGCTCGGTCGGTTCGTCAAGGCCAATGTCCGGCATGGTATGAATTGCGTGGCTGAAATTAATCGGCTGTGTTTGCTCGGAGTAAAGGGCCATGGGAAATAGGATCCATCCTACGAACAATGCCCCCCCGAGACCACCCAGAAACCAGACAAGCCCACTTTGAAAAGGCTGTGAGATTATCCTGGCATAGTAAGAGAGTACAAGGTCAATAAGGGTTGATAACCATCCACCCTTCGGCGAGTTTCCAGAAGAGCGCATTTGCTGTTCCATGGGGTTCATCCTCATCTAATAAGAAGTCAGAATTAGGCGATGAAGCAGATGAAAAAACGAGCAAATTTTGTGCGTATTTACCTACTCAGCTAATATTTGTCAAGGGAAAACCCTGCTTGTGAAAGGCCTGAAATAGCTTTCAGCAAAGGGGCTTCTCCCCGTATCTAGTGAGGTGGAGCATCCTGGGCAAAGCAGAGCGTTTCAGGAGAAGCGCCTCATTCTCTTGCGCCGCCTCTTAGCCGCCTTTGCCTGCTTTTTTTTCTTCTGAACGCTTGGCTTGTCGTAGAAGCGGCGTTCCTTGATCTCTGAGAAGAAGCCTTCCTTGGTCAGTTTCTTTTTGAGGTCTTTTATCGCCTTCTCGATCTGGTTATCCTGTACAATTACTTTCATCGTATTTTCTTCCTATAAGGCTATAAAGGTTTGCTAAAAACAGAAAAGCACCCTCTTATCCCGAGGATGCTTTTCCGCGTAAAAAACGATATTCCCTTTCTACGGGTTAGATCATAACCAAAACTCCTTCCCGAAGTGTTGCCGTTCCAGTTTGTCGTACTGGTTGCACGGGGGCGCGGAAGCATCCACGGGGCTGAATCGGACTTAATAAACTGAAAAGCCCTTTGAATCTTTCAAATTTCCTCAATGCTTCTCTAATCTTGATCACCCCCTTTGTTGCCAAACCCTGCCGGGCTCTCGAGCCTGCGTGCCCTTCCCGGAATTCCCTCAAAGCGCAGCCGAAAGGGTTTGAAAATCAGGTGCCTAAATATATTAGTTTCTGAGGATTTGTCAATATTATTTGTTGTCAGGTTCCAGTTAGACCAAAATAAATCTTATGGTCTCAAAAAAGCAGGTCTATATTGACCGAACAAAGCTCTACTTTTTGCGCCTAAGCTTGGCAACAGCTTCAACATGATAGGTGTGCGGAAACATGTCTACCGGCTGCACCTCAAGAACCCTGTAATCTTCGCTCATCTTGGCAAGGTCCCTTGCCATGGTCATGGGATGGCAGGAAACATAGACCACTTTCTCGGCCCCAAGGTCCATAACTCCCGAAAGAACATCTTTGTGCATGCCTGCCCGGGGAGGGTCAATAATCAGGACGTCCGGCTTGACTTTCAGGTTTTTCAAGTTGTCTTTTATATCGCCCAGCACAAACCGGCAGTTGGTTATGCAGTTTTTGCGGCAGTTGATTTCCGCATCGCGCACCGCATCCGCCATGATCTCCATTCCAATTATTCCCTGTGCAACACCAGAGAGGAACACAGGAATAGTCCCCGTTCCACTGTAGAGATCCAGCACCAATTCTGCGCCATTAAGTTCAGCATAATCAGCAACTTTTCCATAAAGCTTCTGGGCAGCCGGAGAATTTGTCTGAAAAAAAGAGTTAGCAGATATCTGGAAAGAAAATGGCCCAATCCTGTCTGAGATAGTTCCTCGGCCAACAAGGACAATCTCTTTTTCACCCACTGCAATCGAGGCCTTCCTGGAATTAATGTTATTAACAATCGTTTTCACTTCAGGGAAACGGTTCGACAGGACCTCAGCCAGGGGATTCAGGATATCCAGCTTCAACTCCGAAGTTATTATGTTCACCATCCACTCATCAGAATGTGCGCCATGACGAAGCGCAAGAAAACGCCAGAACCCCTGATGAGTTTTTAGACCATAGGCAGGAATTCCTGAATTCTTTGCATAGTTTTTTATTTCCCGAAGAAGCTCGTTTCCCTTTTCATTCTGCAAAAGACATGAGTTCACATCCAGAACCTTGTGAAAAGTGCCTGGGATGTGGAGCCCAAGGGCAAAGTGCTTTTGGTTATTCTCCCAGGGCAGCTCCCCGGGCAGAAACCAGCGCCTGTCGGAAAAGGAGAACTCCATCTTGTTACGATAGCCAAACTGCTTGGGAGAGGCAATCACCTCATGTATTGGGGTGTCTCGGAGCGAAGGGATCCCCGAAAGAGAATCTTCCACCAGAACTTTCTTATATTTGAGCTGCGCTTCATAACGGGCATTTTGCCACTGGCATCCCCCGCAATACCCGCTGTACGGGCAGGGTGGAGTGATCCTGTCAGGAGATGCCTCCAGGATCTCAGTGACTCGTGCTTGAGCATAAGTCCGCTTTTTCCTTACTACCTTCGCCAGAACGCGATCCCCGGGAATTGCGCCCCTCACAAAGAAGACAAGTCCATGCAGGCGTCCAATTCCCTCTCCACCGTAAGCCACCTTTTCAATTCGAAGCTCAACAATTTCTCCTTTTTTAGGACTCATCTTAAACTAAGCTCCAAGCCATGCCTGAATCCATACGGTACCGAACCATCCGGGTATTTGAAAAATTATATGTTCTTATCTCAGATATCTTATATTGCTTTCCCAGACTATGCAAAAAAAGATATGGCCTGCAATTGAAGTCCACCCTTATTAACAATAAAAAAACTCAAAGAAACCATGGATTGGAAGCACCCCTATCACAGTAACAATGCACAGGAAGGTGTGCCCCCACCCTGCTAAATGTGCATATTTTCTCTTTAGACCCTCCCCTTGCTCCCTGCACCTCCCCTCCCCCTTTACTTTTTTACACCCATACTTCCTTTCTCCCTAATACTTTACAATAGCAGAACTTTTTAGTGTAAAACCATTGCCTCCAAAATCCCCTCTTTTCTCCAAAATCCCCCCTAATTCCCCGCATGGTACAGTTATTGTATCCTCGTTGTGTATGGGGGGTCAAACCTACACATTTGACAAAATGATCATGAGGCTGTGGGAAGGGATTAAGCATTTGAAGATTCTTGGCGTTTGAGTTTTGGAGGCTTGATTATGACTCGTTCCTTACGAATACAATATCCAGGAGCTTTTTATCATGTTACTTCGAGGGGTAATGAGCGGAAAGAAGTCTTTAGAAGCTTTGGTGACCGGGAAAGGTTCCTTACTTATCTTGATTCCGCAACCGAAAGGTATGGAGCTGTTATACACGTGTATTGCCTTATGAACACACATTACCATCTTTTCATTGAAACCCCGTCTGCTAACCTTTCAAAAATTATGCAGCATATAAACGGTGCATATACCGCGTATTTTAACAGGAGATGGGAAAGGTCAGGCCATCTTTTTCAGGGAAGATATAAGGCCATAGTAGTTGAAGCAGACGAGTATGCAATGGAACTTTCCAGGTATGTGCACCTTAATCCTGTTAGAGCCGGGATAGTCGAGAAGCCGGAAGAATATGAATGGTCCAGTTTTCGATACTATATTTCTAATGGAAACATCCCGAGATGGCTGAAGAGGGATTTTATTCTGGGCTACTTTGATCGCGAACCCTTGGCCGCAATGAACAAATACAGGGGTTTCGTACACGCATTATTGGACAAGGACTATAAAAGTCCACTGACTAACCTGACCAATTCCTTAATCCTTGGGAGCAATGAGTTTGTGGACGAGATCAAAGATAGATTCCTAACGGATAGGGAGCCGGAAAGGGAACTCCCCATACTAACAGAGATGGCAGATCGGCCGGGGTTAGAGGCAATCGAAGAAGCGGTGGATTCAGTGCTTCGTAATGATCCACGACTGTCCCGACAGGTTAAGATGTTTTTATGTCATCGCTACAGTGGGAAGAAACTAGCTGAAATTGGGACACGATATGGTGTGGGGGAGTCTGCAGTTACTCAAGCTAGTCGAAGACTGCGGTATAGGCAACAAAAGGACAAGAAACTTCGGGAATTACTCTTGGAAATTAGTGGGAAGGTGACTTTGTCAAATGTGTAGGTTTGACCCCGGGTTTTTGGAGTGTAGGCTTTGCCCGAGGGAGTGCAGGGTTAACCGCTTTGAGCCAGGAAAAGGGGGCTATGCCGGATTCTGCCGCCAGAACCACGAACTACGTGTTGCCTACATTGGACCCCATTTTGGCGAAGAGCCCCCTCTTACTGGAACCCGCGGATCAGGAACGGTGTTTTTCTCAGGATGTTCTCTTCGCTGCTCCTTCTGCCAGAACTACCAGATCTCTAGAGATGGCATGGGAAGAACAATGGAGCTGCGAGCGGTTTTTAAAAGCATTGTTGAGATGATCGAAAAAAAGAAAGTCCACAATATCAATTTCGTGACCCCTGATCACTTCTTCCCTTATGTTTTCCGCCTTGTTCCCATGCTCCGAAAAGAGGGTTGCGAACTCCCCATAGTCTATAATCTTTCAGGCTACCAGTCCGTTGAAATGCTGCGGATTGCAAATGAATACTCTGACATTTATCTCCCTGATTTCAAGTACTCAGACCCTGCCCTTTCGGCCAGGCTTTCAAAATGCAAGAACTACCCTGAAGTCGCCCTCCAAGCAATTGCGGAAATGATAAAGCAAAAAGGGTTCCTTGATACCTTTGAAACCGGAGCACCCCTGGCGAGAAAGGGCGTTTTAGTAAGGCATCTTATCCTACCAGGCAAGGTTCAAAACTCAATCAATGCCCTCACTACCCTTTTCCTTGAATTCGGCCCGCTCTTGCCTATCAGCCTGATGTCCCAGTATACGCCCGTGGTTCCTGCCAAAGACCCTGATTTAAATCGCGCACTGACCCCTGAAGAATTCGATCAGGTCTACTCCCACGCCCTGAGTCTTGGATTTGAGCGCCTGTTTGTGCAGTTTCCCGAAAAAAACCATTCCCAGGATCAATTCTTTGTTCCCGATTTCACGCGTGACAAGCCTTTTCCCACTCCGGCTTCCCATGACTCCCAGTGCAGCTCAGGGAATAATCCGTGAAGTTATTGGAGCAACGCCGCACACGGTACCTTAACGGGGGATCAGCGTCATTCCTAAATCCAGCCTCAACTTTTGCTTTGTCTACCAAAACCAAATGCTTCGGGAGTAACCCCATTCACCAGGAAGCATCAGATGCAAGGCTTGCAAAATCCCGAGAAACGAGGGCTACATTCACGTACGGAGCAGGGACGAGGGATGATCGTAACGCAGCCCTTCGGCTATGCTCAGGGCCGTGAGCGTGTCGAACGGCAGATGGTGTTTAATCGTGAACCGGTGCCATTTCACTGTGATTGACATGCTCTTGCCGGCCTGATAAAAGGCACGAGGAGAAGCGCTAGGTGCTTCGTCCAAAAAATTCCAGGGAAAACAAAAAGTGCTCAGCTAAACCACCCAGAGCGGGTTTTGCTGAAAATGGACATGCATAAAGATGAAAATAGCTTATGTTGACTGCTTTTCAGGAATCAGCGGCGATATGCTGCTTGGAGCCCTGCTTGATGCCGGAGTCTCGTTAGATGAGCTCAAGGATGCGTTATCGGCCTTGAAACTTGAGGGTTTCAGCGTTCGCACTTCACGCGAAAGCAAAAATGGGCTTTTCGGTACGCGCGTTCTTATCGGCGTTGAAGCTCAAGAGCAAGGTCACAGGAACTTCCGGCATATAAGAAAGATCATACAAGAAGCGGGGCTCAGCCCCTGGGTAAAACAAAAAAGCATAGAGGTATTTGAGCTTATTGCCAAACAAGAAGGGAAAATCCACAACCGCCCCTTTGAGGAAGTTGAGTTCCACGAGGTAGGTGCCACCGACTCTATCCTTGATATCGTGGGAAGTGTGTTGGCAATAGAGAAAATGGGCATAGAAGCCCTTTATGCATCTTCTCTTCCCCTTGGTTCCGGATTTGTTAATACTGCGCATGGAAGAATACCTGTGCCCGCTCCTGCAACCATTGCACTGCTCAAGGGTGTTCCTGTCTATGATTCAGGCATCCAGCAGGAGCTTGTCACACCTACGGGTGCAGCACTGCTGCGCGGGCTGGTCCGCTCCTTCGGCAGTATGCCTCCAATGGTAATAGAAAAAGTGGGCTACGGAGTTGGAACCTATGACCTTCCCGACAGACCCAACCTCCTGAGGATCCTAGTTGGCGAGGATAGGGAAGATGCCCGGAGTGAAACGGTTTTGGTGCTTGAAGCTAACCTTGATGACACAAATCCGGAGTGGCTTGGCTATCTCATGGACCGCCTTTTTAAAGCCGGTGCTCTTGATGTCGTTTTCATGCCCGCACACATGAAAAAAAACCGCCCCGGGACACTCTTGCAGGTCATAGCAAGGCCGGATCAGCGTGATGTGCTCTCAAGTATACTTTTCAGGGAGAGCACAACCCTTGGGGTGCGTTTTCGCTATAGCCTTCGGCAAGTGCTCCGTCGTTCTCTTGCTGAAATAGAGAGTCCTTGGGGCAAGATTGAAGTCAAGAAAGTATTCATGCCTGGCGGAACGTTTTATTTTCAGCCCGAATACGAGGCGTGCCGTAAAATAGCAGAAAGAGAGGGCAAGCCCATACGGGAAATTTATTATTGGGTCATCTCCCGCAATGAGATTAGGCCAAAGTGAGTCGCTCCAGGTTATTGTTGATGCCAACCGATCAGTCTGGTAGTTTAGGTTTCAGGGAATCGCTCAGGGAATCACGGGGGCTATCGAAGGGAGCCCTTGTTGTCTCCACCTGGTTCGGAGCAGGGTTAATTCCGGGGGCGCCCGGGACCTTTGGAACGCTTTTCGGCACACCTCTCGTTCTCGTAATGTGGCACCTCCCTGCCCTTTATGCAATCGCGTTGGTGGTGTTATTTGTATTACTGGCTGTCTGGTCATCGGCCATGAGCCAAAACATACTGGCTGAGAAGGATCCTTCCCGGGTGGTTATTGACGAAGTATCGGGTTTCTTACTAACCCTGCTCCTCCTTGCACCCTCGCTGTTTTCCCTTGTTGCGGGGTTTGTGCTGTTCAGAATCTTTGACATACTAAAGCCCTTCCCCATAAGGAGGATCGAAAAAGTAGGCGGGGGTTGGGGTGTGGTTGTGGATGACCTCGTTGCGGGCGTATACGCCAACCTGTGTTTGAGGCTCATAGCCTTTGCATTTAAGCTTGGGTAGGGGCCCCGGAAAAATCTTATGAAAGGTGAAATCATAACCATAGGAAATGAACTCATCTCCGGCAGGGTACTTGACCTGAATGCCTGGTATGCTGCCGGCCGCCTGACCGCCTCCGGGCTCAAGGTGACCCGGGTCACGACCGTTGGTGACGACCCTGAAAAACTTTCAAGTGCAATCAGGGACGCTGTGGAGCAGTCCCAGTTTGTGATCATCACGGGCGGCCTGGGAGCCACTGAGGATGACATAACAAACGAGATCGCCGCTAAAACCTTAAACAGACCCCTTTGCCTTGATAGGGAAATGCTTGAGCAGATCAAGGAATACGTTCAACTGAGAGGGATGCGCATGTCCGCATCCCTTGAGAAAATGGCTAGAATGCCCCAGGAGGCTAAGCCCCTCAACCCAAAGGGAAATGTGTGCGGGTTTTCGCTTGTGGAAAACAAGGTGCGACTTTATTTTCTCCCCGGCGTTCCTGACCAGATGCGCTACCTGCTCGACGAGTTTGTACTGCCCGAGATACTGACCCATTGTAAAACACTCCCTGTTCTTCGCCACAGGCTTTTGAAGCTCTACGGCCTGAGCGAGCCGAAGATAGCCGAAGTGCTCAAGAAACTGCCTGAGAAACCTGACAAAATCATCCTGGGATTTTATCCCCACTTCCCTGAAAACCATGTTACCATAAGCTTGAGGGGCGAAGACGAGTCCACAGTCATAAAAGAGCTGGACAAAATGGAAAAAGAGATCAGAGAGCTCCTCGGGTCTTATATTTTTGCAACCGGCACCCAGAGCATGGAAGCAGTGGTGGGTGAATTGCTCAGGCGAAAGGGGCTGAGCATCTCGGTTGCCGAATCGTGTACAGGTGGTCTTATCGGGAACCTGCTGACCGATGTTCCCGGCAGTTCAGATTATTTTCTTGGTGGCGCGGTTGTTTACAGCAACACAGCCAAGGTGGAGCTCCTGGATGTATCCCCCGCTACAATAGAGGCGCATGGTGCCGTGAGCGATCAGACGGTCAGGGAGATGTCCGGTGGGGTGAGGGTAAAATTTGGGAGCGCGATTGGTGTTGGTGTAACCGGTATTGCGGGCCCTGAGGGCGGCACAAGTGAAAAGCCGGTAGGTACTGTACATGTTGGGCTGGCAACGGAAAAAGAGATATTCTCCAGGAAATACAGGTTTTGGGGAACCAGAAAGCAGGTAAAACTCAATACGGCCATGATGGCCCTTGACTGGGTGAGAAGGTACTTGAATGGAAATCCGTTCCTTCCTGGCGTTTGAGCTGCCACCGGATATAAAAAGCGTTGTTGAGCGCACCTCCAGCGAGCTGAGCCGTTCAGATCTGGATGTGAGGTGGGTAAAGCCCGGAAACATCCACCTCACGATCATTTTTCTGGGTAACATAAAAGAGGAGGCAGTTGAGGAGGTTGGGGCCAGGGCAAAAAAAGTTTGCAAAGAATTCGCTCCCTTCGCCATTTCTCTTGAGGGAATGGGATGCTTTCCCAACAATCGGAGCCCGCGGGTCCTGTGGCTGGGCCTGGAGGGGGATCTGGAAAAGATGTCCCGCTTCAGGGACTCCCTCCAGGCTGAGCTTAAGCCACTTGGGGTAAAGCAAGAGAAAAGACCTTTTAAGCCGCACCTGACCCTTGGAAGGTTCAGAAAAGTAAAAAAGGCTAACAGCACGCTTGAAAAATTGCTTTCTGATTACAGCGACTTGAAAAGCCCTGTTTGCTCGCTTAACGAGTTGGTTCTCTTCAGGAGCGATCTTAGACCCGGTGGTGCCGTGTACACGAAGCTACTTGCCTTTCCATTATCAGGGTAGAGGGCGGTTGCGAACTTGGGGGTAATTTGCTAAAAGCTACTAAAAGCATCTTTAGTCGTTAAGACAGGAGGGGGAGACATGGCAAATCATTCAGACCGTGAAAGAGCGGTTGAGCAAGCCATCTCGCAGATTGAGAGGCAGTTTGGTCGAGGATCCATCATGAAGCTGGGGGAGGATCGCGTCCTGGACGTTCCTGCCATTTCCACCTCCTCTCTGGCCCTTGACTACGCCCTTGGAATCGGGGGTGTGCCCAGGGGAAGGGTCGTGGAGATATACGGCCCTGAGTCATCCGGCAAAACAACACTGGCCCTGCACATAGCGGCCGAGGCCCAGGCCAAGGGCGGCATGGTCGCGTTCATTGATGCAGAGCATGCCCTTGACATAACTTACGCAAGGCATCTGGGGGTGGATATTGACAGCCTGCTGGTCTCCCAGCCGGATACCGGGGAGCAGGCCCTGGATATTGCCGAAATACTGGTTCGGAGCGGCGCAATAGACGCCCTCATTATTGACTCAGTGGCAGCGCTGGTTCCCAGGGCAGAGATCGAAGGAGACATGGGCGACCAGCACGTGGGACTGCAGGCAAGGCTGATGTCACAGGCCCTTCGAAAGCTCACGGCAACCATCAGCAAGTCGCTGACCTGTGTCATCTTCATAAACCAGATCAGGATGAAGATAGGCGTTATGTTCGGCTCCCCTGAAACGACCACGGGCGGAAATGCCCTGAAATTCTATGCTTCGCAGCGACTGGACATCCGCCGAATCGGCGCCATTAAAGACGGAGACCAGGTCATAGGAAACAGGACCAGGGTCAAGGTTGTCAAAAACAAGATAGCCCCGCCTTTCAAGGAAGCTGAGTTTGACATCATTTACGGAACCGGGATCTCAAAAGAGGGAGACATCCTGGACATGGGAGTGTCACTGGGGATCGTGGAAAAGAGCGGAGCCTGGTACTCCTTTGAAGGAGAAAGAATGGGCCAGGGAAGGGAAAACGTCAAAAGGTTCCTTGCCGAAAATACGGATATCAGGGATAAGATTGCGGATCTTGTACGAGAAAAGACAGGACTCAAGAAGGTTCGGGAAAAGGAAAGCAGTTCAGAACCAGAGAAAGCGGCAAAATGAATTTCAGGGAAATAAGAAGTTATTTTTTAGACTTTTTCAAGGCAAGGGGCCACGAGATTGTCCCCAGCTCACCGCTCGTACCTCGCGACGACCCCAGCCTGCTTTTCACAAATGCCGGCATGGTTCAATTCAAGGGCCTCTACCTTGGAACAGAGACAAGAAGCTACACCAGGGCGGCCACGTCCCAGAAGTGCGTCCGTGCAGGCGGAAAGCACAATGACCTTGAAAATGTGGGTTACACAGGCCGGCACCATACGTTCTTTGAGATGCTCGGCAACTTCTCCTTTGGCGATTACTTCAAGCTTGAGGCCATTCAGTGGGCATGGGAACTGCTCACACAGGGCTATAACCTCCCTGCCGACAAATTGTATGCCTCGGTTTACGAAGATGACGATGAGGCTTACAGCATTTGGGAGCAGGAAATAGGGATTCCTTCAGAAAGGATCGTAAGGCTTGCAGAAGAAGACAACTTCTGGGCCATGGGCGATACAGGCCCCTGCGGACCCTGCTCCGAGGTCCTGATAGACCAGGGAGAGGCTCTTGGGTGCGGAAAACCGGATTGCGGCCCAGGGTGTGACTGCGACCGATACCTTGAGATCTGGAACCTTGTTTTCACCCAGTTTGACCGCGACCCGAGTGGAAAGCTTACTCCCCTGCCCAAAACAAACATTGACACAGGCATGGGCCTTGAAAGGCTTGCAGCCGTGGTGCAGGGTGTAACCTCCAACTACGACACGGATCTCTTCTCAGATATTATCGGTTTCATTGAAGATATTGCTGAAAAAAGTTACGGGAAAGAGGAAAAACAGGATGTTTCTTTTCGGGTTATTGCCGACCACTCACGCGCCGCCGCTTTCCTGATCGGGGACGGCGTAATTCCCTCAAATGAAGGCCGCGGCTACGTGCTAAGGCGCATCATGCGAAGAGCGATTCGCTTCGGGCAGGTGCTCGGCCTGAAGGAGCCTTTTCTCCATCTGGTAGCAGGCAAGGTCATTGACATAATGGGCAGGGATTACGGAGAGCTCGTGAGTGCGAGGAGCCTTATTGAAGGAATAATCCTGAACGAGGAAAAGCGCTTTGCCGATACCCTCTACTACGGCATGAAGGTACTAGGGGAAAGCTTGGATGAGATAAAAGAAAAGGGCAAAGACACGATTCCCGGGTCCCTTGCCTTCAAGCTTTACGACACCTACGGTCTTTCCCTCGATATTGTGCAAGACGTTGCCAGGGAGGAGGGTCTCAAAGTTGACCTCGCAGGCTACGAGCAATCCATGGCCAGGCAGAGGAGCCTTTCACAGGAATCGTGGAAAGGAAGTGGGGAAGAACAAGTGCCCGAAGTCTACCTCAAGCTTTCCTCCGGGGGCCTGAGCGTAGAGTTCCTGGGCTATGAAACCCTGGTCTCGACAGCAAAGGTAGCAGCCATTGTGAAAAAGGGCAAGCGGGTCAAGTCAGTTGAGGCTGGCCAAGAAGCAGAGGTGGTTCTTCAAAGCACACCTTTTTACGGTGAGGCAGGCGGCCAGGTGGGAGACACTGGCTGGCTTTTGCGCCAGGGGGCAAGATTTCAGGTCACAAACACTGTCAGGTATTCAGATAATCTCATTGTTCACATTGGAAAGCTTGTAGAAGGGTGCCTCTCTGAGGGGGAGGATGTAGAAGCCAGGGTCAATGAAGAGGCAAGAAAAGCCGCGGCCCTTAACCATACGGCGACCCACTTGCTGCACGCGGCCTTGAGAGAGGTGCTCGGCCCTCATGTAAAACAGGCAGGCTCACTGGTATCCCCTGAACGCTTCCGTTTCGATTTCAGCCACTTCACACAGGTCGCACACGAAACCCTGAAAGAGGTTGAAAGTCTTGTAAACAAGTACATCAGGGAAAACCATCCTCTAAGTACCAGGGTCCTTTCCCGGGAAGAGGCCATGAAGACCGGCGCAATGGCCATTTTTGAGGAACGATACGGCGAAAAAGTCAGGCTTGTCTCAATAGGCGACGGGGTGAGCATGGAACTTTGCGGCGGAACTCATACGGCAAGGACCGGCGATATAGGGCTTTTCAAGATAGTCAGTGAATCTGCTGTCGGAGCCAATGTCCGCCGCATAGAAGCCCTGACCGGAAAGGCAGCACTCGAGTACACGCAGGCACAGGAAGAACAGCTAAGAAACATAGCAGGCCTGCTTAAGGCCTCCCCCGACAAAGTTACGGAAAAACTTGAAAAGCTTCTCAAAGAAAACAGGGAAAAGGAAAGGGAAATTGAATCCCTGCGAGCAAAGGTCCTGAGCTCGCGCTCCGTTGACCTGCTTGCCGGGATGCGTGAAATTGACGGCACCAGGCTCCTGGTGCGCGAGGTTGGCGCCTCCTCCCCAAAAGAGCTGCGGGATTTCGGCGACCGGATCAGAGAAAAGCTCGGATCAGGTGTTATTGTGCTGGGTGCAAGAAAAGACCGCAAGGCCATGCTTCTTTGCATGGTCAGCAAGGATCTTGTTGATAAGTATCAGGCAGGCCGCATCATAACTCACCTGGCGGGCATTGTTGGAGGTAAGGGAGGTGGCCGTGCAGACATGGCCCAGGGAGGTGGCCCCAGGCCGGAGGAGTTGGACCGTGCGCTCAAGGCAGCAGAAGAAATGATCGCATCAAAGTAGTACCTACCCTTTTTTCTTTGCCTCTTCTTTGGCTATCTTCTCCTTGCACTTGCTGATTTTTTCCAGGGCCCGGCTGTACTGGCCCATGTCCGGGTAGTGCTTGAGAAGGTAAAGATACCTGCCAAGCGCTGCCCTGTACTTTCCTTTTTTGTAGTAGAAATTGCCCACGTAAAGCTCGTATTCGGCCAGGAAGATGTAGCACTTCCGCAGGTTTCTCCGCGCCCTGTTGGCATACTCATCTCTCGGGAACTTGCGGATCAACCTTTCAAACTCCTGCTTTGCTTTCAGGGTATGGGTCTGCTCCCGGTCAATGGAGCGCATCTGCCTGAAAAAGCACATGCCTTCCTGGTAGATGACATAGGGGATTTCCTTGTGTTTGGGGTGGAGCTTCTCGAACTCCCTGTAACCTTCAAGCGCCTGGTCCCATTCTTTCGTGAGGTAAAGGGCATCGGCCATTTTCAATTCGGCCAGCACAGCGTACTTGCTGTAAGGGTAGCGGTCCTTGATCTTTTGAAATGCCTCAACAGCTGCCTTGTAACGCCCGCTTTCAAGATTTCCCACCCCGTCTCTCATCAGTTCCTGGGGGCTTTTCTCCTCTTCTTCCCCCAGGAACCAGTGCATCAAAGTGCACCCGCTGAGCAGGAAAATTGCGAGGAACAACACCAGGGCGTACCTGGCTTCCGGGTAACTCTTTTTCATCATGTCTTTGTCGAGAGGAGCCCGCACGGGCACGTGCGCCGAACTTCTACCCGCGCTCCTTATAGTTTTCCACATATTTTTCTGCAGCAAAAGAAGCTGCAGCACCTTCGCCCACAGCAGTTGAGATCTGCCTGAAAAGCTTGGATCTCAGGTCCCCTGCTGCAAAAACCCCTGGAACCGAAGTCTCCATGTTATTGTCTGTGATCACAGACCCGTTTTCGTCAAGCTCAACCTGCCCTTTTACCAGCTCAGTGTTGGGGATGGTGCCGATAAAAACAAAAACCCCCTTCACATCTTTCTTGCTGGCGCTTCCGGTTTTAACATTCCTGAGCTCTATTGCTTCAACGCCGTCATGTCCCAGGATTCTCTGAGGCACTGTGTCCCAGATGAACTCTATTTTCTTCTCGGCCATGGCGCGTTCCTGCAAAAGCTTGGTTGCGCGCAATTCATCTCTGCGGTGAATAAGGTAAACCTTGCTCACAAATCGTGTCAGAAAAAGGGCCTCTTCCACGGCAGTATCTCCCCCGCCTATGACTGCCACTTCCTGGTCCCTGTAAAAGGGCCCATCGCACGTGGCACAGAAGGAGACTCCTCTGCCTATCAGGTCTTCCTCCCCCTCTATGCCAAGCTTCTTCCACGTGGCACCGCAGGCAAGAATGATCGCCTTTGTCTCAAGCTGCCCCTGGCTGGTGTAGACAACCTTCTTTTGCCCGGAAAGATCAACCCTGCTGACGTCTTCTGTCTGAATCCTGAGCGCGAATTTTTCAGCCTGGGCTTTCATCCTGTCTATCAGCTCAAAGCCTGAGACCCCATCCGGAAAGCCGGGATAGTTTTCCACCCAGTCGGTTGTGAGCACCTGTCCGCCCGGTGCCAGCCGCTCCAGGAGCAAAACGTCCAGCCGGGCCCTTGCACTATAAAGCCCTGCAGTAAGACCTGCGGGGCCTCCTCCTATTATGATAATGTCGTACATTCTCTTAGAGAAGTTTTTTCAATTCACCTTCGATATAGTTCTTTGGTTGAGCACCAACAATTACCTGCGCCACTTCCCCTCCCTTGAAAAGCATCAGGGTGGGAATATTCCTTATGCCGAAACGCGCAGGAGTTGCCCTGTTCTGATCAACGTCCATCTTGGCAACCTTTACCTTGCCCTTGTATTCTTCAGCAAGTTGCTCAACTGCAGGAGCAACCATTTTGCAAGGGCCACACCATTCAGCCCAGAAATCCACGATTGCCGGGATATCAGACGCAATGATTTCCTTGTCAAAATTTTCGTCTGTAACGTGCAAAAGATCACCCATTGCTACTCAATCTCCTTTCCCTAAATTCATGCTCGGAAATGATAACCTCAATTAGCACGGCCCTCCTTCTTTGTCAACCACACGGGCCTTAACCATAAAAGATTCGTTTTTTGATTTTTGGTTTCATCCTATGTTGATTAAAATTTTCTCCCCTTAAAACACGGGAGGCTTCTTGCAAATGAGAAGTGTGTATCAGGTGGCAATCGGGGTCGGGCGCGGAGCAGGTGTTTTCTCCTTAGGCGGCCTGAAATCCATTGAAAGATGGATAATGGAAAATTTGAGCTCCCCCTTTAGGAGAGCACCGGTGCGGGAGTCGAAGGTCAAGCGTACCCATCCGGAGGCAGGGCGTTTTTGAGCATCCTGTTTGCCCGGTTGTAGGCGGTAGCGGTAGGTGAGTTTTATCGCACCTGTTTCCGTTTCGCTGAACGTGGGCTTCCCAAGCAGCTTGAGCATCTGTGCCTTGGTGGGAGCGCGGATAGTGGCCATGTCGGCATTCTCGTAGAAGTCCCCTGATACAATCCTGCTGTTCAGATAAACCTTTGCTTTGCCGAGTGCCCTGAGCCCCTGAACAATTACGGGTTTCTTGAGGATGATAAGGAAGCGTACCGGAAATCTTGCCATGACCAGCTTATTTTGTTGGAAGAAAAAATCCATTGGCAGGTCAAAGTTTCTTTTTTCGCTCTGCCCCTCCGCTAGCCTCTTTTCAAAGAGATAGTGCCATCTCGTTGTTTGTCCCAGTGATTCGTTTCTGGTGGGATGGCGTTTTGCCAGGAAAAGAAAGTCATCCTTGAGAAGCACGGGCTCAAGGAAAAGCAGGGAAAGACCTGTGTGGTTTTCAATCCTCAAGTACCCGCGGTAGGCGGCAAGCTGTTGCTTGACTTTGAGCAATCGAAGGTAGATGCATCCGCTGGTAGAAATGAGAACAAGGGCCAGAGCAAATATTGCGGCATACCGTCTGTACTGCATAGAAAAACGTTTTCTCCTCAAAACCAGCCTGGGTTGGATAGCCCCGAAATGGAACCCATGCTCTTGCAAACCAGCCCTGTAGATTCAGGACTCCAGGGAGGTCAGCCCCTCCTTGATGGCAAATTTAGTAAGCTCGGCTATACTGCGAAGCTCAAGCTTCTCCATGGTACGCCGCCTGTGGGTTTCCACGGTCTTCACGCTGAGATGCAACCGGTAGGCAATCTCCTTCGTACTTTTCCCCTCAGCTAAAAGCTGAACAATCTCCCTCTCCCGGTCTGTGAGCACCGAAGCGCGAAGCCCCCTCTTGGCCCCTGGCTGCTTAAGAATCTCCTCAACCACCACCCCGGATATTGCGGGGCTCACATAGAACTGGCCGTTGCTCACTGCGCGAATAGCCCTCACAAGCTCTTCAAAAGCGCAGTCTTTGAGCAAGTAGCCCGAAGCTCCTGCCTCAAACATCCCTCTCACAAAACGCTTATCAGAGTGCATGGATAAGGCTATCACCTTGGTTTTCGGACACTCGGAGGTGATCCTTCGCGTTGCACTGATGCCGTTCATGTCAGGCATAGTGACATCCATGATTACAATATCGGGCGAGTTGGTCACGCACAGTTCAAGAGCCCTGCGGCCATTCTCAGCCTCGCCGATCACCTTCATGTCAGGCTCATCCTCAAGCATATTGAGAAGGCCCTCGCGGGTGATCTTATGATCGTCTGCCAGGATGATCTTTATGGCCATAGTCCTCCTTCCGCTTTCCTATGCCTCATCTGAAAGCGGGGCCACCAGGGTGACGCTACATCCATTGCCGGGTTCGGATTCGATCTTCATGCTTCCCCCAATGGATTCAAAGCGCTCCCTGATGCTGAAAAGCCCGAATCCCCCGTTTTCCTGCAAATAGGAGTCAAGGTTGGAGACCGGAAACCCTATGCCGTTGTCCTCCACCATGATTCTGATGTTCCCGTTGTCTCGTTCAATTGTTATCCTGGCCTCCCACGCTTTGGAATGCTTGGCAACGTTGACCATCAGTTCCCTCACCGAGTGAAAGAGAAAAATGGAAATATCCTCCTCCAAAGGCTTTGGCAATTCGTCGCAGGTAACTCTGCACGCTATTCCATTTACTTTGTGAAACTGCTCAGCCAGCCAGTCAACAGCTTCCACAAAGCCAAGCTCGTGGAGCACTGGAGGGCTTAGTTCAAAGGTAAGGGAGCGGACTTCCTCTATTGCGCTCTTGATCATTTCCTCCACTTCCCCGAGGGAAGTCATGGCATCAAGTGAAGTGAGCGATTTCAAAACGTTGTCGAGCTTCATTTTAGCCATGGCAAGAGCGTGGCCCACATTGTCATGGAGGTAGGTGGCTATTCGCTGGCGCTCTCTTTCTTCAGTGAGAGTCAGCTCTGAGGCAAGGGATCGAAGCCTTTCTTGATACGTTATCAGCTCGTTCATGGCTTGCTTGCGTTTTTTAAGCTCCTGCGTGAGCTCTTCCTTGGCACGCATCAGGTCGGCGGTGCGCTTCTTGACGCGTCTTTCCAGCTCAGCCTGGTTCTCGCGCATAGCTTCCTCTGCCTCTTTAAGGTCGCTGATATCGCGAAGTGTCGCCATAACCCCTATGGGTCTCCCCCGGCTGCCTCTCAGAAGTGAATTGTGCATTAATCCAGGAAAAACCGACCCATCCCGTCTGGCATGCCATATCTCGCCGATGAACTTACCTGTATTGCGTACCTGCCGGTGTGCCTCCTCAACAACGGGCATCTGCTCGGGGGTGTGAAAAGTGGAAAGCGGCTTGCCTATCACTTCTTCGGGCTCACAGCCGTGAAGCTCGGCAAACGCTTTGTTCACGTACAACAGATTCCCCTCGAGATCACTCAGGGCAATCCCTTCACTGCTTCCCTCCACTGCTTGAGAGAGAAGAGACAACCGCTCCTCCGCCCACTTGAGCCTCGTGATATCTGTCGCGACCGCGCGAAGGCCTATGATTTTATTATCGCTGTACGCTGGTTTGCCTGATGTCCTTATCCACTTTGTCTTCCCCGACTTGTCCACCACCCTGTACTCGGCTCGCATAAAGCGCCCGGAACGGGCGGTCCTCTTGAAATCCTCTTTTGCGGAAGCTGCGTCTTCCTCGGAAAATATGTCCCATAGCGGCCTGCCGATAATGTCGCGGGGCTCATACCCGATCATGGTTTTCACTACAGGGCTAATGTATGTCACCACGCCTTCAGTGTCGGTGGTGTAGAAAAGATCATTAATGTTTTCTACCAGGGTCCTGATGGCTTCATCGGTCCCCCCCAGTGTTTGAGCTTTTCCCTTCAGCGGAAACCTCATTATTTTATGGCTGAAATCAAACGGGGAGTGAAACAAACCTTTGCCTCTCGCCATAATACTTCCACCCCTTAACAAAGTCAATCACCGGGGTCAAACTTACATTTATTACATTTAACCTGCTCAAAATGGTCAAAGCCGGGTCCCGAAGATTTTTCGATTGCTCAAAATCTGACTGTCTCTTTCTCTTGACACTCATTGCCCCTTGTGGCCCTCCAATCTCAAACCTACATCCTGTCTCTGCTTTTCCCTTGTTTCTTCTTGCTTGTCAGCTTCTTCTTGCGCCTTGCTGTCCCGTTTCGCTTGTTCAAGTTAAGTGTAATAAATGTAAGTCTGACCCTGGTTGGAAGGGGGGGTGATGAAAAGTTACTCTACAACAATCCTGTCTTTATTAAGCTCCCATGTCTTGGAGCCAATGCCCTTGACCTTCATGATGTCTTCCGCCTTTTGAAAAGGCCCGTTTTTTTCACGGTACTCTACGACTCTCTGAGCATACTGAGGTCCAATGTTACTTAGCTGCATAATTTCTTGCACTGATGCTGTATTGATGTTGACCTTCTGCCCTTGCTCAGCCATCAGCAGCGGAACAAATGCAATCAAGACCACTCCAACCAGACAAAAAATCAAAATCCTTTTCCTGTTCAACATCATTCAACCTCCTCTACTAACCCCCCCTTCTGTTTGAGGCAACAAAACACCACGGCAGCGTTCATAGCCATACAGAAAACATGCTTATAGCAAGGAAAACAACCGGTGAGCTGTTGATGCCTCAAGGAGGTTTTTGAGCAATTTCTGTGCCACTATTTACTAGATGCGCTTCATCTTTGAGTCCAGAGGGTTGTGCAGAGGCAGGAACACGCGCTGGGCAAGCGGCAGGAGCATACGCCTATCTTGTAGTGCTTACATCAGGTTTCTTCTTAGAACATGGAAAGGGCTGTGTCCTCTGTTGGCATGCCTTGACCATGCAAGCCTTTGTGTGCACCATGCACACGCAATTGGGCGCCAGTCCTGTATCTTCAAGTTTGCTAGCATTCACCCATGAAAAGAAAGCTGTCCCCTAACCTTACCCCACAACAACCCAAGGTACTCGTAAATTGCCCTTTTGGCTTTTTGAAAGCCGTGCGCGCTTGGGAAAAAATCATTGGGGGCAAGCCTTGTGCTTTCCTTTACCAGGTGCCCTGTTGGATCAGGAATGGGATTCATTCCTTGTTTCCTGAAAAGCGCAACAGCGCGAGGCATGTGGGAGGCAGAGGTAACAAGCACGAATCTTTCTCTCCCTATTATCTTGCGAATCAGCTTTGCCTCATCCTTGGTGTCCTTGGAACTTTCCTCAAGAACAAGTTGCTCTCTGCTAACGCCAAGATCTTCTGCAAGCTTCGCCATCAACTTTGCCTCAGGCACACGGTCAAACACAGGGCCCCCTGATAGCACAAGCTTGCTTCCCGGGAGCATCCGATGAACTCTTATGCCCTCAACGAGCCTCACGAGCGCCGTCTCTTTAATCTGGCTTGTAACAGGCAGGCGCGCGTCGGACGCATGCCCTCCTCCAAGAACCACCACCCACTTCACCCCTGCCTCCTTTTCAAAACTCAGCACCGGAGGGTATCTGTACTCCAGCGGCTTGAGCAAAATGCTTGAACTGGCGCTATACCCGAAAAGGGCGAATAGCGCTGCGCCGATTGTAACAAGCAACTTGCCCGCTCTCTGCTTCCTGGTAAACCACAAGAGCACAAGCGCCACGATCAGTATTTCAAAGCAAAGCGATGCGGGCAAAAAAAAAGGCCCTACGACCTTTTTCACCACCCAAATTGGGGCATCCATCACCACCTCCAGGGTCAAACTTACATTTATTACATTTGACTAAAAATAGTCGTTGCCAGTTCCCGCAGATTCTTGTCTAACTCTACCTCCCTAAATGCATTGCTCACAAGTTGCGGACTTGCACCTCCTAACTCCACCCCAATCTCTGACAGGGTCATGGGGGTATACTGCCGCGCCAGATAAATAAGCACTTTTCTCGACTGCCGGATATCGTGCTCTCTTCTCCTGGCCTTTGTAATATCGTCTGGACTCACTTGAAAATATTTACACACCCCTTCCTTGAGGCGAGCGAAAGATATATCAGATTCTTGTTTCTCCTCTGTCTCATTCTCGCCGAGAGTGTCCTTGATTTTCTTGATAAAGTCTTTGCTCCCCAAGTAAAGACTCTGGGTTATTGAAGGGGTAAACTCCCTATCAATGCCTTCGTAAACAAACTCTAAATAAGCCATGCCATCTCCCCCAAATGGGCTCAGGATATCCTCCACCCATAAGAAGTTATTACTACGGCCACCAAGGTAATATCCAAGGCTTGACCACCTGTAATCTTCCGGTTTTTTCACTATATTGGCTCTAACTGGATTTAAGTGTATATACCGGCTTAGCTCAATTAGATAGTCATCCTTCTCAACCACCAGGCTCTTGAACCTTCCTTGGAACAGGTGTCCGGTTTGGTTGTGCTTTTTGTTAAAGTAAAGGGTATAGGCGCTCAACAACCTTTGCATAATTTTGGAGAGATTTGCCTCCTCTGTTTCCAAGAGGAGATGGATGTGATTAGGCATGAGGCAATAACAGTGAACTTTGTATTTGAAAACTGCAGCATATTTTTCCAGATACCCTAGAAATCTCTCTTCGTCGGTATCTGCAAAAAAAATGTCTTGGCGATTATTTCCCCTGGTAAGTATGTGGTAGAACCCTCCTTTGATATTAATTCTATGAGGTCTTGGCATGGCTCTAATTACCAAGGAAGAAAAGCTATGTCAAACTAAATGTAATAAATTTAAGTCTGACCCTGGAGGTAGGAGACCTTCTTTCTTGATCCATCCCAGCGGATATCCGGAATCAGTGCATGTGCCCTTGCCTCGATTCGCTGCTTGTATTTGACCAGGTCCTTCAGCATGATCTCCATCTCTGCCTCGATATCGTGCGTGGGCTTGTACCCCAGGTCCAGAAGATGCTTGTGATCAGGATTGTAGTAGTGCTCTTCCAGTTCAACCCTCGGGTTCTCCACGTTTCGCACTTCTACCTCAAGGCCCAGCTTGCGTGCCACCTTTTGCACCTTCAGGGCAAGCTCTGTAAGGTCATAGACTTCTTCAAACTGGTTGAACACCCTGTATTCCCCTTTGCTGGGTGGGTTTTCAATCGCTATGGTCAGGCACTGCATTGAATCGCGCAAGGGCAAGAACCCGCGTCTCTGGTGGCCCTTCCCGTAAGGGGTGAGAGGGGAGCCGATGACGGCCTGGGCACAGTATCGATTGATGGCTGTTCCAAAGCATTGATCAAAATCAAAACGGGTGAGTAACCTCTCGTCTTCTCCCATCTCGTCAATGCGTGTGCCAAAGACAACGCCTTGCATGATGTCAGTTGAGCGAAGTCCCCAAACACGGCATGCAAACATGATGTCGTTACTGTCATGTACCTTTGTCTGATGATACCAGCTCCCGGCCTGCCTCGGGAACGGCAGTTTATCCTTCCTGCCCCTGTACTCTATTTCAAAAAACCCCTCCGGGATATCCACGTTTGGTGTCCCGTACTCCCCCATGGTTCCAAGCTTCACCAGGTGCGCCTCAGGGCAAACATCCCTCATGCAATGAAGAACGTTAATGGTCCCCAGCAAATTGTTTGTATGGGTAAAAGCACAGTGGTGCACGTCAATCATGCTGTAGGGGGCGGAGGGCATTTCCGCAAAATGGACTATGGCTTCTGGTTCAAAAGCCCTGAAAAAATTCCACACAAAGTTGTAGTCCGTCATGTCCCCGCGTATAAACCAGAGGTTGGTCCCGAAATTTTCCCTGAAAGCCTGCAAGCGCTCTGTCATTCTCTTGATCGGTGTTGCCGACTGAGAGCCCATTTCCGCCACCCAGTCCCGCCTGTGATAGCAGTCCGCGCCCCCAACCTCGTGCCCTCGTTTCACGAGGTACATCGCCAGTGACCATCCCAGGTACCCGTCAACTCCAGCAATAAAAACTCTCATCTGCTTTCTTATCTCCTTTCTTCCAAAAACCACCTAAAAGTCTTCTCCAGCCCCTGCTTCAAATCATGCCTGGGCTCAAAGCCCAGCATTCTTCTTGCCTTGCTTATATCTGAATAGTTTCTCCTGATCTCTCCCCTTCGTTCATTTTCAAAAACAATCCCACTTCTCATGCTCAAGTATTTTTCGCCAAGCCGGTTAAGCTCCTCGGCCGCTTCTGCAACAGTGTGTTCCCTGTGAGTTGCGATCTGAAAAATCTCTCCACCCACATCCGCCCTGTTAAGAGCTAAGAGGATAGCTTCAGTCAGGTCCTCTACATAGATAAAATCCCTGGTTTGATTTCCGTCCCCGTATATGGGAAGAGGCTCGGATGCCATAATGTGCCTGATAAATTTCGCCACCACACTGCCCTTATGCTTTGAGTGCGGGCCATAGACATTTCCAAAACGCAAGACAACAGTCTCAAGTCCGAATGATCCATGGTAGGCCGAGCAATAGGCCTCTCCACATAGCTTGCCAGCACCGTAAGGAGAAATCGGATGGGGAACCATCTCCTCATGCACCGGCGGAACCTGTTCGCCAAGAGGCGCCCCAGAGGATGCGAACACAAAGCGGCCAATGCCATTGAGGCGCGCTGCCTCAAGGTAGTTGAAGGTGCCCACTACATTTGAGGCAAAGTCTTGTTCAGGGTCTTCTACCGATGGGATAACCCCGGTGCTTGCCGCAAGGTGAACCACGGCATCAGCACCCTTGCATACATTAAGAGCCAGGCTTTTCTCTGTTACATCTCCTACCACAAGCTCCAAGCGGTCCCAGTGCCCGTCTCCTGCTTCCCCTCTCCCTCTTTCAATAAAAGAGGAAACCCGAGCAAGATCCTCCTTTTTACCCACTGAAAGATTATCTATGACTCGAAGCGCATAATCCTCACTACTCTGAAGCAGCTTCTCTACAAGATTTACCCCGATAAAACCGCACCCTCCTGTTATCAGTACTTTCAATCCCCTCACCCCTCCAGGGTCAAACTTACATTTATTACACTTAGCCCAGAATACTCACAGCTTGATCCCGCAGATTCTTTAATTGCTGAAGACGCACCTGCCCCTGGCCTTTATTTGTGTAGCGATTCTCCAAACTCATGACTAATTCATTTCTCTGTACAAAGACCCCTATCACCTCTTCTGTCCCCCTCCCCCAGCACTTTAGAAATTTGAGTCTGCCTCCGCTTGGTTCTCTGAGCCTTATTTATCAGACTGCGCTTCCCGAGGCAAGGCAATGAACAACTATTTACTAACCAAGAAGGTGGGCCAAAATTGGATTGCCATTTCCAGTTAGGAAAAGAAAAAGGGATTATGAAACCGGGGTCAAACTTACATTTATTACATTTAACCGAGCATAGTCAACCTCGATCAAACAGATTCTCTGATTACTGAATATAAGACTGTCTGCTTCTCTTTTCACTCGTAGCTTGTTTCTCGTAACTGCCCTTTTGCCTCCAGCCTCGCTCCTCCAACATATCGCCGCTCCCATCCCCTAAGAGTGTAATAAATGTAAATCTGACCTTGCTGTTCTTTATCTTTCAGGAAAAGCTATTTCTAGCTCCTCGCTCATCGAGTCTATCCTGCGCTGTCAGCGGTCTTTTAAAATTGAGCCATTTTCGGTCGTGAAAACTGAGCCACTTTCCCCCGTATTTTGATCTCCCTTTAAAGCTTCTTCAGCAGTTTTTCCCATTAACCGATAGCTGTTTCCCCGGATGTTTATGACCGTACTGTGATGTAATAAGCGATCCAGGATCGCCGTGACTATCACAGGATCATGGAACAATTCGGTCCAATCTGAAAAAGCCTTGTTTGATGCTATCACTGTGCATGCTTTTTCATACCGATTGGCAATGAACCTGAAGAACAGGTTGCATTCTTCTCGATTAATGGGGGTATAGCCCACTTCGTCCACGATGACCATAGAGGACTTGTAATAGCT
>JAFDEF010000070.1 GCA_019310485.1 Deltaproteobacteria bacterium | reverse complement strand
CATTAAAACTTCTGCGTGTAAGATTATGATGTACCCAGTATAGACAATTTAGATTTTAGCGATGTTTATTTATTACAATAACTTATATCATTTTCAATCAGGAACTTCGGTTTAGATGAATCATGGCTCAAGACCTCCATACAATTGCCGTTTTATTTTCCAATTCGGTGGACCGCAAGCTCCTCAGCGATTTTATTGTCTCTCTCGGGTATCGGGTTCGGTACCCGAATCCAGACCTTGCGAAACCTGATGAGTGGGCTGAAATCAGCCTGGTTATTATGGATGAGGCTGTGGGTCGCCGGCATGGAAAAAGACTTGTTGAGATAAAAAACCATTCCGAAATTTTCCTCGCGCTACTGGTTGCAGTTCAAAAGAAAGGAGCTATTGCGGCGTGGCTAAAATCAGGCTTTGATGATGCCCTTCAGCTCCCCCTTGCTAAAGGAGAGCTTAGAAGGCGTCTTAGAACGTTCCTCCGCATAAGAGAACAGGCAGAGCAATTAGCTAACGATAAGGAGGCAGTTTATAGATCACTGGTGGAGTCTTCCTCTGATCACATATTCCTGCTTAACCGCGAGGGTATCTTTCTGGCCAGTAACAAGAGGGGCGAAAAGGCCCTTCTCAACGCTGATAAGACTCTGATCGGCAGTTCTTTGCGCACGGCTTATTGCCCTGAGGCTGCAAACCTTATCTATGACCAGATAGAAAAAGTTTTTGAGAGCAGGAGGCCGGCCACGTTTGAGCATTCAATGCAGGGAGTTGATGGTACCCGCTACTACCAGGTTACCCTGTTTCCCGTTGTTCGTGACAGGAGTGTGTGGGCGATTGGAGGTATCAGCAGGGACGTCACGCGCCTAAAGGTGGCAGAAGATCAGATAAAGGCGTCGCTCAAAGAAAAAGAGGTGCTTTTAAGGGAGCTCTATCATAGAACCAAGAACAATATGCAGGTAATTATCGCCCTGCTGCATCTTCAGTCTTCAAATATCAAGGATAAAGGGACAATTGACCTTTTTAGGGAGACTGAAAACAGGATAAAGTCAATGGCCATGGTACATGAAAAGCTATACCAGGCTAAGAATCTCTCAAGTATTGACTTGGGAGAATACATTAGAGATTTACTGCACCTGCTGTCAGGGAGTTACAGGATCAGGCCGGAAGTGGTGGCCGTAAGCGCCGACCTAGACAGGATTTTTGTGACTATTGACACAGCAATTCCGTGTGGTCTAATTATAAACGAATTGATCTCTAATTGCCTGAAGTACGCTTTCCCTGGAAATATGCGAGGAGAGGTGAGGGTTGGCCTCACACGCAAGGAAGGAAGTGTCATAGAGATCATGGTGAAGGATAACGGCGTAGGACTGCCGCAAAATTTTGATATTGACAAGAGTAAATCCCTGGGCTTGCGAACCGTAAAGAACTTGACGAAGTACCAGCTTAAGGGGGAACTGAGTTTTACAGGGCACAAGGGAACGGAATTTCGGATACGTTTCCCGGAACATCTGCGTGAGGCTCGAGTTTGGCCTTAACGACCATATTCGTATCCTTTCGTGCTGAAGGAGAGCAATGGCGATGCCAAATCTGAAAGTTATGATAGTAGAGGATGAAATCCTTACTGCCATGTCGCTGCAAAAAGCACTTGAAATGCAGGGCTACGAGGTTTTGGAGCCCGTTGACACAGGCGAGGAAGCTATTAAGCTGGCTAAAAGGGAGCGGCCTTCTGTCGTGATTATGGATGTGCTTTTGAACGGCAGGATGGATGGCATTGAGACTGCCAGGGTTCTCCAGACAGGGGGCTTTACCAGGATTATATTCATGACCGGATACCAGGATAACGAAATTCTGGAAAGGACGAAGCGGGTAAAGTCGTCTCTGTGCCTGGTGAAGCCTGTTGGCCCTGATGATTTGGGAAAGGCTCTGGACCAGATTCTCGACAAAGGCAAAGCAGTAGATAGCTGAGGAGGTCTGCAGGAGAACGGAAAATGAAGAGGAAGAAGCTCTTAGTAGTGGAAGATGACTGGCTTGCTGCCGAAGACATGAAGATGAGACTGGAAGCGCTGGGATATGCTGTGTGCGACATTGTATCCTCCGGGAAGGATGCCATAGAAAAAGCAGGAGACCATATTCCGAACCTAGTCTTAATGGACATCAGGCTCAGTGGGGACATGGATGGTATTGAAACAGCGAGGCAGATACGCAGGCGTTTTAGTATTCCTGTTCTTTACGTGAGCGCCTATGCTGACAGGGAATTGATGGATCGTGCAAAGAGAACTGAGCCTTATGGTTATGTCGTGAAGCCGTTTGAGGATATTGAGTTACAGGCGGCGATTGAGGTGGCTCTTTACAAGCACAGGGCTGAGCTGAAGTTGCGTGAGAGCGAGGAGAGGTACCGTGCTCTGGTTGAAGGGAGTCTGGATGGTGTTTTTGTGCAGCATGGATCGAAGATCGCTTTTTCAAACCAGGCCTTGCAGAAAATGCTCGGTTATAGCAAGGCTGAGTTGCATGGCATGGACCACTGGCTTTTATACCACCCCGAGGACCGGGGAGTGGCGGCAGAGCGTTCACAGGCGCTTATAGTGGGCGAAGAAATCCCCTCTTACTACGAGGTGAAACTGCAACGAAAAGATGGGTCCTGGTTTTATGGAGAGATTAGTGCCCGGGCCATAGGTTTTCAAGGGGGGCGAGGGATACTGACGTGGGTGAAGGACATCTCGGAGCGAAAAGCCGCAGAAGAAGAAAAGAAGAGGCTTGGTGCCCAATTGCGCCAGGCCCAAAAGATGGAGGCCTTAGGCACTTTGGCTGGAGGGATAGCCCATGACTTCAATAACATTCTTATGGCGATCCAGGGCAACGCCTCCTTAATGCTCCTGGGGAAAGGGTCGAATCATCCGGACTATGAAAGACTCAAGAACATTGAAAAATATGTCCAGAACGGCGCTCACCTTACCAGGCAGCTTCTGGGTTTTGCAAGGGGGGGGAAGTACGATGTGCGTGTAGTGGATATGAATGATGTGGTAAAGCAGAGTGCGGAGATGTTCGGCCGGACCAAGAAGGAAATTTCCGTTCATTCAATATATGAAAGGGACCTATGGAAAGTAGAGGCGGACCGGGACCAGATAGAGCAAGTGCTTTTGAATATTTATGTGAATGCCTGGCAGGCCATGCCTGAGGGTGGCGATCTTTATATTCGAACACAAAACGTAATGATTGATGATCATTCCACAAGGCACTACCAAGTGAAACCAGGGAAATATGTAAAAATCTCTATTGCTGATACAGGAGTCGGCATGAATGAGGAGACTCTTCAAAGGGTATTTGAACCTTTCTTTACCACCAAGGAAATGGGCAAGGGGACGGGGCTTGGGTTGGCCTCGGCATATGGGATTGTCAAGAACCATGGTGGTTATATTGACGTTTACAGTGAGAAGGGCAAGGGTGCGGAGTTTAATATCTATCTACCTGCTATTGAGGGTGGGGATATGGCACACAGGCAGGAGGATGATGAGATAGGGGACTCTGACCTGGGCAGGGGGAATGAGGCGATTCTTTTGGTAGATGACGAGGAGATGATCTTGGATGTTGGCAGGGAGTTTTTGAGGAAGCTTGGCTACAGGGTTTTGGTGGCGAGGAACGGAGAAGAAGCAATCCGGACTTACAAGAAAAATAAGCATGAAATTGACATAGTTATTCTGGACATGATTATGCCTGGGATGGCTGGGGGGGAAGTTTACGACAGGCTGAAGGCACTCGACCCTGAGGTTAAAGTGATTCTTTCCAGCGGGTACAGTCTTAATGGCCTGGCCGGGGAGATACTGGCACGTGGCTGTAATGGTTTCATTCAAAAGCCGTTCAAAATTAGGGATCTCTCAATTAAGGTACGGGACATCTTGGAGAAAAAATAGCACTCTTTGTGTAAGGATAAGGATCCCTGGGGAAGTACAATGACTAATGGGATCAGGGGTGAGCCTGCTGATAGTGCCACTATGGTGTATCCCAAAATGGAGTACATGTGATAGGCGCTTGAGATTACCGGCTATTATTTGCATGCTGTTCCATTTTGGCACGGTAGTCGGCATTTTTTATTGAAGAAAAGAAATGCTGGCGGCACGGGTACTAGATTTAATTTCATGTGAGTTCGCCTACCTTGTTTATCTCTGCGCCTAACCATTTCAAAATGGCATAGAAAATGCTTTAACCGGCGCAAGTGGTGCCGAGGCGCCGTGCCCCCGGCTTTGTCGGAGAGGAGGAGGCTGGACATGGCCAGAATAATGATTGTCGAGGATGAAGAGCCTGTATCCGAGTACATAGCATCCAGTCTTAAGATGAAAGGCTACGCTGTTTGCTCGATAGAAAGATCCGGTGAAGGGGCAGTGGAAGCAGCCATGCGCGAGCGCCCGGACCTTGTTCTTATGGATATTTTGCTGGAAGGGAGGATGGACGGGGTTGAAGCAGCGGGAAAAATACGTGCCCGCCAAAACGTCCCGGTTGTTTACCTTACGTCTTGTGCGGAGAATGAAATATTTGAGCAAGCCAAGGTCACGGAACCCTACGGATTTTTGCTTAAGCCGTTTAAGGATGAGGAACTTCACAGGGTTATTGAGATTAGCCTTTACAAGGCTAAGATGGAACAGAAGCTCAGGGAGAGCGAAGAACGCTATCGCAACCTGGTGGAAAATATAAGTGATGTTGTCTACGAGGTAGATGCGAACGGAGTTTTTACGTATATCAGCCCGGCGTGCAAATCGCTGGCGGGATACAGTCCCGAGGAGGTCGTTGGTCGCTCCTTTGTTGAGTTTCTCTACCAGGAAGATGTTCCGAGAGTCTTGGAGAGATTCAAGGAAATAAAGTCAGGTCTTGTTTGCGAGACTGAGTACCGCATAGCGGGGAAGAGTGGGGAGGTTCGTTGGGTGCGCTCTCGCGGCACGCCGATTATTGTGGGTGACGATTTTACAGGAGCGCGGGGTGTGCTTACTGACATAACTCATAAAAAACAAGCTGAGAAGGCATTGCAGGCCGCTTATGATGAGCTGGAACGCCAGGTGAAAGAGCGAACCGCCACACTGTCTGCGTCAAATCAAATGCTAAAGCTTGAAATAGAAGAGCGAGCACGCGCGGAGGAGAAATTAAAAGAGAGCGAGGAAAGGTACAGGCATCTTGTAAAGTACGCCCCGGCCGGTATCTATGAAATTGATTTTGAGACTCAAAGGTTTTCCAATGTGAATGATGTCCTGTGTGCGTATACAGGCTATTCAAAAGAAGAGTTTGAATCGCTCCGTCCTTTGGATTTATTGGTGGGGGAGAGTAGGGATCTCTTTATGAAAAGAATGGAGGCTGTTTCATGCGGAGAGAACATTACAAACAATGTGGAGTATAAGTTTAAAACAAAAGACGGCGAGGAGCGGTGGGCTGCCTTAAACGTAAGAGTTGTTTGGGAAAAAGGAAAACAGAAACGTGCCACGGTCATTGTAAATGATATCACCGAGCGAAGGGAGGCCGAGGCTCGACTCAAGAAAAGCAAGGTCCTGCTTCAGGTAGTTTTTGACGGTATACCCGACCCTCTCATGCTCGTAGATCAAGACAATAGGGTAAGGTCACTCAACAAATCTGCCATGAAGTACTTCGGGCTAGCTCAATTTAGCGATGCCATTGGCAAGCCGTGCTTTGAGGCCTTTGCAGCATGCCGGGATGCTTCCCGGAGAAGGCCCAAGCAATGTGAACAATGTCAGATTAAAGCCGCAATTTCGAAAGGGGAGGCTATCACTTTCGAACGAGAGAAATTTTTTAGCTCTGGAAAACATGAAATGGTTTCCGTTTATCCGCTGGGTGCGGATGAGACAGGATTTGCGGGTGCTGCTATCCATATCCGCGACATCACTGAAGCAAAGATCGTGGAGAGGCAGCTTATCCAGAGCGAGAAACTGGCCTCGCTTGGGTTTTTGGTTTCAGGTATCGCCCATGAGATAAACAACCCAAACAATTTTATCACCTTCAATATCCCCATCTTGAAAGACTATCTTAAGGAGATAATGCCGATAGTTGACGAACACGCAAGCCGGCACCCTGAATACGAGGTTTTTGGCATGAGCTATGCCGAGTTTCGGGAAGATCTCTTTAGGCTTCTGGATAACATCAAGCATGGATCCGATCGGATCAACACTACTGTTTCCGACCTAAGGCGTTTTGCCAGGAAAAATGATGAGACGGAGCTCAGGCCTGTTGACCTGAGGGAGGTGGTAAAAAGCGCGGTAGGAATCTGCCGCGGCCAGGTAAGGAAAATGGTAAAGAGTTTTGAACTCCACTTGCCCGAGAGTCCGATTAATATCCATAGTGATCCTGGGGCACTGGAGCAGGTGGTGGTGAATCTGCTGATAAACGCGGCACAGGCAGTTGACAAGCAAGATTCCTGGGTGAAGTTGGAAGTGGATGCCGGGCGAAGTAAAGACAAAGAGATAGCTATTCAGGTAAGTGACAATGGCTGCGGGATGGATGAGGTTACCAGGAAAAGGATCTTTGATCCGTTTTTTACTACAAAGCCGGTTGGCGAGGGCACAGGCCTAGGATTGAGTGTTTGCTATAGTCTGGTTCAGGCGCTGGGAGGGCGTATTGAGGTTGAGAGTGAGCTGGGGGCAGGCAGTGCGTTTCGCGTGGTGCTTCCAAGGTTGTAGGGTAAGAGGGTTTTTAGGTGGAGAACCGTATAATTGTTATAGATGATGAGCTGGATTTCTTGGAAAGTGTCAGGAGAGGATTCCTGACCCACAGGCTCAATAATGTCTTTTTGGAAGCAGATTCCAGAAAAGCGGCTTCCCTTTTTGAGCAAGGGAAGAAATTCGACGTAGCCCTGATAGATATAACTATGCCGGGGCTGAACGGCGTGGAATTACTGGAACTGATCAAGAGCACCAGCCCGGAAACCGAGTGCATCATGGTAACGGCATTAAATGAGGCAAGGATCGCGGTTCAATGTCTAAAAAAAGGAGCCTACGACTACCTTGTAAAGCCGATCTCAAGGGATGACCTAGTTTCAACAACAAATCGCGCTCTTGAGAAAAAACGCCTCTTTGATATCCTGGACCTCGCAAAAAGCAAAAGTCCTCCCGGCCTTACAAACAAGAAAGCATTCAAAAGTATTGTTACCGGGTCAGCAGAGGTGCTCAAGATTTTGAAAGAAGCTGAGCTCCATGCGGCAAGCAACGTCCCCGTGCTGATTACTGGGGAGAGCGGGACTGGCAAGGAGCTCTTGGCCAGAGCCATTCATGATGCCAGCCCAAGGGCAAAGTATGCTTTCACACCCGTAAATATGGCCTCTCTGGGGAGTACTCTTTTTGATTCGGAATTTTTCGGCCACACTAAAGGCGCGTTTACAGGTGCTGAAAGAGATCGGGCCGGATACCTCGAAAATTCGCACAGAGGGACCCTCTTTTTGGATGAAATAGGCAATCTGCCGATCGCTCTACAGGGAAAACTACTCCGCACGCTGCAGGAAGGGGAGTTCATCAAGCTGGGGACCAGCAGCCCCCGGAAGGTGGATGTACGCTTTATCGCGGCTACCAATGCGGATCTGGACCGGCTGGTCGCTTCGCGGAAGTTTCGCAAAGACCTCTACTACCGCCTCAAAGGGGCGTGGCTTTCTTTGCCTCCTCTCAGGGAGAGGAAGGGAGACATCCCCTTGCTGGTGAGAGCCTTTCTCAAAGACCTATGCGGCTCGCAGGAGAAGTGCAGGGTAGATGAAAGAGTCTTTTCCATGCTTATGGATTACCAGTACCCGGGGAATATCAGGGAACTTAAATCCATTCTTCACTCCGCAGTGAACCTGGCACAAGGGCGAACCATAACTACGCATTTTCTCCCTTCCTACTTGCAAAGAAAAGCTAAAAAATTTAATCCCCGGAATACGCCGGAATCGAAAGACATTCGGCCCCTTGCGGAGGTGGAAAAAGAACATATCTTGAGGGCCTACGCGCATACAGGGAAAAACAAGTCCCGGACAGCAACGCTTCTCGGGATTGGACTCAATACTTTGAGGAGGAAACTGGCTGCATACGGGCAGGGCTAAGCCCCCCAGGACCTAGGTTTCGCTGGAAGCCCCATGTGTACTTCCAAAAAGGGATATGCCAAAAAGGAACGGTTTGTCGCAAACCCCTGAATGCGCGAGTATTTTTCTCCCATATGTGCCGTATCGAAACCCTGATCTAACCCCACCCAGCTTAGGCAGGATGGATTGCCACAACAGTTCTCCCTATTCAATATCTTGATTTTGCATATATTTTTCCTTTGCATCTCAAGAGCGCCCCTGTCTGGCACATAACATGCTTTTACCAAAAACAAGCAGGCTCAAACCCAATACATTAAAACAAGGCAAAAAAAACACGGTAATAAAGAATAAGCCGACTCCTACTGGTCGGTTCAACCCCGATTCGTCTCGCGTGCAAATCAAAATGCAGGAAGAACATATAGAAAGAGGCGTAATACTCGTTGTGGAGGGCGATGAAGGAGTGCGAAATACGCTTGAGAAGATGCTTTTGAAGCTGGAGTATCAGGCAGTCCTTGCCCCCAATGCCAAGCAGGGGCTCGACTTGCTTCGAAAGCGACGGTTCGATCTGGTTTTACTCGATCTAGGTACCTGCGGCATGAATGGATGGTTGAGTTTTGCATCAAAAGCAAAGTTTCTTTGGCCCCAGACTCCTGTTTGCCTGATGACGAGTTGGGGTGAAGGAGAAATAAGGCCAGTGCTGAACAGCCATGCAGCAGAGGCCGCACTTTTCAAACCTTTCACTTTGGAAGAGTTGCGAGAGACAATCAGAAAACTTTTGGGGCAAAAAGAGCAATAAAAACTGAGTTAGGGAGCGAGAGTGCTGGCAGATGGGCACTGTGTACCTGGGAAAAAGGGTGAAAAAATGAACATACTTGTTGTAGATGACGAAACAGTTCAGCTTGAAAGCCTAAAGAGAGGTTTGAAGACCAACGGCTATGATGTCCTCGAAGCCTTGAGTGCAGAGGAGGCTCTGGCCATGCTTGAGAGAGAAGGAAGCACTATAGACATGATTTTGACTGACTATGTCATGCCGGGCATGAACGGCATCGAATTCCTAAAAAAAATTCGTGAGAAGCACCCCTCCCTGCCGGTTGTAATGATGACAGCCTATGGGGCAAAAGACCTTGTCATTAACGCTCTGCGCAATCGTTGCGACAGCTTTATCGAGAAACCTTTCACTCTGGAAGAGCTTATAAATGAAATAGAAAGAACTAAGTTTAACATGCTCCAAAATGCGAACTCCCATCGTCTCTCAGAGCTTGTTTCCAAGTTTATTCACCAGATGAACAACCCGCTTATGTGCGCAATGGGATCAGCTCAGCTCGGTATCGAGAACTTGCACGACGGAGCGTCAATAAAAAGGTACATGGAAAAGATTATAAAAGCTATCCAAAAAATCCAGGTGATTAACAAGGAAATGCTGGATCTAGGCAGAGCGGCTCAAGCTGATTTTGAAAAGGTCAAGCTGAGTGCCGTACTGTTTGAGTGCCTAGGTTCGTTTGGCCCCCTTTTTAAATTAAAGGGGATTAGTGTGGACAAAGATCTGGAAGATGATTCTCTGCCGGTCATGGGGAGTGTGTTTGGTCTTGAACAGATGTTCAATAACTTGATCTTGAATGCGGTGGATGCCATGGATGGAATGGATGAGAAGCTACTCAAGATACGGCTTCGAGTCAAGCGGGCTGCCCGCAAGATTTGTGTGTCTTTACTGGATACAGGATGCGGAATTCCTGAGGAGTACCTGGGCAAAGTTTTTACACCCTATTTTTCAAATAAGGAATCCGGTTCAGGACTTGGGCTGGCTGTTGTGAAAGATGTTGTGGAAAAACACAATGGCACAATCAATATCAGTAGCCGCCCGGGGAAGGGAACACTCATTGAAGTTTGCCTTCCGCTGCGCGGCGACGATCTTAATACATGAAAGAGCAAGGCGTGAATCTCCTAATCGTAGAAGAAGCGAATAGTAATTCTTGGCTTCAAAAGAGGGAAATCGAGCGGTGGGGCCATAGTGTCGAATGGGTTGAATGCGCCTGGGCTGCTTTAAGGAGGCTCAGGCAAAGGAGGTTTGATTTAGTGTTGGTGGATATTTATTTACCTGACTGTATGGGGCACGAGTTAATTCCGCGGTTCAAGGAGATATGGCCTG
>JAFDEF010000009.1 GCA_019310485.1 Deltaproteobacteria bacterium | reverse complement strand
GAAAAAGGAAAAAGCATGGATTTTTACGCCCAGGATTAGTACACTACTTTAACCTGTCGCCGGGGTATTTTGACCCGGCCACAGGTGGGGTATTTTAAAGTGGCCATCGGGGACTAAAACAATAACAAATACTGTGGCCGAAAAAAGTCGCCGCCTATGTCCGTACAGGTGGGAAGTGATGGAAGGGAAAATGGTAAGCTTTGGAATTCGTTTTCTGGATGATCTTGCGCCAGCAAAAACATTGGTCGAATGGGCTGCTCTTGCAGAAAAGAAGGGATTTGATTACTGCTGGTTTCCTCATGGTATTTTTTGCAAAAATTCCTGGGCTATGACCGTGGCCGTTGCAATGGCAACAGAAAAGATTCTTATTGGGTCTGTTGGAACGAATCCATATTCAACCGATCCTTCTGAAATCGCTACATATGTTGCCACTCTGGACGAGCTTTCCGAAGGCCGGGCAGTACTCGGGCTCGGACTTCACACTGAAAAGATGGTGGAATGGCTCGGGCTCAAAGCAGATGACATGATAACGCGTACAAGAGAGTCCATCGAGATAATTCGTCGTCTTCTAAATTTCAAGACAAGGGGGTAGTCTCCTTTTGTATTCTTGTAGTTAGAGGAAAGCTAATCTTTATGGAGGGATGCTTGTCGCGCCACAGGGGTGAAAAGGGCTAAAGGTAGCTTTTCAGCACTTCCATTACCTTTCCAATGGCCCCCCTGTTCATTTCCACAAAGGCTTTTGCGTTTTCGCCCATACGCGAGAGCTTTTCTTGATTTGCCAGCAAATCCCTAAATACGTGAAAAAGTTCTTGGGCATTTCTTACCTTTTTCCCACCACCTGTTTCAATGAGCTGTTCAGACATGAGGAGGAAATTGTGTACGTGAGGTCCAAAAATAACAGGAATGCCAAAGCTTGCAGGTTCAAGGAGATTGTGCCCGCCTACCGGGACAAGGCTGCCCCCGACAAAGCTTAGCTTGGCGACTCCATAAAGCCTTGCCAGCTCGCCCATGGTATTGATGATGACAACATCATAGGTGCGATGGTTTGCCTGGAGTTCTGTTCTAAGAACGGAAGAGAGCCCTTTTTCCCGGCACCTTTTTAGCAAGTCAGGGGAGTGCTCTAGCTTTCTGGGCGCAAGGACCAACCGGAGCCTCGGGAAAAGCCCTTGAAGTTTTTTGAAAATATCCAGGAGGATTTCCCCCTCCCCCTCGTGGATGCTCCCGGCAGCCAGCACCCAGTCCTCAGGGCTTATGTGCAGGAGCTCAAGTAAGTGATTGCGCTGCTGCTGATCCATGGGCACCCAATCCCTGTCAAACTTAATATTTCCCACTGTTCGCACCTTGGAAGAATCTATCCCAACCTCTCGTAATCTGTGGGTGTCGATCTGTGTTTGCATCAAGCATTTATCAATGTGTTTGAATATCTCTCTTGTGAAAAGGTTGTACTTCTTATATGAGGTGAAAGTCCTTGGAGAGATTCTGCCGTTTACAAGAACAGTCTTGATACCTTTCTTATTTAGGTAATGAATGATTCCCGGCCACAGATCGGTTTCGATTATAACAAAAACCCTGGGTCTAATATGGTTGCTTATTCTCGCGGTAAACAACCAGAAATCCAAGGGCATGACTAGCAGCTCCTTGACTTCTGCTTGGAGCTCCTTTTCAGCAATTTCAAGCCCCTGTCGTGTTGTTACGGTTAGCACTACTTCCAGGTCTGGCCGTCGCTCCCTAATTTCCCTTATCAGCGGGATAGCAGATATAACTTCTCCTACCGAAAGGGCATGTATCCATACAGGGCGACCCTCACACGCAGTTGGAGGAATACCGGATGCGAGTCTTTTGCCCAGGTGGCGATGTTTTACTAAGGGGGCGAAAGGAAGCAGGGGCAGCAGGGCGGAAGTCCATAAAAAATGATACACCGGAAAGAACACTTGCTAGACCTTTACAGGGAGCTCGATAATAAAACTTGTTCCCCTTGGATGCCTGTCTTTGACTCTTATCGTTCCATTATGCTCGCTAATAATGGAACTGGCTATTGCAAGCCCAAGGCCTGTACCATGCTTCTTGGTTGAAAAGTAGGGCTCAAAGAGGCGATTTTTGTGCTCAGGAGGGATTCCCTTTCCATCATCTGCAACTTCGATTGTCACCGCTTGCCCAACCTTGTCATAAGAAAGGCCGACTAGGATTTCCCCCTTTTCGTCTATAGCATCTATAGCATTGTCCAAGAGGTTAATCATCACCCTCTTAATCTGTTCTTTGTCCACTTTGAACTCTGGAACTTCATCCTTGTCACGGAAGACGAATTTTATGTCTTTTTGTGTTTCCGTAAAAAGGCTCATGGATTCCTTTATTATCTGTTTGATATTGTTGGGTTTAGGGTTGGAGGCAGGCATGCGTGCATAGCTTGAGAACTCGTTTACCAGTCGTTTTAACCCTTCCACCTGATCAATTATCATATTAGTGCATTCTTCAAAGACCTTGCCATCGTCACGCCCGATCTTGGGGCCATACTTCTTCTTGAGCCTCTGCGCGGAGAGCTGAATAGGGGTCAGGGGGTTTTTCACTTCATGGGCAATCCGACGTGCGACCTCACGCCAAGCAGCCATCCTCTGCGCCCTTTCAATCTGGGTTAGATCTTCAAACACTGCCACCAGACCAAGGTATTTTCCGCGGTAGTCTCGCAGAACATTGAGGGAAACAAGCAAGGTGAGTGTTTTGTCCCCGACTGATACCCTGACCTGTTTTTCCATGAAACCTTTCTTAAAAAGGGCTTCGTCGCGGATAAAGTTACTTATAACCTTCATGTGCTCTTTGGACAGGATTTCCCTGTAGTGTTTTCCAATGAAGCGTTCAGCCTTTATGTTGAGCATTTTTTCTGCCGATTTGTTTATGGTGAGAATTCTTCCATCCGCACCTGCAGATACAACTCCCGCAGCCACGCTGGCCAGCACTATTTCCATGTACAGCCTTCTTTGCTCAAGCTCTATGTTACTTCTCATAAGCTGGCGGTTTGCTTTTTCAAGCTGCATCTTGCTGTTTCTCAGGTCCATGGTCATCCTGTTGAAGGAGTTAACAAGGATACCTATTTCGTCTTTTGACTCAAGATCGATAAAGAAATCATAGTCACCCGAGGCAATGCGATTGGTTCCTTCGGCAAGTTCCTGTATAGGCACAGTGATACCTTTGGAAAGATAGAAACCGAACCAAACAGAGGAGAAGATAATCAGTAGAGTTACTATGGAAAGGGTGATTAGGTGGATGATCTTGATTGGTTTCTTGAGCAGCTTGAACTGCTTGAATTCTTCAAGGCCCCTGGACACCGCATTCAGCCGGTTTACAAACGCCCCCGGGACAAATTTTTGCAACACCACCAATCCAACGACAGCTTTCGACTCTGTCCTTGAAAATATTGGAACAATCCCGCTCAAAAGCTGCCCGTGAGGAGAACTCTGGATCAGCTGGGCATCGGAACCTTTTTCAAAGCTTTTTCTCAGGGCGTCTACGCTTATTTCCTTGAAAGGACTTAGGTCCAGTTTTTCGTCTTTGGACGCAGCCCTTAGCTGCATACTTTTGGAGAAAACCTTAATAGCTGCTAGGCGGTACTCCACTCGTTTTTCTTCAATAAGCTTCTCGACTTCCTCTGTCTTTGAAAGCAGGGTGTAGCCGTGGTAAGTTATCAGGCGACTCAGGCTGTTCCCATATGTCAGGAGATCGTCTGTAATTCGGTCATAGTAACCCTGGCCCACTTCCAAGGAATTCTTGAGAGATCTTTCCACCGGAAGGTTGAACCAGTATTCAATGGAGGTGGAAATAAATTGCACGGACACAAAGAAAAGTATGGCCGTGGGTAAAAGGGACAGGGTTACAAATGCAACGACGAGTTTCGTCCTCAGCCTTGAACCCATAATTCCCTTTCTTCGTTCGAAAAGAAGCTTCACAAGATTTCGAACTGTGAGGAACAGTAGCAGCAAAAGCAGCATCACGTTGATGTCGATAAGTGCAAAGATGAGGATGCTGTTCGCGATGGGGAGATCCAGGCCGAGATCAAAGACTTTTATACCAAGGTAGGTTGTCAGGATAGATATGACCAGGATGAGAGAACCGATAATATACCTCTCTCTGCGGCGTCTTTTCTTATCCTGTCTTTCGGCTTCCAGATAGTCTTTCATAATGTTTAGCTCTACTAGGAGGAATGTTTTCCGGAACCGGATATATAGTTTAACAGAATTTGACCTTGTGTTGAATAGGGGGTCAGCACAGGTCGAAAAAGGCTCCTGAGTCCGCTTCTGATAAACCTGGCTAAACTTGGTTAGTACCTGAAATCAACAGAATACCAATCTGTTTCAAAGTTCCACAAAGACAAAAAGAAGAAGACATAGTGTAGGTAAAAGGGAAGTCTTATCTTATCCAGTTCTGCCATCATGCGAATTCTGTAATGTTCTCCCTTCTTAAGATTTCGAAGCGGGGTTACCTTCAGGGCCACAACATCAGCCATCAATTTCTTGGCCTTCTCAAAGCTCCTGACAGTTACAATCTTATTATTCTTCTCAGAAAGCGTGATTTGGTAAGTCTGCCTCAGACTGTCATATTTAATGGTGTGATTAATCTTTATATCCTTGATCTTCCTGTCCCACCAATACTCCCTTTTCTCATATAACCTCACAAAAAAGGTGAAAGTCGTATTGAGGCCGCTTTCAATAGCCTTGTTCATCTCCGCAGTAAAACACTTATTCACCGTGAAATAAAGCAAGAGATCGTCCCTGGTGTTTGTAACAACTATGTCGGAGAGGTATGCCTTTGCCGCTAGGGCCGAAGTCGCGGTCTGAACAATAAGGATAAATATCATCGTACCTATTAGGAGGCTGGTCTTGGCTTTTTTCATATAAAGAAGCAATAAGAACAGTTTATTTTCTGCAAAAAGAAAAAGAATTCTGACTAGATATCATAGTATCGAAGAGCAACTGGAAATGCAATACCTATCCTAGATGAGAGCGCTTACTGAAAAGAAGGGAGGCTCGGATAATTATCAGGCAGGGAGTGGATCGAGGGAGCCGAAAGTGGGTATTTTGAGTATTTTCTCGGGGCACTCCTGAGGATTTTCCAGGGAAACACTCTCCCACAGTTTACAATTGTCCATAAGTTTTTTGAGCATGCACTGGTTCAGAAAGTGGCCAGATCTTTTCACTACAAAATGACCAATAATGGGACACCCGACAATAGCGAGGTCTCCAAGGAAGTCCAAAATTTTGTGCCTAACAAACTCGTCGCTGTACCTCAGGCCGTCTTCATTGAGTATCCGAAACTCATCTACCACGATCGCATTGTCTAATGAACCGCCCAAGGCGAGCCCGCTTTCCCATAACTTATTGATATCTTTTAGAAAACCGAATGTTCTAGCCCTGCTTATCTCACGGACAAAGTTATCGCCTGAAAAGCACAACTCATAACTCTGGTCTCTTAAGAGAGGATGGTGAAAATCTATGGTGTAGGAGATTTTCAGTTCGTTTGAGGGGAACAGACACACCTCCCTGTTGCCTTCACGATATTCGAATGGCTTTCTGGCAACGATGAAACGTTTAGGCTTATCCTGGACTCTGATCCCCGCGCTTTTCAAAAGAAAAACAAAGGGGCCAGAGCTGCCGTCCATGATCGGCACCTCTGCTCCATCCAGTTCCACTCTCGCATTATCAATACCCAGACCAAAAAAAGCTGCCATCAGGTGCTCAATGGTCGAGACCTTGTGCCCGTTGTTCCCGATGGTGGTTGAGAGATAAGTATCAACCACGTTCTCAGAATGTGCTCTTATTGAAGGGTGGCCGGGCAGGTCTTTTCGAATAAAATTGATCCCCATATCTGCGGGTGCCGGTTTTATGACCAGGGTGACTCTTTGCCCGGAATGGAGCCCTATGCCTGTGCAACTTACTTCCCGTTTCAATGTTCGCTGTTTGTGGTTCACGCCAAACTCCTCTACCATTCAAAATGCCACAAAAAATCAACACCAAGCGCAGCAAAGTCTATGCCAAAGTGCTTTTCGAAGCAAAGTTTTTCTTGGGCGGATGTAACTGTTAGATATTACTTTGTAATTTTGGCTTGCGCTTATCGGCAGGTAAAGCACCTCCACGCCGCTTTCTTTAAAGTGTGGTAACATTACCACACAAGTGCTGCAGAAAAACAACATAAACACATGTATGGGGCAAAGAGGTTGAATCACCAACAGGAGCAGGATGTAAGGACCAGGGATTGCTCTTGTTCTGAAAACTAATAGCGAGTATCATATGTTCGCAGCCAAGGCACAAACGAAAAAAGAAAGAGTTGACAATATGAGAAGGCAGCGAGTGAGTAAAGCTCTTATAAGCGGCAGGCAAGTCAATCTGGCAAGAAGGATAAATACCAGGCGTCTTGGAATCAAATTTAGCTGGTTTTTCCTGCTGCTTGCAGTGCTGGCTATTTACGGTTGTTACCCTTCTTTGAGGAAAACGGCTGAGACCCCACCGGAGGCCCTTAGGAAAGTGAGGTTTTTCCTGCCCACTTTTGAAGATGACCTAGATTTCGCGTTTCTCAAACAAGCGATAGAGCGAAACTTAGAATACTTGGAAAGACTTGATAAAGAAAAAATATTCATTTACGGGGAGGACAGGTATACATGTGGGCAGGTAATAGAAACGCATAAAGCTCTGCTGGACATCATTTCAAAACACCCGTCCAAAAAACAGCTTAACAGGGAGATAAGAAAACACTTCCTCGTGTACAGAGCTACAGGGAGGGTGGGAAACAGGCATGTTCTTTTCACCGGCTACTTTTTGCCTGTGTTCGAAGCCAGGCTCAAGCCGGACGATACTTTCAAGTACCCCATATATAGAAAACCTAATGATTTGGTAAGGATCGATCTTTCTCCTTTTGGAGAAGAATTCCGGGGAAAGAGCATCATTGCAAGGGTGAATGGCAAGAAGGTGGTTCCTTATTACTCGCGCGAAGAAATTGATATTCGCAAAGCCTTGGCAGGCAGAGGTCTGGAGATAGCGTGGCTAAAGGATCCGGTTGACGTGGACTTTCTTCAAATCCAGGGCTCAGGGCTACTGAAGCTGGAGGACGGAAGCAGCATCAGGGTAGGATATGCAGCGAAAAATGGCCGCCCGTATTATTCGATTGGAAAGTACCTGATTGAAAAGGGCTACGTGAAAAAAGAGGAAATGTCAATGCAAAGAATTCGCAAATGTCTCAAGGAGCATCCTGAAATTGTGCAAGAGGTGCTCAACAAGGACGCCTCATATGTCTTCTTCAGGATTTTAGGGAAAGGCCATATTGTAGGGCACATAAATGTGCCGCTCACTCCCGGCAGGAGCCTTGCTCTGGATTCAAGGCTGTTTCCCGAGGGGGCGCTTGCTTTTGTATCGAGCAAAAAACCTGTCTTGGACAACTCAGGAAACATCTCCAGATGGACGGATTTTTCTCGCTTTATGGTATTTCAGGATACGGGCGGTGCCATTAGAGGAGCTGGAAGGGCAGATCTATTTTGGGGAAGCGGGACGTATGCTGAGCTGGCAGCAGGGTACATGCGTCATGATGGTGACCTGTACCTGCTTATCAAAAAACGTTGAAGGATTTGCGAGAAGTGGGTCTGCCAGACTTAGAGTTGGCGGCAAGTACCACTTATTCGGTGTCAGACGGAAAATTTTGAAAAGTCTGCAAAGCTCAGAAAAAGTGTTGCAAGGTTTTGAAGTAGGCCAAGCCTGTTTTTCCTCAAGGAAGGGCTTTCCTTGGTAAGGATTTCCACTCCGTCAAAGAATTCATTGACCGGGTCTTTCAATCGTGAGAGAAGTTTCAAGACAGAGAGGAACTCCCCCTGCACCATTAGATGATGTATATCATCTTTGAGTTCTAAAAATGTTCTCCATAGCTTCGCCTCGCAAGGTTCCTTGAAGAGAGCAGGATCAACCTTGGAGTGTTCTTCCTGATTCTTTAGAATATTGATTACCCTTTTGAACGCAAGGAGAAGGAGCTCGGATTCCTCAGAGCGAGCGATGAATTGCTCAAGCTGCTCAACGCGCGAGCGAAGGCTGGCAATGTGATCGAATGCAACGGATACCACTGCCTCAACAGGATCGGATTTGTAGCCGGACCTGAGCATCATCTGCTTGTATCTTTCCCTGAAAAAATCCAAGACCTTTTCAAAAAGCGGACTTTCCTCAAGAGGTATTTCATCGGCGAGGATGGAGATGGACTTTGAGATAAGGCCCTGGAGTGAGATGTCCCATCCAAAACTCTCTATTATCCTTATTATGGCAATCGCATGCCTTCTGAGGGCAAAAGGATCCGCGCTTCCAGTGGGCATTAGCCCCACTGCAAAGCAACCGGTAATGGTATCCATCCGGTCTGCGATGCCCACCACTGCTCCGGTTACAGATGAAGGCAATTCACCCTCGGCTTTATCAGGAAGGTAGTGCTCCCTGACAGCCCGGCAGACTTCCTCAGGGTGGCCGTCCAGGCGGGCATATATCTCTCCCATGATCCCCTGAAGTTCCGGAAACTCCGTGACCATCTGGGTCACCAGATCGCATTTACTAAGTCTTGCCGCCAGTTTTACGAGTGATGTTTTCCCGGGTTCAACCTGTTCAGATATATACTCTGCAAGTCTGGCGAAACGCTGTACCTTGGCAAATGAAGTGCCAAGGTCTGCTTGGTAGATAACTGCTTTGAGATCATCGAGCCTCTGCAGGAGCGGTTTCTTTCTATCCTCACTGAAGAAAAAGGCAGCATCCGCCAGCCTTGCTTTCAATACCCTCTCATGCCCTTTCCGCACGAGGGATTCGTCTCTTGGGACAGTGTTGTTGATAGCAACAAAGTAGGGAAGCAGGTGCCAGTCCTGGTCATAAACAGGAAAGTATTTCTGGTGCTTCTTCATCGCGGTTGTCAGTACGGGTTCGGGGAGTTCAAGAAACCCCTTGTCAAACCCCCCGCACACAGGAGAGGCGAACTCTACCAGGTTGGTAACTGTGCTGAGCAATTCCGGGTCCTCTTTTATCTTACCGGAAACCTCGCTCGCAGCCCTGGCAGCATTTTCACTCACTATTTTAGCCCTCTGGTCCTGATTGATAATGACGAAGCTCTTAGCCATTTTGTCCATATAATCCTGTATGCCGGTAACTTCTATGGGTTCTGGGGCCATGAACCTGTGTCCTCTGGTCGTATTTCCACTTTTCACCCCTGCTATTTCAAAAGGGATGATTTTGCCGTTAAAAAGGGCAAGGATCCAATGGATCGGACGAACAAACGCGAAACCCAGTCCTCCCCAGCGCATCGATTTTGGCCATGGTATGTCAGCAATAAGCCGCGGCAGCACCTCTGAAAGGATTTCCCCTGTGGGCTTTCCAGGGATTCGGCGTTCAAGGTGTAAATATTCGCCTTTTGAAGTGCTAATGATTTTTAGTTCTTCCAAGGGGACCCCGTGTTTCTTGGCAAACCCGATAGCAGCCTTGGTTGGTTTCCCATTTTTATCAAAGGCAGCCTTTTTAGGCGGCCCTGTAATTTCCTGGATTTTATCTTCCTGCTTATCAGCAATAGAGGGAGCAAACACCACGAGACGCCTCGGCGTGCCGCAAGTCTCAAGTCCGTCGCCGGTATTTATTCTGTTTTCCTTCAGGTAGGATTCAGCGAGCTTTTTGATAGCAACCAAGCTGCTGTTCAGGTAGTCGGAAGGGATCTCTTCAGTGCCTATCTCCAATAATAATTCGCCAGCCATACCTTTATACTCGTCACTTGTTTCTCGTCACTTGTTTCTCAGCATTCAACAGGGGATAGCCCATTTGTTCTCTCTGGGCAAGGTAGTTCTTGGCAACCAGTCGGGCAAGATTTCTAATTCGGTCAATGTATTTTGTCCTTTCAGTTACGCTGATTGCCGCGCGGGCTTCAAGAATGTTAAAGATATGAGAGCACTTCAGGCAGTAGTCATAGGCTGGAAGAACAATCCCGTGGGCGCTGATTTTCAGGGATTCCTGCTCGCACATATCAAACATCTTCAGGAGCATCTCCACATCAGCCAGCTCAAAACTGTAGACCGAGAGCTCCCACTCACCTTTCTTGTGTACATCGCCATATGTAATTTTCTCATTCCACATCAGATCAAAGACGCTTTCCTTTTCCTGGAGGTACATGGCGATACGTTCAAGACCGTAGGTTATTTCTACAGAGATGGGGTCGAGCCTGACGCTGCCCGCCAGTTGAAAGTAAGTGAACTGGGTAATTTCCATGCCGTCAAGCCATACTTCCCAACCTAGCCCAGAGGCTCCAAGAGTCGGGGATTCCCAGTCATCTTCAACAAAGCGAATATCATGATCCAGTGGATCAATGCCAAGGGCCCTCAGGCTGTCGAGGTAGATTTCCTGTATTTCAATGGGAGACGGCTTAATTATCACCTGGTACTGGTAATAGTGGCCCAGGCGATTTGGATTCTCCCCGTAGCGGCCATCTGTGGGCCGCCTGGAGGGCTCGACATAAGCAACGGCCCAGGGTTCAGGCCCGAGAGCTCTGAGGAGGGTGGCAGGGTTGAAAGTGCCTGCCCCGACCTCCAGGTCATAAGGTTGCTGAATCACACATCCTCTATCGGCCCAGAATTTTTCAAGTGCGAAAATAAGTTCCTGAAATGTCATTTTTGGTCCCGGTGCATTACGCTTACATCAAATAAGTCGAATTGAGGGCTGAATTGTTATCACCTGAAAGATATAATGTCAACAGAAGCAGGATCCCCCTGATCCGCCATCAAAGGCCATGAGCCTGTCGAATGGCAGATGGGCGTTTTCCGACAGCCTCTTAGTCGAGAAACTTGGCGGTTTTGAGCCTCTTTTCCAGGCGGTATTCTCTATGGAGTTTGAGAACGTTTTTTATCTCCTTGAGACATCCTCCGCTCAAGTCCAGGCCTTTCAATTGGCCCAGATCATTGTCCTGCATCTGTCTCAGTGCCCTGATACTTTCAGGTTCCATACCGGGGGAAAGAGCTGATTCCTGCCTGCAGCCAAGACATGAAATCCCTCCCTTTTCCCGGACGAAGACAGCTCTTCCTTCTCCTTTGTAAGCTCTTCCGCAAATACAGCATTTTTCAAGATTAATCCGGTATCCGCCGATTGCCATGGCTCTCGCTTCGAAAGTTATGGGAATAAGAATATTCCCACCTTCATCGGATAGAGCTTTGAGGCTGTCTTTTAAAAGATCGAACACTCTGGGATCCGAAACACCCGGGGGAAAAAGGGTCTCTGCCAGCTCCACTATGAAGCTGGCCCTAGAAAAGGATCCATACTCAGATCTAAGACCCTGGTGAGCCTCAAGTAGCTTTCCTGAATGAATAAAGCACAGATCCCGTTGTTTCTTGGGTGTGTACTCAAGGCTTGCAAGGCAGAAAGCGTCAAGGCAGTTAACGAAGCGCTTTAAGCTTCGTCTTGCACCTTTAGCCACGCCTTTTTGAAGGCCGCTCTCACGCGTGAAAAAAGTAACCAGGAGATCAGATTCACCAAACTCTTTAACTCGCGTTATAATGGCAGGGGAAATGATGGGGTCAGGTCTTGACATTTGACTCAATCTTCCAGGGTTAGCCTCGTATGGTTTTCCTGTCCCTGATTCATGCTTTCAAAAACCTTGTAATCCGGTCTTTGAGTCAAATGTCAAGACCTGACCCCGTTAGGTTATTACTGCTGATACCTTATCGAAATAGGAACTACTTTTGTCACCCCATCGGCGGTAAAGGTGAAACTACCTTCCTTCAGGTCAATTGGAAAGGACATTTCAGGCAGTTTTGTCCACCACTCCTTGATTTTGACCCAGGGCTTGTCGCCCCTTTGCAACGCCAATTGTTTAGAAGCCAGCAAGAATTTCACAAACGTGGAAAACGGAGTGAGCGTTACATGCATCACCTTTGTATTGGTTTTGCCCGGTGGTATCCACATTGGGTTGGAGTCATGAACGACCCGTAGCTCATAGTCATCAAAGTAGAGGAAGAAACTGGAGGATTCCAACTGAATGGGATACTTATTGGGATTGGTGATTTCGAAAACAAAATCAAGTGTAACGGGCGAAGATCCCCCACCCTTTGGGGCTTTACCCATGGCAGGTTTGGCTTTTCCATAATACCAGAAGCCTTCGTAGTAACTGGGTTGGATGGAACTTAGTTTTATTAGAGGGTCCTTGAAGTTGGACTCTGTCGGCTTCTGCAAGAATGCGCAGGAGCTTAAGATCGCCCCCATGGCGAAGAAAAGAACAACTATCAATGCGAGTTTCTTATTCATCATATGACCTCCCTTTCAAAAGCGAAACCGTTTATAAAGAAGCGCAGGAGCCTATCCAACTATGTCAGCCATCTTTTTCTGCGCTTGTAGTGCTTGACATCGCGGAAACTCTTCCTCCCACCCTTATCAGTGAGGCCGAGATAGAAATCCTTAATATCCTCGTTCTGGCTTAGCTTCTCAGAGGTATCATCCATCACGATTCGGCCGGTCTCCATAACGTAAGCATAAGGAGCCACACTCAGCGCCAGCTTGACATTTTGCTCGACCAGGAGTATTGATATTTTCTGCTCCTTATTGAGCTGCATTATGATGTTGAAAATATCGCGGATGAGTTTAGGGGCAAGACCCATGGAAGGCTCATCCAGAAGGACAAGTTTGGGCTCAGTCATGAGGGCCCTTCCCACAACCGTCATCTGCTGCTCGCCGCCGCTTACAAACCCTGCAACCTCGTTTCGTTTCTCGCGGAGCCTGGGAAAGTAATGATAAACCAGTTCCAAACTGTCCTTCACAGACCTTGTTTTTCTCAAGTGCGCCCCGACCTTGAGGTTCTCTTCCACCGTGAGGTGTTCAAAAACCCGGCGCCCCTCAATAACCTGTACAATACCCATCTTGGCTATATTGGCCGCCTTCTCGTGGTGGATGGATCTGCCCTCGTACTCAATAGCACCGTCTGTAACCTCGCCGTCTTCGGTTTTCAACAAACCGGAAACAGCCTTCAGGGTCGTGCTTTTTCCTGCGCCATTGGCCCCCAGAAGCGCTACAATGCCGCCCCTGGGTACTTCGATGGAGACTCCTTTCAATACCAGAATTACTTCATGGTACTTGACCTCGATATTGTTGATTCTCAGGATGGATTCTGCAGCTTCCAAAAGCTTAACCTCCAAGGGTGGTAGTTTCAGCCCGCATAGAGCTATTCCATTAGACTACCAGCCAAGCCACTCTTTTTCCCATTTCTCCGGCCATCGAGCCTTCAGGTCCACCCTTTCCACCTCTTGAAACTTGCCGTTTTTCCATTCCTGAACAAGGCAGCCGGTCGTGGGCCTATGATCGGTGGCTGTAAAAGTGATGGGTGACGCTCCCAGACCGATATCAAATTTGCGAAAAGTCTCGAAGCCCTTCTTCATGATACCCGGTCCTGAAAGATCACCTGCTTTGTCAGCCCGCTTCAATGCTTCCCACAAAATGAGCGCATCTCCCCAGGCTTGAATCGTGCGGATGAGTCTTTTTGCTTGAGGCACACCAGGATTGTACTTTTTTGCCGATGCCAACACAACATCCATGAACTTATAGTTTTGCCCGTAAAACGCGCACGGAGTAGCTCCCATTACTCCTTCTGCAGCCTCTCCTGCAAGACGCGGCAGGTTTTCATCAAATCCCCAGTTGTTGATAATCCAGTCCGCGCCTAGCCCCAGGGCGTATGCATCCCTGATGGTGGCTGAAACGGACATTGTGGTATTTCCGTGCCATACAAGGTCGGGCTTGAATTTCTTGAGCGCCATTATCTGGCTCTTTGTGTCCAGGGCAAACAAGGACACATCCTGGTCAGGGCCGATCTCAAACCCCAGAAGCCGGGCGTGGTCCTTTATTGCCTTGATTGGCGCGCTGCAATACGGAGATGCGAACATGTAAGCACATGCAAACCTGGGCTTTCTCTTTCCGTAATCAGGATGTTTCGGCCATTTCTTGTCAAACCAGGCTGTGATGCAGGCCCTTGCATTAGTGGAGTAATCAGAAGAGAAGAAAAGGTTATAAGCTGTTTTCTTCGGATCGGTCAGGTGTGCTGAATAAGATGCAGACACATAAGGTATTTTGTCCTTGTTGATTGTGGGTGAAAGGGCCTCGGTGTCTCCGGTTCCCCATCCCATTATGGCGATGCTGCCAAGTCTTTTGAGCAACTTGTACTTGGTTATTGCCTCAGGAATCCGATAGCCGTAGTCAAACCAGGTATATTTTATTTTAGTGCCGTTGACGCCACCCTGGGAGTTGATATACTTGAATGCTTCATCCATTCCTATAGCATAATCTTTTCCCACGTCTGAGGTGGCCCCGGTGGTATCCATGATGCCTCCTACCTTTATTACCTTTGCCAAGCCTGTTGTGGAAAAGCCAACAAGGAAAACCAGCGCCAGCGCTGGTATCAACCACTTTGCAAATGTAATTCTTTTCATAGCTTCCCCCTTTTGTAGTTAAGAAATGAGATTAAAGCCCAGTTGCCAAATGAAGTGTGTTGCCTGTTTCTCACCCCCTTTCCGCCTGAAACTTGGAACGCTCAACAGGTTCTAGTAAGAAAATGGCCACAAGTTAAAGTAGTTCTTGACCTGCCACCAGCGATAAGCAAGGCCGTTTGGCTCGTAAATGAGAAAAGCGCAAATGGCCAGGCCAAAGGCTGAATCCTTTATGTAAGCAAAATCAATCAGCAATTTTGGATAGTATTCCGACAGGGGTATTACAGCCCACTGGAGGAGCTCCATTACAACCACCATGAAAAGTGAACCGAAGATCGTTCCATGAATGGACCCGACTCCTCCAATCAGAATCACGCCCACGAGCCACAAAGACCAGAACCATGGAAAGTGTTCCGGGCTTAAGGCCGCGGTATTGCTTATCCAGAAAGCCCCGGCAAGACCTCCAAAGAAACCCGCCACAAAAAAGGCGAGCAGTTTGTACCAGACAATATTGATTCCCAGGGCTTCGGCGGCAATGTCGTTATCCCGGATCGCAACCCAGGCACGCCCCGGCTTTGACCGAAGTAGGTTCGCCATAACAATTACCATCAGGGTAAGGAGAACTGCCATCACGTAATAGATCTTGCGATCGCTATCTATGACCCACGGCCCCACATGTATTGTTCCGGGGGGCAGTGAAAAGGCCTGGCCTCGACCTCCGATACGGCTTACATACTGTGTCAGGATAAAGTCAACGGTAATAAACTGGGCCGCCATGGTGGTTAAGATAAGATAGAACCCTTTGACCTTTGCAGAAGGAAGCCCGAAGAGCACGCTCCAAAAACCCGCAAAAATCCCTGCTACTATGATACTTATCGGATAGGATAAGCCCCAATGAACTATGAACTCAGGCCAGGGAAACCGCAGCACCAGAAGGGTGCTGGTGTAAGCCCCCACTGCAATGAAAGCCGCGTGCCCCAGGGTGATAAGGCCCGTATAGCCTATGAGAAGCTGGACTCCGAGAGCCCCCATTGCAGTGTAGCCCACCATGTTGGCGACCCCCACCCAGTACTCCGGAGCAAGCAGTGGAATGCCTAGGAACATGATAGCCAACAGGAGGATCATTTTTGTCTTGATGAAAGTTGTTTGCCACCAGCCCTGGTCTTCTGAATATGTTTGATGGTAGTCGCCGCACGGCAGCCATACGCCGGACATTCGTTGACCTCACCCCAAATTTAGGTTTCTAGCACCACACTCAGACTCTTTCTATCCTTTCCCATCCCCAGAGCCCGTAAGGCTTGAACAGAAGGAAAACGGCCATGAAAGCAAAAGGCATGATTTGCTTTACTCCGCCAGGGAAAAACTGGTCAAGGTAAGTTCCGGAAAGATTCTGAAGTATGCCGATAATAATACCTCCTACAATGGCTCCGGGAACCGAGTTGAGCCCGCCCAGCACCACGGCGGGCAGAACAAGAAGCCCCAGATAGCCGATTGAGATATTCACTCCATTGATGTTTCCCAAAAGCGCACCACCAACCCCTGCACTCATAAATGCGATGGCCCACGCGGCAGCATACACAAAGCGGGCACTCACCCCAAGGGAGAGGGCGGCTGTTTCATCATCGGCCGTAGCCTGCATTGAAAGGCCCCAGCGGGTGTATTTAAAGAAGGCAACCAGAATAATAAGCAACACAATGGCCAGCACAAATGACCAGAGGTAAACGGGCGAGATTTTTATGTACCCGATATTGATGGGTGTAATTGCAAAGACTGGAGGGTCGAACACCCTGGTATCGGTTCCCCAGAAAAATTCCACCATACCCTTAAAGAAGAATGAGAGCCCCACAGTCACCATGATGACGCTCAAGATTGGTTCCCCGATCAGCTTGTCCAGGAAGATCCTCTCGGTAAGAAAACCGAGCGCTACGCCCACAAGAAGAGTACAAACCACAGCGAGAATAAACGGAATGCCCATTTCGTAAAAGGTGAGCGTCACATATGCTCCAATAAGAGTCAGCTCACCCATAGCCAGGTTCAGAACCCCGGAACACTTGTAGATAAGAACCCATCCAAGCGCAACAAGGGCATATATTCCACCTACAAGGATGCCGGTTATGAGGGTCATCAAGAAAAGTTCCATTGATCAAATCCCATCCTGTCTAGATTCTGATAACCTCGTAAAAAGTCATCAACGCAGACGGCACAGTAAAAAGCTCCAGATGCAAGGCGCGCAAATGTTTAGGAATGAGGCGTACTTTAAGGTACGTCGCAATGACTAAACATGAAGCGCAACGCAGCAGATGGACTTTTTACGAAGCCGTCAGATTTTGATTTCCTGGATTCGCAGATCCGTTTTGATACGTTGCTCCCTGCCGTCTTCGTAAGTAATCGTTGTGTCCATGTGAACCGTGTCTGCATCGGAGTAGAGTGCATCTACAATATCCTTGTATCTTTTTTCCACAAATGCCCTTCTGAGCTTGCTGGTTCTTGTAAGCTCTTCATCATCAGCATCAAATACTTTGTAAAGGTTAACAAACTTCCGGATCTTAGCCGGTTCAGGAAGATCTTTATTTGCCTCCTCGATTTGCTTTTGAATCAGGTTGTAGACTTCAGGTTTTTGCGATAACTCAGGGTAACTGGTGTAGTTTATTTTTCTTTCATCAGCCCACTTGCCCACAACTGAATAATCAATGCACATAACTGCTGCAACGTATTCCCGCTTGTCGCCCACGACCCATGCTTCCTGCACAAAGGGGCTGAATTTGAGTCTCGTTTCAAGGTACTGGGGGGAAAATGGTCTGCCGTCGCTCAGGGTCATAACGTCTTTTGAGCGATCAAAGACCACTAGGTGTCCGTCTTCGTCAATAAAACCCCTGTCACCAGAGTGCAGCCAACCATTCACGAGCGTCTTCCTGGTAGCTTCCTCATTTTTGTAATATCCCTGGAAGACAGAGGGGCTTCTGGATATGATTTCACCCTCTTCTGTTATCTGCACCTCGGTTTGGGGAATTGGGGTACCAACCGTGTCAAATTTCACATCCCCATCCCTGTGGACGATGGAGATGCCGGCTATCTCGGTCTGGCCGTATATTTGTTTGAGATTCACGCCCAGTGCATGAAAAAAGCGGAAGTGATCAGGACCCATGGCTGCACCCCCTGTATAGGCATGCCTGAGTCTGGACATTCCGAGGTGATCTTTTAGTTTCTTTTGCATTGTTATATAAGCGAGCCAGTTTAGAAACTTCCAGGTCCACGGGATGGGCTTTTTCTCAAATTTGAGATTTGCAACTTTATAACCCACCTTTGTGGCAAATTCATACACTTTCCGCTTGATCCAGGCAGAATCGATATGCCTGACCTGCACCTGGCGTGTCATGCCCTCGTAAAGCCTCGGCGGAGCAAACATTACATGAGGTCCAATCTGGCGGATATCTTCTCTGGCTGTTTCGGGCTCCTCCGGGAAGTTTATGGTATATCCGACCTGAAGGCCACAGGATATAGACATCATCTGCTCGCCGATCCATGCAAAAGGGAGGTAGGAGACAAAATCGTCGGTATCATAGCAAGGGTCAACAGCCATTAAGTTTCGCCCCATTGTCAACATGTTCCAGTGGCTCAGAAGGGCACCCTTAGGCAGTGCCGTAGTTCCCGACGTATAGAACAGAAGGCATATGTCATCACCGTGGCCTTGATTGATAAGCTTTTCGAAAAGATGAGGCTCTCTTTTGTCAACTTCTCTTCCTATTTCTTGAACTTTCCTTATACTAATCAGAAAGTCCTGGTGATAATGCCTCATTCCTTTTGGATCGTCCCAGATAATTTTCTCGAGTTTCGGGCACTCGTCCTTGATTGAAAGGGCCTTGTCCACTTCTTCTTGAGTTTCACCCACAAAGAACTTGGCATCCGAGTGGTCAATAATGTAGCGTACTTCGTCAATCATGCAGTCCTGAAAAAGCCACACGCCTATAGCGCCCGCACAAAGTGCGGCCATTTCGGCCCAGAGTCCTTCAGGGCGGTTATCCCCAATCATGGCCACCTTGTCACCCTTTTTTAGGCCAAGGCTCACCATGCCAAGACACAGGTACTTGACATTTTCGTAGTAGTCTTGCCAGGTAAAGGGTCGCCAGATGCCGAACTCCTTTTCCCTCATTGCCACCTTGTTTTTCCCGTATTTCTTGCACTGCCGGAGGAAAAGTTTCGGAATGGTGAGATTCCTGGTAATCTCGATTTGTGTTCCGCTCCTTTCCCAGGCTCTACCTCCTGGTGGCATAAAGATCCTCCTCTCCAAGGTAGGCCTTAATCACATCGGGGTTGTGCTGGACTTCCTCAGGTGTACCGTCCATAATTTTGTTTCCGAAGTTTAGAACAAGAACACGATTAGAAATGTCCATAACAACACCCATATCATGTTCGACCAGAATGCAGGTCACTTTCCAGCGTTCCTCTTCATTAATGTCAAGGATGAAACGGGCCATGTCCTCTACTTCTTCCAGGTTTAAGCCGGCCAGAGGCTCGTCAAGCAAAAGCAGTTCGGGATTTAGGGCAAGGGCCCTACCAAGCTCCACGCGCTTTTGTAAGCCATAGGGTAGCATGTGGACCGTTTTGTCCCTGATGCTTTCTATTTCAAGGAGATCTATGATTTCCTCCTCGATAAATTTCCTTGTTTTCAGCTCCTCTTTTTTAGTTTTACCCACATAGATGGAGCCGCTCAAGATGCCCGTCTTGAGATGGATATGCCGGCCCAGGCGGATGTTGTCAAGAACCGTCATGCCACCGAATAATTCTATTTTTTGGAATGTCCTGGAAATTCCAAGCTTGGCGCGCTGGTGGGGTTTAAGGTCGTTTATCTGGCGGCCTTTATAGTAAATACTTCCTCTCTGGGGTTTATAAAGGCCGTTAATGCAGTTCATCATAACGGTTTTACCGGCACCGTTCGGGCCTATAATGGAGTGGATTTCACCTTTTTTCACCTCCAGGTCCACGCCTGCCAGAGCGGCCACCCGGCCAAAGTACATGTGCACATTTTCCAGTTTTAGTATTATATCATCTTCACCGCTCTCTTTGGCCTGGGCCATGTTTTCATGCCTCCATTTCCCGCCCATGGATTTTAAGGGGGTGCGGCAAATGCGCACAAACTAAAATATTTTCAGCTAATTTCTAATGTTTACTTTGATATCAGTGCCTTGTCAACACAAATGTGCACCCCTGATTCACCATCAAGCTTGCTATATTGTAGTAAGCCTTGCATCTAATACCTTCCTGGTGATGAGGTAATTTCCAAAATGCACTGATTTCATTAACGATGTGCTAATTAGACGGCGGATTTAAGGTACTAGAGGCGCCACCCGCAGCGAGCCCCCATTTTTCTCAATGGCAATACGCTGAAGTTCAAAGCGGGGATGGAGACATTTGCGGGAAAAGATGCTTCTGGCACTGCGCCAGAAAATACTCGTCAGTCATCCCAGCAATGAAATCACGAACTATCTCTGCGGGGGGTGTTTCCGCCTTGTATGCTTCTGACATTCCTTCCAGGAATTCCCTGTGGATATCAGAAGATTCGTTTCCGGATTCCAGGTCGTGGATGTACTTCTGAAAAAGCAACCTGAACATGAGCTTTATCTTGGGGGTTTGTTTCTTGATCTTCTCGCTTACATAGATTTTTTCCTGGTTAAACGCCTTCAGTTTTCTGAGGGCGTCCCCGACCTGCTTGCCAAAGCAGACAAAGGGCTTGTCCAGACTATTGGATACCAGGTCCTCCACAAGGGTGTAGACAATGGTACCGTTTGTATCTCCCAGCACCCGGCGGCAATCTTGCGGAATGTCGCTCCTGGATATAACTCTGAGTCTGATTGCATCTTCGATGTCCCTTCCAACGTAACTTATAGTGTCTGCCATTCTTACCACGCAGCCTTCCAGTGTCATTGGGGATAGGTCTTTTTGGGGGTTTTCCTGTTTTTCCCTGATCTCCTGTTCTAGAGCCTTGAAGTCCTTATTGTTCTCGGGGTAAAGGGCCTGTCTGTGCAATTCACCGTCATGGCACAAAATGCCGTCCAAGACCTGAAGCGTAAGATTCCATCCTTTCCCCTTTCTCTCAATTTTCTGAAGGAACCTGACACCCTGAATGTTGTGAAGGAAATGCCCAAGGCCGTAATCTAAGGAGAGTTCGGAAAGGAATCTTTCACCGTCATGCCCAAATGGAGCATGCCCGATATCGTGGCCAAGGGCTATGGCTTCAATGAGATCTTCGTTCAACCTGAGAAGCCTGCCAATAGTCCTGGCGATCTTGGATACAAGTTGAACATGGAGGACACGGTGCGTGATATGGTCATTGCGAATGAGGTAAAATACCTGGGTTTTATCAATGTAGCGAGAGTAGGCGAGGGAGTGAAGAATTCGGTCAGTGTCGAGTGAAAAACTTTGTCGGTGGCCCATCCTGACCTTTTCTTCCTCATTTTTCCTTATGGCATTGCGACTCAAGCATGCATAAGGGGATAAACGTTCTCCTTCGCTTTCATCCAGCCGGTCCCGTATTCCTTTAAGTAGCTGCGCTTTACTCAAAGTCTTTTTGCCCTGTTGAAAGGAGAACCCTCTTTTGGAAATGTGAGTTGGTTTTGAAATTGTTCTGGCCAAGTCGGTGCAAAATGAAATAGAATCAGTGTGCTTCCTAATTTCGAGATTTCAGGGCACCTGCCATCATGAGTTTACAGGTGCGGATATTTCTTGGGTTTAAATCGTTCGTTCAAAAATAGAAACCGTTTTTTCAGGAGATCCACCTTGTAGTTTTAATATAATGAATTGGCTAGGCAGAGGTCAACACCCTAAAATTAAAATAACTGATCAGGCGGAAATTCTCTGATCTGCTGGGAGCCGCAGCTAAAACTTAATGTGTTTCACGCTGCCTGCCCAAGTAGCTTTAGATAGGTTAAGGCAAAAGCGAACAAAGATCTCTCTGCGTGTGGAGCCGAGTAATTGGGCTGCGCTGGAAATAATGTTCAAACGATAAATCGTAACGCAAAGATTTTCCTTGAATTCGGGCAAAACAGGTGCTAAATAAAAAAGTTTTGTATTTTTTGACAACTTGGAACGCATGGCAAAGGCAAAGGTTTCTGAAGCACAAATCAGGGATCTGACAACTTCACACGCCCGGCACAACCCACGGTGGCCTGCAAACAGCGGGGTTATTTAATAGGCACGGGCGGAGGAAAAACCGCGGGACAGAGCTTTCTCGGGTCTTGCAATGAAAGAGGAGGATTGAATGGCAATATCCATCAACATGAAAGGGCTTTTGGAAGCAGGTGTCCATTTTGGGCACCAAACAAGGCGCTGGAACCCCAAGATGAAGCCTTACATATTTGGATCTCGAAACGGGATTCATATTATCGACCTTCAAAAGACGGTCACTCTTCTGGCAAAGGCTTACGAATTTATAGTGCAAACCGTTGCGGAGGGATATTCTGTTCTTTTTGTGGGCACGAAAAAGCAGGCTCATGATTCGGTTGTTGAGGAAAGTGAACGCTGCGGCATGTTCTATGTCGTCAACAGGTGGCTGGGAGGGACGCTCACTAATTTTCAAACAATCCAGAAAAGCATTGGGCGTCTGAAAGAACTTGAGAATATGATGAAGGATGGTTCCATAGGTCGCTACACCAAGAAAGAGGCGCTCAAGATGCAAAAAGAGCTGGTCAAACTGGAAAAGAATCTGGGCGGTATCAAGAACATGGATGAATTGCCCGGAGCGGTATTTGTTGTTGACCCCAAGAGGGAGCATATCGCTGTCAAGGAAACAAGGAAACTGGGTATTCCACTGGTGGCCATAGCTGATACAAATTGTGATCCTGATGATATTGACTACATCATTCCTGGAAATGATGATGCTATAAGGGCTATCAGGCTGATTTGTTCAAAAGTGGCAGATGCTTGCATAGAAGGCCATAATCTGGCCGAAGAAAGACTAAGGGCTGAACTCGAAGTGTCTGAAGAAAAAGAGGCTGAAGAGGAAGAGGAACAGGCCCCGGTCCAGGAGGAGGAGGAGGGTCCCGAGGTCGTTTTTGTTTCCAAGAGGGATGAGAATATTGAAGAAGAGAACTTGGAGGAAGGATAAATTGGAGATAAATGCATCATTAGTAAAGGAGCTGCGAGAAAAGACCGGCGTGGGAATTATGGATTGCAAAAAAGCCCTTCAAGAATGTGAAGGGGATATTGAAAAGGCGGTTGATTATCTGAGAAAGAAGGGGATTGCAAAGGCGAAGAAAAGGGGCGGCCGGGTGACTGCAGAGGGGCAAGTTCAATCTTATATTCATGCAGGAGGCAAAATAGGCGTCCTGGTGGAGGTGAACTGCGAAACCGATTTTTCTGCCAAGACCACTGACTTTACTAACTTTGTAAAGGACGTGGCCATGCAAATTGCGGCAACCAATCCTATCGCCATAGACAGAGAGAGCGTGCCTCCAGAGGTACTTGAAAAGGAACGCGAGATCTATGCAAGCCAGGCAAAAGAATCAGGGAAGCCGGATAAGGTGATTGAAAAAATCGTTGAAGGAAAGATGAAGAAATTTTACTCAGAAGCATGCCTTCTAGAGCAGCCTTTTGTGCGAGACCCCCAGATTACTGTTGGCGATCTCCTCAATGGGCTAATAGCAAAAACCGGTGAGAATATAGTCATTAGGCGATTTGCTCGTTTTCAGCTTGGGGACTGAAATGGCTCCTAATGAACCGAGGTTCAAGCGGATACTGCTCAAATTGAGCGGTGAGGCCCTGATGGGGGGAAATGCATTTGGCATTGATCCTGGTGTGCTTAAAACCGTCGCAAAAGAAGTCCACAGCATCCAGAAACTGGGGGTGCAAGTGGCAATTGTTATCGGGGGGGGGAATATTTTCAGGGGATTAAAATCCGCGGAATACGGAATTGGTCGCGTTCCCGCAGATCAAATGGGCATGCTTGCAACTGTGATCAATGCCATAGCATTGGGAGAGGCTCTGGGGAATCTGGGTTCAGAGTACCGAGTCATGTCGGCAATCGACATGAACAAGATAACAGAGCCCTATATAAGAGGCCGAGCGCTTCACCATCTGGAAAGAGGCCGAATAGTGATTCTGGGTGCAGGCACAGGCAATCCCTTTTTCAGTACGGACACAGCAGCTGCTTTGAGGGCCATGGAAATAGGGGCGGAAGTTTTATTAAAAGCCACAAAGGTAGACGGTGTTTATAACACCGACCCCGAAAAGAGTCCGGATGCAAAACCTTTTACCAGGCTCACCTATCAGGAAGTCATAGACAGGAATCTACAGGTCATGGACATGACTGCCGTGGCTCTGGCAATGGGGCAGAGTCTTCCTATTATCGTATTTAATCTGAGAAAGAGAGATAATATAAGGAAAGTTATTCTTTCAGAAGGAATTGGTACGCTTATTTCAGGAGGGACGCGTGATGAAAGATGAGATTTTGTCCGAATGCCGCCAGAAGATGAGCAAGACTCTTGAAGCCCTCAAGAAAGAGTTTATGAGAATCAGGACGGGCCGAGCATCCACTGCCCTTTTAGACGGCATTAAAGTGGAATGCTATGATACACAGATGCCGCTTGATCAAGTAGCCTCTATTTCTGTCCCTGAAAGCCGTTTAATTACAATAAAGCCTTGGGATCAATCAATCATAGGGGAGATAGAGAAGGCGATACTGAAATCCGAACTTGGTTTAACCCCCATGAATGATGGTAAACTGATCAGGATTCCAATTCCTCCGCTAACAGAAGAGCGAAGGAGGGAACTGGTGAAAGTGGCGAAAAAAATGGCCGAAGACGGGAAGATCTCCATACGTAACCATCGGCGCGAGGCCAATGAGCTTCTTAAGGAACTGAAAAACGAGAAGGAAATATCAGAAGACGAGCAGTACCGGGCTCAAGAAGAAGTTCAAAGAATAACAGACGAATTCATCAAGAAGATTGATGAAGTGACTTCTGAGAAAGAAAAGGAGATAATGGAATTCTAAGGTTGGTGCCCCCCTTGCAAAAATCCTCCAAAATGAAAATCCGAGTTTATCATCATGGCGAAAATTGATCCTCAAAAACTCCCTAAACATATCGCTATTATTATGGATGGAAACGGTCGCTGGGCGAAAAGCAGATCCTTGAGCCGTATTAAGGGCCATGAGGAAGGCGCAAGGTCGGTGAGAGATATTGTGAGGGCAAGCCGGGAGATCGGAGTGCAGTGGTTAACCCTGTATGCTTTTTCTGAGGAGAACTGGAGAAGGCCTAAATATGAAATCCAGGCTCTTTGGAGATTGCTGAAACGATTCCTTCAATCAGAACTGGAGGAGATGCTCCAGAACGGCATTAGATTTCACGTCATTGGAAGGATTTACAAGTTACCTAAAGACGTGCAGAAATCCATTAAAGAGACAATTGAAAAAACATCCGCGAACAAAGACATGACGCTTACCCTTGCTTTGAGTTATGGAGCCAGGCAGGAAATTGTGGATACTGTAGAAAAGATAGCCACTCAGATTGAAACGGGCAACATTGGTTCCGGAGACGTCACAGAAGCACTGGTTGCGGAAAATCTTTATACTGCAAATATGCCGGACCCGGACCTTTTGATCAGGACGAGTGGGGAGTTCCGTATAAGTAATTTCCTGTTGTGGCAAATCGCTTATGCTGAAATTTATGTCACCCCGACGCACTGGCCGGATTTTAGACGAGATGAATATTTCATGGCACTGGAAGAATACCAGAGAAGAGAAAGAAGGTTTGGCGCCACTGGTGATCAGGTGGCGCGAAAAAGGAAGTGATATAGACCTCCGTAAAGCCCCATCAGGAATGGAAATGGAATTTCCTAATGTCAGATGCTAAGAGATGGCTTACGGGTATTATTGCTGTACCCATACTCATACTTGTCATAGGTCCGGGCCCAAGATGGCTTTTTCATATCCTTGTATTTGTCGCCTCAACAGTCGGTTTGCACGAGTTTTACAAGATTGCTGCTCCGAAGCTACCTGCTCCAGTTAGAATCTTAAGCTTTTTCCTCTCTTTTTTCTTTTTGTTTTTTATCTCCCGGGGCCCTTTTTTTATGAGCCTGGCTATGGTGCCACTCTGGGCGATTTTCCCAGTATGTTTTTACCTGTTCGGCTACTATTCCAGAAGCCGGCATTCTCTTGAAGATATAGGTAAAACCGTGCTCGGGCTTATCTACGTGTGCACTCCACTGGCACTGCTGATCGTTATTGACAAGCATCCGCGGGGAAATATCTGGATATTCTTTCTCATGGCCGTAATCTTTCTCGGTGACACAGGTGCCTTCTATGTCGGCCGCGCGCTGGGAAAACACAAGCTCTACCGCTCTATTAGCCCAGGCAAAACCTGGGAAGGAGCTTTGGGGGGGGTACTGAGCGCTGTTGTTGCAGCTTTGGTGTTTCCAGAATTTTTTTCCATCTATAAAGTCAATTCTACTATAATAGTGCTGGCAATCGTTTTGTCCATATGCGGACAAATAGGAGATCTGGCAGAATCTATGCTCAAGAGGACAAACGGAGTGAAAGACTCTGGAAGCATTTTGCCCGGCCACGGTGGACTTTTAGACAGGATAGACGGACTTTTGTTTTCTATCCCTGTGCTGTATTTGTTTCTCTCATGGTCGATCCGGTGAAATTATCGGGGGTCCCGCTTTTCCCAAGGAGGTGGGTTTGACAATGGCAGGCGGCAATTTTAATAAAACAAGAGTCTTGGTTACAGGAGGGGCTGGGTTTTTGGGTTCCCATTTGTGCGAAAGGTTGCTGAAGGAAGGATATAGCGTGATCTGTTTGGACAACTATTTCACCGGCCAAAAGCGCAATATCTTTCATCTGATGGATAACAGGAATTTTGAGGTGATCAGGCATGACATAGTAAACCCTATATTTCTGGAGGTGGATGAGATATACAACCTGGCATGTCCCGCCTCGCCCATACACTATCAATACAACCCGGTGAAAACTACGAAAACAAGCGTCATGGGAGCAATCAACATGCTGGGTCTTGCAAAAAGAGTGAAGGCCAAGATCCTTCAGGCTTCCACCAGTGAAGTTTACGGCGACCCAACAATCCATCCTCAGAAAGAGGATTACTGGGGTAATGTAAACACAATAGGCACCAGGGCCTGCTATGACGAAGGCAAGAGATGTGCAGAAACCCTGTTTTTTGACTATTACAGACAAAACAGGGTAAATATCAGGGTGGCGCGGATCTTTAACACTTACGGACCAAGGATGCATCCTAACGATGGAAGGGTGGTAAGCAATTTCATTATCCAAGCTTTGAAGCAGGAACCTATTACAATTTTTGGAGATGGAACTCAGACAAGGTCATTTTGCTTTGTGGATGATATGATTGAAGGGCTCGTGAAAATGATGAACGCGCCTGATGATTTTGTTGGACCGGTGAATTTGGGTAACCCGGAGGAAAGCAGCATTTTGGACTTGGCCCACCTTATTATAACAATGACTGGGTCAAGGTCTGAGATACAGTTCCTGCCTCCTCCAATGGATGATCCGCAAAGACGGCAGCCTGACATTAGCTTGGCCCAAAGCAAGCTTGACTGGCATCCAAAGGTGAACATCGAAGAAGGGCTGGAAAAGACAATCCAGTATTTCCGGGGGCTGCTCCAAGAAAGATGAAAAGAATAGCGATTCTAGGCTCTACAGGATCGATTGGCTGCAAAGCCCTACAGGTGATTGAAGCAGGCGGGGAAAGGTATAAAGTTGTTGCGCTTGCAGCAGGTAGAAACATTGATCTGCTGGCAAAGCAAATTGATGAGTTCCGGCCCTTGGGCGCGGCTCTTCTGGAACAAGAAGACGCGAAGACTTTGAGAAACAGATTGAATGAACGCTGTGAAACGCAGGTTTTTTATGGGACAGAAGGATTTTGCCACCTAGTCACTTTGCCAGAGGTGGATACGGTAATCTCTGCCATGTCGGGGGCAGCGGGACTGGTTCCAACATATCAAGCCATAAAAGCCGGTAAGGAGATTGCACTTGCCAACAAAGAAACTCTTGTCATCGCTGGATCGGTGATCATGGCTGAGGCAAAAAAGCAGGAGCTTGCGATTCTCCCGATTGATAGTGAACACAGCGCTATTCTTCAGTCCCTGCAAGGGCACCACAAGGAGGATGTCAGGCAGGTTATATTAACAGCCTCAGGGGGGCCTCTTAGGGAGAGCTCGCAGGGGGAAATGGAAAAGGTAACTCCTGAGCAGGCTCTGAGGCATCCTAACTGGAATATGGGCACGAAGATTACCATTGATTCCGCCACCCTTATGAACAAAGGGCTGGAGGCCATAGAAGCCAAATGGCTTTTCGACCTGAACATTGACCAGATAAGTATCTTGATCCACCCCCAGAGCATTGTCCACTCCATGGTGGAGTACAAAGATGGATCAATCATTGCCCAGCTCGGTATTCCGGATATGGCAACACCCATATCTTATGCGCTCTCCTACCCTCGCCATCTCGAAAGTATGCTGCCGCGGCTCAGGTTGGAGGAAATAGGGACACTTAGCTTTACAAGGCCTGATATGAAGAAATTTAAATGCCTGGATCTTGCATTGAAAGCCGCGCAAATAGGCGAGAGTATGCCTGCTGTTTTAAGCGGAGCAAATGAAGTGGCTGTTGAACTTTTTCTTAAGGGCAAAATACTATTTACGGACATTGCAGAGCTGGTGGAAAAGACAATGGATGCCCATAGGCCATACCCGCTCAATACAATTGAAGAGGCTATGGGTGCTGATTCTTGGTCGCGGATCAAGGCGCGAGAACTGGCCGGAGAATTCACAGTAAGAAGGAGTTGATTGCCTTGAAGGTGGCTGCTGGCCCTCTCAGCGAAGAGAAAGTCACAAAGGAGAGATTCTTAGGTGCGCTGTAGTTCAGTTTAAGGAGTAAGTAATGAGTTTTTTCCTATACTACCTGTTTCCCTTTGCCGTTGTTTTGGGAGTGTTAATTTTTTTTCATGAGCTGGGCCACTTTCTTGTAGCCAAGCACTTTGGGGTCAAAGTGCTTAAGTTTTCCCTTGGGTTTGGGTACAAGCTGGTGGGGAAAAAACTGGGAGAAACAGAGTACGTTATTTCCACTGTTCCCCTGGGTGGCTATGTGAAGATGTTGGGAGAAAATGATGAAGAAACCGAAGCATTATCACAAGAAGAAGCCCGGAGAGCTTTTACCAACCAGCATGTATTAAAAAGGATGGCAATAGTGGCTGCAGGGCCGGTATTCAACATGCTCCTGGCCCTCGTTTTGTTCTGCGGACTCTTTATCTTCTCCGGCGTTCAGGTTATGACCACCGAGATTGGACAGGTGCGCCCAAATTCACCGGCTGAAAAGGCAGGGCTTCTGAAAAATGACGTTATCATCAGCGTAGGAGGTCGGCCTGTTAAAGACTGGGCGGAAATAAAGGAGATCGTAAAGGATAAGGCAGGCGTGCCTTTGCCTATCAGCATCAGGAGAGGAGGCAAGGTGCTTCACTTGACTGTTGTTCCCGAAGCAGCAGTTGAGAAGAATATCTTCGGTGAAAAAACAAAGTCGGCTTTGATTGGAATTGTTGCTGCAGGCAAGTACACGAAACTGCAACTGGGCCATTGGGAGGCAGTCGGACAGGCCTTTCGGAAGACCTGGGAAGTCATCAAGCTGACCTGTCTAACCATTCTCAAACTCGTTCAGAGGGTTATTCCCATTAAGACGGTCGGAGGCCCGATTCTAATCGGTCAAATGACAGGACAGCTTGCTAAAGAGAGCTTTCTGTATTTAATCCCTTTTATGGCCGTGATCAGCATAAACCTCGGCATCTTGAACCTGTTGCCCGTTCCTATTCTGGATGGAGGCCTCATAATCTTTCTTCTTATTGAACTGGTTATAGGAAAACCCATTAGCATAAAGAAGCGCGACCTGGCTCAAAAAGTCGGCCTTTTCTTGCTTATTTTCTTGATGGTAGTTGTTTTCTACAACGATATATCAAGGCTTTTCCACTAAGGCTGGTCCGGTCAAATCCAAGGGTTCATATTTTACGGAAAAGGTTGCAAGCAGATGATTCTTGCTATCAACACGTCCACAACCCAATTCAGTATTGCGATCCTGGAGGATGATGGGGCCATTTTGGCTGAGGAGATTATCTTTTCAGGCTCAAAAAGTTTCTACTCTTTCATGCCTGCCCTGAAAGAACTGTTCTCCTATTCAAGGGTTGAGACAGCGCAACTCAATGCAGTGGCAGTATCAATAGGTCCGGGTAGTTTCACCGGGTTAAGGGTAGGGCTTTCTGCCGCAAAAGGAATGTGCAGAGCACTGGGTATACCGATAGTTGGTGTGTCCAGTCTGGAGGCTATGGCCGTCCAGGTGCCTTTTTCAGGGTATCCTGTATGCCCCCTCATCAGCTCTAGGAAGGGGGAGCTTTTTGCTGCACTTTTCAAGTGGTCCGCTACACAAAATAGGATGATGCGGATCACAGAGGATAAGTGCTTCAGGCTAAAAGAGCTTGGTTCATTGATCCATGGAGAAACGGTTTTCATTGGCAATGATTTTGAAGGGCAAGCTGAGGCAATCATGAACCTATATGATCAAAATGCATTGCTCGCTCCTTCTTTCATGTGGACACTGAAGGCTTCGGCAGTTGGAGAGTTGGGTATTAGAGAGGCTTTGGAAAGGGGATATGACAACCTGGATGAGCTTGTGCCTGCATACCTCCGGGCACCTGACATCAGGCCAAACCCATTTCCACCCCTAGCAGGAAGAGGAGTGCGTGAGGCAGGTAACCGAGAATCCAAGGAGATTGACAAATAATGCGAGTAAAATATAATAACTATGCAAGCTTATGCGAGAGAGCAGGAATCCGGGGAGTTTGCGGTTGAAGGGTACAGGGAGTTATGCAGGCACCTGATATGGCTGAAAGAAGGATAAATAATAAGCTACCTGTTGCCATAGACGGGCTGCCCTTCATCCTAGCCACTGCGTGCTTTGTTTTTATTTTTTTGTATGCAAGGTTTTCCTTTCTTGCTGTTTGCTCAGGGCTGCTCTTGATTTTCATGCTCTTTTTTTTTCGTGATCCTGAGCGAAGATTTGAGCCGAGCGAAAAAACCATACTGATCCCGGCAGACGGCAAAATATTGCGAATTGAGAATCTTGAAGGGAATGATAACCCACTCGGAGCTCCTGGCTTAAAGGTGAGTATTTTTATGTCCATATTTGATGTTCATGTTAACAGGGTGCCTGTGAGTGGGGTAGTCTCAAGTATTGCTTATCACCCTGGCAAGTTCTTGCTTGCCAATAGAGACAAAGCATCGGAGCAAAATGAAAGAAACAGAATAAGTGTTGAGACAAACGAAGGGCATCGTGTTGTTTTTGTTCAAATCGCAGGTTTTGTTGCCAGACGCATTGCGTGTTGGATAAAGGAAGGTGACAGGCTTCTGGCAGGCCAGCGCTTTGGCCTGATAAGATTTGGATCTCGGGTTGATATTTACCTGCCTGAAGGCACGCACGTAGTAGCGCAGGAAGGTCAGAGAGTGAAAGCCGGAAAAAGCATACTGGGATACCTTTCATGAAGTGGGAACATGCACAGAGCGAGAAAAAGGGGATGAGGAGGGGCATCTATATTTTGCCCAGTCTTTTCACTACTGCAGGTCTTTTTAGCGGTTTTTATGCCATTATTGTTAGCATACAAGGGGAATACGAGGCTGCCTCCATAGCAATTATCATTGCCGGTGTCCTGGATGCACTTGACGGTAGGATTGCAAGGCTTACTCGTACCAATAGCCATTTTGGAATCGAGTATGATTCCCTCTCTGATTTAGTTGCCTTTGGAGTGGCCCCTGCAGTGCTTGCGTTTCAGTGGGCGCTTAGGCCTTTCGGCAGGCTCGGTTGGGTTGCGGCATCCATGTACGTTATTTGTGGCGCACTGCGTCTTGCGCGATTCAATGTTCAGAAAGGTGTCGAAGATCCAAATTATTTCAAGGGACTTCCTATACCCGTTGCTGCTTTTTTTGTTGCTTCCGGCTTTTTGTTTACAAGTTCGTTTGGAGACTTCAGCCGGGGAATACCTCTGCTTGCGATTATATTGATCTATATTCTATCTTTCTTGATGGTGAGCAGAATCAGGTACTACAGTTTCAAGAAATTTGATATAAGGGAAAGAAAGCCTTTCAGCGTTTTTGTGTCCATCGTTTTAGCCGGTATTTTTATTGCCTACAAGCCGAGGATAATGCTTTTCCCGATCGTCCTTTTCTATGTTGTCTCAGGACCTGGTAGGACGCTATTTAAACTTTCTGCCAGGCGATACCGTGCCAGAAGGCCTACTCCCGGGACCGGTATGGAGACTCATTCCGGGGATGGGAGCGGAAGGGATCAAAAGGGCGGTGAGAAAGCACAACCGCGCTAGCTCCACCATGTAAAAATACTTCAGTCTTAAGTCTCAGTGCCTGAGCTCAAGGGAAAGGTTAGTCATTACCAGTTAAGCACAATCTGTTGGGGGACTCGAAGGGAGTTGACCAACTGCGCCTTTCACGCCGCCTTCAGATGGCCATGGCTTTAGCCGTGAAGGAGTGCGGTGGGTGATAGGCAGGATGACGTAGCACTAAGTCCCGCCGATTGCGAAGGAATTCGGCGAAAATAAGTGGTGCCATTGGCTTGAGCGTGGGGCTCAACTCGAAGGGAGAGTTGTGGTGATGAGGGTTACGGGCGGAATTTTGAAGGGCCGCCGCCTTGCGACACCGCGAGGACTGGAAATCAGACCAACTTCCGATATGGTGCGCGAGGCTATTTTCAACCTTATCGGGCACGATTTGTCTGGAGCACTGGTTCTTGATCTTTTTGCCGGTACCGGCAGCCTTGGGATAGAAGCTCTGAGCCGTGGTGCTGCTCGATCCGTGTTCATAGATCGTTCTGTGAAAGCATTGGGGCTTATTAGGAAGAACCTTGAAGCGTGCGGGATATATCAGGACGCCAGGTTGGTAAGGAAGGACTTGACCAAGGGGCTGCCAAAGGGATACTTACAGTCAAAAGAAAAAGCCAACCTGGTTCTTATTGATCCTCCCTACGGGAAAGGGCTGATCGTGCCATTGTTGAGGGAGCTCTCAGTGGGGGAAACCCTTTCAGCAGACTGCATTATTGTGGCGGAGTCAGCAAAAGAAGAGATATTGCCTGAGGCTGTGGAAAGGCTCAGGTTGGTAAAGGCCAGGGTTTATGGAGGAACAAAAATAAATCTTTTCTTACGTGAGGAAGACAAATGAGCAAGAGCGAAAAGCTAGTTGTGTATCCAGGGACTTTTGACCCAATTACTAATGGTCATTTAAGCATCCTGACCAGAGCTTTGAAGGTATTTGATAAACTGATTATTGCTATTTCAAACAATCCCCAGAAAGCTCCACTTTTCACTATGGAAGAGAGAATCTTCATGATCCGGGAAGTGCTGAAAGATCAGCCCAATGTTGAAATTGACTCCTTTGATGGATTGTTGGTTGACTACGTTGTGAAGAAAAAAACAAATGTTGTGATACGGGGACTGAGAGCTATGTCGGACTTTGAATACGAGTTCCAAATGGCCCTTATGAACAGGAAGCTGAATCGCGAAGTTCAATCTATATTCCTTATGACGGACTACAAATGGTTTTATACCAGCTCAACGATTATCAAGGAAGCGGCCAGTCTGGGTGGGGATATAAGCGGGCTTGTTCCGGCAATCGTCGCAAAGATGCTTAGAAAGAAATTCGGTTATGAGGAATAGAAGTGCAAGGTTTTGAGAAAGTTGCAGCTTATGGGTTCCACGCTGTGTCAGGAACACGCCACTGGAGTCTCATGAAGAGTTTCAGTTTGCCCCGCGGTTTGCGGGCTTTTTCAGCCCATCTCCTGAATCCCTTAAGGGAAAGGTTTGATTTTGATGGCAAAAAATACTTGACAGCATAAGGTTGGTAGTCCTAGTATTCGCGCAAGAAATTCCCCGCCAGCTTGTGTGTAGATATCTTTTTTTCTAACATCCAGAATGTTTCCTAGTGAGGTTGTTGGAAAAGAGCAGGGTTTTGGTCTTGGATCTTTACCAGGTGAACTTGTTGGGCAACTTACCGAGGAATTGAAATAGTTTTTTCACGTTGAGAAAAGAAGATCAGGAAGGGGATGGGAGATGTCGCTCACAAAAGAGAAAATTATCGAAGATATCTATCACAACGTAGGGCTTAGCAAGGCCCAGTCTCGAAAAGTGGTGGAAAGGGTTTTCGAGATTGTGAAACAGACTCTTGAAAGCGGAGAGAACTTACTGATAAGCGGATTTGGAAAGTTCATAGTTAGAGAAAAGGCGGCCCGGCGGGGCAGAAACCCTCAGACAACTGAAGACCTTCAACTAAGAGCAAGGAGGGTTGTTGTATTCAGGACATCCAACGTCTTGAGAAAAAAGATAAACGAAGGCCCTAAATCCTAACAATAAAAGCATCTTCAAAACCCATATCTTCTAATTTTTGCTCAATTTGAGCAGCACTCGTCAAACTTTTTGCCCGGGATACCCGCACCCTGTAAAGCTTTGTGCGGCTTTCATCAATATATATTGACACATCAACGTAGTCATAAATAGCCCGAAGCCGTTCCGCAAGATGGAGGGCGTTACCTTTTTCCAGAAAAGCACCTACCTGAATGGCAAATACTCCCTGTGTGAAGTTCGGCACTGCCACCAGGGGTGTGAGCGTACCTCCTGACCTGGTTAATCCGACCTGCTTTCCAAGGCCCGTTATTTTGACTTCAGCGACCCCTGGGCCCACAAGGCCGATCTTTTTTGCGGCAGCATAAGAGAGATCAATTATCCTGTTCTTTACAAATGGACCGCGATCATTTACCCGCACAACCGCCGATTTGCCGTTTGTCAGATTGACAACTCTTACAACCGTTCCCAAAGGAAGTGTTTTGTGCGCGGCAGTAAGAGCATGCATGTTGTAAACTTCTCCACTGGCTGTGAGCCTTCCGTGAAATTTCCTCCCGTACCATGAAGCTCTTCCATACTGAACAAAGCTGTAAGGATCGGGCAATGGATAGTACTTGCTTCCGCCAAACGTGAATGCACCCACAGCTTCACCATTGCGCGTTTCGAGGACGGGAATTACTTTTTGGGGAAGCGGGGTGGTGGGGTAGTAGTTTTCGTGCACACAAGATGACAAGCACAGGAATGTAACAAAACACCCAAGCAGTATTCTGCTCATTTGCTTAGAGCTATTGACAAAGCAGTCGTGAGTCGTATAACGTCCTGGTTGCACTGTTTCAGCCTCCCTAGCAAAAGTTCTGAGAGGTTGAGCAAGATCTTCACACCCAGCTCGGAGTTTGCCTCTATTAGTTTCATGAAATTATCCCTGTTTATCTCAAGCAGTGTGCAATCAGTCTAATGAACTCGTCAATGAATGTGGAATCATCTGAGAGAATGTCTTCAAGCTTCATGCTCTCCTGCTCTTTGACCACTGCCAGCAGAAGGGCACCGAATTTATTTCGAAGATAGGGGACAACCTCGCTGATTGTCTTTCCGGCCAGCTTTGCAGGAACGGGGATTCGCCATAACTTGTTTTCGTCTTGATTGCTTACGAGAAGTTTAATTGAATCGCCCATGCCGGGGGAAATTGCAGCAGTGGCAAGGAAAGATCCGGTTGTCTCTCCTCGGATGACGATTTCATCCACTTTTGTCCTCAACAGATGTTCTTTGTTTTCAGGATAGATAAGCTCGGCGCAGGTTCTGAGTTTAGGTGCCATTGATTTGATGGCCATGGAAGAAAAGATCGTCCTCTCATCTGCTTTCTCGATCTTTCTCCCTCCTGAAACATCTGCCAGTACAATGGCGGCGCGGGCTCTGAGCAGATTTGCCCTGGCCAGTACATCTTCCTTGACAAAGTTCCCTTTCACAAATCCGAGGTCCTGGTCTCTGTACCTGTATTGAATGGATTGGATATCTTCTTCCTCCAGTTCATTAACAAGAACGATCTTGGGCAGAGTGCCTTTCAGTTGCACAAGAAGTCCGTTAATCACGGTATCGGCATTTTCGTTCCACCCGCAAATAATGATGTGGTCTTTTGACCTTATCGTTTCCAAGCCTTTTCCCTCCTTGATTTTCTTTTCAACAAATATGGATGCAACTGAGGCTGTAATGAAAGAGAGAAGCACTGGACCGCTCAGTATTATCATCAGGGCAAATATTTTTCCTGCTTTGGAAACCGGAACAATATCTCCATACCCAACGGTGGCTATGGTCACGATGGCCCAGTATAAGGCATCAAATATTCCTGTAGCACCTTTGGTAATGTAGTAGCGATCCGTAAAAAACAGGGCAAGCGCCCCATAGAGAATGATAATACAGGTAATTGTAAGAATCTTGAAGAACCGCTCCTTCATCAAGTGCTGATAGCCGTAGCGGAAAAAGCTGAAAGCCTTAACAAAAGAAGGCGTGGTTCTTTTTGTGCTTTGCTTTTTTTCCATTTTCGAGTTTGGCAGAAAAGAGGATCAGTCCGGTTTTTAGAGATTGAGCCTTTTAAAAAATAATAAAATATTAGCAAAAATTTTATTTTATTCAACTCAAATTTTCCTTACTAAGTGCTTCAATTCTCAAATATGCTAGCGCATATTGAAACATAGTAAGACACAGCGTAGGGGTCACTCAGCACTGAGTGCTGCCCTGCATATTCGGCCTGGTTCAATCCGCCAGAGGCGGACAAGCCCGCCAGAGGCGGACAAGCCCGCCAGAGGCGGACAAGGGTTTGATTCCCCGCCCCTTGGGGCGGTTAAGATGGTTTCCGATTGATACCCCGCTGCTTGCGGCGGGGAAGTTCAATAAGGAGTGCACTTCGACACAAACGAACAACAATGGATGGGAGGCTGCCTTTTCGAGACTTCTTGCTATTCAATTTTTCTTGACACCTGAAACCTCATCTTTTAAATTGGCGGCAGTAACTATATTGTAGTTATAATGTAATCACATAGTTAAGTTTTTTCCTTTTAAACAGGAAAAAATGCAGGCGGGACTTGAATCCGCCAGAGGCGGACGAGGGTTCCATTCCCCGCCCCTGGGGGCGTTAAGAGAATTTCCGGTTGATACCCCGTCCGCTTGCGGCGGCATAGTTAATCTCGAACAATTTTAGAAAGGGTTTGTTAATGAGACTCAAAGATAAAATCGCACTGGTCACCGGAAGCAGTAGGGGTGTGGGAAGATCGGTGGCTCTCGCATTTGCTCGCGAGGGAGCCAAGGTCATGGTGAACTATTCATCCAATGAAAAGGCGGCACGTGAGGTAGTCGCCGCTATTGAAGGATTGGGGGGAAGAGCAAGAGCATTCAAGGCAGATGTAGCGAAAAAAGCCGAGGCAGTAAACCTGGTTCAGGCAACGGTCAATGAGTTCGGCGGCATAGATATACTGGTAAACAACGCAGGCTTCACTCGTCCTGCCTTGATGCTAAAGATGACCGAAGAGCAGTGGGATGCGGTGGTCGACATTCACCTCAAAGGAGTATTTCTCTGCTCTCAGGCAGCAGCCCTGCACATGAAAGAAAAAAACAAAGGGAAGATTATCAACGTAACGTCAGTTGCGGGCCTAGTTGGCACTGTGGGGCAGATTAACTACAGTGCTGCTAAGGGTGGCGTTATAAGCATGACCAAATCAATGGCGCGGGAACTGGCCCGGTACAATATTTGCGCTAACGTCATATCCCTGGGTATCGTCAAAACAGAAATGTCTGAAAAAATAACAACGGACGAAAAGCTCAGGGAAATCTACATGAACAGGATATTGCTGAGAAGATTTGCTGAACCCGATGATATTTCCCCGGCCTTCGTGTTTCTTGCCTCGGATGAAAGCAATTATATTACGGGCCAGCTTTTTTGTGTCGATGGTGGATACGGCATGATTTAAAAGAGAGGAAGAACATAAACATTTTTAGCGCCCCTTTTCCAGGTTAGAAAGGGCATTTTCGAGGGGTTTCAAACAAGGAGGAAAGCACATGAAAACAGCGCCTAAAACAATACAAACATGGCAAATGGTTCAGCCTACCATGTTCAACAAGGAGACAAAGGAGACAACACCGGGCAAGTTTGAGAGAAGAGAAATTCCGGTTCCTGAGTTGCGGCCTGAGGAGGTGCTTGTAGAAATAGCCGGGTGCGGGGTTTGCCACACGGACCTTGGCTACTTCTACGACGGGGTACCCACTGTATCAAAGCCACCTCTCACGCTTGGGCATGAAATCTCGGGGACCGTGGTGGCAGGAGATGAGAAATGGGTTGGTAAGGAAGTGATTATCCCGGCTGTTATGCCGTGCAGGAAGTGCATACTTTGCAAGACAGGTCGAGGCAACAGGTGCCTGAACCAGAAGATGCCTGGAAACAGCCTCGGGTATTATGGAGGTTTTTCAAGCCATATTCCGGTACCCAGCATTGACCTGTGTGAGGTTAAAGGCAGAGGCGAGATTCCCCTCTCCCATTTGGCCGTTGTTGCCGATGCTGCAACCACTCCTTTTCAGGCAGCCAAAAGGGGAGACCTTCAGCCCGGAGATAATGTCGTTGTAGTGGGTATTGCGGGTGGAGTCGGCCAGTATATGGGGCAGATAGCGAAGGCCCTGGGCGCAAAGACCGTCATCGGGATAGACATCGATGAAGAAAAATTGAACCGTGCCTTGAGGTTTGGAGCCGACTTTGTGATAAATGCCAAGGATAAGGACGCAAGGCAGGTTTCAAAAGAGTTCAGGGAGATTTGCAAAGGAAACGAGCTCCCTAATATTGGATGGAAGATTTTCGAAGTCTCGGGAGCGAAAGCGGGCCAGGAGATCGCCCTGACTTTGCTCAGTTTTACCTGGAGGCTGATCGTGGTGGGATTCACGCTTGCGAAAACTGAATTCATGATCAGTCGGCTTATGGCTTTTGATGCAGAAATGATTGGTACGTGGGGCTGCCTTCCCGAGCACTATCCGGTTGTTTTGGATATGGTCTTAAAAGAAAAGATTAATATCGAGGAGTTTGTGGAAACACGACCAATGAGCAGTATTGCAGAAACCTTTGAAGAGGTGCACAAAACACCTCCCAAAAGAAGGATTGTGCTTACGCCTGATTTCTAGGCTCAACCCGGCTCCCTGAGGCTTTGGAGCCGGGGACAGGAATCAAAAAATTGAAAGAGAGGGATAATTATGGCTTTAGATTGGTTGATTAGAGACAATGAGATAAAGGATCATGATCTGTTTGGTGAGGAGTTTTTTGGAAAAGAACCCCCATGTACAACTTACGAAAAAAAACCACTTATTAACCCTGCAACGGGCGAAGTTGTTGAAGGTCTGGCTACAGCCTGGGTTACCCTGAACAACGCTGCCCAGTACAACTCCTACACCACGGAGATGGTAAAAGGGGTTATCGCCGGAATGCACAAGGGATCAATGGATCGGGAGGTCCAGGTCATCGTTTTTACCGGCGCAGGGGATCGGGCCTTTTGCACCGGAGGAAACACAAAGGAATATGCAGAGTACTATTCAAGAAGGCCCCTTGAGTATGTTCAGTACATGGACCTTTTTTCCGGGATGGTTGACGCTATCCTGAAAGCCCGAAAGCCGGTCATTTGTCGCTGTAACGGCATGAGGATAGCAGGTGGCCAGGAGATCGGCCAGGCTTGTGATTTCACGGTTGCGGCCGATACCGCGGCTTTTGGACAAGCAGGCACCCGGCACGGATCCACTCCTACCGGTGGATCTACCGACTTTCTTCCCTGGAACTTGAGCATGGAGCAAGCAATGTGGCAGGCAACCTCCAACGAGATGTGGAGCGCCTACAAGATGGAAAGACTCGGGCTGATCACCAAGGCTATTCCAATCAAGAAAAATGGGAAAGGAGAATGGGTAAGAGATCCCAGGGTGATTACGGATAAGTATGTTGACAGCGGTGAGATAGTTTATGGCGAGTTCAAGAAAGGGGCTGAGTACAAGGAGGCAAATGAAGAGCTCAAGAAACTAACCACCGATTTCAGTAAGCTGGATGCTTTTATTGATCAGATGGCCTGGACCATGACCAATACCACCTTCCTGTGCCTGATGAATACAATTGAGAGCATAAGGGTGAAAAAGAAACATTACTGGGATATGCTTAAGAGCAGTCAGATTTACTGGCTTGGAGCAAACATGAACGCAGAGGCCTTTATCGGCTTTAATGCTTTTAATACCCAGAAACTGACCGGGCAGAGGACAATTGACTTTCTTAAGTATCGTAAGCTTCTGCGCGATGTGAGAACTTTTGATGACGAACTTTGCGAGGAAGTACTGGCGAAGCCGAAAAAGTAAAGGCAACGTACTTCCGGGCAATGTAGCTGAATTCCTGTATGATGTGTTTTTCTGGCAGGGGGGCCAGGTGCGGTAGCCTGCCTCCTTTCTATAGTAGTGAACCAACATTGTAGGAGTGCACAGGAAAGGAGGGACCTAGATTATGGCGTACGAATATATTATTACTGACTCAGCTGAGGGCCTGGCAACCATAACCCTCAATAAGCCACCTCTAAACGTTTTGAACATCGCCATGATGGAAGAAATTAGCGATGCTATAAAAAAGTGTGGCGAAGATAGAAACCTCAAGGTTCTGCTATTTAAGGCACAGGGCAAATGTTTTTCCGCCGGTGTTGACGTGGGTGAACATATGGGGGACCTAGCCCCCAAAATGATTGAGGCCTTTCACAAGATGTTTCGTCTTTTAAATAGGACTGAAATTCCAACTATGGCTTCAGTTTACGGGTCGTGTCTGGGAGGTGGCTGTGAGCTCGCTATTTTTTGCGACCTGGTAATTGCGGCGGAGAGCGCAAAGCTTGGGCAACCTGAAATCCAGGTGGGTGTGTTTCCACCGATAGCCGCCCAAATCATGCCTAGGATTATAGGCCGCAAGGTGGCATCGGATCTTATCCTTTCAGGTCGCATAATTAAGGCTTCCGAGGCCCTTGAAATAGGCCTTGTAAACAAGGTTGTAAAAGACGAGGAACTCGAGACAGAAACGAGAAATTTCACAGAACCCTACCTCAAGCTGAGCGCAGAAATCTTGAGACAGACGAAGAGCGCTATGGTTGCAGGTCTGATGGATGATTTTGAGGCCTCGCTAAAGGTAATAGAGGAAATCTATCTTGATCACCTGATGAAAACTAAAGACGCCCATGAAGGTCTCAAGGCGTTCCTGGGAAAGAGAAAACCTGTATGGAGAAATGAATAAAAACCGCCACTCTTTTCCCTTAGCCCTTTTTCTGCCAGGGTGGGATGTTTCTGGAGGAGAGGCGTGAGCCTGGAGTCACAGGGCCGTGAGCCTGTCGAACGGCAGATGGTGTTTGATGGTGAATCGGGGTCAGGGGTTTTACCTTGACACTGAGGGAGATGGTTAAGTATACTATATGACTAAGAAAAAGTTTCATATCTTCTCAGCGGGGCAGTTTTTTCAACCAGGGGAATGGCACAAAAAAACTACCTTTACTATCTTGAACACATCGGCAAAGACCCTTCCAGGCTCATCTTTGAGGATGAACTGACAGGCCTTTACAACCGCCGTTTTCTTTTCAACTACTTTCAGCATGATATCAAATGGGATTCCCTTGAGGCGAATCCCGTGTCCCTGATTATGGTAGACCTCGACCACTTCAAGAATATCAATGACACTTACGGTCATGATGTTGGGGACCAGGCCCTTGTATGGGTGGCCAATTTGTTGAGGGAAGTGGCAGGCAAAGACAACCTCCCTATTCGATACGCAGGTGATGAGTTCATGATCTTGCTACCAAGAGCAGACAAAGAGCAAGCCATGGGTCTTGGAGAAGACCTCATACGCAAAGTTCATGAACGACGGATGCCCCTGGAGGAAGCCAACGAAGAGCTTGCAATGACTCTGAGCATTGGCATTGCCTCCGCTCCCAGTGATGCCAAGAGTGACAAAGCGCTGGTTCAGCAAGCGGATACTGCGCTTTATTATGCCAAGAAAGCGGGTAGAGATAGACTCGCCAATGCCGGGGCTGTTGCTCCAGAAGATGTTTTCGTTAAGACAGCTTACTATCAGCTTGAGAAAATAAACATAGCGGGCCGGAAGAAACAACTTGCCGCCGTGGCTGAAGCGCTCAAAGATTTCAGTCGACATCAAAGCCAGTTTCTTATCGCGTACGGGGCAGCGGGCATGGGCAAAAGTATGTTCCTGGAGGCGGTTAAGAGGCAATTGTCCCGAGCGCGAAGTTTGGTGCAGGCCAAGGTTTCCGGGACTCCACAAGAACTGTTCAGACCCTACTACCTGATTGGCAATATCCTGGTCAATTTGCTCCGGGAGCGGGAAGACAAAGGGGAGGGTATTGTTGAGAGCCTCTCAGGAGAGGAAAAGGCCTACCTTTCCAGAATCCTACCACAAGTGGGAGAGGCAGACAGTGCTGGAAAGAAAGAAGAAAAAGAACGCCGGAAGGGTATCTTCGACACGCTTGTAAAACTTATCGGGCTGGCCGTCGGCTCAAAGCCAACAATATTGTTTATTGATGATTTGCACTTTGCAGATGAGGCCACTTTGCTTGTTCTCAGGCAGATAATAGTGCAGAAAGAGATTCCGCTCTTCGTATGTTCTTCTGCCATTGAGGCCCCTCAGGAGCATCCACAGGGCGAGGAGGATATTCTTGAGCGGTTTTGCAAGACGTATGGCGAGGAAATAAACCTTCGGCGTTTTCGGCTAACGCCACTTGCAGAGCCTGACATTGTGAGCCACCTCCAGGCTATTTTTCCAAAGGTGGGACTTCCAAAAGGCTTTAGCAGCGAACTGGAACGCTTGACTCAGGGAAATCCCTTGTTTATCAGCGAGATTGTGCGCAAGCTGGTATTGGATGGCAAGATTGCCCTCTCCGGACAGCAGTGGGTTATTCATCCACTTGAGGAAGGATATCTGCCCAGGTCGCTAGAAGACATTGTTAGAGACAAGATATCCGCCCTTGATGAAGAAAGCCGCCGCTTGCTTGATCAGGCAAGCGTGTTTGGTGACCAGATTTCTCTAAGCGCTCTTACGGGAAGCTCGAACATAAGTGAGGCAAAGATTCTGGAATTCATTGACAAGGCTGTATCACAGGGCCTGATAAGCACTGATTTCGAGATAAATGACGAGACGATCCGCTTCTTGAGCAGGCGTGTTTCGGACATAGCATACGGCGTGATAGATGAAGACGTGAAGCAGGCTTTACATGAGAGAGTTGGGAACTACCAGGAATCCCTGTACGAGAAGGATCTGCTCCCCTCGGCCGCGACCCTAGCCTATCATTTCAGGCGCTCAGCAAATGAGGAAAAGGCAAGATCATATGAAGAAATCCAGGCTGCGCAAAATGATGCGGTTTTTAATTTTGAGGAGGTAAGGTATTACACAACAGGCAGAATCCCTACCGAGGCCCGGCCAAAAGGCGAGCCCCTGGACGCTGAAAGCATCGTTAAGATACCCGATGTTTTTCGAAAGTTACTCCTTGCTGTGAGGAATTCAACCCTTTATCCTCCCGGAAGCAGAGCTATTACGGTGACGAACCAGCAGGCCCATGAAGCCTTGAACACGGTGCTTGAAAAGAATGAAATTCTTACAGTTTTCCAGATTGAGAGAAATCTGGTTGTCAACGGTCAGAGGATTGACACGGCTGAGTTCAAAGTTTTTGCTGAAGCTTTTCTCAAGTTTCTTGACCGTGCCGAGTTGAAAGGCATTTCTTTTGCGCGTGGCCTTGAGGAGCAAGAGTTAAGCACAGTGTTGAGAGCGTTTGGCACTACCAAGAAGGAAGTTATTGATGAGGATTTTTGGAGCCGGTTTATAAAAGAAAACACGATTACTCACATAGAGCTTACCCAGGTTAAGTATGCGGTAGATGCAGAAAGAAGCCGCTTTGCGCAAGAAATGGCAGAGGAGGTTGGTAGAGATGAACGGCCTGAGCAGATAGCTACTAAGCTTGAAGCCTCGGAACAGACAGGAGGACTGCAGGCAGATGACTTCGCCTATTTACCCAGGCTTATGCGCTCGCTTTTGAACGCTGCAAGGAGCATCAAACTCTACCCAATAAGAAGCAAAGCCATCGAAAAGGCTGTGGAGCAAGTTAGCGACGCCCTTAGTCCACTGCTTGCTAGGCGGCCAGCCGTGACCATGGCAAAGGTGGCCGATTCGTTGCTGGTTAATGGAGAGAAGGTGGATACGTCAGAATATGGACTTCTGGCGAAAAACTTTGTTGAATTCCTCGATTCCATCGGGCTGATGAGCATTACTTTTCTTGAAAACATTTCTTCCAAAGAAATAATGGAGTTCATTGGAGGCCTCTACCATGTTCCGGAGGTTGGCGTGGATAGCAAGTTCTGGACGGGGCTGGCAAAAGAAAAGGCAATCACCCATATCCTCTTTGACCGCCGTCTTTACGAAGCAAAGATCTCTTCAAGTATGCTGGCACCGAGCAAAGGGGAAGTTCAGGTTACAAAGAAGAAAGTGATAAGGAAGCGCGATGCGGGTCCTAGTCAGATAGATGAGGCATCCATTGAAGAGCTTCTTGAAAAAATACCGCTCAGACTGAGCGATCTATTACTCAAAGGGGATGACAAGAGGATAAAGGCGATTGTAAGGCGACTTTTCCGGGGGTACCTGAGCGGATCCCCGGGTGCACGCCAGAAGGTGATAAGTCGCTGTCAAAGCCTTATGGAAGGGCTAAATCTCGGTTTGCAAAACCAGCTCGCAAAATTCCTGGTAGATCCTCTTATACTGGTTCTTTCACAAGAAGATGATCCCTTGGTTCTTAAGGACTTGGGGGATTTTCTTCATCGGCTGGTAACTGTGTTTCTACAGTTTGTCGAATATCCCTTGGCTACCAGGATTCTCCTTAATTTGAGGAGGCGGTATCGTGAGTTTCTAGAAACTGATGGAGACCAGGCTGGGATGCTCGCAAGGGTTCTTGAAAGGCCCTTGGAACCAAAGACACAGCAATTGCTTGTGGATGATTTCTGCTCAGAAGAATCTATGAGGCAGCAAAATGCAGCCCAGGTGCTTGGAAGCCTCGGGCATCTTGGAGCACCTGTTCTCATAGACATTATAAGGAGGGAGGAAAATTTAAGAACAAGGCAGGTTGCTGCGGATCTCCTCTCCGACCTGGGCCCTGAAGTAGGTAAATTGCTGAAACGAGAAGTAGCCACGCTGCAGGAACCTGAACAGCGGCTGCGCCTACTGGAGGTCGTGGATGGTGTTACACAGGACCTGCGAAAAGAATTGCTCTCCGCTTTTTGGGACGAAAATCCTCTTATAAGGGAGGAAGCATTTAGGGTCGCTGAGCGGATAAACAATGCTGAAATGGAAAAACTGCTCCTGGCCTGTGCGGAAAGCGAAAACCTTGATCTGGCAGTTCGTGCCATCAGATCTCTTGGTAGACTCGGTAAGAGCGCTATTTCCGAAAAGCTTGGATCTGTGCTCAAAACCAGTAAAGAAGAAAGGCGCCTGGTTGCCTGCTGCGAAACTCTTGCACACATAGGAGACACGGCGAGTATTGAGCTTTTATCCGGTGTGTTGGCTAAGAGGAACTTTTTTATGGGAAATAAGTATAGCCCCGAAGTTCGAGCAAGCGCCGCTTCCTCACTTGCCCAAATTGATGATCCCAAGATCGAGGAGATTCTGGCCGGCTTTTTTGGTGACAAGAACGAACGTGTAAGACAAGTTGCGCTCTCAGTTGTGTCACCTGCATCTGATAGCGGAGAGGAAGGAGAGGCCAAATTTTAAGCACTATAGCTAATCTCCCACCGCATAAACAAAAACCCGTTACATTCCGACTGCCTTGAAATGTGTGAAATCTTTGCCAAGGTTTCACTCTACCTTTTCACGTTTTCTTTTATATACTTGATTACGTCCTGTGTGTTTGTGCCGGGCCCGAATATCTCGGATATACCGCATGCCTTCAAGGCAGGAATGTCCTCGTCCGGAATGATGCCTCCTCCGATGACGAGTATGTCGTCCGCTCCTCTTTCCTTTAAGAGCTCCATAACCTTAGGAAAGAGGTAGTCGTGGGCACCTGAGAGGCTGCTCATGGCGATCACATCAACATCTTCCTGGATTGCCGCTTCCACCACCTGAAGGGGCGTTTGCCTGAATCCCGTGTAAATAACTTCCATGCCCGCATCCATCAGGGCACTTGCCACCACCTTAATTCCCCTGTCATGCCCATCAAGACCCGGCTTTGTTGCCAGAACCCTGATCTTTTTTTTGCTCCCCATCTGAAGTTGCCCCTCGACTATTGGTTTTTGAAATTAAATACCGAAAAAAACAAAATCCCGGAGTTCAAATGGCTCGTTTCTGTTATCAAATCGTTTGCTTTAGGAGCCAAAGGCGGCGACACCCTTGTACTCCCCAAAGACGGCCCTGAGGGTATCGCATATTTCTCCAAGTGTTGCATAGGCCTTTACCGCATCTATAATTGGGAACATAAGGTTGTCTTTTCCCTCGGCAGCCTGCCTGAGGCTTTCCAGGGTTTCTTTGACTTTACTGTTGTCTCTTTCAGCTTTTAATTTCTTTAGTTTTTCAACTTGAGAAACTCGCACAGCCGGATCTACCCTTAAGAGGTTGGTTGGTTTTTCCTCTTCTACCTGATAGCTGTTGACACCGACCACGATCCTTTCTTTCTTTTCGATTTCGCGCTGATAGGCATAGGCGCTGTCCTGAATCTCTTTTTGAATAAAGCCCTTTTCAATGGCCGCAGGTGCTCCACCCATCTCATCGATCCTTTTAATGTAGTCTTCCGCCCTTTCACAAATCTGCCTTGTGAGCTCCTCGACGTAGTAAGAACCTCCCATGGGATCAACTGTTTCGGTCACACCAATTTCGTGACCAACAATCTGCTGGGTTCGAAGAGCAACCTGAACAGCTTGCTCAGAAGGTAAACACAGGGCTTCATCCATGGAGTTTGTGTGCAACGACTGGGTTCCCCCAAGCACTGCCGCAAGTGCTTCAAAAGCAACTCTTACGATATTGTTTTGAGGTTGTTGGGCGGTCAGAGTGCATCCGGCGGTCTGTGTGTGAAAGCGGATCATCATTGACCTGGGATCTTTAGCTCCAAATCTTTGCTTCATTATTCTTGCCCAAAGCCGCCTGGCTGCCCTGAACTTTGCTATCTCTTCGAAAAAGTCAAGATGGGCATTAAAAAAGAAGGAGAGCCTTGGAGCAAAGGCATCCACGTGTAGGCCTGCATCCAGGGCAGCCCGGACATAAGCAATCCCATTGGCCAGGGTGAAGGCAACTTCCTGAACAGCAGTGGATCCGGCTTCACGAATATGGTAGCCGCTAATGCTGATCGTATTCCAGTTGGGAACTTTTTCCGAACAATACGCTATTATGTCGGTTACAATTCGCATGGAAGGCTTTGGAGGGAATATATAGGTGCCCCTGGAAGAGTATTCTTTCAGGATGTCATTTTGAATAGTTCCCCTCAGTTTTTCTTGCGGTACTCCCTGCTGTTCGGCAACGGCTATGTACATGGCAAGTAAGATAGCTGCTGGCGCGTTTATCGTCATAGATGTGCTGACCTTGTCTAGGGGAATGTCCCTGAATAAAGCCTCCATGTCTTCAAGAGAATCTATAGCCACTCCCACTTTCCCTACTTCGCCAAGTGCCATTTCGTGATCGGAATCATAGCCTATCTGTGTGGGGAGATCGAAAGCCACTGATAAGCCAGTCTGGCCTTGATCCAGGAGGAATTTGTAACGCCTGTTGGATTCCTCTGCTGATGCAAATCCCGCGTACTGTCTCATGGTCCAGAGCCTTCCGCGATACATAGTGGGTTGAACGCCTCTTGTGAACGGATAGTCTCCCGGAAAGCCAAGGTCTGAGAGATAGTCCAGCCACTCCACATTCAAAGGGCTATAAACCCTCTCAATGGGGATGCCGGATGTGTTTATGAATGTAGGCTTCCTCTCCGGCCTTTTAGCAAGTTTTTTCTCAACGCTCTTTGACCACTCATCAAATGCCTTGCGCAGTTTTTCAAGGTCATTTTTCTCGGGCATACTTATTCCTCCATGAACCTAGGGTCTGCAGACAACCGGAAAGATATTTCATGTCGGAGAGGGATGTCAAACAAATTTTGCCTTGCTGCGTTGAAGCCAAAGCCGGAATACCCGTCTTTTCTTAATGAATTTAGTCTTGACAAAAAGGTGTAGCTATATTACAGCCTCGACACAGCTAACAGCTATAAAGACGCGAGATACTGGGAAGTTAGAGTTTGTTTGGGAGTACGAGCCGGCAAAGGGAGTAAATTGTCATGACAGCAAATGAAATTCTGGATATGCTCAACGGCATTTTGTACACGACCGGAGTTGCCAATTTTGACTGGAAGCTTATCGTGATGTGGGGAATCGGGTCTTTGTTCATGTACCTTGCCATAGCCAAGAAATATGAACCCCTTCTTCTTCTGCCCATTGGATTCGGTATTTTTATTGTAAATTTTCCGCTTGTCCCCTTGATGGGTTTCTCCCACGAAGGTCACGCCGAGTTGTTGCGCATATTTTACCACTACGGCTTGGAGTGGGAGGTAATCCCATGCATAATTTTCCTGGGCCTGGGTGCGATGACGGACTTTGGCCCTCTTATCGCTAACCCAAAGACATTGTTGATTGGGGCAGGCGCGCAACTGGGTGTTTTTGTGACTTTCACGGGAACCGTGCTTGCCGGGTTTACGCTCAAAGAGGCGGCCTCCGTGGGCATAATCGGAGGTGCTGATGGACCAACCACGATTTATCTCACTCAGCACCTGGCCCCCCAACTCCTTGGGCCAAACGCCCTGGCAGCTTATTCGTACATGGCGATGGTTCCTCTTATTCAGCCGGGTATCATGCGGCTTCTGACCACGGATAAAGAAAGAAAAATCCGGATGCGGCAACTGCGCCCCGTTTCACGAACCGAAAAGCTTCTCTTCCCTCTGGTGACAGCCGGGATCATCGCTCTGCTGGTACCCTCGGTTACCCCACTGATGGGAATGTTTATGCTGGGTAATCTGATGAAAGAGAGCGGCGTGGTGGGAAGACTGACTGACACGGCCCAGGGCTCTTTGATGAATATAGTGACTATTTTTCTCGGGATCTCGGTTGGTGCCACCATGCATGCCAGCAAGTTCCTGAGCTGGAAACCGCTTTTTATTTTCGGGCTCGGTCTTGTAGATTTTGGAGTTTGCACAGCAGGGGGAATTCTGACGGTAAAGATAATGAATCTGTTTCTCAAAGAAAAAATAAATCCCCTGATCGGTTCTGCGGGTGTGTCAGCAGTGCCAATGGCTGCAAGGGTCTCTCAAGTGCAAGGACAAAAGTACGATAAGACAAATCATCTTTTAATGCATGCTATGGGCCCCAACCTGGCCGGAGTGATTGGTTCAGCTGCAGCAGCCGGCATGTTCATTGCTATGTTTGATTAGATTAGTCAGTACTTGTGAGAAAGGGGTATGATTGAGAGGATTGAAATGAAAAAGAAAGCTTTTTTGATGGGTACCTTTTGGTTATTTATTGCGATGATTCCCGGATTTGCAATAGCTGAAGATTTTTTGGGCGTGCCCTTGATCCCGGGAGCCAAAACAGTGCTCAAAACGAAGAAGAGGATTGAGATGCTAAGCCCTCTTCAGCATGATAAGGTCGCCGAGTTTTACAAGAAAGCATTCAAAAATCTTAAAGATATCAGGATTCGTGACTGGCCCGAATCAACCTATATTGAAGATGACAGTAATAACCCCTGGCACTCTGTGACTATCTCAAAGAAACAGCACCAGGGCATGACCAGTATTGTCATCGTTAAGGATAACTGGACCTGGATAATGGGTACTCTTATTCTCAGGTTTATCGGGGTATTCGTCGTATTGCTTTGCCTGTTCGCAGGCATGTCGATTTATGGAGCTATTCTCTTTAGAACGACCAAAAAGGCGATTCCTGCCAAGAAATAAAGCCAGGATCCAAAAGAGCCTTCGTTTTACTCCAGGACAAGCAAAACCGCCTCTGCTTCTACTGCATCACCTTTTTTGCATTTTATCTCTTTTACGGTCCCTGAGGCTGTTGCCACAATGGGCAATTCCATTTTCATTGCTTCAAGGATTATAACCTCATCGTTTTCATGAACTGTATCTCCAACCTGGACTTTCACTTCAATTATCTTTCCTCCCATCGGAGCAGTAACTTCACTCACAGCAAATTCCTCCTTCACTCGCTTTCTTCTGTGCTACAAATTTTCGAACTTATCATATAACATTGAATCTGCTCGAATTGTCAAGAGAAAACTAAATCGTTATTAATCCAGCGATCCTCGCGGTGGTCGCTGATTAGTGGAAACCCACTCCTTTTATAAAATATCTCCAGCAGAAAATTTCGGCAAAGGAAAGCAAGCGCAGAAGGGTTTGGGGGTTGCCTTGATTTCTTATAGCAGAGGATGTAGAATTTCTCTGGTTCCAAGCAGTGAGTCTTTTTGCACAAGCATCACCTGGGAGTCACTCACTAGCAAGACAGAAAGGGGGAACTTTGAAGTAAGCATGTCCGAGACTCTAAAGATATATACATACCCCGATCCTGTGCTGCGCACATCCACAGAAGAGGTAGTGGACATAGATGAGGAGACCCAGAAATTGATAGACCAAATGGCGGAAACCATGTATGCGGCCCCTGGCATAGGCCTTGCAGCAAATCAGGTGGGGGTGGCCAAAAGTATTGTGGTATATGATCTCACCCCCAAAGATAAGGGTCGAAATCTCTCTGTTCTGATCAATCCTGAGATAGTATCCAGCGAGGGGAGGATTGTATTTGACGAGGCCTGCCTCAGCGTTATTGATTTTTCTGCTGAAGTCGCAAGATCAGCAATGGTGAAAGTGCGGGGATTTGACAGACATGGGAGGCCGGTGGATATTGAAGCAGAAGGACTGCTTGCAATATGTCTCCAGCATGAGATTGATCACCTTAAGGGGAAACTCTTTATTGATTATGTCAGCAGCCTCAAGAGGGCTCTTTATAAGAAGAAGCTCAAGAAGATGATGAAGAAAAGCAAGGTGTCTAATACTTGATGACTGGCAGGCTCCCAAAAGAGAAGTTTCCTCTCCGGCCCAGGCTCGTATTTATGGGGACACCGGAATTCGCCGTTCCTTCTCTGAGGGCTCTTATTGGGGCTGGACACAATGTTGTTGCCGTTGTATCCCAGCCGGACAGGCCTAGGGGAAGGGGCAGGAAGATAATTTCTTCACCTGTAAAGCAAGTTGCCCGCGACCATGGGCTAGAGACTCTTGAGCCTGAAGAAGCTTCAGACGAAAGGTTTTGCGCTTTTATAAGAGGCAAAAAGCCCGACCTGATTATAGTTGTCGCCTTTGGCCAGATTCTGAAGAAAAACCTGCTGGAGATTCCAAGATGGGGTATAGTTAATGTTCATGCATCTCTTCTACCAAAGCTCCGAGGGGCCGCTCCAATCCAGTGGGCTATACTGAACAGAGAACCGGTAACAGGCCTTACTATAATGCGAATGGACGAGGGACTGGATACGGGCCCTATCCTTTTTCAGGCGAAAGTTCCCATTTTAGACAATGAAACAGCAGGGCATTTGCATGATAGGCTGGCGCAACGAGCTGGAAAATTAATAGTGGAATTCCTGGAGAAAATGGTTGAAGACGCTATTGTGGAGATACCCCAGGATCACTCTAATGCGAGTTATGCTCCAAAGATTGAGCCCAGCCTTTATGAAGTGGATTGGAGAGAGTCGGCAGAACAGGTATCAGCGCGCATCAGGGCGTTTGATCCCAAGCCCGGTGCTTACACCCTGTTTCAGGGCCAGAGAATAAAGCTATTTGCATCAAGAGTGGTTGATGCTGGACGTGTTGACGTTGTTGCGGGGAAAATATTGGCGCACATAGACAAAGAACTGCTTGTTGAGACAGGAAGGGGACTGATTGCTATAAGAGAGATGCAATACCCAGGGCGAAAAAAGCTTCCGGTTGACGATTTCCTGAGAGGATTTCTTATGCCTGAGGGGAGCATTTTGGGGAAATAGATATGGCGGAAAAGGGTAGATCCCTTTCAAGAATTACGAAAGAGCTTGGATCCCAGACCCAAAACCAGAAGCCTGAAAAATGGACATTCATACTGTTGCTGCTTCTGACCTGTCTCGGCCTTGTCGTGGCAGCAGTAGTGCTCTGGCTGGTGCCCTACATAGGCTTTTCCAATATCAATCGCCATCTCCCCCTGATTATGGCTGTGCTCTTTGGCCTCATCGTGATGTTTCTTATAGGAGGTGGACTGACTCTCGTATTTACCATTATCCGCGGCAAGAATTTGTTTTTTAACAGAAAAATCCGCGGTGTCGTGATACGGTTCCTCTTCCCTCTTTTGGTGCTTGCCGGACGCTGCGTTGGCATAGACAAGGATAGGGTCAGGAGGGCATTTATAATGGTTAACAACCAGCTGGTCGCTGCTGAGGCAAGGCGTGTGCCCCCAAGCAAGTTACTGATCTTGCTCCCGCAATGTCTTCAGTTCCACGATTGTCCTGTGCGGATAACAGGTAATGTTGAAAATTGCAAGGGTTGTGGAAAATGCAAAATAAAGAATCTGGTCGAACTGTCTCGAAAATACGATATTTCCATTGCTGTCGCAACAGGGGGAACGTTGGCCAGAAAAATCGTCGTGGACAAGAAACCGGAAATGATCATTGGAGTGGCATGCGAGAGAGACCTGACTAGTGGAATACAAGATACTTACCCGATTCCCGTCTATGGTATCCTGAACAGGAGGCCCAATGGCCCTTGCTATGATACGGATGTTGACCTGGAACTTGTTGAAGAAGGGATTGCTACCTTTTTAGCACATGAAGCCGGAGACACCAAGGGACTTAGCCCTAAGGATACTGACAGAACAGCACAGTAGAGCAGTATACTCTGCGGATGCGCTGAACGCTTTTTTTGAGTCAAGTCCTTATCTCGATGAAAGGGATAAGGCTTTTACAACCAACCTTGTTCAGGGTGTACTCAGGTGGCGCCTAAGGCTTGACTGGATTATAGAGCAGTTTAGCGATTTCTCTCTCAAGAAAGTCAGCCCTCGCGTTTTAAATATCCTGCGATTAGCCCTCTATCAAATACTATTTCTGGATAGGATCCCTGATTCTGCTGCGGTAAACGAGGCGGTAATGCAGGTCAAGAAACGAAATGGCAGGCATGTCGTCTCTTATGTCAATGCAGTTTTGCGAAATGTATGCAGGCGCAACGATCAAATATTCTTTCCTGACAGAGCAAAAGATCCTGTACTCTTTCTCTCGGTTTACTATTCTTACCCCGAGTGGATAGTGAATAAATGGCTCAGGGAGTTGGGAGTTGATTTTACCGAGCGTCTCCTGGCAGCCGGAAACAGGGTTCCTGTAACCACAATCAGGGCAAATCGTCTGAGGCTGAGCCGAGAAAGCCTCATCAGGCATCTTGAAGAGGAAGGGGTGAGAGCACAGCCCACTGCGCATTGTCCAGCGGGTCTGTTCTTGGAAGATTTGAGGGGCAGAGTGGATCTGCTTCAATCATTCAGTAAAGGGTTTTTTCAGGTCCAGGACCAGGCAGCTCAGATCTGCTCGTTTCTGCTCAGTCCACACCCTGGAGATCGGGTTCTAGATGTATGCGCCGGTTATGGGGGAAAAACCACCCATCTGGCTGAGCTGATGGGGGATATAGGCCTCGTGATTGCCCTTGACTTGAATCACAGGAAACTCCTTGCCCTGGCTTCAAGCGCGGCACGTCTTGGGATCCAAAGTATCAACCAGGTTGTTGCAGATGCTAGCAGGTCTCTTTCATTCCTATTCGCCCCAAAATTTGATTTGATCATGGTGGATGCACCGTGCTCGGGACTCGGGGTAATTTCAAGGCATCCGGATGCCAAGTGGAAAAAGAAAGAAGAGGATATTCCCCGTCTTGCCGAAATTCAAAAAAAGATGCTTCACGCGGCTTTTTCTGTGTTGAGACAAGGGAGGAGAATGCTCTACATAACCTGCACTATTTCCAGAGAGGAAAACGAAGGCGTGGTAGAGCACTTTCTAGCAAGCCAAAATGGAGCGTATTTGGAGGATTTGCGCGAAAATGCACCTGAATGGGCCAAAGTGTTGATTGATGCAAATGGCTTTTTTAGGACTTTCCCTCATGTTCATCAAATGGATGGATTTTTTGGTGCTCTTTTTGTAAGAAGATAGGTGGCTGCTCATCAATGTCCCGGAGGCTGTCGGAGAGAGGAAATGGCTTCGGTGTCAGGGGGTCGGAGCGGAAGGGCATTTGTGATATGCTTGGATAGCGTCTGGCGCGGCGGTAAATAACGTGGGTTTTGAGCAAGGAGGAAAAGATGGGGAAAATTGCACCCTCAATACTTTCTGCAGATTTTACCAGGCTTGGAGAAGAGGTAAAAGCAGTTGAAGAGGCCGGAGCAGATCTTATTCACGTGGACATAATGGATGGGCACTTTGTTCCCAACATTACGGCAGGGCCTTTGGTGGTGAAGGCGGTTCGGAAGGTAACTAAACTCCCGCTCGACGTGCACTTGATGATCTCCGCCCCAGATGAGTTTATAACCAGTTTTGTCGATGCGGGTGCTGACATGATCACCATCCACGTTGAGGCGGTCAATCACCTGCACAGGTCATTGCAGTACATAATGAAGGCGGGAGTCAAGCCCGGTGTATCACTAAACCCTGCTACACCTCTTGAGATGATTCAATATGTGCTCGAAGATTTGAATATGGTTCTTGTGATGACCGTGAACCCTGGGTTCGAAGCCCAAGAATTCATCCCCCAGGTGGTGCCCAAGATAAAAGCCTTAAGGAAAATGGTCGATGAAAGGGGCCTGGAAGTTGATATTGAAGTTGACGGCGGAATTAATCCCGAGACAATCGCGATTGTTTCATCTGCCGGTGCGAATGTATTCGTGGCTGGCTCTGCAATTTTCTACAGTAACGACTATCGTGAAACGATCAGGCTGATGAGAGAGAGAATAACTCCCTATTTGTGGGAGAAAGGATCAGAGAGACCCGGAGCTTGAACCGCCACAGATTGGCGGAAAAAACAGGGGGGCAAAAGCTTTTGACTCTTTGCTCTACGCGTGTTAACTTAATAAAATTAAAGCTCTTAGTCCTCATTGCATGCTTGGTAACGTCCATGTATACTGTATCCGGCCATGGTAAAGGGCCGAGGTGAGGACTCAGGGAAAGCTAGCACCAGACTATCCAGAATAGATCAAGGCATTTCCGGCGAATTGAATAAGGACTTCGGCTTAAAGTCGAGAAATTTTGGAAAATTCATGGAATTGATGGAGGGATGGCCGAGTGGTTTAAGGCGGCGGTCTTGAAAACCGTTGTCCCGAAAGGGACCGTGGGTTCGAATCCTACTCCCTCCGCCAGAAAAAGGTATTACCTATGGGCTTACTGAGCTCATAATAATGATCGGCTTTCGATATTTCTTGCCTCCCTGGGGGCGGGAGTGTAAGTTAAAGCTGATGGTCCGCGGAGAGATGGCCGAGTTGGCTGAAGGCGCTCGCCTGCTAAGCGAGTGTAGGGTTAAAAGCCCTACCGAGGGTTCGAATCCCTCTCTCTCCGCCATTCTATTTTCTTAATACGCGGTAGCAAAGTAGTGGTTTTTTCTTGTTCCTGAGCCGGACCTTACCTTTCTTCTTAATGTTGAAATATTCTTTTGCGCGTTTGTAAACTTCATCGCTAATAATGATTTCTCCTCCTTTTGCCACCGATTGCAGTCTTGCCGCAGTGTTTACGCAATCGCCTATCACAGTGTAGTCCATTCTGTCCTTTGAACCGACGCTTCCCACTATTGCATTCCCGGTATTTATCCCGATTCCGATTTCAAATGTTTGCTTCTTAAGGCGCCTGCGGGTCTGCATGAGCTCTTCAGTGGCTCCCTGCATCTCTATAGCAGTTTTCACAGCATAATATGAGGGAGAAGCATTGTTCGAGGATATAAGTCCAAATACAGCCATGAGCTCGTCACCAATGAACTTGTCGAGAATACCGTAATTGTTCGAGATGACTTCCACCATCAGGGAAAAGTACTCATTCAGCATTGCCACCACGTGATCTGCGGCCATCTTCTCTGAGATCGTTGTAAACCCCCTTATGTCTGCAAAAAGAACAGTAACCTCCCTCCTTTCATTATCAATAACTACCTCATTGCTCGAACGTACCAGGCGCTCCAGCAAGTTCTGTCCGACGTACCGGCGCAGCTTATTCTTCAATATCTCGTCCTTTTTAACCTTCTCATACGAAAGTGCAACCTCCTTGGCATAATGTTTCAGTTTGGCCCTTTGCTCTCTAATATCGGCATAGGCCTCTCTCAACTCTCGGATCATTGTTCTGAAATATCCGGCAATTTCATCCCCTTTGCCCTCTGTTTCTGTTGAGAGGTCTCTTGTCAATAGTTTTTGAAATTCAGCTAGAGCTGTTTCGTACTGTCCGAACTTGGCCAGCGCAACAGCACTTTCCACTGCCGCGATGTCTTGATTGTTCGAAAATGAAAACAATCTGCCAATAAGCTGCTGAGTATCTTCGGGGAGTTCAGGGATATCCTGGTCCAGCAGAGTATTTTCGATTTCTTTTTCTATGAGCTGGATTTTATTACGGAGGGAACTCAATAAAGATCTGTTTGTGGAAAACTGCTTATGAGATTTTACAAAGTCTAAAAGGGTAAGGTACTTTTTTCTCGCTTCTTCTAGAAGACCCTGCCTGCGGTAAGTCTCTGCCTCTCTGGCAAGCTGCTGTAAGCGTTTTGCGTCTGACACTTGTTATCCTTCTCTGCTTTTGGCACCATTCTGACCTAGCCAGCAAAAAACCATACTTATTTTCGCTTTATTTGCTCAAATTGTCAAAGCCTAAGAATTCCCTTGGACTTTGCTCACCAAGCTTGACAGCAGACTGCTCATGTGCTAATTGCTTCATCAATCCGCCAGAGGCGGAGGAGCCCGCCAGAGGCGGACAAGGGTGTGATTCCCCGCCCCTTGGGGCGGTTAAGAAAATTTCCGGTTGATACTCCGTCCGCTTGCGGCGGGGTAGTTCATTATTTTTCTATGCCTACCGAAAATTTGGCGGAAGAGGACACCATAACAATTATCACTTGAGAATCTCTCATAGTTTGAAGGCGTATTCTGATCAAAGGATAATTCTTTCTTGGCCGCATGGTAAGAAGGTTTAGTAACCTTTGGCGGGCCCCTATTTCAAGATCAGAGTTTAAGCTGAAGGGAGACATCATGACGAACTGGGGATTTCCTCACAGGTTTCACTCAGGTTTTGTTTTGCCAGGTTAACCACCATGGCTTGTTTTTCCTGCCAGCAGGGAAGGAGGAAACACCATGAGAGTCTTACTTGTTTATCCAGAGACGCCCTCCACTTTCTACGGATTTCGTCACGCTCTAAGATTTATCTCGAAAAAAGCAGACGGTCCTCCACTGGGATTGCTCACTGTAGCTGCTATGCTACCGGGGGAGTGGGAAAAGAAATTGATTGATATGAACGTGGCTCCTTTGAGAGACAAAGACATCCTGTGGGCAGACTATGTTTTCGTGAGTGGCATGAACATACAGAAGGCCTCTTTCAAAGATGTGATCAAACGCTGCAACGAGCTTGGGGTAAAAGTCGTTGCCGGCGGTCCAATGGCAACAATCGAGCACGAGGAATTTGATGGCGTGGATCACTTTGTTCTAAACGAGGCGGAAATTACCCTTCCCATGTTCCTTGAAGACTTAAAAAGTGGCAGCCCAAAACATATGTACACCTCCTCGAAGTTTCCTGACATTTCGCTGACACCGGTTCCGCTTTGGGATCTCCTGGACATGAAAGCTTATGCGACAATGTATCTTCAATACTCCAGGGGATGTCCCTTTAATTGCGAATTCTGCAGCGTGACTATGCTAAACGGGCACAAGCCGCGAACAAAAAGCAAAGAGCAATTCTTAGCCGAGCTGCAATCATTGTATGAGCTTGGGTGGCGGGGTGGCATATTTGTTGTTGACGACAATTTCATAGGTAACAAGAAAAAGCTTAAAGCAGAAATGTTGCCGGCATTGATCGACTGGGGTAGGAGACGCAGTTATCCCTTTGAGTTCACCACCGAGGCCTCTATTAACCTGGCAGATGATCCCGAGCTGGTCCAGCTCATGGTGGAAGCGGGTTTCCATTCTGTGTTCACTGGTATTGAGACACCAAACGACGAAAGTCTGGCTGAGTGCGGAAAATCTCAGAATTTGCACAGGGACTTGCTGGGCTCCGTGAGATTTTTGCAAAGGCGAGGTCTCAGGGTTTCGGCAGGGTTTATAGTGGGTTTCGACCATGATTCACCAGGCATTTTTGAACAAATGGTGAACTTCATTCAGAAGAGCGGGATCGTGACAGCCATGGTAGGCTTACTGAATGCACCTCCAGGTACAAGGCTTTTCCAGCGCCTGAAATCGGAGAATCGCCTGCTGAATTTGGCTAGTGGGGATAATATGGATGGTTCGATGAATTTCGTACCCAAAATGGACTACGAGCGTTTAAAGAGAGGTTACAGGGAAATTCTTGAAAACATTTATTCGCACAAGCAATACTATGAGCGGGTGAAAACCCTTCTTCGCGAATACAATCCTCAGCTGAAAAAACCAAGAAGAGTCACCCTTCAGGATGTGAAGGCGATCCTCAGGTCGGTTTGGGTGCTGGGCGTTGTCGAAAAGGGGAAGCGTTATTATTGGCAGCTTTTTTTCCTGAGCCTTTTCAAATACCGTAGAAAATTTTCTCTTGCCATGATGATGGCAGTCTATGGCCTGCACTTCAGGCGGATCGTAGACGCAATCCGAAGAAGTTCTCTTGCTTGAATCAGCCGGTGCTGGAAGAGGCGTACCTGGCTGGGGTACGCTTTATTTTTTACCGTAGCAGTTGATTCCTTTGAATCTTTCCCTGTAAGAAGCGAGCAATGGCGCAAGCTCTCGGTACGGTGGTCTTACTTCTTTGAGGCGTTTCTTTATTTCTTCGTCGCTCAGCCTGACGTTTAACTTCCTCTTCGGGATATCTATTTCAATTATGTCTCCATCTCGAATAGCGCCAATGGGGCCCCCATTGTAGGCCTCCATTTCAACGTGGCCCACACAGGGTCCTGTTGTGGCCCCTGAAAACCTCCCATCAGTGATGAGTGCTACCTTTTTGTATCCAGCTCCTTTTATAGCATCGGTTGGTGTCAGCATTTCGGGCATACCCGGGGCGCCAGCCGGCCCCTGGAACGGCAAAACGACGACATCCCCCTCCCTGATAGTCTTTTTTTCTATGGCATCAAGCAACTCATTCTCAGTAAAGAATACTTTTGCAGGACCGCTGTGAGCGAGCATCTCTTTTTCAACGGCGGTTTGCTTTATGACAGCACTATTGGCGATGTTTCCCTTAAGAACAGCTATCCCTCCCTCCGAGTGGTATGGATTACCGAACGGTCTTATGACATCAGCATCAAGTGTGTTCCCCTGATTCGCAATATTCCTGATGGAGAGGCCGGTCACAGTTGGAGAATCCTTTATCTTGTCCTTTAGGCGATTGAGTACTGCCGGAACACCTCCGGCACGGTGAATGTCAGCCATTTCGTGTTCTCCTGACGGAATGATTGCACACAGGTGGGGAGTTTCCCCTGATATTTTGTCAAATACTTCGATGTCAATATCGAGTCCAGCCTCTTTTGCAATTGCAGGAATATGCAAAACGGCGTTTGTAGAACCGCCCATGCACATATCCACCCTAATGGCGTTTTCGAAAGCTTGGCCAGTCATTATGTGACGGGGTTTGGTATCGTTTCTGACAAGTTCCACAATCCTCTTCCCGGTTTCATACGCTTGTTTTCTCTTAAGAGGATCTACAGCAGGGGTTGTCGCGCACCCCGTCAGCGACATACCAAGCACTTCCGTTACAACAGCCATCGTATTAGCCGTATAAAGACCCACACAGGCCCCGGCACCGCAAGCCATCAGCGGGAGGAGGGCTTTTGCGCCTTCTTCGCTCATCGTGCCCGCTTTGACTTGGCCGACAATCTTGAACCCTTCAATAGGGTGATGTTTTTTGCCTTCAACAATGTTTGCTTTCATTGGGCCGCCGGTCAGTATTATCGCCGGTAAGTCAAGGCGCGCTGCGGCCATTAGCATGCCGGGAGTTATTTTGTCACAATTAGTTACCCCCACCCAGCCGTCAAGAGAGTGGGAGAGGACCATGATTTCAATGTTTTCAGCCACGTGCTCTCGGCTTGGAAGGCTTAGCCTCATCTCCACAAACATGGCAATACCGTCGCAGACTCCCGGAACGCCCCATTCAAGTGGCACCCCACCTGCATCCCTCACTCCTCTCTTGATTTCAGCTGTCAGCTCGTTTAAGTGGACATGGCCGGGGATAATGGTATTATAGCTGTTTGCAATACCGATAAAGGGCCTGTCCGGGTCGAAGTCGCTTTTTTTCAACCCTGAAGACATCAAAAGAGCGCGGTGAGGAAGTGTTTCAATTCTTTTTTTTAGGATATCTGAACGCATTTTGAAGCTCCTGAGTTCTTTTTTGCACCACAGTTCTTGCGAAATTCTATAGCCAACTTTATTCTGCCCGCCTTGGCGGGCTGGTCTTTTCAAGGACTATCAAGTTTCCTGCGCCATATTGTGCCCTGTCTTGTATCAATGAGCTGAATTCCCATGTCCTCGAGCTCGGCCCTAATTTTATCAGCTGTTGACCAATCCCCTGCTCTTCTTGCCCGGTCTCTTTTTGCTATAAAAGCCTGGATTTTTTCATCCTCCTTTTGAGGCATCAAGTCCATGACCTCCAGAACTGAGTTGATTCTCTTTAGCGCTCGTTCGATCTGTTCCTTATCAGTGCCGGAGATACCGTTTTTGTCCATAATCCGGTTTATTTCTCCTACAAACTCGAAAAGCGCTGCAAGGGCCGGTGCGATACTGAAGTCGTCATCAAGAGATTCCTTGAACTTGTGCCTAAGGTCATAGATCAATTGATCCATCTCCGGGTAGGGGTCTCCCTCAGGGCACCGATACAGCTTATAGACGAACTGATCCAGATGGGAAACGGTGTTTTGGGCTGCTCTGAGGTTTGCCCAGGAAAAGACAATAGGTTTGCGATAGTGGCGACTCAAAAGCCAGTAGCGAATGCCTCTCCCTGTGAAGCCCTTGCTCAAAATATCCTTCAAGGTCAGGATTTCATTTCCCGCACTACGAGAGGGCTTTTTCCCGTCAACCATTACCAGCTCGTTATGAAGCCAGTAGTTGGCTAGAGGCCTTCCTGACATGGCAGCGCTGATTGCAATGATGTTTTCATGATGTGGAAAAATCAAGTCGACGCTGCTCATATGTATGTCATAGGTTTCACCAAGGAACTTCATGGCAATGGTAGGGCATTCGAGATGCCAGCTAGGTCTCAAATTTCCCCATTTCGTTTTATAGAATATTCCCCTTTTTAACTCGTTAAGGGTTGATCTTTTGAGTAGAGTGAAATCCCTTGGGTTATCCTTTTCGTAAAGATCTAAGTCGACCGTTTTTCCAAGCTTGATTTTTTCGAGGTCTATCCTGGAGAGCTTCCCGTAATCCTTAAATCTAGATATATCGAAATAGACAGATCTAAGTTTTTCATAAGCATAGCCTTTTTCCACCAGTTTTCTCACGATCTCAATCATGTCTTCCACGTGCTCACTAGCCCTTGGATATTCAGAAGCTTTCTTGATGTTCAATGTCTGAAGGTCTTCTAGGAAACTGTGGAAATACTTCTCGGTAAAATCACTCAGTGGCAAGCCAGCTTTTTCAGCACCCTCTATGGTCCTGTCATCAAGGTCCGTGAGGTTCATAATGTGGGTGACATTGTACCCCTTGAACTCCAGGTAGCGCCTTACCAGGTCTGAAAAAACAAAGCGCCTGCACTCTCCAATATGAATTGGCCCACAAAGGGTGGGACCGCATGAGTAAAGCTTTACCCGGCTTTCTTCAATGGGAACAAATTCCACTTTGTTGCGGCTCAGCGTATCATAGAGTGTGATACCTGATTTCCTCTTGACCTCGAAAAGAGGAGTGCTCAGGTACCTCTCTCCTCCATCAGGGAAGATAACCACAATTCTGCCTTGATTCATCTCCCTGGCAATTTTCAGGGCTCCTGCCATAGCCGCCCCGGAACTCATCCCCACAAAGATTCCCTCTTCTCTGGCAAGCATCCTGGAGGTATAATAAGCCTCTTCGTCATCAATGTTTATTATTCGGTCAGTGAGCGCCTTGTTGAAAATTCCGGGCCGATAGGACTCTTTCATATTTTTCAGACCCTGAATCTTATGCCCCAGGTACGGCTCTATCCCGACAATCTTGACTTCTGGATTCAGTTCTCTCAATCGCCTTGAAAGCCCCATTAAAGTGCCGGTTGTCCCCATAGCAGCGACAACAGCATTCAAGTTGCCCCCTGTTTGCTCCCAGATTTCCGCTGCAGTTCCGTAATAGTGAGATTTCCAGTTGGATTCATTGTTGAATTGGTCGGCGAGCCAATATTTTTGTGGCTCCTCTCTTGTCAGGTTGTAAACGAACTCGATCGCTCCATCAGTTCCCAGATGTTCAGGCGTGAACTTTAACTCTGCCCCCATAGCTTTTAGGATCTTTTTTCTTTCTTCACTTACTCCTTCGGACATGATCAGGAGAATTTTGTACCCTATCACAGCGGAAACAAGGGAAAGTCCTATTCCCGTGTTGCCACTCGTAGCCTCCAAAATGATTTTGTCTTTGGTCAGGTCACCTCTTTTTTCGGCTTCCTCGATCATGTAAAGCGCCGGCCTGTCCTTTACTGACCCTCCCGGGTTAAATGACTCCAGTTTAGCCAGGATTTCGACCCTCGGGTTTGGGTTTAGCCTTGTTACTGGAACCAGCGGGGTTCCGCCAATGTGGTCAAGAATATTGTTATATTTGTTTTTCATATGGCAAATTTCGCTGAACTTGCATTCCTAAATCTGAACCAAATAAATGAGGGGCACGCATCTGAGGGCCGTTCGCCAGGGCCAACCCCCTGAAGGGCATAGATTTTCTGCAATTTGTGTGTCCCCGAGCGCCCTTTATCAAAGGAGAGCAAGAAACTCCAAAAGAGTCATTGCTCCAGGTTGTCAAAAGCCAGAATAGAGAAGTCTATGATAAGAGCGATGTGAATTGCAACAGGGAAATTTGGGCCAAACTGGGAGAATTTTCTCATTGCTCAATGCGTTTTCCTGGCTAATTTGCTGGTGCGAGCTCGTTTTTTGGGGGGCTGCCCTTGACATTTAAGTATCAGTCATTATTTTCATTTATCAAATTTTATTGGATTAGGTAGGGTAAACTTTGAGTTCAATCCTAGGTTTTTCTAACCCAAATCTAAAAGCTATATTTGAAAAGGGAGGGAGACAGAAAAAATGAAACTCAGACCATTACATGATCGAGTTATTGTAAAAAGAGTGGAAGAGGAAGAGAAAACCAAAGGTGGAATTATTATCCCGGACACAGCAAAGGAAAAACCGATTGAGGGGAAAGTGGTGGCCGTGGGAGCCGGCAAGATTCTGGAAAACGGCAAGAAACTTCCGCTGGAAGTCAAGAAAGGGGATCGCGTGTTGTTCGGAAAATATGCCGGGACCGATGTCAAGATTGAAGGAGAGGAACACCTGATAATGAGGGAAGAGGACATTATTGCCATTGTTGAGTAAGTGTATTGTGATTTGAATATGGAAGTTAAATGTAAATAATCGAAAATTGAAGGAGGATGTTAAATATGGCAAAAGAAATAAAGTATAGCCAAAAAGCAAGGGAATCCATTCTAAGGGGTGTAGATACGCTTGCGGATGCAGTCAAGGTGACCCTGGGACCCAAGGGGCGAAATGTTGTATTGGAAAAAACTTTTGGTTCTCCGAACATAACAAAGGACGGAGTGACCGTGGCAAAGGAGATTGAGCTGGAAGACAAGTTTGAAAATATGGGCGCTCAAATGGTGAAAGAGGTTGCCTCCAAGACATCGGACGTGGCAGGTGACGGGACCACTACGGCGACCGTTTTGGCTCAGTGCATATACAGAGAAGGCTCAAAGCTTGTGGCGGCAGGCGTTAACCCGATGGCTGTTAAGAGGGGCATAGAAAAAGCCGTGGAAACTGCTGTTGAAGAACTTAAAAAGATTTCAAAGCCCACTAAAGATCAGGAAGAGATTGCTCAAGTAGGGACCATCTCCGCAAATAATGACCTAACGATTGGCAACATTATTGCTGAAGCAATGAACAAAGTGGGAAAAGAAGGCGTTATTACCGTGGAAGAAGCCAAGGGCATGGAGACAACTCTTGAAATAGTTGAGGGCATGCAGTTTGATCGCGGCTATCTCTCGCCGTATTTTGTTACCGACCCAGAGAAGATGCTAGTTACCCTTTCCGAGCCTTATATTTTGCTTCATGAGAAAAAGATCAGCAACATGAAGGACTTGATACCCATCCTGGAACAGATTGCAAAAATGGGGAAACCTCTGCTGATCATTGCCGAAGATGTGGAAGGTGAGGCTCTGGCGACTCTTGTGGTCAACAAGCTAAGGGGGACCTTGAAGTGTGCGGCGGTAAAAGCCCCGGGTTTCGGCGACAGAAGAAAGGCGATGCTGGAAGATATCGCCATTTTGACAGGCGGACGGGTTATTTCGGAAGACCTAGGCCTGAAGCTCGAGAATGTCACAATTAATGATCTTGGTACTGCCAAGACTATAAATATAGACAAGGATAACACCACCATAGTTGACGGTGGCGGAAGCCGGAAGGATCTTGAAGGAAGAGTAAAGCAAATAAGGGCTCAGATTGAGGAGACCACTTCAGACTATGACAGGGAAAAGCTCCAGGAAAGACTCGCAAAATTGATAGGTGGAGTGGCTGTCATAAATGTGGGAGCAGCTACCGAGACCGAAATGAAAGAGAAAAAGGCCCGCGTTGAAGACGCCCTGAATGCCACGAGAGCAGCTGTTGAGGAAGGCATAGTGCCCGGTGGCGGTGTGGCACTGCTAAGGACAATAAGGGCGCTTTCGAAACTGGAACTTGAAGGTGAAGAACAAAATGGTGTCAAACTGGTTATGAGGGCACTTGAGGAACCTGTTCGGCAGATCGCAAACAATGCTGGCGCAGAGGGCTCCGTGGTGGTTGAAAAAGTCAGGGACGCAAAAGGAGCCATGGGATTTAACGCAGATACGGGGCAATTTGAGGACCTCATGAAAGCAGGGATCATCGACCCGACAAAAGTAACTCGGTTCGCTCTTCAGAATGCTGCCTCAGTAGCGGCACTGCTCCTTACTACCGAGGCAATGGTGGCAGAGAAACCCAAAGAGAAAGAGGAGATGCCGGGAATGCCTCCAGGAGGCGGTATGGGCGGTATGGGCGGCATGATGTAGAAAGCGTGCCGGAGATTTCTCTGCAACAAAATTTTCTTAAATTTGAGGGGCTGTATGAAAAGAGAGTTTTTCATGCAGCTCCTTTTTTGTGAAAAGCTTACCTACTCGAAGATGCCATACTGTTTTGAGTAATGATAATAGATCGGTGTTTAGCTTGGGTTGCCAACGAAGTACGTGCTCAAAAGAAAAGACTAGAAGAGTTTTTCTGGCCAGCTTCCGATAGCGGCAGTTTTCTGACAGGTGCCTGGGAACGGGACAAGCCCGGTAGAGTCATACCAGATAAAATGCCTTTTTGCCTCTGTACAACTGCCCAGAGGATCTTCGCTTTCTCATAAGCCCTGACTTATTGCCTAGTGAAAGTATTGTTGACAAAAATCCTTAACAAAATATAATTATATATAATTAATCTTAATGCTATTACCTGAGCCGAAACATGATAACATTAGAACCCGATGCATAAACAAAGAATGAAGCTAAGGAGGCTTTCAGAAATTGGTCCCATTTAAAGAACGCAGAAGCGGAAAAGATAGACGCTCGGGAAAGGATAGAAGAAGAGCTGGTGATCGCTCGGCTATGAGACCTGAAGTGCAACCTGATGAAGGTCTTGCCGAGGTTTCCGGTGCCGGAGTTCCTCTGAGAAAGGACTTATCCCTGGTCTGGAACAGCAAAGGTAAGGAGCTTCTTAGACAAAACCGGTACGATGATGCAAGAAAAGCGTTCAAGATGGCGATTCAGATCAAACCTTTGTTTGGAGAGGGATGGTATAATCTGGCAAGCGTAGACTCCTACAAGGGTGAAATAGAGGATGCCCTTTCAGAGCTCAGAAAGGCAATTGAGATAGAGCCGGGTTTTAGAGAAAAAGCCAAGGTAAACAGGTACTTCAAGAAACTTCAAGACAATGAGATGTTTAAGAAGCTTCTGGGGTAAGCCATTTTCCTCCCCTCCAGGTTTTTTATCCCATGAAAATACCTAAGTATTCATGGTCATCTGTGCTCCACGGCTTTCACAAAAAACGGTAAATTTCATACTCTTTCGTGATAGCGTGTGGCCTGTTCTGCAAAACGACTGACCATGTTGGGCTATTTGGGCCCCTCCCCACATAGAGGATCTGATTCTAGCCTCCGGAGCGATGGTTTAGAAAGTTGAAAGGGCATGAGGCTCGCTGATATCAGAGAAAAACTTAGGAACCTGGCTGACGCAGACAGGGCTAAAACAATGCAAAGGTTTTTTAAAACAGGGCCCGGGGAATATGCTGAAGGAGATCTTTTTTTGGGCATCAGGGTGCCCATGGTGCGGAAACTGGCAAAGGAATATAGGGAACTTGCCTACTCCTCGATCTTGTCCCTGCTCACCTCACCCATCCACGAGGAAAGACAGGTTGCGCTATTTATCCTTGTATACAAATATCAGAGAGCGGGAAACGAAGGAAAAGAGAAAATTTATAACCTCTACCTTGACAACACCAGATTTGTTAATAATTGGGATCTGGTTGATGCAACAGCAGAACACATTGTTGGCGCTTTCTTAATGCACAGAGAGAAAACACCTCTTTACAGGCTGGCAAAGTCCGGGTTGCTTTGGGAGCGCCGAATAGCGGTCATGTCGACATTCCACTTTATAAAGCACAACGAGTTTTCCGAGACCCTTAAGATATCTTCTATGCTGGTCAATGACCGAGAAGACTTGATACATAAGGCAGTTGGATGGATGCTGCGCGAAGTTGGAAAGAGGGACATTGAAACCGAAGAGCTGTTCCTTAGAAAGCATTACAGAAAAATGCCCCGGACAATGTTGAGGTATGCGATTGAAAGATTTCCTGAAACAAAGAGAAAAGCATACCTGCTTGGTAAAATATGAGAGGTTTACCTAGGGTTTGGCAACGGCCTGCGGTCGTAAGGTCACACTCGGGTTTTAGAAGAAAGGTTAGCAGATGATGAACCAGCGAAGAAGTTCTATTCTTTGCCCCAATTGCAGGAAGCTCATTAGCGTTGATGAAGAGCGCTGCCCTTATTGCGGGACAAGAAACCCAGGATCACGATGGAAAAATAACCTTTGGACAAGGGGGTTCAGAAATACTGATCAGTACATAAAGGCGATTATCTATGTCAACATTGCCATGTACGTGTTCTCCATCTTGCTTGATCCTCTTTCTGTTGGGCACTCTGCGAATCCACTTGCCTTTTTGTCCCCTTCGAATAAGAGCCTTTTCTTCTTGGGGGCTACAGGGACTATCCCTGTAGCGCGCTTTCATCGGTGGTGGACAATTGTTTCCGCAAACTATCTTCACGGAGGTATCATCCACATTCTTTTTAACATGATAGCCCTCAAACAGCTCGCTCCGGTTGCTTTGAACGAATACGGTGCCTACAGGATGGTCAGCATCTATACCCTTGGCGGCATCGTGGGCTACCTGATGTCTTATGTTGCAGGCGTGCCGTTGACAATTGGAGCTTCTGCAGCCATATGCAGCCTCATTGGTGCTATCATTTACTATGGAAAAAGTAGAGGAGGAGCCTACGGCCAGGCACTCTACAGGCAGGTAGGAGCATGGGCCATAGGGATTTTTGTGTTTGGGCTATTGGTTCCAGGTATAAACAATTGGGCTCATGGCGGGGGCATACTGGCAGGCGCGGTCTTGGGAATCGCGCTTGGCTATCAGGAAAAAAGGAGGGAAAATCTATTTCATAAGCTCCTGGCCGGTATATGTGTGGCAGTTACCCTTGCAGTGCTCTGCTGGGCGGTTGTCTCGGCGATCGCATATAGGTTGTTGTGAGGCGACAATCTCTTTTTATCCGCCAGAGGCGGACGAGCCCGCCATAGGCGGACAAGGGTTTGATTCCCCGCCCCTTGGGGCGTGAAGAAAATTTCCGATTGATACCCCGTCCGCTTGCGGCGGGGTAGTTAATCATGTGGCTGTCCTCGGGCGGGGGTTATTCAAGGACATCGTCCAGACGAATCCCTACAAGCTGTGTTTCTTCGCCTCCTTCTGTACCGAGCTTTGTCTTATGGACAACGGTTCCGCCAACATTTGCGGTCGTCCATTTGGCATATAATTGAAGATCCTCCAATCTGTCTCCGACTTCCAGCAGATTGATCAAATCAGAGTCTTTTTCAGTAACCAGAAGTCCAACTCCATTTGCCGAATAGTCTGCAATATCTACTTCAAACTTCTTGCGGCCTTTCCCCTTTTTCTTCAAGGTGAAAGAAGCACTTACAAATCGCGGTATTTCAAGGTCGCCCCTTTCACGGTCTCTCCTTTCACTCACCCTTACGAATCTGGGAAAGCTTATTATGAGCCTTGAAAACTTGGAATCAGTTGATGCGATATAATAGGACTCAAAAGCGTAGTCCCTATTATCAACAGAAAATTGAACCACTGCACGAGAAGACGATTGAAGCAAAGCATTTCCCTCTTCTGGATCCAGCCTGTCAATGATCAATTCCGGTCTTTCCTCAGTATTTGGGGAAGCTTTCTCCCCGTATCTGGCAAGTATAATTCGGGAAGTGAACTGGTTCTGATCATCGTCAAAGCGAACCATAATTTTTCTATCACCCAGGATCAAATAATCAATGAGTTTTCTTATAGTTTCCCCATTCTTAATAGTGTTATAGGCCATAGTTTGCTCCAGCAATTGATTCCAAGGTTTTGTCTCCTATAATATACACTCTTTAATCCGCCTCTGACGGATTAATCCGCCAGAGGCGGACAAGCCCGCCAGAGGCGGACAAGGGTTTGATTCCCCGCCCCTTGGCGGGTTAAGATGGTTTCCGACTGATACCCCGCTGCTTGCGGCCGGGTAGTTAATCCTAATAAAAAAGGGTTAGACCTCCACACTCCGGTCAAACCCCTCGTTTCTTTCTTGGGATGCCGAGACGCAGAATCGAACTGCGGACACGGGGATTTTCAGTCCCCTGCTCTACCGACTGAGCTATCTCGGCAAAAGAGAATCGAATTATAAAGTTTGAGTCCTGGGAGGTCAAGATAAATTTCGTAGCCGGTCAATGAGGCTTGTCGGCATCCAAGTCCAGATCCAGATCCAGGTCTTCCAGGTCTATCGAAAGCTCCTCGTCTTCAGTAGCTGAGTCTGCCTTGGCTGATTCCTCTTCCTCGTTTTTCTTCTCTGTTTGAACAGGTGCTTCTTCAAGGTTAATCTCATCCATCTGAAGAGGATTTTCCGTTTCTTCAAAGGGATGCTCCTGAATGTTTACCTCAAGTTCTCCGGTATCATTATTGACTTTCAAATCATCAAGATTTAGTTCAACCTCATCTTTTTCTTGCTCTTGTTCGGCCTTCTCAACGCCTGAATCAGGGCCTTCAAAGTCGAAACCGGTTTCTTGCCCAAGGTCCTCCCCGGTCGTTTGAGGAGTGGTGCCTGAGTCGTCAAGTGAAATTTCATCAAGGTTTAATTCGGAGGAATCAATGGGAGAAACTACTTCCTCAGCAGAAAATTCCTGGGGTTCCTCGGCAGCAGTGCTGGGCTCCATTTCAGTGGCTCCGGGTGGTGTTTGTTCCGCAACAGGGCTTTCAAACTCAAAGTCTGAAGTATCTTCCGCACGTTGTGATTCCAAATCTCCACTCTCGCCCTCAATTGCCTGCTCCTGGGATTCCATGCTTCGCACCAATTCCTGTGAATCAAATGAGACCTCGCCTGCTTCGAAGCTTGAGGAGTCTCCAAATTCTATCTCAGGCTCTTTTGCATATCCGCTCTCAGAGGCTTCAGGCATTCGAATTCCTATGTGCGATTCATTTGCCTCTCCGATCAATGCCCCTAGAAGCGAGGGCGGATCAGGTCTAAAAGCAGGGATGTGTAGTTTCTCCTGTTCCGAGGAGATATCCTTACTGCATTTAGGACAAACCTGGTTGTAGTCAAAGCTAATGTAACCGCATTTGGGGCATCTCATTGATAACTCCTAATAGAATTAAGTACCTCGCCGTAAGCGGACGAGGTATCAATCGGAAATTTCCTTAACGCCCCAAGGGGCAGGGAACCAAACCCTTGTCCGCCTATGGCGGATTAATCCGCCTATGGCGGGTTAAAATAAATTTATTATAATTTTCATCAAGATAGCTACTTCAGACATCTAAAACTTGTATGTAATCAAATAGCATAATTTTTACTTCTCGTCAAGCATTTCATTGTGGCCGCTCAATATTTAGGAAAAAGGCAGTGCACTAAGTGCCCGCGCGACAGAGCGGGCAAGTCACGGGAATAAAAGCGCTAAGCTTTTCCTGTATAAGTTCCCCCGTATTCAAGGGTTGTCAGCGGCTTTTCAGAAGAAAGAACCCGGGCATTAATAACTTCGCCAACAAAGAGTGTGTGATTTCCAGGCTGATATTTTTCCCTGATTACGCATTCAACGAAGCCTATGCACTCTTTCAGGAGCGGGCAACCTGTTTTCCCCCTCGACCATTCCAAAGAGGAGAATTTGCGTTCAGGCTCGGGTCCTTTGAAGCGCTTGAGCAGATCTTCTTGGCGTTTTGAAATCAGGTGCAGACCAAACGAGCCACCTTTTTCTAAAAGGTGGTGGGACAGGCGGTTTGGATGAACAGCAACCATGACAAGGGGAGGGTCATATGATACCTGAGTGACCCATGAGGCAATCATTGCATTGATTTTTTCTTGCCACGCACTTGTGAGTACATAGATGCCATGTGGCATACTGCTCAGAGCATTCAAGACCCCTTCATCCATTTGGTTTTATACTCCATTTTACTCTTCCTAGCACATTTCACAATAGCTTTTCTTGCGAGTTCATCACAGCGCTCATTTTCTTTGTGTCCGTTGTGGCCTTTAATCCACTTCCACTCTATGTTATGGGGCTTGCTGAGTTTCAGGATTTCCTGCCAGAGGTCCCTGTTCAAAACAGGTTTTTTCCTTGAATTCAGCCATCCTTTTTTGCGCCAACCGTTCACCCAGTCGGTCATCCCTTTGACCACATAGTTTGAATCAGTAATAATCACTATGTCGCTGGGTTTCTTGATTAGTTTCAGGCTTTCAATTACAGCCATCATCTCCATTCTATTGTTGGTAGTTCTGGGGGAGCATCCGGAGATCTCTTTTACCTTGTCTCCATATTTCAATATAGCCCCATAGCCGCCAGGACCCGGGTTCCCGCTGCAGGCTCCATCGGCAAAAATCTGTACAATTTGCTGTTTTCTCTTGTTCATTATTGTTTCATCAAGAAGAGATTTTCAGTCCCCAACGCTGCGCCCCTCCCTTTGCCTGCAGGGTGTTAATCGCAGCGTATGCAACTTGTGCTCGTTCAATCCGCCAGAGATAATGCCATATGGCACAATTATAGGCGGACAAGCCCGCCATAGGCGGACAAGGGTTTGATTCCCCGCCCCTTGGCGGGTTAAGATGGTTTCCGATTGATACCCCGCTGCTTGCGGCGGGGAAGTTCATCAAGCCAAAGGCGAAGCCGAAGTTTTTCAGTTAACAAACCGTGCCCTTAAGCGGATAAAGAGTTCAGGTTTTTGAGGGTAATTGGTCTTAAGTGACAAATAACCGCTAAAGTAACGCGGCGATTTCGGAATACTTGTAAAATGGACCTTAAAGAGTTTTCCCTCACTAACTTCTTCAATTTGGTATTTAACCAATTTTCCCAGGGTAAACTCAAGGGGCTCGAGCTTGAGCGGCTTTTGAAGACGCGCTTCAATCAACACGGTCCTGGTGATTGATTCAGATGTAGCCCCCTGAAAAAACACATACTTGGGGGAAACCGATACAGGCGTTTTTACCACAGCCGTTATTCCCACTCTTGCAAGAGGGTGCTTGGGATCATTACTGTATACTCTGGCAGATTTGTGGATTTTGCCCTCATAACCTCTGGTACTTACCTTTAAAGTAATTTTTCCCTCTCCTCCTGGAGGAATCAGCCTATCAAAGTAGGCTACTGCACAACCTCAGCCCGGCCTTACCCGTTTTATCCGAAGGGGTTGAGCGCCTTTGTTGTAAACGATGAAAGTGTGTGCAATCGTTTTTCCTTGCTCAACTGCCCCGAAATCAAAAGAGGTTTCCTTTAAAACCATTTTTGGTCCCGCGAGTGCCCGGGCAAACGAAGGTCCAATGAGGGCCTCCGCCAAAAGCAGGAGCAATAATGCAAGCAAGGCCAAGATCTTTCTCATTGTCTTTCCTCCACCGAAAGATATCCAATAGGTATAAGCATACCATAGAGGTGCTGGGCAAAACAACAACCTTTCGCTTTGTTTGCATCTTAGAGTCTTGCCATTACAAAATGGGAAATGGTATATGAAAAACTGAACCGATTACATCAAAGGTATCAGGCATGACCCGCCATTGGGGATGCCTGCGATCAGGCGGGATTTCTGATGGTTTAGTCCGCCAGAGGCGGACGAGGGTTCAATTCCCCACCCCTTGGGGCGTTAAGGAAATTTCCGATTGATACCCCGTCCGCTTGAGACAGGGTAGTTAATTGTCAGCATATTTTCCTTTGGCCATAGCAATTGAGGCCTTGCAAAGCAAGAGACGACCATGGGACAAAGAGTGAATGAAGAGATCCCACTCAAGACAGACCTGCTCGTTATAGGAGGCTCTGGTGCCGCCTCCAATGCTGCCGTGGCTGCAGCAAAGAGCGGAGTGGATGTTCTTCTGGTTTCCAAGGGCAAGGTTGGAAAAAGTGGAAATGCGATAATTTCTACATCAACTCTCTCCATTGACGGTGAAACCGCCTATCAACTTGGGGAGAAAAAGGCGGACAGGTCGCTTACCAAGAACGCACTTTTTCAGACAATAGTAAAAGCATCGTTTTATTTGAGTGAGCAATGTCTCGTGCAGGATTTCGTGGAGGATTGCGGCAAAAGGGTGCATGAATTCCTATCCCTGGCAAGAGCGATGGGGAAAAGGGTGAGGTTCCTCGCCCCCTCGGGCTGGATTACGGCAAACACCACCGTCGGGGCTGTGATCAGGGAACAGATAAGGCGATATCCCAATATAAAGATCATAGAAGATGCAATGGTTATTGACCTCATTAGATCCGGTGACAGGGTAAACGGTGCTTTGGCGCTGGACCTTTACAATGGCAAATTTCACGTAATTCATGCAAAAGCAGTGATAATTGCCTCAGGGGGCTTTCAACCCTATTCCTTTAAATGCACGAGTAGCGATTCCACGGGAGATGGAATGGCAATGGCATTGAGAGCAGGCGCCGAACTGGCAGACATGGAGTTTCAGCTGTTTCTTCCCGGTGTCGCCCTTTCTCCCCCTCATTTGAAGGGCTCCATATATCCCTTTGTGTGGTTTGCGGCCCGTTTGGCGCAACCTGCTATTAACACGTCATCGGGTAAAAGCGTTCTTGAGAGTGCGGACAAAAACATAGTCTCACTTGGAAAAAATGCCAAATTATGGAAGTTGATCAACCTTTACTATTGGACCAAAGAGATGGAATGCGAGGGCAGGCCCGGCAGTGAGGAATTTTACTTTGATTTTTCAAGCGTCAAGCGCCTCAGCTACCTCAAGTCTCTGCTCAAGATGAATCTCTTGCTCAAGATGCTTTACAAGGGTAAATGGCGGTTCGGGGGAGAAAATATACGGCCTTTTCACGACATGATAAAGCAGGGGAAGCCTTGGCAGGTTGGGATTTCGAGCGAGTATTGTATGGGCGGGATACTGGTAGACGAACACATGAAGACGACACTTGAAGGATTGTACGCGTGTGGAGAAGCAGCCTCCGGGCTCTATGGAGCCTTCAGGGTGGAAAGTGGGCTCTCTGAAATGCTCGTGCAGGGTTATAGAGCCGGGGCTGAGGCTTCAAAGTATGCAAAAGAGTCTCAGGAGAGCAAACTGGACTCAGCATATCTGGATAAGATCAAAGAGCAAGTTAGCGAACTGGTAAAGGACAACTTACATTCCGGGCGGAGTTCATACAATGTTTACAAACTATGGGATGAACTCAGGTATGTGGCTGACACAGGCTTGGGACTTGTAAGAAACGAATCAGACAGTGGTAGTGCCCTATCCAGGGTCAGGCATATAGGAGAGGAAAAAATCTCAGGATTGAGAGTGAGTGATCGCAGCCGTCATTACAATTCAGAACTTCTGAATTTATTGCAGCTAAAGAATGTCTGTCTTTGCCTTCAGGCGAGTCTCATGTGCTCAATGGCAAGGAAAGAGAGTAGAGGGACACACTTGAGGAGCGATCATGTCAGAGTTTATAATGCTGATTTTTTGCACCGTCATGTAATTTCCTTTAAAGGAAGCTCTCTGAGTCTTAGAAAAAGAAGCCCTGACCTAAGATTTATGGAGCCTTCTAGAGAGGTGTATAAAAATATCGAGGAGTACTTGAAAAAGGAGTTTTTCTGATTCTAAAACAGTACCTGTAAAACTGTGAAAAGGTTTGTCTTCCGCAACGGAGAAAGGCATGTTCATGATAGTAGAAGTGTTCAGATACGATCCAGACGCAGGTAAGGAGCCTTATTATGAGAGGTACACTGTTCACGTTCCCGCACTCCCGATAACAGTGAAAGAACTGCTTGAGACCATTGCAAAGAATTATGATCCCTCTATTTCCTTTTTCCAGCACAGCTGTTGCAACCATGCCACCTGTAAGAGGTGTTATGTGAAGGTTGGCGGCAAAGCAGTGCTAGCTTGCAACACTTTGGTGGAGAGCAAAGATCAGATAAGGATTGATCCTGTAAGCCACGACAATGTGGTAAAGGATCTAGTTGTGAAAGATCTCTGATTACTGCGAAACAGGATTCGTGGGATGTTTCGATAAGGCAATAACAGGGCACTTAACCTCTTTAGGCAAGGTTTTTCTTGGCACACCTGACATGAGTTTGCTTAATCCGCTCCGTCGCGTATCATCAGGGAGCGATAGTATTCGCTTTTTTCTAGAAGAAACTCGTGGGTCCCTGTACATAAGAGATGATTCTCATCAAAGAGCAGGACAAGAGTGGCATCTTTTACAAGGGTGGAATTGTTTGTCACGACAAAGAGGGTCTTGCTTTGAAGAACCTTAGGAAGAGCATGAATAAACGAAGCCTCCGTCTTCTTGTCCAGTGAAGAGGTCGGTTCGTCGAGCACCATAATGTCCGCTCTTTTGACCAGCGCCCGGGCAATGGAAAGGCGTTGTCTTTGTCCCTCAGATAGTTTTACCCCGTTTTCTCCTATCCTGGTTTGGTAGCCTTCAGGGAGGCTCTCAATGAAATCGTGAATGCCCGCAGCCTGCGTAGCCTGAGTCACAAGATCTTCCGGAGCCCGGGGATTGCCAAAGCAGAGGTTGTCCATTATTGTGCCTGAGAAAAGGCGTGTGCTCTGTGAGACGTAAGCTATTCTATTTCTCAAGGACACGAGTTCGTAGTGTGAGGCCGGAAGTCCATCAAAGTAAATTTCCCCTTTTGTGGGCCTGTAGAACCGAAGGACAAGAGCCAGAAGCGTCGTTTTGCCTGCACCGCTCGGGCCCACGATAGCAACTCTTTCACCAGGGCCTACGCGGAACGATATATCGTTGATCACTGGGTTGCCTTGATCATAAGAGAAAGAAACGTTCTTGAATTCTACCTCTCCTTTCAATCTAGTAACGGTTTTGCCGGAACCTATGTTTTCTTCAGGAACCAGGTTAAAAAGTGCAGAGACACGCTCAAGGGCTGCAAGGGCTCTCTGCAGGTCAAGATTTGCCGTGGCCAAGTACTGGGCCGGGCCGAACACATACCCGAGGTATGCCTGAAATGCGATTAACGATCCCAGGGTCCAGTGCGCCTCTATAACCCAGTATGCTCCCAGGGCGAGGGCTATAACCCTTGCTATACCAGGCATTGAGCTGATTGCGAGATTGGCCACTGAGCTGAGCGCCGTGAGCTCAAGGGACAGGTGGAGGGCCTTTTTAAGTTCAGCCGTGAGCTGTCTTACAGCCCGTGCCTCCGAGGAAAAAGCCTTGATTAAAGAGGCCGAAGATAAGGATTCCTGAAAACGAGTTGAAACATTTGCCCCTTGCTCCATGCTTTGATGACTCAGGGCATGAATCCTGGTGGAAAAAAAGCGGATGGAAAAGACGATACCGGGCAGAATCACCGACACTATAAGGGCAAGCCTCCATTCAAGGTAAAAGAGTAATGCCAGCCCGCCGGCAAAACGTAAAATATTGCTCACAATATAGACAACGGTACTGGAGAAAAACCATCGCAGATTTGCGACATCTGAAGACAGGCGCGACATAAGATAGCCCGTTTGCACCTCATCAAAAAAAGCTTTCGGCAGCCGAAGAGTGCGCTCAAGGAGGTCATGCTGGATTTCAAGGCTAAGGGCTTGTTCGAGGCCGGCAAAGTAGAAGTTCTCCAGGGTTTGAACAAGCTTTTGTGCAAGCACGATTAAAATCAATAAAGCGATTGCCCCCCACAGAAGTGCTAGCTGTCGGCTCAAGATAACATCGTCAATAATGAAGCGTGTAATTAAGGGCTGGGGGAAAGCTAGAAGAGATGCCAGCGTAATTAGGGCTAGTCCGATCAACCCTTTTCGCCAGTGTCTCTTTAAGTAAGGTTGCAGATTCTTCAGGTTTTCCTTGGTTCCTGAAAATCCTTCTTTGCCCGCAATTGGGTCATGGGGAAGGGTGCGGGAAAGTCCTTTCTTGATATATGCTATCCAGCTTTCCATGAAGCCCCCTTCGCAAGTCTTGCGCCCTGAATAAAAAATATTATATCACGCTATGCCCGAAGTGCTTAAATCATATTTTCAATGAACTTCCCCGCCGCAAGCAGCGGGGTATCAATCGCAAACCATCTTAACCGCCCCAAGGGGCGGGGAATCAAACCCCTGTCCGCCTCCGGCGGATTAATCCGCCTCCGGCGGATTGAAATAGTTAAGCCACTCTTTCAGGCAAGGTGAACTCAAGTTAGGCTGAGTGCGGACTCTTAGCGGACGGGATGCATGCCTAAATCCACCGTCAACTTTTGGTTTGTCTACCAAAACTAAATGCTTTGGGGGTAACCCTGTTCACCAGCAAGCATGAGATGCAAGGCTTGCGAAATCCCGAGAAGTGAGACGTACATTGACGTACGCCGCAGGGACGAGGGATGAGCGTAACGCAGCCCCTCGGCTATGCTCAGGGCCGTGAGCCTGTCGAACGGCAGATGGTGTTTGATGGTGAATCGGGGCACGGAAGATTCATTGACCTAACAACCAGCTATATAATATCATTAATCCGCCAGAGATAATGCCATATGGCACAATTATAGGTGGACGAGCCCGCCAGAGGCGGACGAGGGTTTGATTCCCCGCCCCTTGGGGCTTTAAGAAAATTTCCGATCGATACCCCGGCCGCTTCCGGCGGGGTAGTTAATTCTTATGCACATGAAACTCCGCTAAAGGGCAGGAACCTACAAAGTGGACCTTCCACTCTCGAAGAACTTGATTTACGAGCAGGACCTGAAGGGATGAAAAAAAAGGAAATTGCAAGGTTTGAGGGAAAATCCGGGAAGGGTTTCGAAGAATCCGGTCTGGTTGAAAGAGTGCCAGGCTCACCGCAACTTGCGACAGAGGTTATTGTAGGGCTACTTCGCGAAGGCAGGAGTGTGAGGTTCAAGGCTAGAGGCCGAAGCATGTATCCGACTATTCGAGATGGCGAGATCATTACAATAAACCCGATTGCACCGTCTCTATTGAAGGCGGGGGATATCATCCTTTACGATTCGGGGGGAAGCCTTATCGCGCACCGCATCGCAAGGATAAATCAGGGTGATGGAAACAAAGTGGAGTTTATTGTCCGAAGTGACACGACCGGAGATTGCGATGAAACGGTAGCTCTCCGTCAAATTCTAGGGAAAGTTGTTTGTGTTAGAAGACAAGGAAGGGATATTCCCTTGGACACGCTCAGGGTCAAATCCCGGCTTGTAGGTCACACTATCGCCTCCAGGCTCAAACGGATGATTGGAAGCTGAACACTGCACCCATACATACTTTCTTAGAATAAATCTCCCTTGAACAACCCCGGACATTGCTCGACTACTCGGGTGTATGCCAAAAAAATCTATACCGAAGGAGGAAAAGGCACCCGGTTAATGTTTCATATGTCCAGGGCAATAGGGCGAGACAGCTGATAACTATTTGAAGCGGGGAGAATTTTCTGCATAGTGAAGGAAACTTCTCATGAACCCTAATGAGCGAGAAATCTTGCTTTGTGCAATAGAATCGAGGCTCGATCCCCGGCATTATTCCAGGATTAAAGAGCTGGTAGGAAAAGTGGACCCAAACCATCTGCTCGAGACGGCCATCAGAGAAGGATTGGGAAGTCTTCTTTACAAGGGTCTTGTAAGCTCAGGGGCAATAGAGTCTCTTAGTGAGGGGCAGAGGAACAGGCTTGAGTCACATTACTACGGGACAATAAGGTTTAACCTAAAGCTCATCAACGCCTTAAGAGATGTCCTTTCAAGATTTAGGGCAAGGGGGATCCGGCCACTGCTCCTTCAAGGAATCTGCCTGCTGGAAAACCCGTACGGCGATGTTGGCCTCAGGCCAATGTCCGATATTGACCTGCTGGTTTTCCCTGAGCAATACATGCAAGTCACATCCATATTGAAAGATCAGGGGTATGAAAGAGACGCAGTATACCCGAATACGTTCAGAAAAGGGTCGATCAGCCTTGATCTTCATACCCAAATTATGTGGGCAGATCGGATCCATGCCCGACGCCTTTTACTGGGTCGGGAAGAGGAGCGCATTTTGCAGCGAGCAGCGGTCACTAGATTTGAAGATCAAGAGGCATTGCGCTTGAATGCATGTGACGAGGTTTTCTATCTTGGTCTTCATGCGCTTAAACACAGGGTAAACAGGCTCATATGGTTGGTGGATATCCGATACCTCGTGGCTGGCTGGGGTGAACCGGAGTGGAAATTACTTTTTACTCGAGCAGATGAACTGGGCTTGAGAAAAGTTCTTTTCATTATTCTCTCCCTCCTGTGTCGAGCACTTGACTTTTACCCTCCCGGCCCCCTCAGAGATTTCATGAAAAAAAATAGATTGCACTTTTTTGAAAGGCTAGCACTTGAACGGCGGGTAAAAAAGGACTCTTTGCCTTTATGGGCGCCTCTTGTTCTTTTTTCGCCACGCGAAGATTATTGGGGGCGGTTTTCATTCGTTGTAGAGACACTGTTTCCACGCTCGGAAATATTGAGGCAGATATTTACCACGAGCCCTGACCTTAAATCCTGGCAGCTCTATTGGAAAAGATTTGTCCAGCTTTTCTCAAGGATCATATCAAGAAAGTATTGATTGCTTCTGGTTTATGTTCCGCGCTTGTGTCAATTGCCTGGTCCTATGTGCTCCCCAATAAGGTTTAGTGTTCAAAAATAAATTAGAATAGGGTATAATATTATAAACTAAATGAAGCAAATGCAGGATAGAGTCACCACAGAGAGGCCAATACATGATGCTGGAAAAGGCTATGCCCGGTAAAACAGCAAAAACTCAAAATCAGCGCTACTATGGGATAGGCGGAATTACTATCAAGGTTGAATCCGAACTCCCCATTACAGATGCAACATTTTCGCGAAAGCTCAAGCCTTTTGAAATAGATGTGCCTGGAGAGGATGTGATTTCAATAAAACATTTTTTTTCTATGCCTGGATTTAAAGATCTTGGAGAGCCACTGTACTGGAAAAATCCCTGGCTGATTTTTAAAAACAGCGAAGCCTGGACCTATGTGGCTTTTTCAGGATCCAGGTTCGGCTCAATCTCCGGGGTATGGAAGAGGATCTTCAGTTTGAGTCACGGCTTTTTGAAAAGAGCGAGCCGATTTGCTGAAACCTCCAGCGATTCGGTCAGGAGGTTTCCTGCACAAAGAGAGATATACCAGGTTGGGGTTTTCAATGAAGACTACTCTAGGGGAACAATACACAACAAAAGCAAAGAATTTTTCAGCAAGGGGAATCTGGACTCTATTACCCTGTTTCCAACCGATCAGGTCATCCTTTCAAAGGTTTTTGCCCACAGGGCAGGTTGTCTTCTGCATGCTGCAGGAGTGTCGCTTGAGGGGAGGGGACTCCTTTTTGTAGGGAGCAAGGATGCAGGAAAGTCCACTATGGTGACTATGCTCAGGCATTGTGCCCGTATTCTGTGCGATGATAGGATTATTGTGCGAAAACGGGAGGAAGGATTTAAGGTATACGGCACCTGGAGCCCTGGTGATGTGGCGGATGTTTCTCCTGATTCAGTTCCTCTGGCAGGCCTGATTTTCCTGGAAAAGGGGCACAAAAATCAGCTCGTGCCTCTCAGGAGTAAGCCTGAGATCATCCGCAGGCTTCTTCCCTGCATCATAAAGCCTTTTGTTACAGCTGAGTGGTGGGAAAAAACTCTGCTGTTGGTGGAAAAGATTGTCAGGGAAGTGCCCTGCTACACGCTTTGCTTTGACAGGAGCGGAGCAGCAGTGAGCCTATTAAAAAGTATCTGAGCTGATAACCATCTTAAGTGGATGGAAGGTCTGAACATGACAGCTTATTTTGAAAAAGTTAATGCATGGAACAAAGACCTATGGAAAGGCCTTTCTTTGCCTCTTGCTTCCCTTGATCTCGAGCTCACAGAGAGATGCAACAATAACTGCGTGCACTGCTACATAAACCTGCCGCCTGGGGATGTCGATGCCCAAAAAAGGGAACTTTCAACCAGCGAACTAAAAGATATTCTAAACGAGGCTGCCTCTCTGGGCTGCTTGCGGGTGAGGTTTACAGGTGGTGAGCCTCTCTTAAGGGAGGATTTCGAAGAGCTTTACGTATTTGCCAGAAAACTGGGGCTCAAGGTGGTAATTTTTACAAACGCAACATGTATTACACGGGCTCTGGCGGAGCTTTTCTTCAAAATACCACCCCTTGAATTAATCGAAGTCACCATGTTCGGAGCCAGGAAAAACTCTTACGAGCGCATAACAAGGTCTCCCGGATCTTTTGAGGCGGCACGGAGGGGTATGAACCTTCTTCTTGAAAAAGGGGTTCCTTTTATCATCAAAGGGGTGTTGCTTAAGGATAATATGACAGATGCTGAAGAACTCACATCTTGGACATCCACAATCCCATGGATGGATGGACCACCTGTGTTTTCAAGAGCCTCTTATCTTCGCTGCCGTAGGGATTCAAAGGTCAAGAACGATCTAATCAAGCGAAAAAGACTATCTCCTGCAGAAACAGTGGCATCCCTGATGAGCGCGCAGAACGGATATGAGAACGCCCTGAGAGAGTTTTGCACCAAGTTTATGGGGCCACAAGGAGAGAAGCTTTTTTCGTGTGGAGCCGGGATTGGAGGAGGCTGCGTTGACGCCTACGGTAACTTCCAGCTTTGCATGATGCTGAGACATCCTGAGACCGTCTATGATCTCAGGGCAGGGTCCCTCAAGGAGGCGCTGGAAGTGTTTTTCCCGAAAATTAGGGAGACAAAGGCCTCCAACCCCGGCTACCTCAAGCGCTGTGCACGGTGCTTCCTGATGGGGATGTGTGAGCAGTGTCCTGCCCGCTCGTGGATAGAGTATGGAACGCTCGATTCTCCGGTAGAATACCTGTGTGAAATCGCACATGCACAGGCCAGACATCTTGGTTTGCTGGAGGAAGGAGAGCTCGGCTGGGAGGTGAAAGACTGGGAACAAAGGCTTGAGAGTCTTTCAGGCACCGCTCCCGGCGGCGAACAAACAAGAACAGGACAAGGAACCTGTGCTTTAGCATAACTTGAACAAGTGGTGTTGTCCGAGCTCTTTTGCTTGGCCAGGTGGATCATGGATAAATCCTTGACAGGTGCAGGAGCGAAACATGGATAAAGAGGTGAGGCTTGATTGTGTATATGTCCCTTCCAGGGACATTGTGGCAAGAGACATCGAAGGGGAGCTTATCATAGTTCCTCTCGTCTCAGGGATAGGGGACTTGGAAGACGAACTTTTCACCCTAAATGAGACCGGAAGGGCAATATGGGACAGGCTTGACGGTAAAAAGAAGCTGAGTGAGATTGTTTCAGAACTGTGTGAAGAGTTTGAGGGAGATGAAAAGGAGATCGAATCCGATGTCCTGGGCCTGACAAATGAGCTGCTGAAAAGAAAAATAGTGGTCAAAACATCAACTGAGTGAGGACTTTTGACAAAATAGGCTGGGTTTTAAGTATCAACAACTGCGGTGATTTTTTGATGGGTGGCAAGAAAGACAATGCGAGTGAGTCATTTTTTTCATTAATGAGTATCGCTGAGTACTCTCTGTGGGAAAAGATTGGTTTAAGCAGGGTGCCACTTTCCTTTTCGCTTGAATTGACATCGCGCTGCAATAACAACTGCCGGCACTGTTACATCAATCGTCCGGCAGGAGACAGGGATGCAAAGCAGAAAGAGCTTTGTTTTGAAGACATTAAAGACATCGTGGACGAGGCAGTCTCAATGGGCGCTCTCTGGTGCCTTGTAACAGGTGGAGAGCCGCTCCTGAGAGAAGATTTTCCTGATATCTATCTTTACCTCAAGCAAAAGGGTCTCCTTGTGACGCTTTTTACAAATGCAACACTTATCAACCGTGAACATATTAAGCTTTTTGCAAAATACCCTCCCAGAGATGTAGAGGTATCTGTATACGGGGCATCCAGGCATACCTATGAGAAGGTGACGCGACATCCGGGTTCCTATTTTTCTTTTAGACAGGGGCTGGACCATCTCCTTGAATGCGGCAGCAGAGTTCGGCTGAAAGCTATGGTTCTTAAGAGCAACTATCGAGACCTGCCAGCAATTGCCAGATTTTGCCGGGAGAGGACTAATGGGGCGTTTCGTTTTGACCCCTTTCTCCACCTCAGGGTTGACGGCAACCAGTTGAGAAACGCGGAGATAAAAGCAGAAAGGCTCTCAGCCAACCAGATAGTGGCACTTGAACGCTCTGATCCGGACCGGTTTAAAGCCCTCAACCGAGAGTGCAACATGTTAGTCAACACTGAGTTTTGCCACACCTCTAGCAACAAGCTTTTCTTTTGCGGTGCTGGTATGAGTAGCTTCTTCGTTGACTGTGAAGGGAGGTTTCGGCTCTGCTCTTCCCTTTCTCATCCCGACTGTACGTATGATCTCAGGAGGGGAAGCCTTGCTGAGGCCTGGTACAAGTTTACCCCTGCCATTCGGGACATGCATTCTGAAAGAACCGATTACCTCGAAAATTGTGGCTCCTGTCCCATCGTCAACCTTTGTATGTGGTGCCCTGCAAACGCCTATCTGGAATCTGGAAAGTTCGACCTGCCAGTTGAATACTTTTGCGAGGTCGCCCACCAGAGGATGGTGCTTATTCAGGGCAAGGAGGGTTTGCCCGATTCCAGGGAAGACGAAGCCCCTGAAGGGCATGCTTCTTTTCAGGGCAATGATAAAAAACTGAAGACTAAAGAGGGGGTGTCTGCATTATGAGCAAGAAAACCTGGAAAAAGCCTAAACTGCTGGTGCTTGCTAGAGGAGGACCTGAGGAGTCAGTGCTCCAGGTCTGCAAATACCAAGGAAACCCTGGTCCTCAGAATGTGAACAATGATTGCTTGAGGCTCCAAGGATACAATGTCACCCCTTGCCAGACAAGATCAAGCAGCTAGGTGCTTACTTTTGTGCTGTTGTTTGTTTAATCCGCCAAAGGCGGATTAATCCGCCAGAGGCGGACAGGGGTTTGATTCCCGCCCCTTGGGGCGTTAGGAAAATTTCCGATTGATACCCCGTCCGCTTGCGGCGGGGTAGTTAATGTGCGCCTGGCATGACGCAGACGCCGTTCTTCTGGCTGGAAGGCTGGAAGTAAAATCGCCCGCCGTT
>JAFDEF010000008.1 GCA_019310485.1 Deltaproteobacteria bacterium | reverse complement strand
CAAACTCACTGTCCTGGCTTGAAGGCGTTAACCTCAAGCTCAAATTTAGATGATTCGTTGACCTTAAAAATCTTATATTCCTGTGACGGTTAAATTAGCGCGAAAATCGGTGGTTACCTTAAAATGGTAGAACGAAAAATCAAAGAGGCCCTAAAAAACGGCGAGTTTGATAATCTCCCCGGCAAAGGAAAACCTCTTGCTCTCCAGGACGACGCGCGCGTCCCCGAGGATCTCCGTCTAGCCTATAAGATACTCAAGAATTCTGACTGTCTCCCCCCGGAGCTTGCAGAAAAAAAAGAGATCAGGCAGATGGAAGATATGCTGTCAAACATTCCCGATGAAAAAGAAAGATATCGTCTGATTAAAAAGATCAACTACAAGATAATGAAATTAAACATGATGGGGAAAAAATCTCCCCTGTTGGAAGAAAAACAGATTTACTATAGGAAGCTCGTTGAGAAAGTTGCAAAAAAATAAAGGAATACTGCCTAAGAAAAAGCTGTCCGGAGATGCCGTCTTGAGACCTTTGCAAAATATTCGGTTTTGTTCAAGGTCAAGGAAGACGAAGATTTCAGCCACAGGAATACTTGAAGTATTTCGAGGACTGAAATTTGAGTCTGATGAAGAGATTGGGCAAAAGACGGCATTTTGCAAAGGTCTCATCTTATGGACATGAAAAGAGACTACTACGAGGATGTCAGGCTCTTTGGCAGCAAGGTGGTTCTTTTCTGGTTTCTGGTATTGATCGCGTTCCTCGGCTTTTTCCCCTTCCTTTTCAGAAACTACTACGTTTATCTTGCCAACTATATGGCAATAAACGTGCTGGTGGCCATCGGGCTCAACCTTTTGGTTGGCTACACCGGGCAGATCTCACTTGGGCATGCAGGCTTTTTTGCTATAGGCGCCTATGGAACCATTACCCTCATGACATCAGCGCATTTGCCCTTTCTGGTTGCCCTGGTTTTGGCTGCTATTGGGGCGGCTTTGTTAGGATTTCTCCTGGGTCTCCCAGCCTTACGGCTTGAGGGACCTTACCTTTCCATTGCAACGCTCGGATTTGGTCTCACGATTACCCAGGTAATCGGTAGAATCGGATTTTTTGGGGGCCGCCAGGGTCTCCATGCTCCAGAGTTGACTATTTTTTCCTGGCATCTCGATTCAGACCGCGATTTTTACTACCTTCTTATCACGATCACCGTTATACTCACACTTGTGGCTCGTAATCTTGTCAAGACAAAGGTGGGGCGTGCCTTTATCGCAATTCGTGACGCAGACATTGCTGCAGAAACCCTGGGCGTTAACATTATGCTTTACAAAACGCTCGCTTTTGCTGTGAGTGCTTTTTACACTGGGCTGGCCGGAGGACTGTATGCGTTCGTGCTTCGGTTCATAGAACCACAAATCTTCAGCCTCTTGATGTCGATCATTTTCCTTGCAATGGTTGTGGTGGGGGGCCTGGGGTCTCTGTTTGGCTCCATTGCAGGCGCGTGCCTGCTTTCATGGCTGGATCTCGAACTCCGCAATATTTTGAGCATCCCATACCTGGGAGGGTGGCTTGAAGCTTTGTCAAAAAGCTATTTTTCGATTACCGGTGTATCAAATATCCAGCTTATTATCTATGGATCAATCATGGTCTCCATCATGCTGTTCGAACCTTTAGGTATCTACGGCATCTGGATCCGTACCAAGCTATATTGGAAGACGTGGCCCTTTTAGCTTTTGGAGGCCCCGGCCTTTTTGCGCAACATGTGGGTGGGGCGTAAAGAAGGATACGGTAACAAAAGGAGAAACAGAAAACAGTGGGCGAGTTAGTGCAGACGCTGGTGAGCGGTATTGCCGTGGGCAGTTCCTATGCTCTCATGGGACTTGCCATGGTGATCATTTATAAAACCTCTGAGGTAATCAACTTTGCCCAGGGTGAGATGGCTCTTCTTTCAGTGTTTCTCACGTACATGGTTCTAGAATATTACCACTTCCCTTTCTATGTTGCCTTTCCCTCTGCCTTGGCTTTCGCTCTCTTGCTGGGGTTTTTCCTTGAATTCGCCGTCCTGAGGAGGGCCAAGGAACCGAATGTGCTCGGAATGATTATTATCACCATTGGTCTAGAGATGATCCTGATGGGCTTTGTATCCTGGAAGTTTGGAGCCGAACCGAAAACAATGCGTTTTCCACTATCTCCCTATGACAGCTTAAGCCTGGGAGAAATATTTGTTAGCAGCCTGGAAGCCCTTACCTTTGTGGTAGCATTAACACTCATGACCGTTCTTTTCCTTTTCCTGCGATACTCAAAGCTCGGCATCGCCATGAAGGCCACACAGCAAAACAAAATGGCAGCGCGACTCATGGGAATCCGCACAAACCGTATCTTGATGATCACCTGGGGAATCTCGTCCCTTGTGGGTTGCACTGCCGGGCTTCTGATAGCCCCAACCATAATGCAACCCTACATGATGTGGGACCCCATGCTTAAGGGTTTTGCTGCAGCGGTGCTGGGAGGCATGACATCGCTGCCAGGTTCAGTATTTGGCGCGTACATAATCGGAGTGGTGGAAAACCTCTTTGGGGGCTATGTTTCAATTGAGTTTAAGTCGGCAGTCGCCTTTTTTATCATAGTTCTTGTGCTCTGTATTAAACCGAGCGGCCTCTTCGCTCGCCACTATGTGAAGAAGGTTTAGTTTTGGGGTAATTCAACTAGCCTACTTCTAACCACTTAGCCAAGAAAGGAGAGAGCATCATGAAAAAGACAACTTTTTTGTTGCTGGCGGTACTGGTAGTTTTTCTCGGTTTGGCATCTATATGTACTGCTGAAGAGGGTGTCACTGATACCACCATCCGTATCGGGCAATGGGGACCGCAGACAGGGCCTGCCGCGCCATGGGGTGCCGTAGCCCGCGGTACGGGCGTCCTGTTTCAGATGATAAACGAGGAAGGGGGTATTCATGGCCGAAAGATCGAATACCATATGTTTGATGATGCCTATAATCCTGCAAAAACCAAGGCAGGCGTAAAAGAATTGCAGGAGGGTATCGGAATATTCGGCTGGGCTTCAGGCGTGGGTACAGCACCAGGACTCGCGGTCAAAGACTACCTGATGCAGCGAAAAATTCCGTGGGTGGGGCCTGCGGCCGGATCCCTTCACTGGATTTCTCCGCCGCAGAAGTACCTTTTCGCGGTTTATCCTCTGTACTATTCAGAGGCAAAAATCCTTTGTAAATATGCAATAGAGAAACTCGGCAAAAAAAGGATAGCAATCGCTTACCAGAATGATGATTACGGCAAAAACGGAGTCTCAGGAGCAGAGGTCGAACTTGCAAAACACGGCATGAAACTCGTTGCGAAAGTTCCCGTTGAGTTGACTGATACAGATATGAAACCACATATCATGCAGCTTAGAAAAGCCAGGGCCGACCTTGTGCTTCTATGGGTTGCTCCAGGCCACGCCGTTCGGATCATCGGTACAGGCCGTGCCATGAGATTTACGCCTCAGTGGATGAGCACCAGCACGTGCTCTGATTTTCCGCTCATGATGGCCATCAGCAAGGGGCTGTGGAGAGGCGTTATAACAGGCTCTTTTGCGCAATTGCCTGACTCCACCTCTCCGCTAATGCTGAAGTACAAGAAAGCTTTTGAAAAGTACGCCGCCAAGGGTGAGAGATGGGGTGTGTTTTTCTACGCGGGCATTGGTTTTGTGGAGCCAATGGTGGAAGGGCTCAAAAGGTGCGGAAGGAATCTAACAAGGGAACGCTTTGTAAAGGAAATGGAGGGGATCAGAAATTTCAAAGGCATTTTTGGGCGTATAGATTACGCTCCATTTGATCCCAACGATCCTTACTGCAGGCAGGGACAAAAGGAGCTCTTTTTGATTCAGTGCGAAAAGGGCGGAAAGGCAAAGAGCTTGACAGGCTGGATGGAGCCTGATTAGGAAGCAAGGAAAAAATGAAGCAAGGCTGGGGGCTATCAGATGCCCCCAGCCTGATTTGTTGGTCTGGTCGGCGGCGGAGAGGGCAGATTTGGAAACGAAAAACCGAACGATTTTTTTTGAGGTCTGCAACCTTTCGATCTCTTTTGGCGGGCTTGATGCTCTCAACGATATCAGCTTTGAAGTCCACAAGGGAGAAATCTTCTCAATCATTGGGCCCAACGGAGCAGGGAAAACCACCCTTTTTAACTGCATCAATGGTATCTACAAGCCTGATGGCGGGCATATCATTTTTAAAGGGCAGAAAATCCAGGGCAAGAGACCTGACTATGTTGCCAGGCTGGGCATAGGAAGAACATTTCAAAATATAGAGCTTTTCACTCATATGAGCACCATGGAAAACCTTATGCTCGGCCGGCACAGGTATATCAAAGCCGGGCTTTTGCGTGGTGCCATCATGTGGGCAAAGCGCTCTTTTGCCGGCCGGGAAGAAGTGGCCCACCGACGCAAGGTTGAGGAGATAATTGATTTTCTGGATCTTCAGTCAGTTCGGAACAAATTTGTGGGCTCCCTGCCCTATGGCACCCAGAAACAGGTGGAACTAGGCAGGGCCCTAGCAATGGAACCAGAGCTTTTGCTTCTGGATGAGCCTTGCTCCGGTATGAACTCGGAAGAAAAACAAGACATGATATTCTGGATAAAAGATATTCAGGATGCCCTTGGCATAACTATTCTCCTCATAGAGCACGATATGAAAATGGTTATGGATATTTCCAACCGTATTCTGGTTATTAATTTTGGTAAAATCGTCACCGAGGGATCGCCCGAGGAAGTACAAAAGCACCCTGAAGTCTTGAGGGCATACCTTGGAGAGCAGGACAACCTTGAAAACATTGCTTGAAATAAAAAACATAGAAACCTTTTACGGCCTGATATATGCCTTGCGGGGGGTGTCCCTGTCCGTGCAGTCAGGAACGATAACTGCCATACTGGGCGCCAACGGAGCCGGGAAATCTACAATCCTCAAAACCGTTATGGGCCTCATAGAGGACCAGCCTGATAAAGGAACAATTGAGTTCATGGGAAAGCGTATAGATGGGAAAGAAACAGAGGATATTGTCCGCATGGGCATTTCCTATGTCCCTGAAGGGAGGGAAGTGTTTGAGGAGCTCACTGTCAAAGAAAACCTTCTTATGGGTGCTTACCTGAGGAATGACCGTGCTGAAATCAGGAAAGATTTTGAGCAGATATACGAGCATTTTCCTCCTCTGAAAGCAAGAGAAAACCAGTGGGCAGGAACTCTTTCAGGCGGGGAACAGCAAATGCTCAGCATAGGGAGAGCATTGATGAACAGGCCCACACTACTGTTCCTGGATGAGCCCTCTCTCGGACTGTCCCCCATTCTTGTCAACGAAATTTTCAAAATCATCAAAAACATCAACAGCCAGGGGGTCACTATTCTTCTCGTGGAGCAGAACGCCCGAATGGCTCTTGCTATTTCTGACTTCGGCCTTATCCTTGAAAACGGCCGGTTCGTGATGAAAGGCACTGCCAGGGATCTTATGCAAGATAAGGACGTGAGGGAGTTTTACATGGGTATCCGTTCCGAGGAATCCGCCAAGGGCTACCAGCGCTGGAAAAGAAAAAAGAGGTGGAGATAAAGGCCAGTGAAAGAGACCTCACCCATGCTTTTCAGGGAAACCGCCCAAAAATACGGAAGCCGCGTGGCCATGAGAAAAAAGGAATACGGCCTCTGGCACGATATTTCATGGGATGAGTATTTCAGGACAGTCACTTACGTGGCCGCTGCCCTTATTTCGATGGGTCTTGAGAAAGGAGACTGTGCTTCTATCATAGGTGACAATTGTCCCGAGTGGGTCATGATGGACATTGGGATTCAATCGGCGGGTGGAACAGCAGTTGGCATTTATGCCACCAACGCGTGGCAACAGGTGGAGTACGTGATAAATAATTCAGAATCCAAGTTTTTCTTTGTGGAAAATGAGGAGCAGCTCGACAAATGGCTCAAGTTCAGGGACAATGCGCCAATGCTCAAGAAAGTGATCGTGTGGGACCTTGAAGGACTCAGGCACTTTAGGGACCCCATGGTAATGACCTACCAGGACTTTCTGGAAATGGGGAAGAAAAAAGCCGAGGAGGATCCAGAACTCATCAAGAAGCGGATGGAAGAAATTCAACCTGAAGATATTTCCATGCTTATTTACACGTCCGGCACGACCGGCCCCCCAAAAGGCGCCATGCTTACGCACAAAAATCTGACGTGGATGGGAAGAGCAATCACGCATGATAACCCGATGAATGACAAAGATGAGGTCTTGTCTTTTCTACCCCTCTGCCATGTTTTTGAACAGCTCTTTTCTGTCCTTGGCCATATTACCCATGGCTACGTGGTAAATTTCATCGAAAGCCCGGACACCGTGGCTGATAACATGATGGAAGTCTCGCCCACCGTAGGTTACGCTGTGCCCAGGATCTGGGAGAAGTACTATTCAACTATATACATCAGGATGTCGGACGCCACGTGGTTCAAGAGGCTTGTTTTTCACCTTGCATTGAAGATCGGCCGAAAAAGGGCCACCTTGAAGATGGACTTTAACAAAGTTCCCCTCTACCTTGAAGCGCTTTACTGGATGGCCTATTTTGCGGTCTTCGGCAAGCTTAAAGAAAGGCTGGGCTTTGATCGAATGCGTATAGCATACTCAGGTGCCGCCCCCATTTCACCTGATGTGCTACGCTTCTTTCAATCTATAGGCGTGAATCTTGTAGAAGGATATGGCCAGACAGAGGGAACCGGTGTGACATGCGTTTCTAGAGTGGGATATGTAAAGTTTGGAACAGTGGGCCCTCCTCTTACCGGAACTGAAGTGAGGATTGCCGAGGACGGCGAGATACTGGTCAGGTCTCCCAGCGTTTTTAAAGGATATTTCAAGAACCCCGAAGCAACTGAGGAGGCTTTAAAAGACGGATGGCTTCATTCAGGAGACGTAGGTGAAATTGACGAAGACGGCTACCTCAAGATTACGGACAGGAAGAAAGATATCATTGTTACTGCCGGCGGAAAGAACATTACTCCCCAATTTATTGAAAATAAACTCAAGTTCAGCCCGTATATAAACGATGCAGTGGTGATCGGTGACAGGCGAAAATACCTGACATGCCTCATCATGATTGATGAAGATAATGTGGTTAAATACGCGCAGGACAACAAGATCCAGTTTTCCACTTACAAGGATTTAACCACCGCACCGCAGATCAGAAAACTTATTCAGGGTGAAGTGGATAAGGTCAACGAGGAGCTCGCCAGGGTGGAGCAAATCAAGAAATTTACCATCCTGCCAAAAAAACTCTACGAAGAGGATGGAGAAGTAACACCGACTATGAAAGTGAAGAGAAAATTCGTTAACGAGGCCTTTTTTGACCTAATAGAGGCCATGTACAGGGGGAGGTAATCTTTTTCATGGCAAGGGCATTTCCCCCCTTTAATCCGCTATTACTAAAAGACCAAAGGAGCAAATTTGAACTATGACAAATTACACTATTAAACCCCTTAACACGGGCTGGCAACTACTTGATAAAGGATGGTACGGCACTTTTCGCAGAGGCCACGGTCAGATCATTGAGCATCCGGTATTTGCATTTTTGATCGAAGGAGGCGGCCACAAGATACTTGTGGATACTGGAATGGCCGATACACAACGCTCCCGCAAGTACCACCACGAGGGACGCCAGGATCCCGGCCAGGCCATTCACGAACAGGTGCAGGCGCTCGGCATTGGGCTCGAGGAGATTGAAATCATTATATTTACCCACCTTCACTGGGACCATTGCTACAACGTTGACAAATTTTCCAGAGCCCGGCTTTTCGTCAGCGAAAAGGAATATATGTTTGCGCTGAACCCAATCCCCTTTTACGCCAAGTCATATGAGACTCCTTCTTTGGGCATCGGGTGCCCGTGGGAAGGGTGTCACTTTAACCTTATCCAGGGAGATGAAGAGATTTTGGAAGGAATCCGGTGTTTTCAGACACCCGGCCATAGCCCGGGGCACATGGCCGTGTCCGTGCAGACGATAAAAGGCATTTACGTGCTCGCAGGAGATCTCTTCTTTTTGCGTGAAAATCTAGAGCCCGACCAGGAGAACGGATGGCCCTTTTATCCACCCGGAAGATTTTATAACATCGTTGAACTCTGGCACAGCATGGAAGAAGTCATTAGAAGGGCCGATTCTATCATGGTCACTCATGACCCGGCGCACCTGGAGAAGCAAGTCTATCCTTAAAGAAAGGATCAGAGCCGGAAGGTTTCCCTTCGCTCTCACCGCTGCTTTAAGCGGTTTTTCATAAAAGATGATGAGATGGAGGAAAGCAGATGATGAAAAAGATCGCTATAGGATGCGATCCGAATGCAGCAGAACTCAAAGAGATTATCAAGAAACATCTGACTGATCTGGCCCATGAATGGGAAGATTACGGAAGTGAGGATCCTATCTATGCCAATGTTGCAATAAAGGTTGCCGAAGCCGTTGCATCGGGAAAACACGAGCGGGGAATTCTCATTTGTGGCACAGGGATTGGAATGTGCATTGCAGCCAACAAGGTTCCGGGCGCTTACGCGGCTCTTTGCTCCAATGCTTATTCCACTGAACGTTCAATCAAGAGCAACAACGCAAACATCATGACCATGGGTTCCCAGGTGACCGGTCCTGAACTCGCGAAAACCCTTGTAACGATCTGGATGCAATCAGAATACATCCCGGGGGGAAGATCAGAGCCTAAGATTCGGAGGATATATGAATACTGCAATGACAAGGCGAGGATAAAATAGGTTTTATCATCTGGTAGAGAGGGCGTTTAGTTCCCAAAAGCCTCCATTGAAGCCCTCAGTTCTACATGACTTTTAGCGTAATCTTCAAGGGGAATACCCCTGTGGTAGGCCTCCCAGCCCTGAAGCAAACTGGCAGCCCCTGCCCTGGGCCCCATTGGGTGACCGAACACTCCCCTGCCGGGAACTATTCCAAAATCAATGGTATTTAGCTTTTGGTGAAGTTCTCCGGTTGAAGCTGCCCACTGGCTTCCTGCAGGCACCGGAAGCGAGGGCTTTATGTGGCCCATTGGCTTCAAGCACTCCTCCACGTTATTGAAAACCTCACTATCCGATGTCTTCATTCTGGATCCAAACCCAGGCAATATAATCGAATCAAAACCGGCAAGCCTCTGAAGCTTTGTGAACAGCTCAGAGCTAACACCATAATTTGGGATCCTGGTAAAGGCTGCTATAAAGTCAAAGTGAGCTACCAGGGGGACTTTTGTGTGCTTTTGCAACATTCTCGCAGCACTCAGCCCTACGGTCATCGTGTTTAGCATAACTGCATTTGCCCCGTTCCTGACAACAATGTCGTGAAGTTCTATGAGACGATCCACCTCATCGGTAATGTTGACTAGATATATTTTTGCCATGCCGGTAGCCTTCTCGCATTCCTTCCGCACTTTGCCCACCAGGGCCGTCCTCTTGCTCAAAGGTGACCACGGAACATCGCCAAGCAACTCGTCGTCCTTTGCAATATCCAGCCCGCCAAGCCAGCTCTGGCGGGCAAGTTCAGCAAAAGGCTCTGGGGGAAGTCCAATGTTAGGCTTAACAACGCCAAAAAAAATAGGGCGATCGTAAATCCCCAGGATGTCTCGGAGTCCCTCAACGCCAAATTTCGGCCCCTCGAAATGCTCCAGGAACTTTGAAGGAAATTCAATATCTATCAACTTGATCAGAGAGATACCGGGAGAGAAAAAAGCACCTTCGCCGCAAGCAGCGGTAAGGAGATTGGGCAGCTTTGGACCAAAATTTCCATGGGGGTGAGCAATTTTTACCCTGCAAACATAGGACCGAGTGTCCGACACCGATGGAAGCTTTAGGCTCGGGTGATCCAGGGTTTTTTCCACACTGAGCTCAATCACCTTTGCTCCGAACTGCTCGCGAAGATCCTCATCCACTCCCACCCTTTTCCACTGGGCAGTTGATTGCTCCTGGCATAGGTGTGCGGCTGCCTCTTCAGGGTCTATGAAGGATTCAAAGACATAGTCAAAGACAAGATACTGATCCATATCTAGTGAGGATCTATCTGAAAAAAAATCCTTGCTCTGCTTCTTGGTCATTTCAACAACTGCCGCCCCTCCGTACAAGGTGGCTACAAAAATTCTCCTTGTGCCTGTTTTTCCTGGATCATACCGTGAAGTTCTTTAACTGCCATCTCAGCAAATTCCGGGTCATTAATATGCATATCTACTTGCTTGACTTTGATATTCTTAGAATGAAGGCCTTTTAGACCTTGCTTCAGTCCTTCCACGAATCCCTCATCCGATTCCGGCTCATAGAGCGGGCCCTCAGGATTGTTGAGCTGGCTGAATCCTTTCTTTGGAATCAGAACAGTAGCCGGGCCTTTAGACTGGCTCAGCCTTTCTCCGATAAAACGCCCCAGCCCCATCATCTCTTCCCGATTGGCCTTGACATGAGTGTGAATAGGATTGTGGATTACATACTTTCTCTTTAATATGTCAGAGGGTATTTTCTCTACCGGGCCATAGAGAACAATATCGGCGCACCCGGGTGCAATAACCTGTGGCACTCCTTTGAGACAACTAGCTTTCATTCTTTCAGGTGACGCAGGCATAATCCCACCATAAAGATAATCTGTTATGTCATGTGGGCTTAAATCGAAGATTCCTGAAAGCTTCCCAGCCCCGGCCATCTCCTCCATTGCCTGTGCTCCTATGCCGTTGCAGTGAAATGCTATGATTTCGTAACCCAATGATTCAAACAACTCTCGTGCACGATTCGCGCATGGAGTGGTGACGCCTGCAGAGGTAACGGCAACCGCAGGCTTTGATGAACCTGCAATACCATAGTCCATCTCAACCATCCCGACCACCGAACCCACCCCTTCAGCCAACGCGTGTCTTGTAACTTCGTTCAACCCCAGTATGTCTGCCACTGAATGAAGAATCGTGACATCCCTTATTCCTACAAAGGGTCCAAACGTTGCCTGCCCATTTGCTACGGCAGAAACCATGACCTTGGGAACGCCAAACGGCAGGGCTTGCATAACTGTAGTTCCAATAAAGGTGCCCTGAATGCCTCCGAGTGAAATGACTCCATTTATCTTTCCCTGCCCATGGAGTTTCTTAGCCACTTCAACGGCTCCCATTGTCATGGTACGGATGGCGAAGTTCTTGTCTTTCTTGTGGAGTATCTGCTCAATGGTCGCATTTGCCGCTTTAGCCACCTCCTGTCTCGAGATATCAGGTGTGAGAGAAGGATCCTTCAAAACACCACAGTCCATGATCAGCGGGATATGCCCCCTTAGCTCTATGAGGTCCTTTACAAACGCTACCTCTTGCTCTTTAGTATCAAGTGTAGCAACTACGAGGATCTTCTTGGTCACTATTTATACCCCCTCTTTGAATACCGCGATCATCAACATTCCTCTTTAAGATTTCTGGTTAGAAATTGCCTCAGTGCTGCCAGCAACTCAATCTGGACTATCTCCTCAACAAGTTCCGCGTGATGCTCAGCCAGGGTAATGGTCTTTGCAAGAGTGAAAATACCATGCCTTGTCTGTATAAATGCCGAAAGAGCGGGGTTTGCTCTCAGCATTTCAAGAACCCCTTTTTCAACTGCTTCATCCGCATGACCTAGTACCCTAAGAACCGGTATCGAGCCTATTTTTGCCTTGCCGTGAACTGTTATGGGCCGGATCTCGGTGGCTTCTTCAGCACAAGCGATTGCCCAAGGAGAATGACAATGAAAAATACCGTAAATATCCTCCCTGTGGTTGTAGATGGCCAGATGGGTTCTTATTTCTCGGGATGGCTTGTTCCCCTCACCCAGTACTTCACCCTTAAGGTTCACTGTCACCAGATTCTCGGTAGTACACTCGCCAAAAGAATATCCACTGGCTTTAATAATGATCTTGTCCGTTCCCGGCACGCGAGCGCTCAAATTGCCGCCATTACCCGTCTGAAGGCCTATCTGGTAAGCTCTTTTCGCGGCAGCCAGGATTTCCTCCTTCACCTTTTGTATTTCACTATTCATTTTTTTTCCCTATCCTTTCAAAATGCGTTCCGGAGTCTTCCTTAATTAGAAAAACAATCAAAAAACAGAACTAAACATAACTTGTCAAAGCTTTCAAGCCAAAAGTTGCCATCTTTCCTCCTTGATATTTCCTTTTTTCTCTAATAAAAGAAGGATCGTTTTAAGAGCTTTACGAGCAAAGCAAAGCTTTTGAAAGAAGCTTCATGATCCCCATAATAAGCCCGTTTGAGGAGACGTGAAATGGATGAGGCTGGAGAAAGGATAAACGTACAAATTTCAACCCAGGAATTGGAAAGAAGATGGAAGGCTGTAAGGACTACCATGGGTCAAGAAGGAATTGATATACTCCTCATGCAGAATAGAGACCAATTTCTGGGCGGATATGTAAAATGGTTTACCGACATACCAGCATTTAACGGCTACCCCACCACCGTGGTATTTCCCAGGGAAGAAGAAATGACGGTCATAAATGTTGGCCCCAGGATGGACCAGGAAAGCTCGCTTACTGATCTTAGCACAAAAGGCTGGGCTTACAGGGGAGTGAAAAATCGCTGGACGGCCCCCTACTTTCCCTCTCTTCACTACAGCAGCACCTATGATGCTGAGTTGGTGGTAGCGCTCCTTAAGCCGATAAAAGGGGGGGTCCTAGGCCTTATTGCCCCTGGCCATATACCGGCGCCTTTTTACAAATACTTGCGAGAGCGTCTTACTGGTTTCAGTTTTGTAAATGCAACTGACATGGTTGATAATATCAAGGCAGTCAAGAGCGAAGAGGAAATTGAGCTGATCAAGAAGACAGCTTCTCTTCAGGATAAGGCCATGGACACTGCTCTTAGGGAAGTGAAACCAGGAGTAAGAGACTCGGAGATTATGGCTCTTGTTCAATATAGCGTTCAGAAAATGGGAAGCGAACAGCAGTTGATCATGGCAGGCTCCGCCCCCATGGGGAACCCCAGCCCTATGTTGAAACGCCACTTCATGAACAGAAGGATGAGCGATGGAGACCAGTTTACCCTCATGATTGAAGTAAGTGGCCCTGGTGGTCTGTACACTGAGCTTGGGAGAATCTGTGTTCTGGGTAAGGCATCGGATGAGCTAGTGGAAGCATTCGAGACTGCAAAGCAGGCTCAGCAGCTCACCCTGGAGCTTATAAAACCAGGTGCGGATCCCCGGGACCTTGTTGCCGCCAACAATGAGTTTCTTAGAAGCAGGGGCTTGCCTGAAGAAAAGCGCCTATATGCCCACGGCCAGGGCTATGATCTCGTGGAAAGACCGGCCTTCAGGGAAGATGAAACCATGAAACTCATGGCCAACATGAACATCACAGTTCATCCCATTGTGGCTTCAAGAAGGGTTTTTGCATGGGTTTGTGATAACTATCTTGTCACGGATACAGGTGTTAGCGAATGCCTTCACAAGACACCAAAGAAAATTTTCGAGCTATAGCCCCCTTCGGGGGTCAAACCTACACATTTGACAGAAGCGGCTCTTTGACGAGCTTAAGTCTCCATACATTTAATGCTTCCCTTGTCATTTTACACTTACTGTGTCAAATGTGTAGGTTTGACCCCAGAGGGCTTAGGTTATGTGTGGTATGCAAAACGACTTAAAACGACTGCGCGAGGAAGTGCTGGGTACAGACGTATGCACAGCTTGTGGTACCTGCGTAAACCTGTGTCCTAACATTATTTCAATAGAGGATCGAATTGCCGTCCTGGCCGACTGCCAGATCGCTTCTGGAAATTGCTACCGTTATTGCCCCCGCACCATACCTGACCCCCGTATTGCAGAAGCCCTTTGCGGCGACGTTGGCTACGGGGGGCCGGTCGGCAATTACAGCAACTATTTGATTGCCCGGAGTCGGCTTTCCGGGAAACACTCTTTTTTTCAATACGGCGGAACTGTAACTGCTCTGCTGGTGGAGGCCATGAGACAGGGCCTTATTGACTATGCCGTTGTAACCAAAGCTGTCGGAAATTTTCCCCACCCCGCGATTGTCAAAAATGAAGAAGAAATCATTTCTGCTGGTGGATCCAAGTACGCCCTTTCCCCAACAAACAAAGAGGTGAACAGGGCCTGCACGGCAGGTTCCGGCAAAATTGGCGTGGTTGCCCTACCCTGCCAGGCAACTGGCCTGAGGAAAAAACAACTTCAGCCTCGTGAGGATGGAGTTGAGAAAGCGAGCGTCAGTTTAATCATCGGCTTGTTTTGCACATGGGCTCTCAGCCAGGCAGGCTGGCGCGCCCTCCTTAACAGGCATGTCGGATCACGCTTTGTTAAAGCTATGGACATACCACCTCCTCCTGCCAACATCATGGTTATTGACGTCGGCGGGGAGCGGAAAACCATTCCTCTTGACGAGGTGGGCAAGCATGTCCGTCCGGGCTGCAAGGTATGCCTTGACATGACGGCTGAGAATGCGGACATATCCATCGGCATGGTTGAGGGAAAAGCCGGATGGAACACTGTGATTACAAGAACAGAGCAAGGAGCCTCTATGCTCGAATCTGCCGTGGGCGCGGGAATCATTGAAACCGGATCCCTTGATCAAAAAGCATGGGATCATTTGAGGGAGGCTTCTTTGAACAAGAAGGAACAGGCCCTTAAGGAAGCTGAAGCCCGGGCTAAGAGACTTCCTTACTACGAACGCATTATCAAGCTGGGAAAGAAAATAAGGGACGAGGACAAAAATGGAACTGAGCGCTGATCGTATACTGCTTATGGGCAATGAAGCAATTGCCAGGGGAGCTCTGGAAGGTGGCGCGGCTTATGCAACGGGCTACCCTGGGAATCCTTCCTCAGAAATTGTAGAGACAATGTTCGGGTATCAGCGGGAGCATGGGATTCGCGTTGAGTGGTCGGCAAATGAAATCATCGCCCTGGAGGCTGCCGCTGCTTTTGCTTTCTCAGGTTTAAGGGCGATTGTGACAATGAAACAAAACGGCATGAACGTGGCATCTGATTTCCTGACAACCGTTTCCCTGAATGAGCTAAAAGGAGGCCTGGTTCTTGTGGTGTGCGATGATCCGGGACCTATGACAAGCACTAATGAACAAGACTCACGCCATTTTGCAAAGATTGCCCAGGTTCCGCTTCTGGAGCCTTTCACCGCCAGCGAAGCCAAGGAAATGATGAGATGGTTACTCGTGTTCTCCGAGCAAATGGGAATTCCGTGTATTCTGCGCTCGGTCTCGAGGCTCTCACACGGCCGTGGGGCCGTAAAGCTTGGGCCAGTACCATCACAGGAGATCAAGCCGTCCTTTGACATTGAAAAACCTCTGGTTGGATTGCCTTTCCTTGTGACTCCAAATCATGCACACCTCCTGAAAAAGATGAAAGAAGTGCAAACAACTTTCGACAAATCTCCTTTTAATGAGTATACGGGACCAAATGACGCGAATTTCATTATCATGGCTACGGGTCTGGGTGCTCTTTATGCACGCGAGGCTGTGAACATGCTTCATCTCGAACAACAAATCGGAATCTTGAAGATCGGGACTATCTGGCCTCCTCCCTCGCACTTGATCCGCGCTTATCTTAAGCAGGCAAAAGACGTGCTTTTCGTGGAAGAAATCGATCCCTTCCTGGAAGACCAGGTTAAGGTTCTTTATGCCGAACACGCATCAAAACTTGGTGCAGTTAGTTTTTATGGCAAGAATACAGGGGATATTTACGGCCCCAGTGGGCCGGGTGTGGGCGAAATGAATACCGATATCGTACTGGATGCTCTAGGGCGAATTTTCAACAAGGAAATCTCTGCGTGTGCATCTCCTTATGAAGACGCAAGAAAGCAAGCTTCAATACTGCTTGTGCCCAGGGAAGTCGCGTTTTGCGATGGTTGCCCGCACCGTGCTTCCTTTCTTGCAATCAAGGCAGCGCTAGAACTAGATGGGCGAAAAGGTTTCGTGGTGGGAGATATTGGTTGCTATGGACTGGGAGCAGGGCCCACAGGGTTTAACCAGATCAAAGCGCTTCACTGTATGGGTTCTGGCATGGGGAACGCATGCGGCTTCAGCCAGATGGCATCCTTTGGGTTTAATCAGCCCGTGGTGGCAGTCATTGGGGATTCAACTTTTTTTCATGCCGGACTGCCGGCCTTGATAAATGCTGCATTCAACAAGGCAGATGGGCTTTTTATTGTGCTTGATAATGCTGTTACTGCCATGACCGGCTTTCAGGTGAACCCTGCAAGTCCTTTCACTGCCACAGGCAAAGCCACCCGACCTGTCCTGGCAGAAGATATTGCACGGAGCGTTGGAGCGAAAATCACTGTTCTTGATCCAATTGAGGACATTCAAGAAAGCATCCATGCCGTTTATGCTGCCCTGCAGGAAGAAGGGCTGAGGTTCCTGGTGTTTCGAAGGCCTTGCGCCACATTTGAAAAGAAAACAAGGGCGGCTGAAGAAATTCTGAAGGCCAGAATTGATCCTGAAAGCTGTATTGGAGAGATTTGCGGCTGCAACCGCTTTTGCAGCAGGGTCCTTGCTTGTCCGTCCATTCAGTATGACAAGGACAAAGACAGAGCCTTTATCAACGAAGATACATGCAATGGCTGTGGCCTGTGTGTTCAACTTTGCCCGCGGCAGGCAATATCTTTGGTCAACATCCAGAAAGAGGGGCGATCAGCTTGAGTACCGAAAACATGGGTATCAATATCATTATCACAGGCGTTGGCGGGCAGGGCAACGTGCTGGCTGCAAAGCTTCTTGCTACTGCTGGTCTTGAGGCTGGTTGGGAGGTTACGGTCGGTGATGTGTTTGGTCTTACCCAGCGAGGGGGATCTGTGGCCAGCCATGTAAGGTTATTCAAGGGATACCTTTTGCCTCCCTTGATACCCTGCCGTTCCCTGGATATTCTTGTCGCATTTGAGCCGCTGGAGGCTTTAAGAATCCTGACCCAGTTTGGCAGAGAAACCACACGCGCCATCATTAATGATCAACCCGTTTGGCCCATTGGGGTTCAGGCAGGTCGCTTTCAGTACCCTGAAGCTCAAGAGCTCCACTCTGCCATCGAGAATCTTACTTCAAAAACTGCGTTCATTAATGCCACGCGGGTGGCGAAAGAGCTCGGGAATATTCAGGTTCTCAATATGGTCATGTTAGGTGCTCTTTACGGTTCCGGATGGATTCCCCTTTCACCACGTACATTTGAAAGCATCATCCAGTCATCAACTTCTTCCCAGCTCCGTGGCCTGAACATAAAAGCTTTTCGCCGAGGCTTGAAGTTGAAGGGGTCAAACCTACACATTTGACAGAAGCGGCTCTTTGACACCCCTGAGTCTTTCCACCTCTAATTCTTTCCTCATCCTTTCTTGAAGTATTGTGTCAAATGTGTAGGTTTGACCCCAAGGTGGCCATGATGTCTGTGATGTGGTGGATTCCTTTTTGTTGGCAATACTCGGTGATACCTTCCAGTATGTCCAGCGTTGCCCTTGGGTTGACAAAATTAGCGGTCCCGATCTCCACTGCCCTGGCACCTGCAATAAAAAACTCCAGGGCATCCCTGTAGTCCACGATTCCGCCGATGCCCACAACGGGAATATCAACTGCGTTAGCAACCTGATAGACCATGTGAAGGGCAACAGGCTTTATCGCAGGCCCTGAGAGTCCGCCACGAATATTGGCCAGCTTGGGCTTTCGTGTCTCAATATCGATGGCCATACCTGTAAGTGTATTTATGAGCGAAACTGCATGGGCGCCTGCCGACTCTACTGCCTTAGCAATAATGCGGATATCTGTCACGTTGGGGCTTAGTTTAACTATCACAGGCTTATCAGTGCTTTTTCGAACTTGCTCTGTCACTCGGGCAGAAGCATCAGGATCAACCCCGAAGGCCATTCCACCCTGCTCAACATTGGGGCATGAGACATTCACTTCCAGAGCCGCAACTCCGTCAACGCCTTTTAGCGCCGAAGCAAGTTCCGCGTATTCATCTATGTGGTGGCCGTAAATATTTACGATGACCTTGGTACGAAATTTGCGAAGCTTTGGGAGTTTTTCTTTGAGAAAGGCTTCGAGTCCTACATTTGCCAGGCCAATGGCATTCAACATTCCGCACGGTGTTTCCACAATCCTTGGGGGAGGGTTACCTGTCATGGGCTTCAAGGAGATCCCCTTTACAACAATCGCTCCAAGCAAATTCAGGTCAACAAGTTCATCAAATTCAAGCCCGTACCCGAAAGTGCCTGATGATGTCATAACCGGATTTTGTAGCTCCAGCGGGCCAAGCTTCACGCTGAGATCAGGTGTGAGTTGGTTCATGCTCTCTTCCCTAAAAGATTCCTCATCAATAACTAGCCCAATCTATGGAGGTTATGGCGAATACCGGGCCATCCTTACAAACATGGTAGTAAGCCTTGTCTTTGCCAGAAGCTGCCTTCACTGCACATCCCTGACACGCTCCGACACCGCATGCCATGGATGCTTCAAGAGAAACTTCGCACCAAAACCTCTGGTCTTTGGACATATCAGCGATTCTCTTGAGCATGGGCTTTGGGCCACACGTGAAAAGGGATATCGCCTTTTTGTTGATGTCCCGACCCGCGATGTACTTTTCAAGAAGCTCCGTTACAGGGCCCTTATGACCTATTGACCCATCATCCGTTGCAATGGATACATCTATTTGGGTGCCAATAACCTCGCCTACTGGAATGATCTCGTCTGCTGAACCAAATCCGGCCATGAAAAGGAATCTATGCTTTTTCAGATTCTGCGCAAGAAAAAAGAGGGGGGCAACACCAATCCCTCCTCCCACCAGTACGATGCTTCCCTCAGCATCGGGAAATGTAAAGCCCCTTCCCAATGGACCAAGCACAGAGAATTTTTGTCCGTGGCTAGCATGCGCCATAATGGCCGTCCCCTGTCCGACTACCCGGTAGAGGATCAGCATGAGGGTGTCTTTTGTGCCGCATATAGAAAAAGGCCTCCTCAGAAGAGGGTGCATTGACCTGCTTACCCTGATCATTACAAACTGCCCCGGTCTTGCCGACTTTGCCATCTCAGGGGCATTCAGTCCCATCAGCCAGGCATTGGAGTTTATCTGCCTGTTGAAAACTATTTCCAGTTGCTGCTCCTTCATGTGCCCACAATACTTTCAAAAGCCCTTTTTTGCAAAATATTCTTGCATTTTGGCGTGACTTTTTACCCTAACTGGCTTATCTGTTTCCAAGGAAAACTCATTCGCCGGATGAAAGGAGGCTGAAAATGGATTACCAGCAAATGACAGCGCCCTGTGGGCTTGATTGTTTTAATTGCCCCATGTACCTTGCGAACGAAAACCAGGAACTTAGAACTGTTATTGCCAAAAAGCAGGGTATCCCCTTTGAGAAAGCAATTTGCCAGGGGTGCAGGAATGAAGGCGGCACAATCGCTTTTCTTGGCATGAATGAACCCTGTTCTGTTTTTCAATGCACAGAGCAAAAGGGGATCAGGTTTTGTTTTGAATGTGGAGATTTCCCCTGTGACAATTTACATCCATACGCAGATCGAGCCTCAGAATTCCCCCACAACACCAAGGTATTCAACCTCTGTCTGATCAAGAAGATGGGCCTGGAGTCATGGGCCAAAGACAAAGCCAAGAGCGTCAAAAGCACCTATTTCAAGGGAAAATTCAAGCTGTAGTAAATTTCGTAATGCTTAAGTGTTTCTTTTTTCAGGGTTTAAGATTTTGCTCAATGACTTTTCTCACAGGGGCCGGGATTCTCGTAGGCTTCATATTTGAGTCCATACACGCATGAACCGTGTGCCCACTTACCAGCAAGCGGCCTCCGTCGCTGACCACCTGGTAATCAAAGCGCACCCTGACGGGTTTCAACTGGGTGACGCTTGTCCTTACAGTTACCAGTGCGTCGTATCCCACATTGCCGTGATATTTTGCAGAAGCTTCGGTCACTACAAGGGTGTAGCCTTCAGACTCAAGCTTTGAATAGGGAAATCCTAGGTCACGCATGAATTCTGCTCGCCCCACCTCGAAGAATGTCAGGTAGTTCCCGTAGTAGACCACACCAAGTCTGTCAGTGTCTTTGTATCTTACCCGGATCTTTGTCTCGTGCCAGCCGTCTTTTGACATTGAACTTCCTTCCGCCGAGAAATTCCGCTTAAGTGGTCAAACAGTTTATTCTCACTTTTGCTTTTATACGGCCGCTATTCTAATTAGCATGGAACGGGTGTCAAGGTATTTCATCCTTTCTATTGTTGGAACTTGCTTTTGAGCACTCCCTTTGCCCTTTGACCTGATGGGGGAGCAAACCTTTTCCGTTTTAAGGAATCACCATTATTGACACCAGATGTCTTCATCTTATATGGTGCACGCATGGAGAAAGGTAATAAATTTACAAAAAAGGGAATTGTGGTCGAAGTCAACCATGGTGCTAGACAGGAAAATAGCTTTTATTGACCTTCAAAACGAAACTATTAAGACCGAGTCTATTCCTCTTGACCTACGCGAGAAATTCCTTGGCGGAAGAGGGATAAACATGTATCTCCTCTCCCGGCGATACACCCCTGACCTGGATCCCCTATCACCCCAAAACCCTCTCATTTTTGGCGCAGGCCTTCTCACTGGCACTCTAGGGTTCGGCTCGCGTATCAATATCACCTCCAAGTCACCGGAATCAGGCCACCTTGGGGATTCAAACATGGGAGGTGCGTTTGGGGCCGAGCTGGTAAAAACTGGGTTCAGCCACCTTCTAATTAAGGAAAAGAGTAAGAGACCCGTTTACCTATTTATCAGGGACAATGAGGTACAGATTCGGGATGCTTCCAAACTTCAGGGGCTTGACGCGCTTGAAACGCAGAGAAAGATTCGCCTGGAACTGGGAGATGAAAAAATCCAGGTTGCATGCATCGGACAAGCCGGGGAAAACCTGGTGAGATTTGCCTCTATCCGCTCAGGACTGAAAAACTCTGCCGGAAGGACCGGGATGGGTGCTGTCATGGGCTCCAAGAACTTGAAGGCTGTAGCTGTCAGGGGGACCCTGGATATGAAGGTCGCAGAGCCCAAGAAATACTTGAGGTGTTACCTTGGGAACCTGAAAAAACTGATGGGAACAAAGTGGGCAAATGCTCTTTCGAAAAACGGCACCCCTCTTCTTTTTCACAATGCAAATACCATGGGTTTTCTGAGCGTGCGAAATAATCAGTATACCTCTGTTGGTTCCCGGGGATACTTGCTAGAAGCAGAAGCCCTCGATCCTTACTCTACCGGCATGGTGGCGTGCTTTAGCTGTCCTGTTCACTGCAGGCACCGACTATGGATAAAAGAAGGGAAGTACGAGGGGATGAGAGTGGAGGGCCCGGAATATGCCTCCATAGGATCCCTTGGAACCAAGCTTGGGTGCATGGATCTTCAAGACATTATCTATGCCACAGAGTTGTGTAACCGTTACGGGCTTGATACCATTTCAACAGGCACATATATTGCGTGGGCCATGGAGCTCTATCAGCGAGGCATTATCGATCAGGAACTGACTGAGGTGCCTCTAATTTGGGGGGATGGAAAGCTTATTTGTGAAATAATCCACCGTATTGCCAACCGAAAGGGCTTTGGAGATATACTGGCTCAGGGTCCCTACGCAAAGAGTTTTTTTGGGGAAGAATCATCAGAGTACCTACTCGGGGTTAAGAATTTCCCGCTTGAGATGACCGACGAGAGGCTCCCCAAGAGTTTTGCCCTGGGAATGGCCACCGCCAGCCGTGGAGCCTGCCACATGAGGAGCAGACCTTCCATAGACGTCTTAGGGCTACCAGAGGAGGTCCTCAAAAAAATCTACGGCGGCCCCATCAGCAAGGAACTCAATTCCTATTCAGGAAAAGGGAGAATGGTCTGGTGGCATGAGGTTCTTAATGCCTTGTGTGATGCGATCGGATTTTGCCGCTTCCTAACTGTTTTCTCAAGCCCCCATGCTCCTCAATACAATGAATTTTCGAGACTTATTTTGCTGTGTACCGGCCTTAAACTAACCCCTGGGGCACTCAAAAGGATTGGGGAGAGGATTTGCACCCTGGAAAGAATAATGCTTGTACGCGACGGCATATCACGCCCGGACGACACTCTTCCTAAAAGGTACTTTGAAGAACCCATCCCTGAAGGACCTGCAAAGGGGGAAGTTATCTCAAAAGAGGGCTTTAATAGTATGCTGGATGAATACTACCGCCTTCATGGTTGGGATAAAAACGGGAGACCGAGGAAAACCACTCTTAGAAAACTCGGATTGGGCTAATGAAAATCAAGATTGACAAGAAAAAATGCAGTGGTTGCCATCTTTGTGGAATGGTCTGCTCCATACTTCACCTCGGTGTTATAAATACTGAAAAATCAGCTATCAGGGTCAAGAAAGACGATCTTAATACCAGCCTCAGCCAACCTGTTTTGTGCCGCCAGTGCAAACAGATGACATGTATTGAAGGGGAACAGGTTAAAGCGAGTGCTGAGAGAAAAAAATTCATATGGGACAAAAGTAGGGCCGAACGCTGTCCTTTTAACGCCCTTCCCTCTTCCGGCCAGATTGCCTACCACTGCGACCTTTGTGGAGGAAAACCACAATGTGTCAGGGTTTGCACAACAGGAGCTATTGCTCTCTGAATCCTTTCTGTGTGCAGCTAGATCTGTTACAATCATGGAGCTAGGTGATTTGATGAGGATAGTACCGCAGACGTGCGTTTTCCGGCAACCTCTTTGGAGGTAGAAAGTGTTACCGCACACAGCAGATACAGTCATCATTGGAGGAGGGGTAATAGGAGCTTCGATAGCCTATTACCTTTCAAAGAAAAAAGTGCGTGCCGTGCTCCTTGAACAGGGAGAATTGGTGTCCGGCACTTCGAGTGCCTGCGGGGGCCTGATCTTCCTTCAATCCAAGAAAACCGGAGCTCATCTGGCCTTGGCCTTGGAAAGCAAGAAAAGATTTGCGGGACTCAACGAGGAACTTGGCGCTGAGATCGAGTACAGGAATGAGGGCGGTTTGATAATAGTTGAAAAGGAAGAAGAACTCCAATCAATAGACTGCCACATAGCCAGAGAAAAAAAGCTGGGCCTTGAGGTCTCTTTTCTTGACAGGCAGGAGGCAAGGGAGCTTGAGCCCTGTCTCTCGGAAAATTTCGTTGCTGCTGTTCACTGTCCTCTTGATGGGCAGGTAAACCCAATATATCTGAGTCTTGCTTTCCTGGAAGCAGCAAAGCGATCAGGCGTTAAGGTTTTCCCGCTTACAAGAGTTACTGACATAGGATTAGGAGAAGGCAGGGTAGAATCAGTAATAACATGTAGAGGCAAAATAGCAACGCCGATCATAATTAATGCTGCCGGGGTTAATGCACCGGATGTCGGCAAAATGGTTAAAACGAAAATTCCTATCATACCGCGCCGCGGCCAGGTCGTTGTCACTGAAACAGGCCCCCAGTTGCTTAAAAGGGGCTTAATATCTGCAAAATATTTAGAGGTGAAGCAGGCCGCTGGATTAGGTGAAGCGCAGGAGGCTGGCACATCTGCAGAGCAGACAATGAGCGGGAACTTTCTTCTGGGCGCTACGCGAGAATTTGTGGGTTTTGATAAAAGAACAACATGGAAAGCCATGAAAACTATAGTCTATCGCGCCACACAGCTGATCCCTGGACTCAAAGACTTACACATAATCAGGACTTTTGCAGGGCTAAGGCCATACACCCCTGATGGATTGCCCATTCTGGGCAAGGTTACGGGCATTGACGGGCTTATCATTGCTGCAGGGCATGAAGGTGACGGTATCTGTTTAGCCCCCATAACAGGTGAGCTGATTGCTGATCTTGTTACCGAAGGCCGGACAGATTTTGAGTTGGGGGATTTTGCTCTGGATAGATTTGAGGAAAAAAGAGATGGCCGGCTTGAGGATTAGTCCTATTCCAAAAAAGGATAAAGTTAGGTTGGTTGTAAATGGCCGTGAGGTTGTAGCCTGCAGGGGAGAAAGTGTTCTAGCAGCCCTTATTGCTTCAGGATACGTGAAATTGAGAATAGCCCCCGGATCAGGTGAGGGACGTGGAGCATTCTGCGGGATGGGTGTCTGCTATGATTGCCTGGTCACCATAAACGGAAGGCCGAATGAGCGAGCCTGCATGGCGCAGGTCGAAGACGGGATGGAGATAGCGATTGATGAGTAAGCTGGCATACGAGGTAGCCATTGTCGGAAGTGGGCTTGCCGGAATTGCCGCCGCATGTAAGCTTGCAGAGTATGGTGTCAAAGTCGTGGTTATGGACGAAAATATCCACATTGGCGGGCAGTTCCTAAGACGATGCCCCACGACCAGGAAAGCAAGCTTCACGGATGTTATGGATCTGATGAGAAAAAAAGGTTTTAAGCTCATAACTCTTGCCAAGGAAAAAAATGTCGCCATCATGAATCGGACAAAAGTTCTGGCAATATCTGATCAAAACGAACTACTGGTGGAAGACAATGAGAAAAAGATATCCACGATAAGACCCCAAATCATTCTCCTTGCCACTGGCGCAAGAGAAAGATTTTTGCCTTTCAAGGGATGGACGCTCCCGGGCGTATTTTCCACAGGTGCAATTCAAAGCCTGGTGAAAAGTTTCGGGGTACTTCCTTCAAGGGAAATCTTTGTAGGAGGCTCAGGTCCCTTTCTTTTCACCGTGGCATGGGAACTCCTGCAACAAAGAGGAAGGGTCATGTCAATAATTGAACAGAAGCACTTAATGGATTCTCTTCCGCCTTCAGGGCTTCTCTTTTTCAATGCCTCAAGATTCCTCCAGAGCGCATGCCAGATAGCAAGGATAGTCTTTGCGCGTGTTCCTGTGAGATACGCCACAAAAATCGTCGAGGCAAGAGGCAGATACAGGCTTGAACAGGTCGTCACTTCAAAAGTTGACAGGCTGGGGAGAGCGGTGCCAGGTACTGAGAAAATCTACAGCTCGGAGGCGCTTGCCGTGGGCCATGGATTTACCCCAAATATTGAACTGGCCCAGGTTGCGGGGTGCGAAATCGAGAGCGACACAACAAAAGGCGGCTGGGTGGTTAGGGTGGATCAAACCCTTGAAACGAGTGTGGAGAACGTGTTTGCTGCTGGTGAAATTACAGGCATCGGAGGTGCGCCAAAATCTTTGAACGAAGGTAACATCGCAGCACTGTCAATACTTCGAAGGCTGGGGAAAGAAGTTGAAAAGAGTGTCTTTTCGCGCCACCAAAAAAAGCGGGAGCGGCTGCTTTGCTTCGCCCGGTATTTCAATTCGCTGCACATGAGTTCAGATGAGATTATTAAAGCAATTCCAGATGAAACCTTGATTTGTCGCTGCGAAAATGTCACAATAAAAGAGATTAACATGGCGATTCAACAAGGCCACAACACGCTCGGTGCTCTGAGGAAGGCCCTAAGAATCGGGATGGGGAATTGCCAGGGGAGAATTTGCACTCCAATAGTTCGTGATCTTATCCACATCCATGCGAAAGCGACAAAGGAAGAAGACAATGAAATTCTCCCTGCTTCTACAAGAATACCGGTAAAGCCGCTGGCAATTAAATCGCTATTGGATTGAGCGCAGGAGACCGATAATCTCCGCACGTGTACTCAGCCAAGTTTCATACCCCACTTTAAAAGGAGGAGGGAAAATGGATCAGGACAATGACAAGGAAATCCTGGATGTGTTTGATGACACCGGCATTTCCGAGGAGGAGACCCTTTCCCAGGAGGCAGATTTTGATTCTACACAGAGCACGCGCGGTTTCAAATCAAAAGGACATACCCTGGTAATTTGGATTCTGGGTGTTATTATTATCGTCATCTTGCTGGCAATGTTTTTCAGGGGAGGACAAAAACCCGTTACCAAGAACTTGAACGCTCTTAGGAATAAAGTGGACCAGATGGATCTCAGAGTGGCAAGAGTCGAGGCGGTGGGGAAAAACTTCCTCTCCCTTGAAAAGCAAGTAAAGACCTTGAACAAGTCAATATCCAAACTGGAAGCATCCAACAGGAGCCTGACACAGAGCGTTGAAAAACTCACCCGGGACCTGGAAAAGCTGAAAACCAAGAAAGCAACTGCGACCCCAAAAGCATCCGTTGTCTCTTCCCTAAAACCTGAATCTCAATACCATATTGTCAAACGGGGAGACACGCTTTACCGGATCAGCAGAATTTACGGCGTCTCGGTCAAAAAGCTACGCGAGATTAACAACTTGAAGGCGAACCAGAATATCTACCCCGGCCAGAAGCTTTTGCTCAAGCCCTAGCATGGCTGCACACTAGATTCCCTTCCTACGTCAGATCATTGATTTGGAGGCGCATCAACGCCCTGCTAAGTAGATCAGAGGGTTCTATAAGCATAAAGTCATCTTCGCTTTTGAGCTTGCCGCGGCAATAAGGACACCCGCTATTGTAAGCCCGGTTGCTCACCTTTTCCAGCCATTCGTGCCCTTTTTCACATAGCCACCAAACCTCTTTGTGTGATGTCGGAGTTACCAGCCAAGGAGTCAAGAAACCATTCTTCGTGGGATGCCATTCTTTTGCAATCTCCGGCCTCTTTACAGCCAGATTGTTTTCCTCGGTTGCCAGCCTTCCTTTACAATAGGGGCATCCCTTGCCGTTACTTCGGTTGGCAATCGTGGCCTTCCACTCATGGTTCTTCTCACATATCCACCAGACCTTCCTGTGGGAGCAAGGGGTTACGTCGCGCGGGGTGAGGGAACCATTCTTTGTTGGGTGCCATTGTTTGGCTAGTTCCGGATTGACCCTCTCCAGATTGTTCTCCTCGCTGACAGCCAGACCCGAACAATAAGGACACCCGGTTCCGGCATTCCTGCTGTAAATCATCGCCCTCCATTCATGTCCCCTATCGCAAACCCACCAAACTTTCCTGTGAGAACCAGGTGTGACATCAGCGGGGGTCAAGTCTCCATTCTTCGTAGGATGCCATTGCCTAGCTAGTTGCGGATTTACTGCCTCAAGGTTGTATGTCTCACTCACTTTTCCCATGATCTTCTCCCTCCCCTTGTGGAAATTCCCCTATGTCTGTGCCAAATTCTGGCATATTACCGCATACTTAAGCGTGAATTCTCCGCCGGGGTCCATGGTGCTTGAGCCTGACGCAACGTCTTGACTATAAGATGTGATATAGCGGTTGAAAATCGGGAAATTCCTGATTTTGATCTTCGAAATTCCTGAAATTTTATGAGGGAAAGGATTAGCTGAGGAAAATTAAGGCTCAAACTCTTTGAAAATCAGGGAAGCATTTGTTCCTCCAAAACCAAAGGAGTTACTCATCGCTGCCTTCACTTTGCTACTCCTGGATTTGTTGGGAACAAAATCCAGATCGCACTCAGGATCTGGAGTCTCGTAGTTGATTGTAGGAGGGATAATGCCATGCTTGATCGTCAAGACGGTGTAAATCGCTTCAACTCCACCAGCACCCCCCAGAAGATGCCCTGTCATAGACTTGGTGGAGCTTATTGCCAGCTTATGGGCATGGTCTCCGAAAACACCTTTTACGGCTCTAGTCTCTGATTCATCGTTGAGCTTGGTCGACGTGCCGTGTGCGTTAATGTAGTCAATTTCCTCGGGCCTCATTCCGGCATCATCGAGCGCATTTTGCATGCACAGAATGGAGCCTCCACCGTCTGGTTCAGGTGCTGAAACATGATAGGCATCTGCCGACATTCCGTACCCCACAACCTCGGCATAGATATGAACGCCACGTTCCAGTGCCTGCTTCATCTCCTCCAAGATCAATATACCGGCTCCCTCTGCCATCACAAACCCATCCCTGTTCAAGTCAAAGGGACGGGAAGCCTTCTCGGGTTCGTCATTTCTCGTTGAAAGGGCTCGCATGGAACAAAAACCGCCCAAGGCCAAGGGCCTGACAACCGCCTCAGAGCCGCCGGTTATCATCGCATCGGCCTTTCCTTCCTGTATAAGTCTGAATGATTCTCCCACCGCATGACAACTGGCTGCACACGCGGTCTCGATGGAGAGGTTCGGCCCCTTTGCTCCAAATTCTATGGCGATTTGCCCGGGAGCCATGTTTGCAATCATGCCCGGAATAAAAAAGGGGCTGATCTTGCGCGGCCCTTGCTGAAGTAAGACAGTATGGTAGTGCTCAAGCATTGTAAGACCACCCAGTCCTGATCCAGTGAGACAACCAACGCGATGCCGGTTCGAATCATCAATCTTCAGTCCAGAGTCTTCCATGGCCATCCTGGCGGATGCCACCGCATAGTGAATAAAAACGTCGAATCTTCTTACAGATTGTTTGTCGAGAAAATCTTCGGACTTGAAGTCTCTTACTTCTCCGGCGATCTGGGTAGTAAAGGGAGAGGGGTCAAACTTTTCTATTCTTTTTATTCCGGATTTTCCGGAAACAACTGCCTCCCAGTTTTTCTCAACGCCGGTCCCAAGGGGAGTTACCATCCCCAGGCCTGTAACCACTACCCGTCTTCTAGTATAACTGGTTTCACCCATAGTATTCCTTTTTTACATGCATCCATCACAGAGAGCTACTCACCAAGAGCCTTTTTCACGTAGTCAATGGCATCCTGGACGGTTGTAATCTTTTCAGCCTCTTCATCAGATATGGACACATTAAATTCCTCTTCCATGGCCATGATCAGCTCCACCTGGTCCAGGGAATCCGCTCCCAGATCGTCGACAAAAGAGGCATCCGGAACGACATCCTCTTCTGCTACATCCAGTTGCTCACAAATAATCTTCTTAACTTTCTCTGAAATATCTGCCATAAGTGATTACCTCCTCACTGACTTCAATCTTGCCTGTTTTTCGCAGTCCCTTTCTCCGGGTGCCTCTCTCGGCTATCCCGCATACAAAAGATGCAACCCCTGCACCTGCTCACATAAACAGCCCGCCGTTAACATGAATAACTTGCCCTGTAATATAGCTTGCCGCCTCCGAACAGAGCCAGAACACCACTTCCGCCACTTCATTGGGATCCCCCATGCGGCCCATGGGTATTTGCGACAGAAAGTAGTTCCTTACCTTTTCTGGAAGGCCCTTTGTCATTTCGGTGTTTATGAATCCCGGGGCCACCGCATTCACTTTGATTCCTCTTGAGGCCACCTCCTTGGCAACAGTCTTCGTGAATCCCATGATACCTGCCTTGGAAGCCGAATAGTTTGCCTGGCCAGGGTTTCCAATCTGCCCTACAACTGAAGAGATATTAACGATATGCCCCTTTCGCTGCTTGACCATTGGCCTTATGACTGCCTGGGTGCAGTTAAAAACACTCTTTAGATTGACGTTCAGCACCTGATCCCAGTCCTGTTCGGACATTTTCATAAGGAAGGTATCCCTGGTAATGCCTGCATTGTTGATAAGCACGTCAACCTGACCTAACCTTGAAAAAATCTCATCAAAGATTTTCCTGACTTCTTCATAGGACGAAACATCAACCTTGTGGCTTTCTACTTTTTCAATACCTTTTTCAGCAAGCATTTTCAGTGTTTCAGATGAGGCCGATTCATCGGGATCATAGTGCAGAAGGACCATCCTAGCATTTTCTTCGGCGAATTTCATGGCAACCGCCCGCCCTATGCCTCTGGACCCCCCTGTAATAACTACAACGCGTTCCGCACCATCCATTCAATTCCCCCAATCATCAACGTCTTTCAAAAAATCTCAAGAAACTTTTTTTCCATATCGCTCTAGGCAGATGGAGATCTCTGCCTGAACGTTCTTGGCGGCATAGCTGTCTGCCATCTTAACAGCGTTCTTTATGGCCTTACTCGATGATCCGCCGTGGCAAACAATACAAACTCCTTTTATTCCCAGAATCGGAACACCGCCATACTCCGAGTAGTCAAGCTTCCCCTTTAACTTCTCAAAGCCATGCCTCGCGAACAAGAATCCTATTTTTCCGGGAAGAGAGTCCGTCATGCTGTCTTCCACCATTTTAGTCACGGTCTCAGCCATTCCCTCGCTCAGCTTCAAAACAACGTTTCCCACAAACCCGTCACAAACAATAACCTGCACCCGGCCGGTGAAGATATCGCGACCTTCAACGTTGCCGGCAAAGTTAAGGTCACTGTCTCTGAACAGTTCATGTGCAATCCTGACTTGCTCGTTACCTTTTCCACCTTCCTCGCCAATGCTTAGAAGGCCGACTCTGGGATTGCGCATGCCCAAAAAGGCACTGCCAAGAGCATGCCCCGTGATGCCGAACTGAAAAAGGTGCACAGGCCTGCAATCCACATTCGCGCCTACGTCAATGACAATAACGTTGTCCTTGTATCCGGGGAAGATTCCTGCAAACCCAGGTCGCTCGATTCCTTCAATCTTTCCCAGAGTGATGATGGCTGAAGCAAGCGTTGCTCCTGAGTTGCCCGCGCTGACAACAGCATCTGCACGCCCTTTCTTTACCAGCTCAAAAGCTACAGTAATCGAGGCTTTTTTCTTCTTTCGAACCGCCTTCAGGGGTTGCTCATCCATCAGGATTTTTTCGTCGCAGTGATGAATCTCAACTCGATCCGTTTTCGGATAATCCTTGAGCGCCCCTTGTATCTCTTTCGCGTCTCCAACAAGAATAACGTCTATGCCCCATTCAAGGGCTGCTTCCACCGCACCTTGAACAACCACCCGCGGAGCCCGATCTCCGCCCATGGCGTCCACGGCAATCTGCATACTAGCTCTCTTCTGTTTTGATTATCGTCCTCCCCCTGTAGCTCCCGCAATTAGGGCAGACATGGTGCGGCAGTACAGGTTCATGACACTGAGGGCATAAAGTAGTGCTGTTCAGCTTGGCATGGTCGTGCGATCGCCTCATGTCGCGCCTGGATTTTGATTTCTTCTTCTTAGGTACGGCCATAATTAACCCCTATTCTCCATAAGGCTCTGTAGTTTTGAGAAAGCAGGATGGCCCGTCTCCTGCTTACACTGGCATGCTTCCCTGTTAAGGTTGACTCCACACCCGGGACAAAGCCCGAGGCAATCATCCTTGCATATGCATTTCATAGGCAGGGAAAGGTAAACCTGCTCTTTAATGATTTGATCCAACTCAACTGCCTCACCCTCTGTAAAATCTACTTCCATCTCTTCTTCCAGAAGCTCGATATCTGCCTGGTCCGTCGTCGGTTCAGGGACAACAAGATACACGCTAAACGCCGATTTGAAATCCCAGCGAAAGGGCTCAAGGCACCTATCACATCTGACCCGGACTCCGCCTGCTATCTCTCCTTTTACGAGATACTTCTCCCCCGCCCTGGAAACCTTTATGTCAAGTTCCAGTGGCGTTTCAAGCCCCAGAATCTGGTCGTCCTCATCCTGGACTACCCACCAGTCCCTGTCCAGTGCCTTTTTTACCAGGAGCTCTTCAGTAATATTCTTAAGATCGATTATCATGACAAGTTCTAGAACTAACTACCCCGCCGCAAGCGGACGGGGTATCAATCGGAAATTTTCTTAACGCCCCAAGGGGCGGGGAATTGAACCCTCGTCCGCCTCTGGCAGATTAAAATATAGTTTAATTTAACATAACTAAGCAAAAAATAAATTTTGTACTATATATGCTCAAGCTGGTTTGTCAAGCAAATTAATACCCCTCCGAGTCACCATCAGGGTATGATCTGGAGCAAACCATCGCATTTTCTTAAGCCCCAGTTGGACACGATTCATATTATAATTCTCTGGCAAAGCAAATTTTATCCTTTTTCTGTTGACAGTTTAGCCAACTTATTGATATATTTTAAAAATTATAAAAATCGTAATCATTCTATCAAATGCTCTCTTTTTTGTGCGCTTCCGACGTATTTGTATAACAACCTTGTTTACGAGATACACCTCAGGAGACTAATACATGTGGATTTACAGGGAAAGACTCAGCTATTTTGAAAAACTCCGGCGCTCACTTTATGAAATACTAAGAGACGCCCTTGAAATCAGATTGATGAAAATATCACTAATTGATTCTTTTTACAAGTTTCTGGAGAACGGGGTTGAATATGTCTTCCTGGAAAAAAGCGAACTAAAACCAGGATCAAAAAAAATGGAAAAAGAGTCTGAACTCTACAATACCTTTATCGTTATCTTCTGCGAGGGTACGATCAGTCCTGAACTGAAAAACTATATCCGATTTTTCCCTGAAAACAAAGTTGTCAAGAAAAACTTACAATACCTTGCAGAACTACCCTTGCACAAGAATTTTAGCCATAACCTGCGCTATTTTGACAAACCTGACTTCCTCGACTTCCTGGAAAGCCTTTTGAATGTAGACTATGCACTTCTGATACAACAGGACCCCTCAGTGAAGAGGAGAAACAGATACGCTCTGACACACATGCATGTAAAAATTGACTGGCCCATTGCTGATGCTGCAGAAGATCTGGCCAAGTGGCTTCGCTATGTGCAAAACAGCATATATGAAAGAGGCGACGAGGAAGCCCGAATACTTCAAAACAAGCTCTTTGAGTATTATGGATGCCACCACAGTGTGGGAGGGAGGCGAACAGCAGGCCTTATTGCAGCACAGCTTCTGAGGAAACAGGATTTTATTTCCACTGTTTATGTTTCCAGTTCCGAGTCCCGAACATTGGTGAAATACTCCGAACGGGGGGTCTCCAAGTTTTTCCTTATAAAGCTCACTGACCAGCAGATCAGGGATCTTGCAAAAAGAGAGTCAATGAACACGGATGATTTGAAGTCCGGCTACCTCTACACTGCAGGAAGCAACCATGTGGGAATTGCCGAAGCAGTATACACCCATACTCCGTTTTCCACGCCCCCTACGGATGGAAAGCTCAGAAGATGCAATCCTGCTTACAACTGGCTAAAGCTCAGGGATGAATTCTTGCACCCAAAGGACGCTGCGCGTCACGCAAGGCCACTCAGTTACAGCTGGGTTTATACTCCCGAGTAGGCCAACCTGGATTTCTCGCCTATCATCTACTAGAAAGCCGAAGGGGCCTAACTTTTCCCTTTGCAAGCATCATCTGGCATTGCACCCTCCGCAGCCATGTGTCATAAAAGAGACGAGATACTCTGGCTAATGTTTCCCCATCTTTTCAAGGATTTTCACCACAAACCACAGATCCAAAAGCCGATGCCACTTGAGCAGGTAGACCTTGCCGTCATCCCCAAGTATCTTGTAGTAGTCGTGCTCGATGCCGTACCACCTGTCTACAATGCTTCTAACTTCAATCCTCCTATCATCCATAATAAAAGAAACAGGCCTCTCATTTGCCTTGTAGCCAGAGTAGGCAAAAACCTTTACGTTTTTTGGCAGCATCTCCTGTACCATTCCTGACTGCTCTTACGCAGAGTTAGTAAAAGGCTCCCGAATCGGAATTAGCCCGCCATGTCTTACGGACACTTGCTACGGCGTGGAACCACTCCAGATCAGACTTTATTGAAGAACTCTTGCAGCTCTTTTATGACAGCCACTTTCGTATCCAGAGAAGTATTTTCCTCGAAAAGGAATTCAAGCAAGAAAACCATCTTGTAGTCTACAGCAGAGGTTTTGTACTCTTGGAAAGAAGATACGCTCACGTCCTTTAGCTTAGCGTAGTTCTCAGCATTAAAGATGTCGGTTTTTCTCAATATGAGCGCCAGAGCCTCCTTGGCATCATCAGCGTTTTCCACCATCATCTCCACTCCATCCAGTTTCTTGACAGCTTTTACAAACTTTTCACTTTCCACTTTGATCTTCATCTCCTCACCCTGTCTTTCCCCGGTTTGACTTTCTCGCAGCCCGAGCTTCTTCAAACTGCTGACTTCTCTGTGACAATGCTCTTATATTCCGGGCAATATTTCAAGCAGTTTACTTTGAAATCTTGGGACACAGAGTCCATGTAGAAAACACAGCTTCTTTTTGAATGCCCTCCATAAGGGACATCTTTGTTCATGATTCTGCGAAACCGATACCTTGATTTGGAGCTAGATCCTTTGTGGAGGTTCAAGAAAATCCTTTATTAAACCAAAAGGATATGATAAATATACATTTTAGAATAATTAAGGCAAAGTACACGATTTGTGTTTTGTATCAACTTGCTTAGATGTTGTCGGTGAAGAGTTACATGTCTGAAAAGGAACAAATAAAGCGTGCTTTAAGAGAAGCAAGCCTTTACAAGACACAAGGTCTTCTTGAAGAGTCGAGAGAAAAATACCTGGAGCTCCTAAATTACATTAGAGAAAGCCAAAAATTCTCTACCAACCAAGAGCTCATCGATGCTGTAGAAAAGAAAATCAAAGAACTTGAGAAATCTATCCAAGAATTTGAGCAGGGCCCGAAAACGTTAGAGCTCTCCACTCAGGTGCAAGATTTGATTAAAAACTTGTTTACGTTTTCCAATACCGATGAAGCTGCTGCTGTGGAGGGTGCGGTGGCGCTTGCCAAGTTTGGACAGTACGAGCGTGCACTCGAAGAGTTCCAAAGTCTGTTGGAAAAGGGGATAATGCCCGTCGTAACGGCTAAGAATATTATCAGATGCTACCTTTCCATGAATACCCCTGAGGCTGGCGAAATACTGCCGGCCATGCCAAGGGCAAAAACCAAGAGGAAAAAAGCCCAACAAATGATTATCGATATATCGGGCGTTTCCATACGCTTTGATGGGGGGCCCCTGAAAGGTCAGACAGTAGATTTCGATGTGGATTTTCAATCCTCCAATACAGTCAGCATAGTGATTTCCACAAATCAAAAACACGTCGCAGATTGCCTGGAACCCGGCACTCGATTGGAGGACATGCAATGCTACTCGCCTATAACTGTTTTCAGGAGTAACGGCATTGTTTCCCGCAAAGCCACTATAAAGCAAGGGCCGAGAAAAGGCGACTATATGATAGATATCACTATCGAAGAGGATTAGTGTATTTGCAGAGAAACATTCCCTTCGAAAACTGAATAATCTGAACTGACTATTGTGTAAGCTGATTTGGGGGGGCAGCAACCTGACCGCATGGCGATTTTCAACGCTAAAAACAGAATCATAGAGTGCAAACTTGTTTATTATGGTCCCGGCAGAGGAGGCAAAACTACAAATCTGGAGTATATTTTCAGGGCATTCAACAAACACACGTCTTCGGAGATGGTTTCTATTAATACGCAAGGGGATCGCACGCTGTTTTTTGACTTCCTTCCAATGGGATTGGGAAAGATCAGAGGTTGTGATGTAAAAATTCAACTTTACACTGTCCCAGGCCAACCCAAATATAAATCCACCAGGAAAATGGTACTCAAGGGAGTTGACGGCGTGGTTTTTGTTGCAGATTCCTTGGAAATTCAAAGGAAAGCGAACATCGAGTCTTTGAAGGACCTTGCGGAAAACCTGGCCCAGGAGAACAAAAACATTTTTAAAATACCTCTTGTGATGCAGTATAATAAGCGAGACCTTGAAGAAAAAGGGATTCCTCTTATGCCGGTTGAACTCATGCAGCGAGAGCTGAACAGTAAACTAAAGGTTCCTTACTACGAAGCAAGTGCTCTTAAAGGGTCCGGGGTTGGAGCAACGCTAAAAGAGGCCTTGCTTGTCACATTACGCCATCTCCAGAAAGAGCTTCAGTGGACAAAATAAGGGGTCGTGATGACATCAAAAGTGGTCCTTTCCGGTGATCTGAGCTTTAACAGTCTCGCAGAAGTATTTCAAATCGTCGGCGGCAACAGCAGCACAGGAGTGTTGCGCATAACGAGCAAGCACTCCCCTCACCCGGGTATCATATACTTTGTCAAGGGAGATCCTGTTAACGCCACTGACGGAGAGTTGCGCGGTCTGGATGCTGTCTACGCCTTGTTTGGGTGGATGGAAGGCAAATTCGAATTTCTGGAAGAGAAGGTGTCGGTTGAGCGTGCTATCAAGAAGGGGCGAATGGAGATAACCCTGGATGCAATGAAAATGCTTGACGACGGGGTGATCAAAAGAGTCGGGCCGCAGGATTTTGACGACCTTTCCCTTGCACAAGCAAGAGTATCCGGAGAAGGCAAAGCGGACGCTTTTCCTGTTATAAAAGGGCCGCAAGTTGACTATCTTTATGTTGTTGAAGAAGAGGATTTCTCTGACGGAACAACGGTTGTTACTGAAGGGGGTCACGGGAAGTGGATCTGGGTCATCCTCGAGGGGAAAGCAAGAATAACAAAAGACACGCCAAAGGGCCCCTTCACCGTGGCTCAGATCGGGGAAGGATGTTTCATAGGCACCTTTGCATCTTTCCTGTTCCAGGAACATGCAAGAAGTGCAACAGTAACTGCAGTCGGAGACCTTAGGCTCGGTCTCCTGGATACCCAGCAGCTTTCCGTTGAATTCCGATCGCTGTCTCCGAAATTTCGAAGCATTCTCACAAGCATGGATGCCAGGCTCAGAAAAATAACCACCAGGGCGGCCGAGCTTGCAGTAAAAAAAGACGCCCTCACGGGTTTAGCCAAAGGTAAGCAGATCATTGTGAAAAAAGGTTCTTCACAGAAGAGCGCGTTTATAATTGCAGAAGGAGATGCCTGTTTGGTGGGGCAGAGCAAGAAAGGCCCCCTTTACTTGCTCCCGCTTGAGGTACAGGACTATTTCGGTAATATACCTTTCCTGAGCACAGGGCAGGAGCCCAAATATGCGGCCGTTCTTGCATCAAAAGACATCAAAGTCAATAAACTGGACATGGGAAGCCTGGAGGGCGAGTATGACAGGCTTCAGGGCACAATAAAAAGTATGATACTGAGTGTGTGTTCCTGTGTGTCGTTTACAACTAAACTTGCCTTCAATATCTATGAAACTAAATAAAGCAGATGTTGCCTCGCTGAAATACACCCCGCGACTCCATAGTTCAGGTGGCCAGAGGTCACTTCTTAACTTCCTGAGCCAGGCTCGCGATCAAATCTTCTGCCTTGTCCATACTTACGTAACCCATGTTAAGGATGATGGTGTAGAGCATGGGGTCATCATGGTTTGTTTCCTCTGAAAAGCAGTTCAAAAAACGCTCCCTTATCATGTCGGCTCTTCTTATAGCCCTTTCAGCCTGGGCAGGTGTCATGTGATACTTATCTGCAAGAAACCTGATGCGATGTTCTTTGTCAGCAACGAGCAGAACATGTATGGTGTTCGGATATCCCCTTAGAGCATAGTTACCTCCCCTGCCGATGATGACAACATTGTCTTTTTCGTAAAGCCTCAAAATAATGCTTTTAACTTCTTCAACATAGCGCTTCTCATCAAGCTCGCGGCGGTTAGATGTATGGCGTTCAATAAAGTCGGGACTTACAACCCAATCAAGAAGCTTCATGAGTTTCGAAGTTCCACGCTTTTCAAACGTCTTGACCTCCCCGACGGAAACGCCGACATTCTTAGCTACATCCTTAATCAATTGATCATCTACGTAGCGATACCCCAGTCTTTTCGAAAGCCTTCCACCGAGTGTGGTACCACCTGCCCCAAAATGCCTCGACATGGTAATGACAGCCATATTGTCCTCCAACTGTTTCTTATTGATCAAACCGGGGACTCTTTAGTGATTGCATACAATTTTTCCAACTCTGGCCAGACTCACCTTTCAAGCCCATGGCTGGCCCTTAAATAATCCGCATAATAGAAAAGTAATACGATCTCATGTCAAGGAAAATCTTGTCTTATGGCTTTTTGCCCAGGAATTTGACACATAACTAAAAGCGACTCATTTCAAAGTTAATTTAAATCTTGAGAGGAGGATTGAGCATGCTAAATAAGAAAATGGAAAAGCCTTGAACGAGCCGTGGATGAATGCGGTTAAGGGCGGGCGGGATGTCGTACCACTAAGTCCCGCCGATTGCGAAGCAATTCGGCGAGACTAAGTGGTGCCACGGGCTTGCCCGTGGGGCTCCACATGGCAATGTCAGCTTACAGTGACTCCATAGGCCTCAAAGGCTTTGCCAACTGGTTCATGGTTCAGTAGCACGAAGAGATGCTGCACGCCATGAAAATCTACGAATATATTGCCAGGCAGGGTGGCAAAGTTAAGCTAATGCCCATAAAACAGCCGCCCCATGAGTTTGAGTCTCCTCTGGACATGTTTGAAAAAACCCTTGCACATGAAAAATTCATCACAAAATCAATCAACGACCTAGTCGACCTCGCGATCGCAGAGAAAGACCACGCTACCCAGCTTTTCCTTCAGTGGTACGTAACCGAGCAAATCAAGGAAGAGGAAAATGACAATGACATTATAGCAAAACTCAAACTGGTCGGCTCCGGAACCCAAGGCAAAAGCGGACTTTTCATGATTGATAGAGAACTTGGAGCGCGGGTGACAACTGTGCTGACCGACTTCAGCAAGGGAATAGAGGCCGGAATGAAAGCTTCTGCTCCGTAGGGGCCTGAGATAAACTCCCCCTGCTCTTTTCCCCCTTGGCTGGGGCACTGTGGATAAGGCAAAAGATACACCTTTCTAAGTCTGATTGCCCGGGCGTGCTCACAAAAAGGCATTCTTAGTTAAAACAGGGTCAATTTGGGCCCTGTTTTTTTTAATTTGTCAAAAAAACATATAGAAAGATAGTGGAACAAGATTTAAATATACATTATATTGTATAGCTATTCATTTTAATGTACCATATACATATAAATTATATAAATTATGTCTAATATTAATAAAAATGCTTGACAAATATGAAAACATAAGTATGATATTACCTAATTTTTATAAAAGTGATCAGGCAGTAAAAGCTCTTTTAGTTAAAAACTTCTCGGATGTGCGTGCATCTTTTCTGCTGGGGATCTACCTGAGAGGAGAGAGAGGATCGCGCCAGCTTAAAAAAACGGCATCCCGGGAAGTCCTTTTCGGCACAAACGCGGCGGATTGGTAACTTAAAAGCATAACCTCCAAAAAAGTTTACTTCTCAAACCAACCTCAACCTAACCCTCCACCCGAGGCAGAGCCCGGTGAGGCTCTGCCTTTTTCTTTTTTCAGTTCCACCGCTGCCCCTCTGTCTTCAATATTTTTCTCAGCTACCATTCTGCTGGAGCGAAGGGATGGGTTTATTTCTGTCTCTGATTTATGCCTCATTATCAGTCCTTGTTTAGCGGTTGTCCGTGTGCTAAACTCCGCTCAACAGTAATTTTCTGCCATCAGGAGGCAGCACTCTTTTATGGACAATAAGAAAGTCGTCACACGATTTCCACCAAGCCCCACGGGGTATCTTCATATCGGTGGTGCACGAACTGCGCTCTTCAACTGGCTCTTCGCCAGGAAACACAAGGGTAAGTTCATTCTTCGCATTGAGGACACTGACCAGGCCAGATCAAGTGAGGAAGCTACAAACGCAATACTGGAATCCTTGCGATGGCTTGGTCTGGACTGGGATGAGGGTCCGTATTTCCAGTCTCGGCGCTACCACATATACAGGGAATACCTTGAAAAGCTTTTGGCAAGTGGAAAGGCATATTACTGCCACTGCACCCCTCAGGAACTTGAAGAAAGGCGCAAACAGGCCATGGCAAAAGGTCTCAAACCCAAGTACGACGGAAAATGCAGAAACCTGGGCCTGGGGCCTGCTCCGCATGCAGTTGTGCGCTTGAAAGCCCCCCAAACAGGGAAGACCTCGTTCAATGATCTTGTCAAGGGACCGATTTCTTTCAACAACGAGGAGCTGGATGATCTGGTTCTGTGGCGTTCTGACGGAAATCCAACCTATCACCTTGCGGTGGTGGTAGATGACATAACCATGGGACTGACTCACATCATACGCGGTGATGATCATGTTAACAACACACCCCGGCAGATAATGATATACCAGGCGCTCGGTGAACCATTGCCTTACTATGCACACGTGCCCATGATTCTCGGCCCTGACAGAACAAGGTTGAGCAAACGCCATGGGGCCACTTCCGTGCTGGCGTACAGAGATATGGGGTACCTTCCCCAAGCCGTTTTGAATGCCCTCGCGCGTTTGGGATGGTCCTATGGGGATCAGGAGAAATTTAGCATTGATGAGCTGATTGAAAAGTTTTCCCTTGAACATGTTGGCAAATCCCCGGGCATTTTCAATGCAGAAAAGCTTCTTGACTTGAACGCCCAATACATCCGGGAGTCTGATACAGGTTACCTAACCCGCACTGTGATTCCTTTCCTGGAAAAGCGCGGCCTCAAGAATCTGGATGAAACCAAGGTTGCCCGGGCAGTGGAAACATTGAAAATCAGGAGCAAAACCCTTGATGAGATGGCAGAGGGGTCTCTTTTTTACTTCCAGGATGAAATAAGCTACGAGGAAAAAGCGGACAGGAAATTCTTGAAACCGAACATCTTAGGTCTGATGGAGGAAATTCTGGAGCGCCTGGAAAAAACGGAGGTCTTTAGCCAAAAAAGCCTCGAAAAGGTATTCCTGGACTTTATTGAGGAAAAACAAATAAAGCTGGGAAAAATTGCCCAGCCCCTCAGGGTCGCCCTCACCGGTAAGAGTGCAAGCCCTGGGCTATTTGAAGTCATGGAAATCCTGGGTAAAGAAAAAGTTCTGGAACGAATCCGAAAGGCCCTTACCCATATCGCCCGAAAAACCTAGGAGGCTGTCGAAAAACGCCCATCTGCCATTCGACAGGCTCATGGCCCTGAGCATAGCCGAAGGGCTGCATTATCCTCACCCTTCTTCCCGCTGCGACCACCGGGATGAGCATTCTCCAACAGCCTCCGATGAATCCAGTTTTCCTGCAGGCTCCTAGCAAGAAAAGAGGAACCCAAAATCTAGCGCAGGATAGCTTGTCGCAAGAAGACAAGAGCTAGCTTGTTTACTCTATACCTGAGTGGGACTTTGCGAATGAGTGGTTTTCAAGTACTTGTCAAGCTCCGCCTTGGGCATCCCCAGGCAGTAGAGCATGTTGATGATCTGATCACTGCTTAAAACTCCATCGGTTTCAATACTTTTTTCATCCGGCTTGAAAGCAATAGAGAGGCCCACATTCTTTATGAAGTGCGATCGAATAGATCCGTCGCCAACTGCAATAACCTGGTCAGGCTGAAGATTCTCAACCCTCATTATGAATTCAAGTATTTCCTGTTTCTTGTCACTCGTTATGACAGGCTCTTCAAGTTCCCCGGTAATAAGCCCTTTATCATCTGTCTTCAGTGTATTTGAGAAGGCATAGTCCACGCCCGCCTCTTCAAAAATCTTTCTTATGAAGAAATTGAACCCTGAGGAAAGAAGCGCTATCTTGAAGCCCATTGATTTGAGTATCCCAATGAGTTCAAGGGCTCCGGGGTTCAACTCAAGGGCACTGCTAAACTTCTCAAAATCGGCAATGGGCATACCTTTAAGCAGCCGCGCATTTTCGATAAGCGCATGCACACTGTCACCAGCATTATCCACCGCTGAAAGCTTTGTATCAGCCGGCCTGATTTGATCACAGACTTTTTCTAGGAAACTCTTAATGGAAGACTCTTGGATGAGGGTAGATTCCACATCAAAGACAACAAGTTTCTTGCCCTTTCTATAGACATCCTCACTCTGGATCACAACACTCTGGTTTAAATCCCTGCACAGTTCTTTTAGTTCGCTTTTCATCTTCTCAATTGTTTTATCCCGCGAAAGGCCCGGTTGGATCAATATCCGCCCAGTATCTATACCCATCTCCATTGAAAAAAACTTTCCTCGGGCAATCATCTTGCATGTCTCTATATTGATGTTGTACGCATGAAAGAAGGCAGATACTTTTGCAATGATGCCCGGCTTGTCCTCCCCAAGAATGGTTGCTATATGTCTTTCCTTTCGGGCAGGGTAGCGAATCTCTGCCTCTTCATATGCCCCAAAAATCGTCTTCAGACCCGTTTCGTCTCCCAATACGGTAAGAGCTTTCTCTACTTGCTCCATGTGATGCTCGGACCCGGAAAAGTCGATAATCAGAAATATGGAAAACAAGCCTCTCCGGCAGTTCTCCTCCACGTCGATAATGTTTCCGCCTAGCTCATAGATCCTATTTGTAATTTTGGACACCAGGCCAGGCGTGTCAATGCCTGTCGCCGAGAGGCTTATTATCTTGTCTTTCTCGCTCATTTCTTCCCCCTCTGGGTCCCTGAGACAGGCTCTTTTTTTTTATCCAGGAAAACAAACAGCTCTTCCTGGTAATATCGCCCATCAATAACCTGTCCCGGGGCCAGTTGTTTTATCTCCTTTTGTTTCAGAAAACTAGAAAACCTTTTGTTTATTTCTTCCAGTGAAACATTTTCCTTGAACCACTGCGTGGGAATATTCACATTCAGCGGCCTTGCAGGTATCAGGTGTCGGGTTGTCTTTGGTGCGAAAACCTTTTGCTCTCTTGCTGCCCAGATTACCATTTCCTTGGTGATCTGAGGCGTCCAAATGATAACTTCTTTCTCCTTCAGAGCCTTGCAGAAAGCCTCGTCATAAACATGCTGGCATGGAATATAATCGATTTTTGCCCCCTTTTGCACAAGTTTTTCTTGAACTCTCTCGACCATTTCATATGCGCTAACCGCGTCATGCACTTTATTGCCTCCAAAACGAATAAGCGCAAAAGTCTGGCCCTGCTGAACACCAAAGGAGTAACGATCATGGTCAAGATTTCTTTTCAGCGACTCTCTATCTCTCACTTCCTTAAATACAGCACCCATACCTCTGGCAATATCCTCAATCAATTTCATTTCTTTCACGTTTGAGAGCAACCGGAACCAGTAGCGAAGCTTTGTATTCTTGTGAAAGTAGTCAATTCTACAAACCGGTATATATTTGAATTTAAGCTCCCTGAAAACATACGCACGATGATTTCCATCCAGTATAATGCCGTTTTGTTCAATTATGATGGGGTTTTCCAGGTCTGCGAGGTTTGAAAACTCCCACGTAAGCTTTTCCACCATGTGGGGCAAAATCTTCTCGTGGATAAAGAGAGAATTTACCTCAACCACCTCAAGCTCTAGCTTGACATCTTCTTTTTGAATGCAAAACATATGCTTGCCTGGCCAGGGAAATACATTCTTTCTTTGCTAGCAGCGGCCTCACATGGTGGAAGGGGCAGGCCTAAATCATGTGATGCAAGGTTTCCAACAATTCAGCATACTCTTCTGCTTTAAAACAAAATTTTAGCTCGCTGAATCTCTTTCTGAACGATTTCACTTCTCCACCCACTTTCTTGCCTTTGCTAACCACCTCGTGAATAAGTGAAGCCACCTCACCGAAATCCTCTTCTTCCATTCCAAAGCGCGTCATTTCAGAGACCCCCATTCTGAGGAATCCTGCAGCAGTAAACCCTTCTTCGTCAGGGCCTGCCTGGTAGTTGCAGATTATATTGTTCTCCTCAAGCCTTCGGGCCATCTGCGCTCCGCGGCCATAACCAACGCGTAGCACCACCTGGTGTGTTTCCGTATAATCAATGTCAGGATCACCTGCCACATCCAAGCCACAAGCTTTAAGTTCCTTTGCAAATGCTTTTGCATTAGCGATGACTTTCCTCTGATATTCATCCTTGAAATAGTTCATTTCATAGGCGGCAATAAGTAAACCAAGCAGCCTCCCAAGGTGGTGGTTTGACACTGATCCCGGAAAAACCCTTCTCTTAACCGATTCCCAGAGCTCGTAACCTTCCTCCTTTTCTTTGAACCGAGAGCCAATAATGCCCCGTTGCGTACCAAAAAATGTCTTGTGTGTGGAGCCTGTAACCAGATCCGCGCCTTCCTCAAAGGGTTGCTGGAAATATGGCCCGATCAGCCCCAGGACATGGGCGGCATCATACATCAAAACACAGCGCAAACCTTGCGAGTCGAGAAACTTGCGGATTTCCGCAACAGGTTCCTTGTGAAGAACCATGCTTTTACCGAGAACAATCAGCTCCGGGCGATACTCCTCAATCAGGGCAAAGGAAGCCGTCACATCTATCTTGTAAGGATTTTCCGCGAGCACAGGAAAGGCTACTACTGCCGGCCGCTCGGTGCGCGAATCCCAGGCAACAAAATCCTTCAATGCTCCCATGGGTTGCGCGCTGAGGTGACCCCCTTTCTGGATATGGTTGTTCATTACCATGCGAATCCGCCTCGGTTCGGCCTTTGGATTGAGGCGATTTATGTAATCCATCATAGCGCTAAAAGCAGCCATATTTGCCATCTGTCCGCTTATTGGCCTTGTTTCAACTTGAGCACATCTGAGGAATTTTCGCATTTCCTGGTTCACGGCTTCCTCAACCTCGCGGATAAAATCAGTTCCCTGGTAGTAGTAGATTTCCGTGTCATAAAATGCCTTCATGTTTCTATGTTCAGCATACCTGAAACAGGGATCCATAATGGAGACAAGCCTTGACATTGGCGAGGCTGTCATTTCAGAAGGAATGAGGTTTATGCATTCTTGCTGGCGCCACCTGGTATTTTCGACAGTTTTTTTCAAAATAGATGTGACCCTTGCCTGTATGTCTCCAGAGTCTTCCCCTATAGGGGGCTTCTCGTACCCGTAAACTATTGGCCTGGCATAAGGTGGGGCTTCGCTTCGAAGGTGATATGCTACCACAACAGCTTCAACTCTCTTTGCTCGTATTTCAATTTCCAGCTTTTCCCCTTCCCGGATGTTGCTGTCAATGCAGGCGAGGCAGAGGGAACGAAGCTCTTTTCTGTCAGCCTGAAAAGATTCAAGCCCTTCTCCTTTTACCTCCCACATTGGAACCATAGTCCCGCTTGTCACATAACCAACGTGCCTGTTTCCCTTGAAAACTCTTGCTCCTTCACGTGCGACCCCTCTGCCTGTAACAGCCAGCGGTCGAATGATGCGTGGAAGAATATCAAGCATCGAATAGTCCCCATCCATGATTTTGCAAAGTGCTTCAAACTGCCTTAGCAAAGACTCGCGACCATTATAGTTGCCTTTAAGCACAGAAAAGCTTACTCCGGTCCTCGCCAGGGGGTATGCCAGCATGGGCATTTCCTTCCCTTCGGGGTCTTTCCCTAATTCATGGCCGTAAAGTGGGAGGCCTGCTTCCAGCCGGAGGGTGTCCCGTGCCCCCAGGCCCGCCGGAGTGGCACCTCTTGCCACCAGTTCGTCCCAAATTCTAAGGCCAAAATCCCGATTGGTGAAAATTTCGAAACCAAGCGGTTCTCCTGTATATCCTGTGCGTGCGACCATTACCTGGGCACCGCCAATCTTGCCAGAGCAAACAGCATTTCTATAAGGCTCCGGGAGGCGAGAACCTTCAATTACATCTTTCAGTATCTGTCTTGACTGCGGCCCCTGAAGGGAGAGCATGGCAATCTCATCTGTGCTGTCGGCAAGTGTTACTTCAGAAAAACTTTCAAGAGATTTCTTAAAATAACTCCAATCTTTTTCAATGTTGGCAGCATTTACTACCAATAGGAATTCGTCCGTGACAAATCTATACAGATAAGCATCGTCTATTGTTCCTCCTTTTTGATCAGGGATCAGGGTATATTGCGCGCCTCTTACCCTGGGATCCAGGGCTTCCACATTGTTACTCAGAAAATGGTTTAAGAACTTTAAAGCACCGGGGCCCTTGAAAGTAAATCTTCCCATATGAGAGACGTCAAATAGTCCTGCTCGCTTTCTGGTCGCCAGATGCTCCCCAACAATTCCCGTTGGGTAGCTAAGAGGCATTTCCCAGCCTCCGAACTCCACCATCTTTGCTCCGAGAGCCACGTGTTTTTCATGAAATACTGTTTGTCTTGGTCTCTTCATTTTCAAATTCACCTTCCTTTCATCCAGTTTCCAAAACTTTCTCCCTCCGCTATATCCCACTTGATTATTCGGGCAAGAAATCTCTCTGATTTTTATCACTCATATTTATATTATTCAACAAAATTTTCCTATTTTTTTATTTTATCATCAATAATTCGAAAAATATTGACAATATCATCAGAATATTATATCTGATCTGTGTGAATTTCTCATGATTGCATTTTGGGGAGGGGTTACTTTATGAAAATGGACGAAACCAATATTGCCATTATTAAGCATCTCCGAAAAGGAAGAAAACCCTTCAAAGAGATAGCCCGCGAACTCGGCGTTTCTGAAAATACAGTGAGGACGCGGTTTCAAAAACTGGTCGATGAGGGGATCCTGGAAGTAGCGGGCCTTGTGGACCCTGAAGCCCTTCCCGGTCACAGAATAGTAATGGTTGGAGTTAAGCTAAAAACCATGGACCTGATCAAGAAAGGCGAAGAATTCAGCAAATTGAAGGGGGTGGTATCGGTCAGCGTGGTAACCGGCCAATACGATCTGATCTTGGTTGTTTTCTTAAAGGAAGGCTTCGGACTGCTTGAATTTTATACCCAAGAAGTCGCTAGAATCAAGAATGTTCAATCAGTGGAAACATTTGTTGTTTATAAAGCGTACAATTTGAAGGTACCCTACATATTGTAGCTGCCTTTGGCCATGCCTGTGTTATATGCTCCGTGAAACAATAGGCAGGTTTTGCATAACTTCTTCTTGAACTTGGCTGTTTGCCATTTTTTAGTTATAAGCGTATTAAGGAGTGATGGGCTGGATTCTGCGTTTCAAATTCCCGGAGATATTGGGTTGCTAAATTTAGAGAAAAATCAGAGTGTGAGAGAGGTACTTGGAGCAGAAGAGATAAAGCAAAAAACTTCGAAGGAGGATAGGTGATGAAAGAAATCAGTGAATTGGAACTTCCAGAGGATGTCCGCTATGCAGAGGATCATGAGTGGGCAAGGCCTGAGGGAGAAAAAATCAGGGTCGGTATCAGTGATTATGCTCAGGATCAGCTCGGGGACGTTGTTTTCGTGGAGCTGCCGCAGGAGGGAGAGAGCTTCGGCAAGGGAGATGAGTTTGGAAGCGTTGAATCGGTTAAAGCCGTATCCGAGCTCTACATGCCTGTAGGAGGTGAGATTCTCGCTACAAACAAGTTGTTGGAGGAATCGCCCGAACTGGTCAACAAAAGCCCTTACCAGGATGGATGGATGATCGAGATCAAGCCCAATAATCAATCCGAGCTTGATTCCCTGATGGATAGGGATGCCTATCTTGAAATGCTAAAAGGATTGAAATAGATGAGATATTTGCCACATACCCCTGAAGAAATTGAGTCAATGCTCCGATTAATAGGTGTGAAAACCCTTGATGAGCTCTTTTCAGTTATTCCGCAGAGTTGCCGTCGTATTAAGAACATGAATTTACCGGGGCCCCTGACAGAATGGGAGCTGGAATCCAAGATGACTTTTCTATCACGGCAGAGTAGTATCGCCCCTGAGTTCAAGGTCTTCCTTGGGGCTGGAAACTATGAGCACTTCATACCCCATGCGTTGTCTTACTTGACCAGCAGGTCGGAGTTTTCAACCTCTTATACGCCTTATGAGCCTGAGATGAGTCAGGGCACTTTGCAAGCTCTTTATGAATACCAGACCTTGTGTGCAAGGCTTCTTGGTATGGAGGTGGTCAATGCCTCCATGTATGACGGCGCATCTGCATTGGCTGAATCACTGCTCATGGCTATGCGGATAAAGAAGCTGAAAAAACTGGCAGTTTCAACTCTGATCCATCCTTTGTACAGGCGCGTGGTTCGTACCTACCTTGAACCCACAGGGTTTGAGGTGGTGGAGCTCCCCTGGTTCAAGAACGGCAGAACGGATCTTTCTCCCCTTGATGGTATAGCTGATCTGGGGGCTGTGGCTGTTCAGTCCCCGAATTTTTTTGGCTGTGTTGAAGATCTTGATGCTGCAAGCGAAATGGCCCAGAAAAAAAATGCCCTTTTTATGTGCTGCTTCACAGAACCTTTAGCCTATGGCCTGTACAAGAATCCAGGTTGTTTTGGGGCAGATATTGTTTGTGGAGAAGGACAGAGCCTAGGGATACCGCAGTCGTTCGGCGGGCCCGGGCTGGGCATATTTGCAACCAAAATGAAATATGTCAGACAGATGCCTGGCCGGGTTGTCGGAAAAACAAAAGACCTAAAAGGTCGAACAGGGTTTGTTCTCACTCTGGCTGCCAGGGAACAACACATTCGCAGAGAGAAAGCAACTTCCAACATTTGTACGAACAATAACCTGTGTGCTATTGCCGCTGCAATGTATATGGCACTCCTGGGTAGCAAGGGCATGCATGAGCTGGCCCGTCTTAACTTTGACAAGTGCGAGTATCTTAAAAGAGAGATGGAAAAGGCTGGTTTCAGGATCGCCTTTTCCGCCCCAACATTCAACGAGTTTGTGGTGGAATTGCCACCCGGATTTGAAAAAACACGCGATCGCCTAATACGGGAAAAAATAATTGCAGGGCTCCCGCTTGCTCACCACTACCCTGATCTTAGCCACCATTACCTGTTTTGCGTCACCGAGACCAAGACAAAGGAAGACATAGATGCGTTAATAGAGGGGATTAAAGCATGAAAGATTTTCCCGGCACAACGGGCCTGGTACTCAACGAACCTTTACTGTGGGAAAAAGGGAGAGCTGGAAGACAAGGTTTTTCCATTCCCAGGACAGACGTTGAACCTGCGCAACCGGACGAAGACCTTGTATGGGAAGGTCCCTCACTCCCGGACTTGAGCGAAATAGACGTGGTGCGTCACTACACGAGGCTTTCCACGTGGAATTTCGGGATAGACACGGGCACCTACCCTCTGGGGTCCTGCACAATGAAGTACAACCCCAAGATCAATGAAAAACTTGCAGGACTGCCGGGATTTGCAAAGGCTCACCCCCTTCTTCCCAACAGGTTATCACAGGGCATTCTTGAAATTATGTTTGAACTGCAACGCTTCTTAGCAGAGATCACGGGCATGGATGCGGTCTGCTTGCAGCCTGCTGCAGGGGCTCAAGGCGAGTTGAGCGGAATGCTTCTTATCCATGCTTTTCATAAGAGCCAAGGTCGGAGGCCTTCCAAGATAATTGTGCCCGATACTGCTCACGGAACCAATCCCGCCAGTGCTGCTCTTTGCGGCTACAGCCCTGTAGCGGTAAAATCCAATGAAAAAGGGATACTTTCTGCTGAGAGTGTTGACAAGGTGATGGATGATGAAACAGCAGGCATCATGCTGACAAACCCGAACACGCTCGGTTTTTTTGAGGAAAACATCAAAGAGATAGCCGATATTGTGCATGCGCGAGGAGGGCTGGTCTACGGTGACGGCGCCAACATGAATGCTATTATGGGAATAGTGGATGCAGCAAGAATAGGTGTAGATATTTTACACTTGAACCTTCACAAAACCTTTTCCACCCCTCATGGAGGAGGAGGACCAGGGGCTGGGCCTATTTGCGTGCGAAAAGACCTGGAACCCTTTCTGCCTGTTCCCCGCATAGTGAGAAAAAAGGGGGAATACGTGCTTTCTGAAGACTTTCCGCAATCTATCGGAAAAGTGCATGCCTTTATGGGAAACGTTGGTGTAATGATAAAGGCATACTGTTATATCCTCAGCATGGGAGCAGAGAACCTCAAGAAATGCAGCCAGCTTGCAGTACTGAACGCTAACTATCTCAAGGAGCGCCTTAAGGATAAGTTCAATCTCCCCTATGACAGAACCTGCATGCATGAATGTGTCTTCACTGACAAGAACCAGGCTGCAGAGAAAATCAGGACACTTGATATTGCAAAACGACTCATGGATTATGGCTTTCATCCTCCAACCATCTACTTTCCCTTGGTCGTGAACGGTGCGATAATGATTGAGCCCACAGAGACCGAATCCAAACAGGACCTCGACCTTCTGATCGATGCTCTCAGGGCCATAGCACATGAATGTAGAGAAAACCCTGACCTTCTAAGAGACGCCCCCACCAGGTGCAAGATGAAAAGGCTTGACGAGGTGAGCGCCGCAAGAAAACCACACCTGATTGAATGAGCGATAGAGGAGGTTCAAAACACTGGAGGCGCTGCACAGGATTTCATGAGTTCGGAACAACAAAAATGGCTTTTGGCAGACCTCGGGCTCCTTGATTACCGAAAGGCCCACAGGCTCCAGCTTGAGCTGCTTAACTACAGGAAGGAAGGCTCTCTGCAAGAAGATATCATCCTCTTGCTGGAACACCCGCCGGTTTTCACTCTTGGCCGCAGGGGAGGACTGGATAGCTTGAAGGTACCCCGGGAGCTGCTTGAAACACGCGGTATCCCTGTCATACAGGTGGAGCGTGGAGGGGATATAACCTACCATGGTCCCGGTCAGCTCGTCGCCTACCTTATCGTGAATCTAAGGCAAAAAAATCTTAGGGTAGTTGAGTTTGTAGAAGCACTCGAGGAAGTGATGATCCGCACAGTGGCATCCTGGGGTATCAGGGCGGAACGAAACCCTTTGAATCGTGGAGCATGGGTAGGGATGTTAAAAATAGGGAGTATCGGTATAGCGGTAAGCCGGTCATTCACTTATCACGGCCTCGCCCTGAACGTCAACGCTGACATGGAACCATTTAGCTGGATTAATCCCTGCGGCCTTCATGGTGTGATGATGACTTCCATGGAGCAAGTGCTGGGGGAAAAAATCCCCATGGAAGAGGTGAAGAATTCTCTTTCAGCGCACTTTCAGGATGTTTTCAACATCCACCTGGAAAACGGCAACCACATACTCTCCAATTATCTTCCTTCTTAGCTTCCATGGACGACTCCCCTTTGTACTTCATAGCTTCCTGCCCGGATAAATAAATCTCCACGGGCTTTTCTCCGAACCTGCCTCAATAGGAACCTCTATGAGGCAGGGGCCCTTTTCTGCCAGGGCTTCTTCAAGTGCCCTCTTTAGTTGCTCTGGTGTCTCAGCTCTGAGAGCCCTGGCTCCAAAGTATTCGGCAAGCTTTATGAAGTCGGGGTTTTTCAAGTCAGAACCGATCAGGTGCCCGCGAAATCTTCTTTGCTGGTCACGCTTCACGTTGCCGTAAGCATTATTGTTGAACAGAACAATCGTAACCCCGATTCCATACTGAACAGCCGTAGCAAGCTCCTGAACTCCAAACATAAATCCACCGTCTCCCGTAACCGAAACAACCGCTCTGTCAGGGTTTGCCACCTTAACACCGAGCGAGGTGGGGAATCCAAACCCCAGGGTTCCCTGGTATCCGCAACTTATATAGGTGCGGGGCCGATAAACGGGAAAACCTATCCAGGAAACAAATCCAACCTGTGTTGCCTCTTCTACGAAAAAGCCGTCCCTGGGAAGCACGTCCCTTATAACCTCAAGAAAGGACATCTGCGGCTGAATGCCGCTAATCTCTGTGTTGGCTTTCGCCTTTGCTTCCTGAATTTCATCTTTCCGGGATGCATTTGTGCCGCAAAGCTTTTCGACCTCTTTAAGAAGCTCGCCCGTGGCGACCTTTGAATCTCCCACTATTCCTACATCAGGCTTGAGCCTTACCATTTCAACCGGATCAATATCAATCCGGATGAGCTTCCCAGACACTCTTCCCCCTGTCCAGTACATATATGGCAGCTCAAGGCGGGTACCGATACCCAACAAAACATCCGTACCAGGCCAGAGATTGTATCCTGCTACCGGGCTGACTCCCAGTTCGTGATCATCGCTTACTATACCCCGCCCGTTGTGAAAACCCACGACAGGGGCCTGAAGAGTCTCAGCCAGCTCCGTGATCTCCTCGGCTGCATCAAGAGCGCCGCCACCGACAAACATCATCGGCTTTTTTGCCTTCGAGAGAATTTTGGCCGCCCTTTTGACATTTTCAGGGTCAGGCGGAATCTGTTCAACAGGCTCATAGGATTGCACCGGCCTCACCTCAGCCTTCATTTCCATAACATCCCAGCACATTTCAAGCTCAACCAGCCCGGGTCTACCGCTTCTCATTTGCCTGAAGGCCTCGGCAACCAGAGCCGGGGCTTGAGCGGGATGTTCAATGCGTGCAGCCCATTTCGTGAGAGTGCGCATTGTGGCGAGCTGGTCAGGCAGTTAAGGAAGTCAAAATTACCCTTTTGGAAAACCCTTTGAGGGCAATGGTACTTTTTTGATCATGTGCAGGCTGTAACCTGGATAAAGAGGTTATTAAGGAACGTGATGCAGAAGTTCAAAAGGAATGATCATGGCTTGGATTTTGAAAACAGCATTTCTGGTAGGCAAAACTCCGGCCATGCTATTCTTAGCGCACGATACATTCCTGAACATATGCCTGTGCAATTGATTTCAGATGAAGCATTTCCTCATTACTCAGGCGAGGCTTGCAGCCTTCAAAATACTCAGGAACCAATACGTTTTCTCCGTTGAAACTTTGTAAAATATAGAGCCTGGCACCACTTATAATCTTTGCTATTGTCTCGATTTCTTCTTCATCCACAAACGGCCTTGCACATGTGGTTCGAAACTCATAGTCAACACCGGAGTCAGCAACAATGCTAATGCTTTCAAGTATCGAAGCCGGGTCAAAATCCCGGCCCCCCACATCATAGTAGTGCTCCGGCGCCGCCTTAATGTCCATAGCAATGTAGTCAACCAAGCCCTCACCAACCAGCTCTCTAACAGTCCCAGGACGACTCCCATTTGTGTCAAGCTTCACTGAATAACCCATGTCTTTAACCTTGCTGCAAAACTCGGCCAGATCGTTCTGCAGGGTCGGCTCACCCCCGGATATTACCACCCCCTCCAGAAATCCCTTTCTCTTTTCAAGGAACCTGCAAAAACTCTCCTCTTCCACTGCAGGCTGCCCGGATGGTGGAGCCTGCACAAGCTGGGGATTGTGGCAGTAAGGGCACCTGAAATTACATCCCCATGTGAAACACACGCAGCTGATCTTTCCCGGATAGTCGATGAGAGAATTTTTTTGCAAGCCGCCCAACAGCATCATAATCTCTTCTGGGTTACTCCAGCGCCTGCAATGGCTCCCAAGCTGGAAAAAAAGAGGTTTTAGAATTATCAGGGGTTTGTTTCACCGGACGAAAAAGCGTTTAGATCTGTTTGTCGCCTCACGTACGGGGCTTCAGGTTCATGAATAGAAGGGAAGAACTCACTATCTGCGTCTGAAACCTCCCTTGAAAATGCAGGCTTAAATGTTTTTCTCAGCGAAAACTCCGCTCGCTTTCCATCATTCCACTGTTTTACCGGTCTCAGATACCCTACCACCCTAGAGTAGACCTCGGTTTCAGTCCCGCAAACAGGGCATCTCTCTTGCTTGCCAGCTAAGTACCCGTGAGCAGGACAAATGCTGAATGTGGGTGTTATTGTAAAGTATGGAAGCCTGAACCGGCTTACAATTTTTTGTACCAACTTTTTAACGGCACTTATCTCGCTCACCTGTTCGCCAAGATATACGTGAAGCACGGTCCCCCCTGTGTACTTGGATTGAAGCTCATCCTGGAGCAACAGTGCCTCAAAGAGGTCATCAGTGTAATTGACAGGAAGCTGGGTGGAGTTAGTATAAAATGGAGCAGCGCCATTGCGGTATCCTTCTTCATTTGCGCACAAAATATCAGAGAACTCTTCCTTGTCGAGCATTGCTAACCTGTAAGAGGTCCCTTCAGCGGGCGTGGCTTCGAGATTAAATAGATCACCGGTCCGCTCCTGCAAATCAGAAATAATTTCCCGTATGAAATTCATTACCTTTAAAGAAAACTCTATCCCTGTTTTGCTGGCAATTCCAGAGCCCAAGAAATTTAGGCACGCCTCATTCATCCCCACAATACCTATTGTGGAAAAGTGGTTTTTCCAATAAAGGCCGCTGCTTTTCTTAATTTCTCTTAAATAGTATTTGGAATAGGGATAAAGATTTTTCTCTGTAAATTTTTCCAGTATCTTCCTTTTGATTGAAAGGCTCTCAGCAGCAAGAAGCAAAGCATCTCTAAGCCTTTCGAAGAAGTTGTTCTCCGTGCTTGATAGGTACCCTATGCGCGGTAAATTGATAGTAACAACCCCGATTGAACCTGTAAGGGGATTTGCGCCAAATAGTCCTCCTCCCCTCTTAAGCAGTTCTCTGTTGTCCAGGCGCAGGCGGCAACACATGGACCTGGCATCCTCAGGAGACATGTCGGAATTGACAAAATTCGAGAAATAAGGGATGCCGTATTTCGCAGTCATTTTCCACACCATATCAAGATTCGGATTATCCCACTCAAAGTCAGGGGTAATATTATAGGTGGGTATAGGGAAAGTGAAAACTCTGCCTTTGGCATCTCCCTCCATCATGACTTCGGCAAAAGCCCTGTTGATCAGATCCATCTCCACCTGGAAATGGGCATAGGTCTCATCCCTTTCTTTGCCCCCGACAATCACATTCTGATGTCGCAGTGTGGAAGGAGGCTCAAGGTCCAGGGTAATGTTCGTGAAAGGGGTTTGAAATCCGACTCGTGTTGGAATATTTATGTTAAACACAAATTCCTGGAGGGCCTGCTTCACTTCTCTGTAGCCTAGGCCGTCATAACGTACGAAAGGTGCGAGAAGCGTATCAAAATTGGATATGGCCTGGGCACCTGCCGCCTCCCCCTGCAATGTGTAGAAGAAGTTGACAATTTGCCCAAGGGCCGATCTGAGGTGTTTGGGCGGTGAACTTTCCACCTTGCCCTCAACTCCCCTGAACCCTTGCTTGAGGAGGTCTTTTAAGTCCCATCCAACGCAATAAACCGAAAGAAGACTCAGATCATGAATGTGAAAATCCCCTCTCTTGTGAGCATCCCTTATTTCCGGAGGGTAAATGCGATTTAGCCAGTATTCTGAAGTGATGTCCGAAGAAATGTAATTGTTCAGCCCCTGAAGAGAGTAACACATGTTGCTATTTTCGTTGATCTTCCAGTCCAGCTTTTGAATATAGTTTTCCACGAGATCAACCCCGGCTTTGGCAACAATTGCCCGTATCTGCGCGTGCTGCTCCCTGTAAAGGATATATGCCTTTGCCGTCTTGTAGTATGGGGAGTCCAGGAGTATCCTTTCCACTATGTCCTGAATTTCCTCAACCTCAGGCACCGGACCAAGCCGAAGCTCATGGGCCAGGGTCAGAACTTTCAGGGTTAGTTTCTTGGCTTCCCTCTCCCCAAACTCCCCGGTCGCCCTTCCTGCGCGAGCAATTGCAAAGGTAATCTTTGCGGAGTCAAAAGGAACGAGCCTACCATCGCGTTTCTTGATTTCTCTGAACATTTACATTCCCTTCAAAGTATAAGGTTTTTTAGTGTAGAGCATTGAAAGGACTCTCAGTGAAGGGGACATAGAACCTGGGTCCCCTATGGGAAAAGGTTCGGCGAGCTCGGCAAAATAGGCCATTTTGCAAAGCTCTCATTCTCGCCTGAACGTCAACGGGGCCAATGAATCAGCCCCATAGAAAACGAGGATTTTCTAGCACAACATGTTGGGGAGTGTCAAGAAGAAAAAACAACATATAGTGAAAAACAATTGACTACTCAAAAAAACCCATAAGCCTTTTAAGCCTTTTGACGGCTCTGGGGAGCACCTCCCCTATTCGTTCGTGAAATCTGAGGGAAGCCAGGTGGTCAAATGGGGTCTGTCCCTGATTAATAATCACGAGTTTGGCGCCTGAGAGGAGTGCTTCACGTGGGATGTCAGCAGCAGGGGTCACCACCAGGCTTGAGCCGACTACGACAAACAAGTCGCTTTTTCTAGAATGCTCAAAGGAAAGCCGGAGGTCTTTTTCGGGAAGGGGTTCACCAAAGTCAACCACACTCTTTGTGAGCTCCCCCCCACATTTGCAGCGTGTGAGCCCTTCTGAACGGTTGACCGTAGCGCCGCATCTCCTGCATCTCAGCTTGGTGATATTCCCGTGAAGTTCCGCCAAAAGCTCTGCTCTTATCCCTGACTTTAGGTGAAGATTGTCCACATTCTGAGAAATTAAGAACTTGAGCTTTCCCAAGTTTTGAAGCTCTACAATAGCCAGGTGACCGGCATTGGGTTGGACATCCTCCCACGAAACCTGCATGGGTTTCAGGGGCAGGCCTTTATCGCGCCTGGTCCACAATCCATCAGGCCCTCTGAAATCCGGCAAGCCTGATTCGGTACTTATCCCTGCTCCTGTAAATACGACAAGGTACTTAGACTCATACAACCACTGCGCAAGGGTCTGAATTCTCTGATCGAGGTCTTTATCCGTGGTAGTCACCTTGAGATTTGCATGTTAATAAAACTTAATTTTTGTCGCGAAAAGAAGCCTTCAAGTTTTTCCTTATCAAGAGATAGCCCCCTGCGACGAAAACCAGCCCAACAACAAAGACAACATCATTATTTTTGCTCATGCCATAGAAAACAGCTCCCAGACCGCCTCCGCACATCAGAATGGTCAGGACCTTATTCTTCATTCAAAATCCTTTTTGTTCTTGAATTCTCCACCTTGAAGACATTTCTCTTAGGTCTCTAGGTCTCTTCCCTCTTTGCGGCGGAGCGGGCAGGAATAGTCTCAACCCCTGCCTCCTTGAGCAGTGCCACTGCTGTTCCTTCCTTTTCCTCACCAAGGACAACCTGATCCGGCTTTAGCCCCAGGAGCCACCTACCCACAAGAAAACCGCGCTTGTGCTCTTCCTGCCAGTAAGGGTTTTTCAGGAATTCTTGGCTGGTCACTTTCTTAGAACTCCTATCAATTGTTTCAAGCAGGAACCACGGTGCCTTGGCTATGTGCGTCTCTATGTCTCCTCCTGGAGCTTTCACAGGGGTAAATCGTCTGATAGTTTTAGGCTGGTGGCTATGAGCCCTCACCCTGGACATGACAACCCTGGGAAAGTTACGGCGAATATCCGCTTCAAGCGCATGAGTTATACGATCTGCAAGTTCATGGGAATGGGTTCTCAAAGCGACATCCAGGTCAACGATAAACCGACCACCTGCTGTCCGACTCAGGCACCGCTCCACCCTCTCCACCCTTGGATGGGAGTTTACAAGCTCAATAATTTGGCGTTCCGTTTCTCGATCAATTGCTTCATCCATCAAGTCCATCACGGCTCGCCAAAGAAGCCGGCCCCCCGACCAGAACACAAACACTGCCACCAGCCCGGCAGCCCATCTATCAAGATTCAAGCCAAAGGAGGCAAAAACAAGGCTTACTACCACTACGCCTGTAGACATTCCGTCAGCAAGGTAATCCCGGGCATCTGCTATTAACGCCGGGGAGTGAAGCCTTCGGCCCTCGCGAAGCTGGTATAGTCCGAAACCAAGTGCTATTGCCAGCGATATGAGTGCCACTGGAAGGGCAATGGAAATTTGCGGCAACATCACGTGACCCAAGATTGCTCTTCTCGCAATTTCGTATCCAGCCAACACTATGGCCAAAGATGTCACAAGGGTGGCTATGGTTTCAGCTTTGTAAAGGCCGTAAGGAAAGGATGGGTGTTCACGCTCCGCAAGCCACAGCCCTCCCAATGCTGCGGAAGAGGCTATAACATCAGTGCCGGAGTGAATAGCATCTCCCAGAAGCGCAGATGAACCCGACATAACACCTGCGATGCCTTTGCCCACTGCAAGCAGCAGATTTAAAGCCACGGAAAAACCGGCTCGTTTTCTTGCTTTCCTGATCTCAAGCGTGGCAGTTAAGACCGAGTCCTTCTCGTCTTTGTATGCCTCAAAATCACTCGCCAAGCTCACTCAAGCCTCGCTTTGGTGGTTAGAAGGAAATTGCACATTATGCTTTTCACTCTACATGAGTATCTCGGTCCAGTCAACCGAGCTCCTTCCACCCCGATTCAGCATCAAACGCCCTCTGCCGTTCGACAGGCTCACGGCCCTGAGCATAGCCCAAGGGCTGCGTTACGCTCATCCCTCGTCCCTGCCGCGTACGTGAATGTAAGTCTCGCTTCTCGGGATTTCGCAAGCCCTGCATGTAATACTTGCTGGTGAACCGGGCTACCCCCAAAAGATGTGGTTTCGGTAGACAAACCAAGAGTTGACTATGGATTTGGGCTCCACCTGTTTTACACGCTCAAGCCCTTATCTCAACGGCCCCCATGGAGCCCATAGCTGAGAGTTGATCTTTGAGCGCTTTCTTAATCTCGCAATGGCAGGCACGGATCTCTGGGAAATCCAGAGTAAAGGAAAATGCGAAAAGTCAATGGATTTGAGTTTTATAGAAGAAAGAAACAGGAGAAAAAACCCCGGCAGGTTTTTGAAGTGGCGTTAGTCGTAGGCTAGGAGCTTAGAATTTCAATGCTATCACCACAATGTATGTGGCCTCCTTTGAGTACCTGGGCAAAGATCCCTTCACGTGGCATGATGCAGTCGCCGGCTTTGTAGTATATGGCACACTTCTTATGACATTCCTTCCCGATCTGGGTAATCTCTACAACTACGGACTTGCCAAGTTTTAGTCTTGTGCCAAGGGGAATGTTTTTCCATTCAATACCCTTGGTAGCAATATTTTCAGCATAGGCACCAAATCCAACATCCAGCCCCCTTGCACGGCTCTTGGCTATCTCCTCTGATGCGAGAAAACTGATCTGCCTTTTCCAGGGCCCCGCATGTGCATCACCCTGTATTCCATGTCCCTTTTCAAAAAGCGCGTCCCCTACAGGGATTTTCTGCGTTCCCTTTGTCTTGCTCACTGCGATAGAGACAATCTTCATACTTTTTCCCTGATCCACCGTCAAGGCATCACCTGCGGCCTTGGATGTCTAAATTCACTTACCCGATGCCAGCACATCAGAGAGTGTAACCGAGTTTAATTTGCCGTACATGCTGGCGGCAGTCTCTGTCCACAAGCTCCTCGTCAGGCATTCTTCCGAGCGCTCACATGTCTCGGGCCTCGCAGAGCACTCCGTGAGCTGGTCGCTCCCCTCAAGCAGTGTCACTATTTCACCTACACTTATTTTCTCAGGGGGCTTGGCCAGCTTGTAGCCTCCGCCGGCCCCGCGGGTACTTTTCACGTAACCGGCCTTGCGCAAAGGGATAATGATTTGCTCGAGATACTTTAATGAGATTCCCTGCCGCTTCGCAATCTCGTGGAGCTGGATAAAGCCTTTCCCGTAGTGCTCGGCCAAATCCAGAATCACTCGTGTGCCGTAGCGGCTCCTCGTTGATAACTTCACGGCGGGCCTCCTTTTGGAAAGGCCTTTTTCTCATTTGATTCCAAAAACATCTACTGCCACCCCCATGGGCTGTAAGCATAAGAAAATGGTTTTTAAATCATAGTGACTCACTATAAAATATTAAGATTTGCCTAAAAGTCAAGTGTTAAAGCCTATTCTGATTCTAAGCTCAGCCCTAATCTAAGGCCCGGTTGTAACCGTGGCTGTAGCTGGACGCTCTTAGCCCATAAAAGGAATGAGATTCTCTCACCCAAATTTTTTGGGCGAACATGGTACAAAAAAGGCGATTTTTTGATTTTTTCTTAAATCTACTACTTTACTAGGAATAAAAAGTGATTAAAATATAAGAAACCGAAAATCAGGGGGTTTCATAGAATGTATTCAAAAACTGTGATGGACCATTTTAGCAATCCGAGAAACGTTGGAGTGATTGAAGGAGCAGATGGGGTTGGGGAAGAGGGAAACCCTGTATGCGGAGACATGATGACGGTTTACATCAAAGTTAAAGATGGCCGGATAGATGACATAAAATTTCAAACCTTTGGATGCGGTGCTGCTATAGCTGTATCGAGTATGTTGACCGAAATGGCTAAAGGCAAAGGCATTGAAGAAGCAAAAAAAATCACGAACAAGGACGTGGCAGAAGCTCTGGAAGGTCTTCCAAAAAACAAGCTTCACTGCTCCAACCTGGGGGCGGACGTCCTGCACAAGGCTATTGAAGACTATGAAAAAACAAAGGCCTGAGCCCAACCCCGTTAAGAGTTTGCCTCCTGCAATAGAAGACAGACCTTTTTGGGTTTGAAGCACCGGGCGTGAGTTTACAGTCAAGAGAAGCGCATACAATCTGTGAATGCCCCCGCCTGGCCAGTGTTGACTTGTGAAGCATTTTGAAAGGAAAGCCTCATATGTGCCCTGTTTGCCTACATAATGGTTCCAACTCAGCGCTTGACATCTCCCCCTTCTTTTCCTATTCTGCGCACATAATAAGAAACGTTGTTGCCTGGTCTTTTTCGCGAAATACGGTTTTGAGGACATCCTGGGTGCGGTTCTGTGAGTGGCCTGCACTTTGAGAGATCAAAGTATAGCCCATCAACGGAGAAAGGCATGAAAGCAAATGAAAAGGATCCTTTCCACCCTGCCGCTTCCTTCATTTAGTCTCGCCGACACCTATCTACTTTCCCTTGGAAATGAAGCACAGCAAAGCACATGGGGCAGATGCGCACGTAATCCACGAGCAACGAGATATTCTCGCAAAGGCTCATCGGAAAGGAGGTCTTCTTGGTGAAGATTTACCTGCTTAACGGTTCATCAGAGAAGCGCTCTTTCTTGCTTGAAAAAGAGGTCACAGTTGTGGGTCGAGGATCCAGTAGCGATATTGTAATAGATGACCCTTCGGTCTCCAGAAGACATGCAAAAATCATCAAGAAAGGCGACCGGTTTTATGCAGAAGATCTTGGCAGTCAGAACGGAACGTGGATTAACGGGCACCCCATAAATCCGAACTTTCAAATCGAGATAAAAGAGGGAGATAGCATTGGAGTTGGTAACGTGTCCATGAGCTTTGGGAAGCCTTTTTCAGAAGAGGGAATGGTGACGCAATTCTCAATAAGTCTTTCAGATCGCGCTGAAGAAAGCTGGAAAGACCTGCTTTCCAGGGCTGAACAAATTACTGACCGAGACAAGCTGGAAACAATCTATGACCTTTCAACCGTATTACTCCAGTCATTCGATATTACCGAGATCTGCCAAGACATGCTGGATTCAGTTTTTTCGTGTCTTCCCGGCATTGACAGCGGAGCTGTTCTGCTGGTTGATCCTGAAAGCGGGGAACCAAAAGAAATAATTGCTCGCACAAGAAGTCATGAGGAGGCTGGTGAAGCGAAATACAGCCACAGCATTGTAAAACGAGTAATCGAAGAGGGAAAAGCTATAGTAATGGCGGATGTCCGAGCTGAAGGAGAGGAGGATCTCTCAAACAGTATTGTTATGATGCGGCTGAAATCCCTAATGTGCGTGCCCCTTATAAGCAAGTCTGAAATCCATGGTGTTATTTATGTTCATTCAGTCAGGGCCCCCAAGGGATTCAGCAAGGACGATCTTTTTATGCTTACTGCTCTGAGCATCCCGGCGGCACTGGCTATTGAAAATGCAAAGTTGTTCGCAGAGCGGGGGCTGGTAGAAGAAGCGCTTGAAAAGGAGCGCATTGCGCTTGAGAAACGCATTGAGAAAAGGACTAATGAACTTGCCAACGCCAATAGATTGCTCAAGCAGGAGATTGAGGAGCACAGGGCTGCACAGGAAAACCTGAAGAAAATGCATGAGCAGTTAAAAGAAGCCAATAAGAACTTGGAGCTAGCATACGCGCGAATGAGAGATTCAAAAGACCGGTTGAGATCCCACGTAGAGGGTGAAGGAATTGTCTTTCTGACAGATGAAAACGGGCAGGTCCTGGGCTTTAACGACAAAGCTTTAGAGGCAACCGGGCTGAGCAGGTTCAAACTCCCAGGCCTTTATATAGGTGAAATATTTGACGAGGAGTCCAGGGCGAAGCTTGAGGCAGACCTAAGAGATGCTGCCGCTGGTCTTTTTCATCAGACTCAACTGCGCTTTGCCTCTGGAGAATCTTCAGGAGACCTCTATCAGGCAAAGCTTTCGCCCATTAACCTGCAAGCAGGCAAGAACCTCCTTCTATCGTTGCAAAAGCCATTCATGGAGGCATAAGAAATGAAAGCCATGGTTCTCAATGAAACCTGCGAAATTGAAACCAAAGATGGAGTTCGCAAGCTGCCTTCCCTGCCGCTCAAGAGAAATCCTCTTGATATGACCGATCTTCCTGATCCCAGTGCTGGACCAGGCCAGGTTTTGTTAAAGGTCTCCGCCTGCGGCGTGTGCCACACAGAGCTTGATGAAATTGAGGGCAGGCTGGCTCCGCCACATTTTCCCCTTGTTTTGGGCCATGAGGTGGTGGGAAAAGTAGTGGAACAGGGCCATGAGGCAAGCAAGTATAAAACAGGAGACCGCCTCGGGGTCGCTTGGATCTACTCTAGCTGCGGAAGATGCCGATTTTGCAGGAGAGGAGAGGAGAACCTATGCGACCATTTCCAGGCCACCGGCCTTCATGCAAATGGCGGATACGCTCAGTACATAGTCGTTTCAGAAGATTTTGCCTATCCTATCCCTCAAATATTTTCGGATTCAGAGGCTGCCCCCCTCTTGTGTGCTGGAGTAATCGGCTACCGGGCGCTAAGACTTTCTAATATAAAACCTGGCGAAATTTTGGGGCTTTATGGTTTTGGTGCATCAGCTCACATAGCTATTCAAGTAGCCAAGTACTGGGGCTGCAAGGTGTTTGTGTTTACAAGACCAGGGCAAAAAGAACACCAGGATCTTGCTAGCAAGCTTGGTGCAGACTGGGTTGGCGCAACAGGTGAGTCCCCCCCGGAAAAGCTTGATAGCGCCATTGATTTCACCCCCGTGGGGGAGCCTGTTAAAGAGGCCCTTCGTGTGCTGAGAAAAGGGGGAAGAGTTGCAATAAACGCCATCCGTAAAGTCAACCCAATCCCCGAGCTGGAGTATACTCAGTACCTCTGGCACGAAAAGGAACTGAAGAGCATTGCGAATGTGGCCAGGCAGGATGCCCTGGAATTCTTACCGCTGGCCGCGAAGATCGGAATTAGACCTAAGATTCAGGAATTTGATCTCCAAGATGCAAACGAGGCTTTAGCCCTTCTCAAGAAAGGAGAAATGCAAGGGGCAGGCGTTCTTAGGATCCCCCAGTAAGTGCACGGTTTCCGGGTCAGCATCTAATTCCTATATCCATCTTTTGCCTTGACATCAAAGATTGTTTTATGTTAAAGGATATTTGCATTAATTTATTTATGATTGCTTTTCTTGGTTCGTTTGAGCGCTTTGCTCTAGAAAGGAGGTGAAGGAAAGAGTAAATCATTTTCCACGATCGGTCCCTTTTTCTAACTAAATACCTTTTAACCCTTTTTCCAAGACTGAAGAGGCAATAATAACTAGCAGTTTTTCAGCGCGTTTTACCCCTATTTGGGAAAAACTTCTGCATTGTTCACTTCTATTGGTCGGAGGGAAGGGCTTCTATAGGGTTGTTCAGTGCAGGCAGCGAGTCTTTACAGGGGAGGCTAGGCTCCAGAGTAAGCCCCTGATTAGCATTAGCAAGTCTTGGAACAACTTCTAGGAGGGAAGAGATGAATTCATTATGGGTACTGGTATGGTGGGTGGTTATTGTTGTCATAGGCTACCGGGTTTATGCGAAATGGGCTGCCAGGCGCGTTTTTGACGTCGATCCAAACAGGGCAACGCCGGCCAAAATGTACATGGATGGTGTTGACTTCATGCCGGCTAACAAGAACGTCCTCTACGGTTTCCAGCTTAACTCCATCGCCGGAGCAGCTCCTATCATAGGCCCTATTGTGGCGCTTCAATGGGGCTGGGTTCCTGCTTTGCTCTGGCTGGGCCTGGGGGTCTTCTTCATAGGGTGGCTGCATGATTTTTCAAGCGCCATGGTTTCCATCAGGAACGATGGGGATACTTTCGGAGCCCTCGGATACAAGCTGATTTCACCCCGGGCAAGAAAGATTCTTCTCACATTCATTTATTTCTACCTTCTTCTCATTGCAACAGCTTTCGGGCACGTGATCACAAAAGGTGTGAGCGCGAATCATGCCCTGCCCTTTCCTCTGCTCGTCGTAATTGGAGTGGCTTTTCTTGTGGGCCACATGATTTACAGGGCAAGGGTAAATATCATTGTCACCACTATCATTGCAATTGTGGCCATTTTCCTTTCTATCTGGCTGGGCACCCTCTGGCAGATTAAGATCTCTTACACTACGGCTCTTATTTGCGTTTTGATCTTCGGTTACTTCAGTTCCATTCTGCCTGTGTGGCGCTTTATCCAGCCTTATAACTACTCTTCGGTGTATGTGGTTTATTTTGGAATCATTGCCGGAATAATCGGCATCATTATCGGCCACAAGCCAATGACGCTTCCTGCATTTACAAGCTGGACAATCGGCATGGGACCACTATGGCCGATTCTTTTTGTCACCATCGCATGTGGGGCCATATCCGGATGGCACAGCCTGGTCTCAAGCACCGCTACTTCCAGACAGCTTGAGAACGAACTGGATGTCAGGCCTGTTACAGCAGGAGCCATGTTTGCGGAGTTTACCATTTCGATAATTGCGGTTATTGTGGTTGCAACGGCATTCGCAGATAAGGCGGCTTACATTAAAGGAGTGAAAAACCCTGTGGGACTCTTCGTGGGGGGACTTGGAGGAGCCATCACCTCGATCGGGCTCCCGGAAAGTTATGCCAAGGCCACTGCCGGCATAATGATTCTCATCCTGGCACTGACAATCATCAACCTCGTTTTCAGGTTCATGAAAGTGGCGAGCGCCGAGCTTCTGGGCGACGCTATCTCCATTGCCAAGAATCCTCACATAGCAACGGTTGTAGCGCTTGTGATTACTTTCATCCTGGTCAAAACAGGCACCTGGCTTTATGTCTGGGTTCTTTTTGGCGGCGCGAACCAGTTGATGGCATCTTTTGCACTGTTGCTTATCACCCTATTTCTTGTGCAAAAAGCAAAGAATTACAAGATCGCCATTTACCCGATGTTTTTCATGTATGCCACAACCGTGTGCGCCCTTTTCTACACCGCTTTTTTCAAATGCTTGCCGGCTGGATTTGCAGGCAAGAAGGTTTTTGGGAATTTTTTCGCAGCCGCCGTTGCCATCCTTCTCATCATATGCGCCCTGATCCTTGCATATGACGGGTGGAAGGCATTCAAGAAATACAAAGCGGGTGTGCCTGAAGGACCCCCGGAGGCGGAAAAAGCCGCGGCGTAAAGTAAAAACAAGGCACACATATTTTGAGAACAGGGGGCATGTAGCCTAGGGCAAGGTTTCGAGACGCGGGCTCGTGTCCCCAATTTCTTTATGGTGAAACCATTGATTTCCTCCTGGCTCAGAACGATAAAGGATTACCTGAAAGGCATTTTCCTGTACGGGATTTTAAGTGGTGTATATGAAGAAAAGCGTTGCCTTGACAATCTCTTTATGCTAGGTGTATTCGGGTCAACTATTGGGTTTCCCTATCTTTTCAACTATTACTACTTGCGGCTTATGCCTTATTATGTGCGGCGGTTTGATGGTTGGAAAAAACAAATCCTGAAGGACAAGGATTTCTTTGACCAAGTGGGCGATTAAAAAAAGATTCAAATAAGGATCAGAAAATGGAAAACAAGAAAACAGAAAAGAAAAACAAGAAGTCGGGAGGCATTGTAGGGTTCTTTAAAGATTTCACTTACGGTATGGCTACTCACGGCATGGCCAGGCATGCCCTTAAAACCAGGTCCAGCATGGAACACCTCTTTATTCTCATTACCATGGGTGACATGCTGGGTATTCCTATTCTGCCCCCATACTACTCCCTTCGCCTTCTTCCCCATGTGGTGCCACAGATTACCACCTGGAAACGCCGAATGCTGCGGGAAAAAGACTTTGTGGAAAGTATGTACTAGGGAATGGAAATTGCCCTTCATTTGTATCACAACGTGAGGGACCATTTTCTGTAGGCCGCGCTGGCCTTGACGATTTTCATTTCATGAGAGCTTTGGAAAATGTTCAGTTTCGCAAAGTTCCCAGCATAAAAAGGAGGACTCATGCCCTTACGCGACGTATTTGAAAACTATCCTAACCGGAAATACATAATGTATGGGGGAAAAGGAGGTCTCGGGAAAACTACATTTTCAGCTGCGACTGCATACTATCTTGCCAAGAAAGGCAAAAGAGTGCTTGTTTTCTCGGTTGACCCCCAGGCCTCTCTCAGTGACATCTTCGAAAGGGACATCTTCGGAAAAGGAAACATAGAGATAATGCCGAACTTGTTTGCGTGTGAAGTTGATGCTGACAAAAGAATAGCCGATTATCAGGAAGAAATCAGGCAAAAGATAATATCCATGTATGGAATGAAAAAGATCCCCGAAGAAATAGAAAGTTATATAAAGGCTTCCTCAGCAGAGCCTGCTATGGAAGAAAGCGCCATTTTTGATGCTGTGGTAGACATTGTTGTTAAAGGAGATTTCGACTACTACATCTACGATCTTGTCCCTCTCGGTCATGCCCTCTACTATTTGAGCATGGCATCCATTTACGATGCGTGGATAGAGAAAATCACTTCACTTCGTGAAAAAATGCGGGAGTATGACAAAGCAATTGCTACCATGAAACGAGAAGATGAGAGCGAGGAAGATGAAATATACAACGAACTTGTCTACATAAAAGACCGCATAGGAAAATCTTCCAAGATCATGACCGACAAGGAAAAAACAGCCTTCTTCTTTGTAGTTGACCCCGAGGAAATGACTATTCTGGACACTGAAAAAGCGGCCAAGCTCTTCTCCAAGTATGATGTGCCCCTTGCAGGGTATGTGGTAAACCGGGTCATTAACAGGGACCTGCTTAAAGAAAACATCCCTGCCTATCTTAAGAACAGGATTGAAATGCAGGCAAAAGCTATGGAGTTAATAAAAGAAAAACTGGGTTCTTCTGTGCTCTCAATGGTTCCGGAATTCGACTCGGAGATAAAAGGTCTGGACACGATAAAGAAACTGGCGGAAGTAATGTTTGAGGAGAAATTGTCATGAAAAATACAATGGCCGAGTTTTTTGATGAACACCCGCAAATGAGGTATGTCTATTTTGGCGGAAAAGGCGGGGTGGGCAAAACAGTCGTTGCTGCTGCGGTTGCTCTGTGGATGGCTGGACAGGGTAAGAAAACCCTTCTGGCCTCTACAAATCCTGTTCATAGCCTGTCTAACCTTTTTGAGAAAGATGTATTCGGAAAAGCGGTCCTGATGCCGGGAACAGAAAATCTATATGTGCAGGAAATTGACACCAAAGATACAATTGAAAAATCTAAAGTGGAAATCCGAGAAAAGATAGGGTGGTTTCTTAAGTTTGCCGATATCCCCACCAAAGCTGACGATTTTATCGAGTCTGCGACTATGAATCCTGCTTTTGAAGAATCGGCAATGTTTGAAAACATGACCAATATCATATTTGAAAATGCTTACGAGTTCTACGTCTTTGATACTGCACCCACTGCAAATGCCAGAAGACTTCTTGGAATGTCCAAGGTATATACGCTTTGGGTTGACAAGATGATGAAAAGCCGCGAAGACGCTAAAACCATGCGTCTCAGCCTTTCTTTCCGTAAGAAGAAAGTTGAACAGGAAGAAGATCCCCTTCTTGACTACCTGACCAGTTTCCGCGACAGAATTGACCACATGCGCGAGATTCTTGTTGATAAGGAGAAGAGTGCATTCTTCTTTGTGACCCTTCTCGAATCCCTCCCAATTGCCGTGATAAGGCGTTTTATCGGGTGGTTCCAGGATTTCGGTATTCCAATAGGAGGGGTGATAATAAACCAGGCCATTGATAGGGCGCAGGTTGATGAAAACTCCGCCGAGTTTGTAAAAAACCGGGTAAAAATGCAGGAGCGTTATAGGGAGGAAGTTTACAAGACTTTTGAAAATGTTCGCGGAGAAATACCCCTCTTTGAAAAAGAAGTGAAGGGACTGGAAATGGTGGCAAAACTCAGAGATGCCCTCTTTCCCGAGGCTTGAAAAAATACAACAACTGGCCGCTTTGATCTCACCCGGAGGGCAATCTTCCCTTTCTTATGTCTTCGTCAATAAGGGCCTCCAGTTCTTTATAGTCCCACCCCACGTATTTCTTTCTGTTGTTAATGATGAAGGCGGGAAACTTGAAAACCCGGTGCCTGAGTTGCTTCCATAAACCCATGGGAGACTGCGCGTCAATGATCCTTATGCGAATACGGTGGCGGTAAAGGCGGCTTATCTCATCTACCCACTTTGAAAGCGAGTCAACCGCAAATTTCCAGTCTTCAGGATATGTTTGGGCACATGCCTTGCGGTCTTTATCAGTAAGGCCCAGGGTATTAAAAACGTCCTTGCACCCACGGCAGCTCATCTCGACTCCTGAAATCATGGGGGCGACAATTTCAAGTAATACAGGTTTCATAATTGATACCCTTTCTTGCTCCTGTATCCCAAAAACTATCTTAAATATAAGCCTAGCCACCTCTTTTGCAAGGGTTTACTCAACTAATGTGCAAGCCTCCTGCCCTGTCCTTCTGAACGCTCATCTGCTAAAACACATGGAAGCAGTGAAACTGTTTCTTGGATGTGATTCGCCAACTGCAATGAACCCGGCCCGATAGCAGGAAGCCCATGGTAATGGCTTTTACTTCTCCCCGTTAAGTGTTTTAAGTGCCAGGAAAAGAGCCTGCGTACCTGAACGACCATGACCTTGAGCCTTGACCGCCACGTAAAGTTGATGAAGCAGCCCCAGGCCCGGCAAGGATAAGCCGGCTGCCTCCGCTTCAGCAAGCGCAATGCCCATGTCCTTGACAAAGTGCTCCACAAAAAAGCCTGGAGAATAATCCCCTCGGACAATCCTCGGCCCCAGGTTGTTTATTGACCAAGAGCTTGCCGCACCCTTGCCGACAATATCAATAACTGCCTGCTGATCCAGTCCGAGCTTCGAAGCATAAAGGAGCGACTCACAAACCCCGATCATGGTTCCTGCCACCAGGATCTGGTTGCACATTTTCGTGTGCTGCCCTGCGCCCGGACCTCCCATAAAAGAAATATCTTTGCCCATTAACTTAAAAAGAGGCAACACTTTTTCAAAGGTTTCTTTTTTGCCCCCCACCATAATCGCCAGCGTAGCATTTCTCGCCCCAATGTCTCCACCCGAGACAGGTGCATCAAGGCTCTCAATCCCCTTCTCAGCCGCCTTCTCCTGTATGGTTTGAGCCAAAGCCGGCCGACTTGTGGTCATATCAACCACTATGCGACATGCACCTTTGACTGAAAAGATTCCCTTGTTTCCAAAATACACTTCTTCAACATCGCTTGGAAACCCTACCATTGTAAAGACGATTTCAGAGCTCATGGCCACCTCTGCGGGTGATTCGCACCAGGTTGCTCCTTTGTCCAGTAAAGGCTTTGATTTCTCCTTAGTTCTATTAAACACATAGATTTCATGGCCACCTTCTTGAACGTGACCAGCCATAGAAGCCCCCATAACGCCGGTTCCAATCCACCCAATCTTCATTTTGCCTCAACTCCTTTCTCAAAGTTAACTTATCACCCACCTTGGATTTCACCCAAGGGGCACTGTAAGCTCCATGCTAGCGACTATGCTTCAAACACCTTGGACCAATGATCAATCTCAACACCCGGGATTTCAATGCCTCCTTCCGCGTAGAGGGCCTTTACCACATCAAGGGCTTCGCGGGTAGGCTGACCCTCCAGACGAGATTCCAGCCACTCCACTGCCTGCTCTGGAAAGCAAAAAAAGTCTCCAGATATTGACACATTCTGAAACCTTCCGTCCCTGACCTCGAAGTCGGCCCTGAGCAGTCCTCCAGGTGCCTTGTACATCTTGTGAACGACCTTTATTCCCGAACGGATCTTGATGTCCCTCCCAGTAATCTTTTTGCCTTTCCTGAAGAGCCACTCATCGGTCATCATCTTAGAGCCCAACTCATCCATCTTTCTCTGAAGTTCGGGCTCCTTTTCCTGTGGGACCATTTGCCCCAGGAGCTTCTGAAATTCTTCTGCCATCAAAGCGTTCAATTTATCATCATCCCACTTGCGAGCGGATTCCTCACCCAGTTCCCTGCGGATAGTGGAGAGATTGTCTTTGAGAGTGCTTTTAACTTTGTCTCGAAATTTCTCGTCCGGAACCTTCAGAACTTTTGACATTTCCTCATAGTTAAAATCTACGATAAGGTTTCCAACGAAAACCACGCACTCCGCAATTTCGCCAACCCCAGTCCCGGATATCTTTCGCGCTCCACTCACAACATCATTAACAGGCTTGTATTCCGCCGGAATGCCGATGCGCCGGTAGACATTTATGACAGGGGTGAGGAACTTACGATAAAAGGCTTCTTTTTTCATTGGAATCTCGGGGTTATCTTTGTGAAGAATAAGGTGGAAAAAAAGTTGGTTCCCATCCAGGTACACAGCGCCTCCGCCCAAATCCCGCCGGAAAACGGGAATGTTGCTCGCTTTGCAATATTCCAGATCCACTTCTTGCTCTGCGTCCTGGTGAAAACCTATGCACACATATGGAGTGGCTGGAGAGACTAGCGAGAGAGCCTCCCAACCAAGATGTGCCAGCGCGTGGTAGATCAGTTGTGATTCATACCATGGCACCTTCCCCAGGTTGTACAACTTCACCTTCCTCTCCTCTGTCTTTGCCTTCCGGCTTTTTCTTGGAAATTAGATCTCTCTGTAGAGCATGCCGCAGGCGATTGTCAAATTAACTTTCACAAAACGACAGTGTCAACTTTTTTGTGCAGGTTCTCGACCCTTTATTCACACGCACATACATCCTAAATAATACTTGTCAAGCTACCTCTTAAATGTGTAAAAACTTTATACAGCATAGATTTTTGGATTTTCCCGGAGCATATAAAGAGCGACCTATGGATTTCAACAACATAGCACACAAATACGATTCCTGGTTCCTGACTCCGCTAGGCTCTTATGTTGATCGGCACGAAAAAGAGATCACATGGAGACTTGCAAAGCCCAGGGCCGGGGAAAAAGTGCTCGACATCGGAACCGGAACTGCTAACTACCTCTTGGAGCTTGCCCGCATGGGACTTGACTGCACTGGGCTAGAAGTCAGCCGCAAAATGATTTCAAGGGCTTTGGAGAAATCAGAATCTCAAGGCCTTAATCTCAAGTTAGTCCACGCTGTGAGTGAGGCCATTCCGTTTCGCCCAAATCACTTTGACCTTGTGATTTCTGTAACAGCTTTTGAGTTTTTTTCCAGCCCTGAAAAGGCGATCTCCGAGATGACCACGGTTTGCAAGCCTGGGGGCCGGATCGTGATAGGGATTCTTAACAAATGGAGCCTGTGGGCCATTCGGCGTCGAATAATTACATGGTTTAAAGAAACCATCTTCACGCATTGCCGGTTCTATTCATACAGGGAGATGAAGCGCCTCACCGGAGCTACGTATTGGGGCACCGCTGTGTTTGCACCCCCCTGGCTGCCAAAGTTCATGCTACCTGTATTTGAATTTCTTGAACCTTATCTTCAAAAAGCAGCCAAGCCTTTTGGAGCTTACCTCGTCGTGTGCAAAAAGCTCTAAGGCCAGGCAAAAGGCCGCCTGCATCAGATCATGATCGGCGGCCCTGTGTTCCCCCAGATGAACCTATCGAGAGATTAGAGAGTTAGGGTCAGCATTATCAACTTCTGGCTTGACAATGAAAACTTTCTTAAACCGAAAGGTAGTGCTTTATTATTTCCTCGGATTTCAGGAGGTTCGCTGCATCATCGTGTTGCTTTATTCTCCCCCCCTCAAGGATGTATGCCTCATGGGCATATTGAAGCGCCATCTTTGCGTTTTGCTCTACAAGAAGCAGGGATCTCCCTTCTGTATTCAGCTTTGCTATGTCTTGGAAAAGCCCTTCCACCAGAGTGGGGGCAAGGCCTGCTGTTGGTTCATCCAGAAGGAGAAGATCAGGATCAGTCATGAGTGCACAGCCAACAGCAAGCATCTGCCTTTCTCCTCCGCTCAAAGTCCCGGCAGACTGTCCATGCCTTTTCTCCAAAACAGGAAAGCGGTTGTAGACTCTTTCAAGCCTACTGCTTATCTTTTCTCTTGACTTTTCTTTGACCGAACCCATGCGTAAGTTCTCAAAGACCGTGAGACTTGGAAAAATGCTTTCTTCCTGGGGAACATAGTTCAGGCCGATATCCGAGAGGTTCTCCGCCTTGATGCGCGTGATATCCTTCCCCCTGAAACTTATTGTGCCCTTGTATAGATCACAAAGGCTGAAAATGGTTCTAAGGAGTGTTGTTTTCCCGGCCCCATTAGGCCCTATTATTGCTGTAAATCCCCCCTCCTTAACATCAATGGAAAGATCCTGAAGAATAAGCGCCTTTCCGTATCCTGAATCCAGGTCTCTAATCTCAAGTATGTTCATCTTATCCTCCCAGGTACACTTCCCGCACCTGCTCATTATGCTGGATTGCTTCGGCATCCCCCTTGGCCAGGTTCCTGCCGAAATACATTACGTAAATGGGGTTACAAAGGTTCATGATCACATCCATCTTGTGTTCCACCACGAGGAAGGTGAGCCCGTGTTCCTCTCTGAGTCTCTCTATTTCCCCCATTATACTCTTTGTCTCATCCACAGTTGCCCCTGCTGTCGGCTCATCCAGCATCAAGAGCTCCGGCCCTGTCATAATGGCCCTACAAATTTCGAGCATTTTGCGCTTTCCTGCACTCAGGTTCTTACAAAGCTCGTTTCTCTCTTCGTAAAGGCCCATTTCCTTGAGCAGCTCTTCGGCTTTTTCCCAGTTTTCCTTTTCCTGTTTCTTGACTGTTCCCCACCTCAGCAGGGAAGAAAAAACGCGTTCCCCTACCTGGCCCTTAGGAGCAAGCATAACATTTTCCCAGACACTCATCTCCCCTAATTCACGTGCAATCTGAAAAGTCCTTGTCAGGCCTTTCATACAGATCTGATCCGGCCTCAAACCATCCACCCTTTCTCCCCTAAAGTAGACCGCACCCCCATCAGGAGGATAGATGCCACCTGCGACATTAAAAAAAGTGGTCTTGCCAGCTCCGTTCGGGCCAATAAGAGCAGTGATGGTATTTTCTTCAAGCTCTATAGAAAAACCGTCAAGGGCCTTTATTCCTCCAAAAGCCAGGGATACTTCCTCAGCCTTAAAAATAACTCCCATAAAAGATCTCCTTGTTTACCTAATATGCGCCTCTATCTTTTTGTGGCGCTCCGGAAGCACTCCCTGAGGCCTGAACCTGACAAACACCACCAGGAGTACCCCAATAATAATGAGGCGGATTGCAGGCATTATGTACGGCGCCCCTATAGCTGGCAGAAAGCGCGTGCCCTGCTCAAAAAACCCCATGATAAGGATTGCACCCAGGAGAATGCCCTTATTGTTTCTTAGCCCGCCCACTATGACGAATATCCACACCAGAAACGTGGTGGTAGGGACGAACTCCCCAGGCTGTATAGCCATTGAGTAATGAGCCCACAGACACCCGGCAGCACCCATTATGGAGCAGCCCGCTATCCAGGCTGACATCCTGGATCGAAATATGGATTTTCCAAGAGAGGCAGTTATCACTTCGTCTTCTCTCACTCCCCTCCAGACCCTGCCTATAGGGGTACTGTAGAACCGGTTCACCACCCAGTAAGCTATTGCCAGCAATAGCAATACCAGAAGGAAGTAAAGGTATCTGTTCCCAGTGGGCATGGGAATCAGCCTGATACCGGCTGATCCGGTTGTAAGCCAGAGCTCATTTACAGCAACATAATATATGGTTTGTGCAATTCCAATAGAGGCGACAGCCAGGTAGTCCTCCCTCAACCTCAGCAAAGGAATGCCAATGATGAGCCCTACCACCCCTGCAAGGACAATGGCTGCCAGAAGACCTACAATGAATGGAGCCTCAATTCGTCCTGCCACTCCTCCAGGGAACCCTGCAAAGATCTCCATCTCTCTAAACCGGTGAGGGGCAGTGAGAATTGCGGATGCATATGCGCCGACAGCGAAAAATCCGGCGATTCCGAAATTAGGCAGGTTTGTATAACCAAAATGGACGTTCAGAGCCAGGCCCATAATGGAATAAATGGCGACTATTGTCGCGATCGTAAGAATCCAAGAAAGTATTTCCATTGAATTTTCTCCCGTCCAAAAATTCCACTTGGCTTAATAAGGAGTATGAAAAACATGAGCAAGTAGGCACTGACCACTTTGTAAGGAGGTGATATCCAGATTGCAGTGGCCTCCATGGCAAAGGCGGTGATCAGTGCGCCTACAACAGCACCGTAAGGATTTTCAATTCCTCCGACTATAAGGCATGCAAAAAGAGTCACAAGCGCCTCTTCACCCATACCTGGCTTGATGGTTCCCAGCATGCCCATAAAAACCCCTCCGATGGCAGCAAGGCCGCATGCGATGATCCAGGTATACGTGTATACTTTCTCGATGGATATGCCTCGTATCAGAGAAAGAGAGGGATTATCCGATGTCGCCCTCATCAAGCGGCCCAGTTGGGTATAGCGAAGCATCAAGAAAATCCCGATCGCCACCAGGATACAGATGAGAATCATAACTATCTGGTTCGGGGTGAAGAAAAAAGGACCCAGGTGCTTTGCCCTTGTAAGAGGAGTATTAAACTGGTAAGGTTGAGGTCCCCAGCCTATGAGTACCACGTTTCGGATAACAAGACCGACACCCAGGGATACAACAAGAAGTGTAAGCGGCCCGACCTTTGCCTCCATGAGCGCTTTGAATACCACCTTGTGAAGAAAAACACCGAGCAACGCTGTAAGAGCTATTGATATAAGGAGTGCAATGCCGATATTAATCTTGAAACTCAAGTTCATCAGCAAAGCCAGAAAAGCCCCGGCTGTTACTATGTCGCCATAAGCCAGGTTGAAATACTTTGTTACCTTGATGGCTAAACAGAGCCCCAGCGAAGGCAGTGCAAGCGTCGCGAACGTCAACAGTCCATAACTCAGGAGATCTTCCATAGCAAAGTAAACCCCGTCTTGAGAACTATGCCGGGGGCGGGTTTTCCGCCCCCGGTTCATTAAAGTCTATTGAGCCTTCGCCCTTTTGGCACGAATAGCCAAAACTCCGTCTATGATGTCCTTGATTTGCTCTGGCAAAACAGTCCCAATACGCTTCATTCCTGAGGGATCTTTTGTTGTCATCACCTCAGCTTTCAGGTACGTGATCGGGTCTCCGTACTTGTTGAAATCCTGGGTGCCGGCAATACCCTCGTAATTGATATCCTTGCCTGCACGGAGCGCCTTTATGCCTTCTGCATAGGTGTAAACTTTTACGCCAGGGGGCTGCGCGACTGATCGAAGGGCATCCCTGATAGCCGTCCTGCTGTCACTCCCCGCCTTTTCAATGGAAAGGGCGAATAGAATAACGGCGTCGTATGCGTTTGCAGAAAAAGGTGTTGCTCCCTTTTTACCGCTAATCTTATTCAGCCTTTCCACCCAGGCATTGGTCCTCTCGTTTACGAGGACACCCGGGTTAACGCCAATGACCCCCTCACTGGCGGGAAGGCTTCCCTTTGCACTTGTCCTGTTTGCAAAGTCCGATCCAATCCACTGGCCGTCATATCCCATCTGGTACCACTGCTTGAAGATTGTTGCGTCCGTCGCGGGGTTGGCTTCCCAGAAGATAACCTGCGGGCCTTTCTTGAAAAGCTCCTTGAGCTCGGCACGGTAAGAGGGCTGGTTCAACGCGAATTCTATCTGGGTTACCAGCGGAAGGCCCACAACCTTGCATGCATCAACAACACCGCCCTTGATACTTCTGGATCCTTCGGTATCTGCTGTAAAAGTGGCGGCCTTCGTAGGCTTGAAGGGCAACTTGTTCATGGCCCACCAGACCATGCCCGCAGTCATAACCACGTCTGAGGAAACTGTCCGGAAAATGTACTCTCCATTGATCCCTCCTCCTATAACGTCTAGTTTCGTGGTACCTGCCGTAGGAGAAATCTCCAATGCTCCCGCTTCCTTTGTAAGCGGGATTATCGAACGTACTGTTGCAGAGGTCGGGCCTACAATTCCGCAGACCTTGTCAACATCGTAAAGTTTTCTGGCTCCTGCAATTGCCGGAGCGGATTTTGTTTCAGTGTCTTCTTTGTACAACTTGATCGGCCTGTGAATAGGCCACAGCGCCGGATCAGCGTTAATTTCCTGCACTGCAAGCTCTGCCCCAGGATCAGCACCTGCACCGACCCAGGCCCACGCGCCCGTGTAAGGCAAAAGAAGACCCAGTCGGATAGGTTGAACAGCGTTGGCAGTATTGACTTTTGCAAAGCCAAAAACTGCACAAAAAATCACCAGAATCGCAATTATTGATAGCTTTTTCATAACCAACCTCCCTATGTGCCAGTCAATGGTTAACAATTAACAAGCAAACCACCCAAAAAACACCAAAAATATCTCACCTCCCTTCTTCCCCAATTTCTCGACGATAAATCTCTCTTACAGCAAATTACCAGCCCCGTCAACTACTTAACAAGTCTAAGCAGGTCTAAAACGTGGTGTTTTAGCCCAGCAGGGCCAAGAAGATGCCGGCGGCCACTGCCGACCCTATTACCCCCGCAACATTGGGGCCCATTGCAGCCATCACCGGGTTCACTTCTCCATCCGTGCTCTCTGATACGAAGTTTTGAACAACCCTTGCCGACATGGGAACAGCGGAAACCCCTGCTGCACCAATGCAGGGATTTATCTTCTTTTTCAGGAAAAGGTTCAGGATCTTGGCAAAAAGAATCCCTCCCGCAGTGCTGAAGGCAAACGCAAATGCTCCCAGGATCAGAATCATCAAAGTCTTTACATTCAAGAAATGGGCGCTATCCATGGTGGCGCCAACGGCTATCCCCAGGAAAATGGTCACTATGTCAATAAGAGCGCTTCCCGCAGTTTTTCGCAGCCTCTCTGTCACCCCACACTCCCTGATAAGGTTGCCGAACATAAGCATACCAATGAGCGGCGCGCTCGAAGGAATGCCCAAAGATGCGATAATGCCTGTCACAATCGGAAAAAGTATCACCGCAGTTTGTGATACCTGTCTTTCAAGGGGCATGTCTATGGCTCTTTCCCTTTTGGAGGTAAGGAGCCGCAGAATGGGCGGCTGAATAATTGGGACCAGGGACATGTAACTGTAAGCGGCAACAGCCACGGGTCCCAGCAGGTGCGGGGCAAGCTGGCTTGTAATAAAGATGGATGTTGGACCGTCGGCACCCCCGATGATCCCTATCGAAGCCGCTTCTTTGAACGTAAACCCGAAAAGGTATGCCGCCCCCATGGCTGCAACAAAAATGCCCAACTGTGCCGCCGCTCCGAGAAGAAATGTAAGAGGCCTTTGAAGTAACGGCCTGAAATCAGTTAGAACACCAACTCCAAGGAAGATTATGGGCGGCAGAAGCTCTGTCTTTATGCCGCTATTGTAAATAATGGCAATGATGCCTTCACCGTAGGAGCCCATCTGGGCAAGCGGAAGATTGGCCAGGATGGTGCCGAATCCAATTGGGATGAGAAGAAGCGGCTCGTACTCCCTGGTTATTGCGAGGTAGATGAGTGTCCCGCCGACCGCATACATCACCCAGTTGCCCCACGTGAGGTTGGCGAAACCAGAGTGTGCCAAAAGCTGAAGGAAGCTACTCAACCCAAACTCCTTCTCACGCTATTATCATAATGGGAACCGAGGAATCTACTTCATCACCAACGTTAACGTTTATTTTCGTTACCGTACCATCACACGGCGCCTTAATTTCGTGGTTCGCCTTCATCGCCTCAACCATTGCAACAGCCTGTCCCTTGCTCACCCTGTCACCCACCCTGACCATGATATTCACAACCTCTACTGCGCCAGGAAATTTTGAAAAGACCGGCGTTCCCTCCGAGCCTTGCTGCGTGGTTGAAACTGCCGATGGAGCCGGTGCCTGATCGGCTCCTGCGGCAACTTCTGGTTCAACTGTCACGATAAAGGTGCGAGCCTTACCGTTTTCAACCACCGTGCACCTGGAAGTGACAGGCCCGGAAATAGCCGGAGCCGCCGGAGCAGGTGAGGGTGCCTGCGGTTTCGGAACTTCTTCTTTCTTCTTCAAAGGCAGGCTAATTTTTGGCTTTCCTGTGAGGAGCAAAATCCCCTCGTTAATGTCCATCTTCTTGCCCGGCACCATTGCACTTACCACCATAAAGATATTTTCGTCGGTAACGGGCAGGTTTCTCTCCTCCAGCGCCTTTCTGGCTTCAGGGATCTTGTCAGGAGCCGCCTCAAGAGGATCGCCTTCAAACTTTTCGAGGCCCAGTTGCTCGGATGCCTTTTTCACCACCTCTGGATCAGGAGGAAGAGGTGTCTTGCCAAAGTAGCCGAGCACAGCCCTTCCATAGCCTTGGTCTATTTTCTCCCACCGGCCATAAAGAATATTGTTGAATGCTTGCAACCAGTACTGCTGGCTGCCCGGGGTAACACTCGTCCACGCGCCACCTGCTTCCACAACCACCGGGAACTCGGCAAGAATGTCACTGTACCTGTCAATCAGGCCCGCCTTCACCATCATCTGAACATTGGGGCCGATCGCACCACCAGGCATCGGAAAAGCTATGACGCGGGCATCCGCGCTGGTGGTAATAGGGTTAAAGTCATAGTCTTTCATTGTCTCATTTAATATTTCCTCTATCCTGTGGACCTTTGTGTGATCAATATCAAGCGAATAACCCGAGCCTTTAAGGGCATGCGCCATTGAGCGCACATCCGGCTGGACTGTGCCGCTTGCCATTGGTCTCACGGAAAGGTCAATCCCGTCCACACCTCCTTCGATGCCTGCCATGTAACACGATACTGCCATGCTGGCCGTGTCGTGAGTATGAAGCCAAAGGGGCATTTCAGGGGGCATTATCTTTTTCAGCTCAACAGCGGTATCATGGATGGTCTTGGGATCGCAGGTTCCGCTTGCATCTTTGAGACAAAGGCTATCGATCCTGACATCGCTCTCAAGCAGTCGTTTCCCAATGTTAATATAAAACTCTGCCGTATGAACTCTCTCCGAATGGAAAGGCAATCCCATCATGGCAATGCTGATCTGGTGATGCATGCCCGCATCTACAATAGGCCGACCTGTCTTAATGAGATTATCCACGTCGTTCATGTAATCGAAATTCCTGTCCCATGTCGTACCGCTCTCTTTCATTAGCTTTGCCTGCAAATTCAGGGTCTCCAGCCTTTGAGCGGTGAGGGTAACACCTGAGACCGACCGGGTCAGTATCTGCAAGTCCGCATCAGGACCCACTGCCTCCCGTATTTTTTTCATCGTATCAAAAGGATTCTCACCCAGGTAGAAAAGCGGGGCCTGGTACCTTGCTCCCCCACCAAATTCAAAGTGTCGTACGCCTATCTCATCGGCAGCGACCCTCATGGCAGGGAGGAAGTCATTGAGCCTCACCCTTCCCCCAAAAGAACTTTGCAAACCGTCACGGAAAGTAGTCAACATGACCCTTATCTTCTTCGTGTTTTTTATAGCAGTCATTTTACACTCTCTCTATTTTTGTTATCTTTGTCCCAGGAAAAACTCTGCTTATTGTAGAGGCAACGGCAGCTATTACAGCCGCATCGGTTTCGGCCTTTTCCGGAAAAATATAAATTATAAGCTTCATTACAGCAGAAAGCACTGCCAGCAGTACAAAGACAGCCAGAAATGCTGATCCGCATATTGCAAAAAGACTATTATGCTCCACAGCACCCTCCTTCAATCACCACATCGAGTGATAAAAAACACTTCCTCCCTCTCCTGTCAAGCATGGAGTTCTAACTCACACTCAATTTTCCTGTACCCCGAGAACCTCCTTGAGCCTAACTTTTACGTAATCGAGATGACTGAGCATCCTGGCTCTCGCAGTTTCAGGCTCCTTTTCCCTGATTGCTTCCAGTATCTCAACGTGTTGCTCGTATATTTTCTTATAATCTATGTCCTTATAATACTTGCCGATTGACTGTCTTATGAGGTCATATATCGTAAACATGATGTGAGTCTGAACCCTGTTGTGCGTGGCCTCGGATATGCCTAGGTGAAAGTCGGCATCATCCTTTACAAGGGGGCCAAATTCTTCACGCCCCATATCCTCCTGCATCAATTGCAGTGTCGCTTCAAGAGAGGCAATGTCTTCAGGGCTGGCCACCTGTGCCGCATGGAACGCGCTCCAGGCTTCAATCGCTTTCCTTACCTCTATGAGTTCAAAAAGTGTACCCATCATATTGTCTTTCAGTAGATGAGTGATCGGACTGCCCAGAGTGTCATGAGCAAGAGATTTCACCACTGTCCTGCTCCCCTGCGTAACCTGCAGGAATCCCATTGACACAAGGGAGTTCAATGCTTCGCGCAGGGACGGCCGGCTCACATTGAGAAGCCTCATAAGCTCTCTTTCAGGAGGAAGCTGATCACCTGGTCCCAGCTCTCCACTGGCTATAAGGGACTTAATCTGATTCGCAATTTTATCCGAGAGCTTTTCCTGCTTAATAGGCTTGAAAATTGGCCTGACTATTTTATCCTTTTCACCTGTTTTGTTGTTTACCCCTGTCGCCATGATATTTTTATTAGCAACGGCGAGATTCATTTGTCAATCAAAAATTTTCTCTTCTCAGCTTCTATTTCTCTTTTTATGGCTAACTGTTTGTTTTTATGGCATTAAATTGGGAAAGAAATCTTCTCAAATACTATTTCGCACCCTAATGCCCACTTTTTTTCATCTAAGGTTTCGAACAAAAACTCCTTGACACGGGTTATTCTTTTTGATAGCCATTTCCAAAATGGTCTTACCAGTTTCAATCCGCCAGAGGAGGACGAGGGTTCAATTCCCCGCCCCTTGGGGCGTTAAGAAAATTTCCGATTGATACCCCGTCCGCTTGCGGCAGGGTAGTTAATTTTTGCGGGAAAATAACAACTTTCTTCTAGCATGGAGGCGAAATGGCTAAGTTCTTCGAATACCAAGGGAAGGAAATCTTTAGGAAATTTGGGATTCCGAGCCCCCAAGGTGAGGTAGCGCAATCACCGGAGGAGACCAAAAAAGCTGCTGAGAAAATTGGAAAACCCGTTGTTGTCAAGGCCCAGGTGTGGGCCGGCGGCAGGGGCAAATCAGGGGCAGTAAAATTTGCCGATACCCCTGATGACGCTCAGAGGGTTGCCCAGGAGATCCTCGGCATGCAGGTCAAGGGGTTGGAGGTTAAGAAGGTGCTTGTTGAAGAAAAGCTGGACATTGAAAGGGAATTTTACGCCGGCGCGATCATAAACAGCGCCCAGGACGTGAGGGGCCCGGTTCTAATGTTTAGCACTGAGGGAGGCATGGATATTGAGTCTGTGCCTGAGGAGAAAATAGCGATAAAGAATGTGGACGTAATCAAGGGCCTGATGCCTTACGACACTTTGAACATGGTACTTTCCATGGGGGTCAAGGGAAAAATTTTGAGGCAGGTTGCGGACGTCGTCTATAAGCTTTACGATATGTTCCAGAAGACCGATAGCCGCACCCTGGAAATTAACCCACTGGTTCTTACCAAGGATGGCAAGGTCATAGCAGCTGATTGCCGCATGGCTGTGGACGATCAGGCCCTTTTCCGCCACCCGGAGTTCGGCATAAAGATAGGCCGCGAGTTTTTGAAAGAGCCCAGTGAATTTGACCTCATCGGCTGGTCGTTTGAAGAGAGTGATTTCCGCGGTACGAGTTACGTGGCCCAGATGGCACCTCCGGAGGAAGTGAAAAAGGGCGGATATGTGGGCTACCACGGAATTGGCGGCGGCGCTGCAATGCTGGGCATGGACGCACTCAATCAGGTTGGCCTTAAAGTTGCAGACTATGCTGACACAAGCGGCAATCCAACCGCATCGAAAGTCTACCGCGTTGTCAAACTCATTATGTCGCAGCCCGGCATAGAAGCGTACTTCCTGGCAGGCTTTCTGATGGCCAACCAGGAGCAATGGCACCATGCCCACGGTATTGTAAAAGCCTTGAGGGAAGAGCTTCCGAAGCGACCCGGTTTCCCTGTGGTTCTTCTCCTTTGCGGAAACAAGGAAAAGGAATCCAACGAAATTCTGAAAGAGGGTTTAGGAGACATGCCCGCAAGAGTGGAGATTTATGACAGGGAACACTTTTATGATGCTAAATTTATTGCCGGTAGAGTAAGGGCGCTTGTGGACGAGTACAGAGCAGAAAAAGGGAAATAGGAGGGGGTGCTAATGGAGTTTTCTGAAAGAACAATTAAGATTATCATTGACGAAGCCAAGTGCGAGGGCTGCAAAACACATGCCTGTGTTGAAGCCTGTAATACCTATGACCGCGGCATCCTCGTATTGAAGGACGGCAAACCTGCCGTTGAGCTGAGCCCTGAAGAACTGGCCAGGAGAGGTACGGAGTGCCTTGCCTGCGAATATGAATGCTGGTTCAGGGGTAATTCAGCTATAACGATTGAGGTTCCCATCAAGGGTTTGGATGAATACAGGAAGAAGTACGGAACACTGTAACGGGGGATAATATGTCAATACTTTTAGATGAGAACACGAAAGTAATCGTTCAGGGAATGACAGGAAGAGAAGGCTCTCTGCGCACAGCCTTTATGAAAGGCTACGGAACAAAAGTGGTTGCAGGTGTAACGCCAGGACGCGGAGGGGAGGAAGTTCAGGGCATACCGGTCTTCGATACAGTCCAGGAGGCAATTAAACATAAAGGGGAAGTGGACGCTACGGTCACATTTATTCCCGGACCCGCCTTGAAAAATGCAGTATACGAGGCAATTGATTCAGGAATAAAGTTTATTGTCTCCCCGGTTGAGCGTATTCCTGTCCATGATGTGATCGCTATGGTTCAGTATGCCCTTAAAAACGGGGCAAAACTCCTGGGACCCGGAAGCCTGGGAATAATTAGCCCGGGTAAAGCTGCCATGGGGTGGCTGGGCGGTAACACCGAGTGGGCAAGGACACTTTTTCAGCCAGGGCCTGTGGGCGTTATTTCCCGGAGCGGAGGGCAGTCCGGAACCGTACCGTGGGCGCTCAGGGAAGCAGGCCTGGGCATCAGTACGGCTCTTCACATTGGAACTGAGCCTGTGCTGGGACTTTCTATGGCAGAAGTCCTGGAGCTGTTTGAAAAGGACGAGCAAACCAAGGCCGTGGCTGTCTTTGGTGAAATAGGAGGGACCCTTGAAGAGGAGGCTGCGGAGGCAGTCGCCCAGGGGAAATACACCAAGCCTCTGGTGGTATTCATTGCAGGTGCCTGGGCTCCCGAGGGCATGCGGTTTTCCCATGCCAGCAGTATCGTAGAAAGGGGTAAAGGCACTGCACAGGGCAAGATTGAGGCACTGACAAAGGCAGGAGCCCACGTTGTGGACAGTCCTGAGGAAATAGCCCCCCTGATAAAAAAACTAATAAATCAGTAGCAAGGAGGAAAAGATAATGACTGTAATGAGATCAGTGTTTTATGTACCGGGCAATAATGAAAAAATGGTTTCAAAGGCTCCTGAAATAAAGGCCGATGTTTTGACTCTAGACCTTGAAGATTCCGTTCCCCCTGCCGAGAAGCCAAAGGCAAGAGAAATGATTCGGGAGTATTTGAAAACTCAAAGAGCCAATCAGTATTCCCCTTACCTCTATGTGCGGGTTAACAACTGGGAAACCCTGATGACCAATGATGATCTTGAAGCTATCGTTTATCCGGGTCTGGACGGAGTCTGCCTTGCAAAGTGCGGTGAGCCTGACAACGTGCGCAGGCTTGACTGGAAACTGGAAGAGCTGGAGCAAAGAAGAGGCATAGAAGTGGGGAGCATTGCAATCCAGTTGCTGATTGAAACCGCCAAGGGGGTTATAAATGCCTATCCTTCTGCAACTGCAAGTCCGCGCGTTAACTCCCTTATTTTTGGAGCAGTTGACTACACCAAGGACATGCGGGTAACACTTACCTCCGAGGGCCAGGAACAGCTCTATGCACGATTTCACACTGCCGTGGCCGCAAGGGCTGCTGGTTGTGTGGCCATTGATTGCCCCTTTGTGGCCTACAAAGATGTTGAAGCATACAAGAAGAGCACACTCGAAGGAAGGCAGATGGGCTATGAGGGAAGGATGCTTATTCATCCCAGCCAGATTGAGCCTTCGCACGAGATCTATACGCCTTCAGAAGAAGACGTAAAATGGGCTGAGGGGGTTAAGAAGGTCTTCGAGGAGGAGGGCATTGCCAAAGGTGCGGCCGCTGTCTCCTATCAGGGGAAAATGGTGGATACCCCTGTGTACGAAAATGCACTCCAGATCCTGAAGACGATGGAAGAAATCAGGGCTGCCGAGGCCAAGATCAAGAAATAGACACCAGGAAGTCCAGGTATTATTCTCCAGGCAGATCATGAAAATCATTCTCATTGGCCAGGGTCCCTTTGGTAGAAAGGTGCTTGAATCACTCTTCCAGAGGGGAGAGGATATTGCGGGGGTTTTCTCCCCTCCCGGAAAAAGGGGGGAGGAAATGAGCCGGTTCTCGAAACAGAAGGGAATAAAGCTCTTTCAACCCAGGCACGTTAAAGCTCCTGAAGTCCATGAAGCATTCCAAGAGCTGAAACCTGAACTGGTGATCCTTGCTTTTGTAACAGACATCGTGCCCGAAAGATTGCTTGAGATACCCGTAATTGGTACTATTTGCTATCACCCTTCATTGCTGCCCAGGCATCGTGGTGCAAGCAGCATCAACTGGGCCATAATACAGGCGGAGAAAAAAACCGGCTTAACCATTCTATGGGTTGACAAGGGCGTTGATACAGGCCCGATCCTGATTCAAAAAGAAGTGGAGATTGGCCCTGACGATACAGCAGGGTCGCTATATTTTGAAAAGCTTTTCCCAATGGGCGTCGAAGCGCTCTTGGAAGCTGTTGATTTAATAAAGAGCGGCAAAGCTCCCAGAATTCCCCAGGATGACTCTGTGGCCACTTATGAACCGCCGTGCGATGACAGAGTAGCCCGGATTGACTGGGAAAAGCCCGCCCCGGAAGTTTATAACCTGGTGCGGGGGTGCGATCCCCAACCGGGGGCTTATTGCATGGTAAAAGGTCAAAAACTAAGGCTTTTCAAGACAAGATTAATTGATGTCCAGCAACAGGGAGTACCGGGTGAGATGACCCGCATCGGTGAAACGCACCTTGAAATATGCCTGAACGGGGGTTGTCTCAAAGTTGGAAGCGTTCGTCCCGATGGTGGAGAGAAAATCGGGGCAGCTGAATTTGCAAGGAACCGGTACCTGGAACCTGGTATGCTATTTGAGTAAGGACAGCTGCCCATAGGCATACCCATTAGAGGGAGGAACAACTGTGATTTTAGCGCAACTTTCTGTCTACCCAATTGGCGAAGGAACCAGCGTCAGCAGATACGTCAAAAAGGGAATAAAGGTTATCAAAGAATCAGGCTTTAAATATGAGATCGGTGGAATGTCCACTTCATTAGAAGTACCTGATCTTGACTCACTGTTCAAACTTGTAATGGACGTACACAAGGCTCAACTGGATGAAGGAGCCAAAAGGATCATAATTGATCTCAAGGTGGATGATAGGAGAGACAAAGAGGCTACAATCGACACAAAGAGAAATGCCGTTAAATAAGCCAAAGTCCAAGCAAAATGATAGGATTAGCCTTGCTTTTCACCGGCTGGATGATTATAAATATTAATTATGGGTTTTGTAATTACTGAGCTTGGGCGAGTGAAAGTTGTTGCAAACATTGTAACCTGAGTAAGGCAAAGGATCAGGCTTTTAAAAAAGCACGCCGCTGCTCAAAAAGGCGGCTAATTTTTCTTTAACCCAATTTAATAAGGAGCAGTGAAATGAGAAGAAAAGTTACTGTTGTCGGTGCAGGGCATGTAGGGGCCACAGTTGCGATGCGAGTAGCAGAAAAGGAGCTCGCGGACGTAGTCCTTGTTGACATCTTGGAGGGAGTACCGGCAGGAAAGGCACTCGACCTAATGGAAGCAGCCCCGATAGAAATGCATGATTCCAAAATCACTGGAGCAACCAACGATTACTCCGAAGCCAAGGACTCAGACATTGTTATCATAACAGCGGGAGTTCCCAGAAAACCTGGAATGAGCCGCGATGACCTTCTCTCCACCAACATGGGCATCGTGGGTACTGTCACAAAGGAAGCGGCCACTGTTGCGCCCAACGCCATTCTCATAGTCGTAAGCAACCCTCTGGATGCCATGTGTCATGTGGCACTGGATGTGAGCGGGTTTCCCAAAAACAGGGTCATGGGCATGGCAGGTATTCTTGATTCAGCGCGCTTCCGTACTTTTATTGCCATGGAATTGGGGGTATCGGTTGAAAACACTCATGCTTTTGTCCTGGGTGGCCATGGAGACACAATGGTACCTCTTCCGCGCTACTCCACGGTAGCCGGCATTCCAATAACCGAACTGATGCCGCCTGAAAAAATTGAAGCTCTTGTCCAAAGGACAAGGAATGGAGGCGCAGAAATTGTCGGCCTTCTCAAAACAGGAAGCGCCTACTATGCCCCTGCATCAGCCGCTGTGGAGATGGCGGAGGCTATTTTGAAAGACAAGAAAAAAATTCTCCCCTGCGCAGCCTACCTCGAAGGCGAATATGGAATTAAGAATCTCTTCGTAGGAGTCCCCGTTAAACTGGGGGCAGGCGGCGTGGAAGAAATCATAGAGATTACACTCACGGATGATGAAAAGAAGGCTCTTCAGGCGTCCGCCAACGCTGTGCAAAACCTTGTGGATGCCATGAAGCGGCTTGGGAAATAAAGTTCCCAGTCTCATATATACGGACTTGATGCATTGAATACACAGCTTTTGACAGCAAAGGAGTGAAATAAATTGGCAAAAACTACAAAAACCATTGAAGGAAACGAGGCTGCCGCCCACGTTGGTTATGCCATGAGTGAGGTGGCATCCATTTACCCGATTACACCTTCAAGCCCTATGGGGGAGTACGCGGATGAATGGGCAGCGCATGGAAGGAAAAACATTTTCGGTCAGGTACTAAGAGTTGTTGAAATGCAGTCCGAGGCAGGAGCCGCAGGTGCGGTGCACGGGGCACTGTCCGCTGGAGCTCTTGCGACAACCTTTACAGCTTCCCAGGGATTGTTGTTGATGATACCCAACATGTACAAGATCTCAGGTGAATTGATGCCCGGTGTCTTTCATGTCTCGGCCAGGGCAATTGCAACTCACGCCCTTTCCATTTTCGGTGATCATTCCGACATCAACGCGGTGAGGGAAACCGGATTTTCGCTGCTTGCATCCGCCTCGGTTCAGGAGGCAATGGATCTGGCGCTCGTGGCACATCTTGCTGCTATCCGGGCAAGCCTGCCTTTCCTTCATTTTTTCGATGGATTCAGAACCTCCCATGAAATCCAGAAAATAGAGATGATCGACTACGATGACATGGCCTCTCTCGTTGACTGGGACGCGATTGAGAAGTTCAGGCGACAGGCTCTGAACCCCGAACACCCGCAATTGAGGGGAACGGCCCAAAACCCGGACATTTTCTTTCAGAACCGCGAAGCTGCCAATCCATATTACAGGAGAATAGCTCAAATAGTTCAGGAAGAAATGGAAAAGGTGGGAGATCTCACCGGGAGAAAATACAATCTTTTCGATTATGCCGGCGACCCGGAGGCTGATCGAGTTATTGTTTCGATGGCTTCAAGCTGTGACGTAATCGAGGAGACAGTCAATTATCTCAATAATCTCGGAGAACGCGTAGGGTTGATCAAGGTGCGGCTTTACATGCCCTTCTCTCGAGAACACTTCTTGAAAAAACTTCCTCCAACCGCGAAACGGATCGCTGTGCTTGATAGAGCCAAGTCCCCTGCAGGTCTTGGTGAACCCCTCTACGAGGATGTGTGCACTGTGTTCAAGGAGAAAGGCAATGAGGCACCGCTTATCGTTGGAGGTCGTTACGGTCTCGGGAGCAAGGATTTTACACCCACCATGGTTAAAGCGGTTTTTGATAATCTCAGCGATAAAGCGCCCAAAAACCATTTCACCATAGGGATCGTGGACGATGTCAGCCATACCTCCCTTGAACTCGGCGAGGAGATTGATCCTTCACTTGAAGGGACGATCAGGTGCAAGTTCTGGGGGCTCGGCGCTGACGGCACTGTTGGCGCCAATAAAAATGCCATCAAGATCATCGGCGAAAACACAGAGATGTATGCCCAGGCTTATTTTGCTTACGATGCCAAGAAGTCAGGTGGAATCACGATGTCCCACCTCCGTTTCTCCCCGCATAAAATCCAGTCCTGTTACCTTTTGAGTAAGTCGGACTTCATAGCATGCCACAACCCGGCATTCGTGAACCAGTACGATATCCTCGAAGGTATTAGGGAAGGTGGTTCGTTTTTGCTCAATTCTCCCTGGACGCTTGAAGAAATGGAAACCAAGCTGCCTGATCATATGAAAAGGACCATCGCCCAAAAGAAATTGAATTTTTATAACATCGACGCTGTCAAGATAGCCTCTGAAATCGGCCTCGGGGGCCGAATAAACATGATTATGCAGGCAGCCTTTTTTCAAATCGCAAACGTAATTCCCCCCGAACAGGCCTTCCAGTACATGAAAGATGCGATCAAGAAAACGTACGGTAAAAAGGGTGAAAAAATAGTCCAGATGAATTTTGACGCAGTGGATAAGGCAGTGGGAGCATTGCAGAAGATAGAGGTTCCTGAATCATGGGCTACTGCGGGCCATGAAGCTTACATCGAGAAAGATGAGCCTGACTTTGTTAAGAACGTAATGAGGCCCATGCTCGCACAGCAGGGAGACAAACTTCCCGTCAGCCTTATGCCCCCAGACGGTATTTTCCCAACGGCCACCACTCAATATGAAAAGAGAGGAATTGCCATCAATGTGCCTGAATGGCAGCCCGAAAATTGTATCCAGTGTAACCAGTGCTCTTTTGTGTGCCCGCATGCGGTCATCCGCCCTGTGCTGGCGCGGGAGGAAGATCTAAAGGATGCTCCTGAAAGCTTTGTAACCGTTGAAGCAAAGGGCAAGGAACTGAAAGGCTTGCGCTACCGCATCCAGATAAGCCCGCTTGACTGTACCGGTTGTGGAAGTTGCGCGCAGGTTTGCCCTGCCAAGCAAAAAGCACTCATTATGAAGCCCCTTCGTACACAGACCGATACACAGGTCCCAAACCATGTGTTTGCATCTTCACTTCCCCCCGTTGATAACCCGATGCCTGAAACAACGGTGAAGGGTAGCCAGTTCAAACGCCCGCTCTTTGAGTTCTCAGGTGCGTGCCCGGGATGTGGTGAAACTCCTTATGTAAAGCTGGTGACCCAGCTATACGGAGACCGCATGATCATTGCCAATGCCACGGGTTGCTCTTCCATTTATGGAGGTTCTGCCCCAAGCTGTCCCTACACTGTGAACGAAGAAGGGCATGGTCCTGCGTGGGCAAATTCCCTCTTTGAAGACAATGCCGAGTACGGGTTTGGGATAGAGCTTGCCGTCACGCAAAAACGCTCAATGCTTGCAGCTTGGGCACGCGACGCTCTTCAAAAGGGAGTCCCGGAAAATGTCAGTGCGGCGCTAAATGAGTGGCTTGAAAACATGGATGATGGGAAAAAATCGAAGCAGTTTGGCAGGCAGCTGGCGGAACAAATTGAGCAGGAAGCCAAGAAACAGGGCGGCACCCTTTTGCCTGAACTGGAAAATATTTTGAAGAACCGGGATTACCTGACCAAGAAATCCATCTGGATAATTGGTGGAGACGGGTGGGCATACGACATTGGATACGGCGGCCTGGATCACGTCCTTGCCATGGGACATGATGTCAACATACTCGTTTTGGACACCGAGGTCTACTCAAACACAGGCGGCCAATCCTCAAAGGCAACCCCCACAAGTGCTGTGGCCAAGTTTTCAGCCAGCGGAAAGTACAACCAAAAGAAAGACCTGGGTCGCATGGCTATGACCTATGGCTACGTTTATGTCGCCTCTGTTGCAATGGGAGCAAACAAGAATCAGCTGCTCAAGGCTTTGGTGGAGGGTGAATCTTACAAGGGTCCTTCTTTGATCATCGCTTATTCCCCGTGTATAAATCATGGCCTCAACATGACTTTCAGCCAGGAAGAGGAAAAAAAGGCAGTTGAAAGCGGTTACTGGCCGCTTTACAGGTTTGATCCGAGGCTTAAGGAAGAAGGGAAAAACCCATTTATTCTCGACTCCAAGGAACCAAAGGGTAACTTCAGAGACTTCCTCATGGGAGAGATTCGCTTCTCAAGTCTAACAAGAACCTTTCCCGACCACGCGGAAAAACTTTTTGAAAAAGCTGAGAAAGATATGAAGGAAAGATACGAGATTTATAAACGGATGGGTGCAGGATAGAATTTCGTGAGGTGGCCGGAAGCAAACAACCGATACAAATGAAAATTATGGGAAGGTGCCCTTTGTGCCCAAATAAGCGCGGGGGGCCTTCCGGGCAAATTTTACCGGAGGAAAACACATGGATAACAAAGAACTTGCCGAGCGACTCAGGGAAATTGCCGGAAAAGACTATGTCCTTACCTCCGACATGGACAGGATGCTTTACAGCTATGATGCTTCTCTTGAAAAAGCAATACCCGATGTTGTTGTTCTGCCTAACAGCACGGAAGAGGTATCAAAAATAATGTCGCTCGCTTATAGAGAAAAGATCCCCATACTCGGACGGGGTTCCGGGACAAACCTGACCGGCGGATCAATTCCCGTAAAAGGGGGCATCGTTGTTCATTTTTCGAGAATGAACCGAATCCTTGAAATTGACATTCCCAATCGCACAGCTACCGTGGAACCCGGTGTCATCACCCTGGACCTACAGACAGAGGTGCTGAAAAAAGGCTTCATATACCAGCCCGACCCGGCCAGCCAAAAAGTTTCAACCATTGGCGGAAACATAGCTGAGAATTCCGGCGGGCCCCACTGCCTTAAATACGGAGTGACCTCCAACCATATCCTTGGCCTCGAGGTTGTGCTCAATGATGGGACCGTGATCTGGACCGGCGGGAAATCACGCGACAATCCCGGTTATGACCTTGCCGGTCTCTTCGTGGGAAGCGAAGGCACCCTGGGCCTGGTAACCAAGGCGATTCTGAAGCTGGAGCGGGCACCCGAAACCATCAAGACAATGCTGGCCATATACGAGACCATTGAAGACGGCGCCAATACAGTGTCAGCGATCATTGCCGAAGGCATAGTGCCTGCTACTCTGGAAATGATGGATAATCCTGTGATGCGAGCAGTGGAGGAAACCATCAAAGTGGGCTATCCGCTCGATGCCGCTGCTGTGCTGATAATTGAGCTTGACGGCATGCCGGAAGGCATGGATGAAAAGGCACAAAAAATCATGGAAATATGCAAGCAAAATAACGTCCGGGAAGTTAAGCTTGCAAAAGACGATGCTGAGAGAGACCTCCTCTGGGCAGGCCGTAAGGGCGCTTTCGGCGCAGTGGGCCAGGTAAGACCCAGCTATCTTTGCTGTGATGGGACCGTGCCCCGAACAAAGCTTCCGGAGGTGCTCAATAAGGTGATGGATATCAGCAAAAAATATGACGTGCCGATCGGAAACGTTTTTCACGCAGGAGATGGAAATCTTCACCCTCTCATCATGTTCGATGAAAGAAATAAGGATGAATTAAAGCGTGTTCTTAAGGCGTCAACAGACATATTGAAGGCATGCGTGGATGTTGGAGGAACTATAAGCGGTGAGCATGGTGTGGGACTTGAAAAACTCAAAGAGACTTCTTTTATCTTTTGCGAAAATGATATCGAGTTTGAGCGACATATAAAAAAGGCATTTGACCCGGACGATTTCATTAATCCCGGAAAAATGATCCCTGAACCTGTTTGTGAACAGTAAACCCCGTGGAATTTCGCAGGGGCATTGAACCCCGTGCGAAAAAGTGGAAGAAAACTTTATTTGGCATCGCCGTGCTCCCGCACGGGGCATTCCTACGGGGTAAAGCTTTACCGCATGAAAAGGAGAACTCATACACACGGGCGATCAAGTATTCGCCCAAACTAAGTCCATCGACGCATAAATTCGATGACGAATTTATTTGCTCAGGACTTAGTGCTGAGTAAGCATTGGATCTGAGCCCGATCTTTTAAATACGTCATAATATTTGCGCATCGAAGCACTAAGGAGTTTGACGTGGCACAATTTACCGAGACCGTAGAAAAACTTGTCAGCATAGTGGGTAAGGAGCACGTTAAAACCGAACCCGATGATTTAGCCACCCATGCGGTGGACAATCTGAAACCCAAGGCAGTGGTATTTCCAAAGGACACACAGCAGGTATCCAAAGTGGTTGAACTTGCGAGTCGCGAAAACCTGGCCATAGTGCCCCGAGGAAGCGGCTCAAAGATGTCCATGGGAAACCCTCCAAAGCGGCTGGATCTCGTGGTTTGCACATCTCGCATGAACCACATGATAGATGTTGACACATCAAACCTAACCATTACCGTTGAGGCCGGCGTGAAGTTCAGGGATATTCAGGCACGGCTGGCAACTGAAGAGGACCGCTGTTACCTCCCACTGGGTGACCTGACCTCACAAGCCGATGAGGCGATTTGCTCGGATAGGTCCCATAGCGGATGCTTCCTGCCAATCGACCCTCCATTTAGCGACATAGCCACCATCGGCGGAATCATAGCCACAAACTCGACCGGCCCAAGGAGGCTTCTTTACAACCTTCCTAGGGACATGATTCTTGGCGTTAGGCTTGTTGCACCTTCCGGGCTGATCGCCGGTGCAGGGGGCAAAACAGTAAAGAATGTCTCCGGCTACGATACATCGAAGCTGATGGCGGGCTCATTGGGCACCCTGGGGATAATGTGCGAAATGACATTCAGGCTCTTGCCTCTTCCCGAGAAGATGGCGACCCTGCTTCTGTCCTTCGAATCATTTTCAGACGCATCTAAAGTGGCAAAACAAATCTTTGATACCACTTTGCTTCCTGCAGCAGTCGAAGTCATGAACGGCGCAACATTTACCGCTATGAATATAAAAGATGCCCCTGGGTTTGAGCCAGGAGAGTATGTGGTGGTAGTTGCCTTCGAGGCGTTCCAGGAAGCAGTAGACCGTATGAGATCCGAGATAAAGAAAATGGGCCTTGACCTGGGAGCAAAAAGCGATGCGAGTCTCGATGATGCCTCCCACCAGAGGTTCTGGCTTGCTGTGAGCGAACTGGAAGGCATGCTTGCCAGGAAATTCTCAGGCCTTGTTTGCGCGAAACTAAATTATCGTATTTCAGAATGGGAGGATGTCTATAACTTTTGCCAAAAAGTTTTATCTGACAGCAAAATAGATTACTCTCTCCAGGCACACGCTGGTAGTGGCATATGCCTGCTGAGATTGCTTATTGCCGAAAGTGATGGTGAAACCACTGAAGCTGCCGCCCGTGCCCTGGAGAAAATGCTCCAAAAAAGCGTTGAAGCAGGGGGCAATCTGGTCATCCAAAGAGCGCCTGCAAGCGCCAAGGGAAAGCTCAGGATGTGGGGCGAGCTGAGTCCTGATTTTATTGTAATGAGGCGCTTAAAAGAACAACTCGATACGTCAGGGATCATGAGTCCCGGTCGGTTTGTCGGCGGCCTTTAGGCTCGAAACCTTTGATCCGCCAGAGGCGGATTAATCCGCCAGAGGCGGACGAGGGTATGATTCCCCGCCCCTTGGGGCGGTTAAGATGGTTTCCGACTGATACCCTGTCCGCTTGCGGCGGGGTAGTTAATTGAGAAACAAAAGGAAGAGGTAGACTCTAATGAATATTGTCCAGCTAAGGAAGTTATCATACGATGAAGTGGCTAAGTGCAATAAATGTGGTTTCTGCTTGCCAAGCTGTCCAACTTACTTGGTCATGAAAGAGGAGGCTTATTCTCCGAGGGGCCGCAATGCTATAACGCGCTTTGCTATTGAGAACAAGTTGAAGTTAAGCGAAGACACGGAAAGATCCATATTTAGCTGTCTTGGCTGTGGCGCCTGCACTGCTGTTTGTTTGTCCAGCGTGAAAACAAAAGACATTATATTCCAGAACAGGGAATGCGAGGTTGACGAAGGCTTCTATCCTAAAATAATCGACAGGCTGGTAAGAACTCTGGAAGGAAGCCGCAATATCTCAGACGATGACAATGAAGATCGTGCCGAATGGCTGGAACTGATCAAGGATTTCCCTGAAGACGCTTTTGAAAAGGAACATGCCGAGATTCTTTTCTTTGTAGGTTGTGTGGCTTCCTTTTTCCCCATGGTTCAAAGAATCCCTGCCAACATGGCCAAGATCCTTCAAAACGCAGGGGTTGATTTCACCATCCTTGGCGGAGACGAATGGTGCTGCGGGTTTCCGCTGATCGGAGCCGGAATGCCTGAAAAACTTGAACAAATGAAAGAACACAATCTCAAGAAAGTGGCTGACGTGGGTGCCAAGACGGTCGTATTTACCTGCCCTTCATGTTACCACACATGGAAGCATTTCTATAAAACTGACGTTAGGCTGATGCATGCCAGCCAGCTCATTGCAGAGCTGATCAAGGACAAGCGCCTCACACTCAAGAAGGAAGTCAACCTTACTGCCACGTATCATGATCCGTGTGATCTCGGACGAAACTCCGGCGTTTTCGAGGAGCCGCGAGAAGTGGTCAAGGCGGTGCCCGGCCTTAATTTCGTTGAACTCCCCCAAAACCGCATGCTATCCGTGTGCTGCGGTGGAGGGGGCAATGTGGAAATGACTGACCCTGATCTTACGGCGCAGGTTGCGCAGATGAAACTTGACTCTATCAAGGACGTGGGGGCTCAAATGGTTGTAACAGCTTGCCAGCAATGCGTTCGAACCATGCAAACGCGGGCCAAGAGAACAAAGAGCGACCTTGTTGTCAAGGACCTGACCGACCTGGTCGTGGAAGCAATGGAGTGAGCCCCTATTTCATTTGCTCTTAACTCTGATCACCCGTAGTTTAGTCACTTGACTTTGTGCTTGGAGCAGAGAAGAATTTTTCTTTCACTCCCGAGGCCTTGCTGTGAGAGCAGACATTGCCAAGACTATCAAGAGCGCGGACACAACAAAGTGGAAAAAAATCGCTGTGGAGTTTGGTGATGAATTCATTGAAATCCTGGTTCCCCCGGATTGCATTACTTTGAGTATGAAAAAGATGCCCTCTCTGGCCAATTCAAAGCAAGAGATTCTGGCTGCCCTGAATAATCCAATTGGATCACCGCCATTAAACGAGATCATTCACTCAAAGAAAAAACCTCCTCATGAGCTTACGGTGTGCATAACCGTCTCTGACATAACCCGTCCTGTTCCCTACAAGGGGGAAAACGGCATTCTTTTGCCCCTCCTTGAGATAATCGGAGGTGCAGGGGTCAGGAAAGAAAACATTGTAATTGTTATTGGAAACGGCATGCACCGTCCCAGCACGCTGCAGGAAAGAATCTTCATGTACGGAGAACAAGTTGTCAGCAACTACCGCATTGTTGACCATGATTGCGAGGACCTTTCCTCGCAGGTACTGGCGGCCCACACCAGCAAGGGCACGGATGTCTATGTTAACAGGATCTTCTATGAATCAGATGTAAAGATCGTGACAGGACTGGTAGAAAGCCATTTTATGACAGGGGTATCAGGCGGCCGGAAGGCTGTATGCCCTGCCCTGGTCAACACCAAAACCATTGAAAAATTCCATGGTGTTGAATTCCTGGAGCACCCGAACGCTACGAACATGGTGCTTGATGGAAATCCCTGCCACGAGGAAGCAATAGAGGTCGCAAGCACTGTCGGGGTTGACTTTATGATAAGCACAACCCTGGACAAGAAGCTTCGCATTACCGGGGTATTTGCCGGAGACCTCATTCAGGCACACCTCAAAGCCTTTGAAGCCATGAAGGAATACGTTCAGATCCCGGTTGATCAGCCCTTTGACATAGTGGTCACCCATGCAGGGTATGTGGGCAGAAATCACTATCAGAGCGTGAAGGCTGCTGTCGGGGCCATGCCCGCTGTAAAGGAGAACGGACTGATCGTAATGCTTGCCAATAATGTTGACCCCGAACCCATAGGCTCCCTGGAGTACAAAACACTCCTACACTTATTCAAAATCCTTGGGCCTAAGCGTTACCTCTCAATTCTGCAACATCCTGACTGGGTTTTCACAAAAGATCAGTGGGAGCCTGAAATGTGGGGTAAACCCATCCGCAAGGTGGGCGAAGAAGGACTCATTTACTGCGCCCCTCAGCTCCAAGAGAAAGACTATGAAATTGTGCCGGGTGTGAGCGGATACGAGTTCTTGGAAAGCGGATCTGAGTTCTCCTCTGACAAGCAAAAAGGCAGGGCAATGTTTCAAAACGCGGTCATTTACGCTTTTCATCATCCAAAATTTGAGGGCAAAAAGCCCACTATGGCTTTTATAGAAGAAGGACCTTATGCCGTACCTATCGAAAAAAAGCGGCTCAGGATATAATGTGCTTGTCATTTTCTATAATTACTGTTATCTCTTCTGACTTCTAAAATCCAACTATCTTTTACCACCACTCGGAACCTTGGCTGTTAAATCTCGAATTTTTCCTTCTGAAGTCTCCTCCGCTCCTCTTCTCTGATCTCCCGCCGCAGAAGTTTCCCCACTTTGCTTTTGGGAAGCATATCCCTGAATTCAATATAGCTGGGCACCTTGTACGGAGCCAGCCGCTCCCGACACCACCGAATTAGGTCTGCACCCCCCACGCCCCGTGCGTCCTCCTTTAGTACCACGATCGCCTTCACCCTCTCTCCTACCTTCATGTCAGGCACACCCACCACGCACGCCCCGATGACGGTTGGATGGTCCTGGAGTGCGGCTTCGACTTCCGAGGCGGAAACGCGGTAGGCCTTGTGTTTGATGATGTCCGCCGAGCGTTCTACATAGACAAGCTCTCCCTCTTCATCTTGCTTGACGAAATCCCCCATCCTGTAATAGGTCTTCCCCTCAATTACTACATAGGAGCTCTTAGTCTCCTCCGGCTTCTTCCAGTAAGACTTGAGCGTATAGGGGGAAGTCACGAGAAGCTCTCCGACGCTCCCTACCGGGACCTTTTCCAGGGTTTCGGGATCCACCACAATGCATTCACGGCTCCTCAGCGGCAGGCCGATTGTGGTGGGCTTGGGATCTCGCTCAATGCGGGAGTAGGTCACGTGGCCCGCCTCGGTTGAGCCGTAGACCTGGTAGATTGGAATCCCGGTATGCTCTTTCCACCTCCTGAAAATTTCCACCGGAAGTTTGTCTCCGCCACAATAGCAATAAGCGAGGGAGTCCAGCCTGTACTGATCAAGGCGATCGTTCTCCAGGATCATCCGGTAGAGGGCCGGCACTCCAAGCATCCATCGAACGCGATAACGCTGAATACTTTCAAGAATGGCGTCTACCTGCGGTGCAGGCATCAAGATGGTTCTGTTTCCCTTGTTTAGCCCTAGCGCCAAAAAAAGGCCCAGTACCATGATATGAAAAAGTGGATTGACTGCGATATAGACGTCCTCTCCTTCCTTAAGATGATCCCTCGCCACTTCCTCGATAACGTCCTTAACGTAAGAGGTCTGACCGATATGATTTCCCGGCACCCCTTTTGGAAAACCAGTCGTTCCACCGGTGTAAAGAATGTAAGAGAGGTCGCTCCAGGGATTGATCTTCACCTTTTGTGTAAAGGGGGCATGTCTGAGAAGGGACACGAATGAGTGAACGTTTTCGGCCTTGTCCACCTTGCCATGGGGAATCTTATCAAAGCACTTGCCCAGTGCCTTCTTAATGAATGGTAGGAGGTCTGCCAAATTGGTCACTATGGCCCTTTTAAGGCACGTTGTTGAGAAAACCTCCTTTACATAGCAGAAGTTAGTATCCAGGCACACAATGGTCTCAACTTCCGCATCCTTAATCATGTATTCGATTTCAAAGGATGTATAGATCGGTGAGACAGGAACCACTACGGCCCCCAGTTTCTGGATCCCCAGGAAGGCGATCACCCACTGAATAGAGTTGGCCATGTAGAGCATAACCCGATCACCTTTTCTCACGCCCAGCTCCGCCAACCCCCCCGCAAAACGCTCGCTCAGGTTCCGGAGCTCTGCAAAGCTGAAATTTTCACCCAGGTAGGTAATGGCTGGTCTATGCGGATAGCGTTCGCTCATCCGGTCAAAACGTGAAAAGGTTAATTCCTTTTCGAGTTCGACCGGCATCTCTTGTACGGTCCTATTCAAGTAAGTGCTCCCTTTTGACTACGGTGCAGGTACCGCTCTTGCACCCTCGTTCAATTTTCTCCCGTCATACTCCAAAATAGGCCGATCGTACGTCGGGATTATTCATCAAGTCCTCCCTGGTTCCTTCCAGTACTGCAGAGCCATTTTCCAGAATGAATGCATGGTTAACAATGGGTAAAACCGGACGCGCATACTGCTCAGTTACAATAATGGAGATACCCCTCTCATCTCGGATCTCCCTTGTGGCACGGACCAAGGTAGCCTGGATCAAGGGGCTTAGTCCCATGAGGGGTTCATCGAGAAGAAGGAGTCTGGGCTGAGCCATGAGGGATCTGCCTATCGCCAGCATTTGCTGCTCCCCACCACTCAAAAATCCCCCCACCCTTTTCTTTAGCCTTGCCAGGGCCGGGAAAATCTTGAATACGTATTCCAGTGTTTCCCTTGCCTGGGAGCCGGAGGCCAAGTAGCCACCGATGCGAAGGTTTTCAATGACGCTACTTTCCGTGAAAATTCTTCTTCTTTCAGGGCAGAGGATGATCCCCGCTTTGGCGCGCCTGCTGGGGCTGAGGCCCATGATATCCCTTCCTCTGTAAAGCAGAGTTCCCATCACAGTGATCCGCTCGCCGCCCGCCATTTCTTCCTTTTTCTTGATGTCTTCTATTATTCCAGAAAGGGTGTACATAAGGGTCGATTTTCCCGCGCTGTTTGCACCAAATACGCCAACAATTTGATCCTCCCCACATGCAATGCTGACATTGTTCAAGGCAAGCATATTTTCGTAGAAAACCATCAAGGCCCGGGCCTCAAGCATGGCTCATGACCTCCTCCACTTCCTCGGAACCAAAATACGCCTCTTTAACCTCCTCGCTTGCCATGATTTCTTCAGCGCTTCCTTCCATAAGTTTTTCGCCGAAATTAAGCACCATGACGCGGTTAGCCACCCGAAAGAGCTCACGCAATCGATGCTCGATCATTACCAGGGTGATCCCATCCATCTGGAGGCGCTCAATGAGGGGAACCATACTGGCAATTTCACTCATACTCAGTCCGGAAAAGACCTCATCACAAAAAATTATTTCAGGGCGGAGGGCCAGGCAGCGGGCAAGTTCAAGGCGTTTCAGGTAACCGGTAGGAAGGGTGGAGGCAAGTTTGTAAGGGACGAAAGAATCGCGCTCAAAACCAATTTCTTCCAGGATATCGATCCCTACGGTGTTTCGATCTCCCAATTTTCCTCCACCTCTCCATCCCCCCGTTCGTCTCGCTCGCGGAGAGAACAATGGAATGACAAGGTTTTTGTATGCAGGCAGGGTATAATATGGACGCATGATTTGAAAAGTCCTGGTAATCCCCATATCGGCTATTTTGTGGGCTGCTTTGCCCGTAATGTCTTTACCCCTGAAAAGCACTTTTCCGGAACTCAGCTTGATGAAGCCCGTAATGCAGTTGATCAATGTCGTTTTCCCGGAACCGTTAGGCCCTATAATGCCCACGATTTCTCCTTCATACACATTGAAGCTTACCCGATGAAGGGCCATGATCCCCCCAAACGCTTTGGTTAGCTCTTTTACCTCCAGTATTGGCTCTCTGGTCATACTTTTACCCACCTTTCAAATTGGTGGTATTTACGCTGCGCATATACCATGATGCCCTCACTCCGAAACACAATAAACCCCACCAGGATAAGGGAGTAAAAAACGATTCTCAATGTTCCGAAAGCCCTGAGCAACTCGGAAATGGGCACGAGGATAAAACATCCAAGCAACGGCCCTGTGAGTGTTCCTGCACCGCCTATGACTGTTGCTGCGATCGGTAAAATGGAAAAATCGAGAGCGAATTGGGAGATTCCGGCCCACATATAGATGTGAACAAGCGAGGCACCTGCCAGGCAGCCCATTGCTGAAGCTATGAACACGGCAATTGCTTTATAAAAAGTGACATTCATTCCAGAGGCTCTCACCGCCTGGTCGTTGTCTTTGACCGCCCGCAACACAAGTCCTAGATCCAGGTTCACCAGACGCCTGATGGCAAAAAGGAACAAAAGCAATGCTCCGATCATAAAGTACTGCTCAACCCAGCGACTGGGGAAACTTGCCACGCCCATAATTCCGTCAGTGCCGCCGAGGATATTGAGAGCCTCGATCACCCGCGCCAGGGCAAGAGGGTACATTAGTGTCACTATAGCAAAGTAAACACCGCGCAGGGGAAGGCACGGTAGCAGGAGGGCTGTACAAATGGTTGCTCCCAGAACAGTTGAAATCGGAATGGTCAGTGCCACCGGCAGACCCAGGGAGGTATTGAGAATAGCTGCCAAATAGCTCCCTACGCCGACGAAAAAGGCACCCCCCAGAGAAACCAAACCAACAAAGTGGGCCAGGAGGTCAAAACTGATCGCCAGGAAGCTATAAATGCACACAATAGAGATGACCCTTTGCCAGTACATGCTGGGCATTACAAAAGGCAATGCAAGCACCCCGAAAATCAAAACGACTCTGGGCAGGGTTAGATAAGACAACTCCCGCCAGGACATCAAGGCATACAGGCCATCCGTCCTGACCCTGATTCCACGATCCAACCTTTCCTTGCGCCGGGTCTGGGCCATCATCTGCTATACCCTTTCTTCCAGTTCCTTTTGGCGGCCAAAGAGCCCCGAGGGCCGCAGAATCAAAGTAAGAATGATGGCAAGAAGCGCCACCACCATCTGAAAATGGGGGCCGATATAGACCACTGTTAGGATCTGGGCGAATCCAATCAGGAACGCCGCCATAACAGCTCCCACCCAGCTACCAAGACCTCCGACTATGCATACGGCAATCGCAAGGAGCAAAACATTATAGCCCGCTTCCACAACAATATTGCCCAACGGAAGAAGGAGAACAGCGGCTAAGCCCGCCAGCATGGAACCAAAACCCATTGCCACGACAGCCATTCGATCCGAATCGATCCCCAGCATTAGAGCGGCCCTCTCATCTTGTGCCATGGCTCGTAAGCCCAGTCCAACCTTGGTGTGATGCGTGAAAATCCATAGGAATGCAACTATACACACGCCGACGCCCACTACAATTAGCCGATGGTAATCCACTGGGGTCCCTGCCAGCATCAGGCTTCCCTCTTTGAAAGTGGGCAGGGTGTAAGTCATCCCCTTGAAGCCTCTCCAGCGCAGGCCTTCCAGGATCGCCAGCCCTATCGCATAGGAAGCAATGATTTCTGAAATAGCCATACCGCGCACCCTGATTAGGATAAACAGGTAAATAAGACCCCCTATGATCCCTGTGCTGATCATTGCCAGAATAATACTGAGCGGATAGTTAAGCTCTAGAGACCTGACGAAACTCCATGTGATAAAGCCGCAGACCACATAAAGAGCGCCGTGCGCAAAGTTGGGAATCCGGCTGATTCCATAAACCAGGGCGAACCCAAGTGCGATCAGCGCTAACGAAATGCTATTGATGAATCCGTAGATAAAGATTTCCATCGCAATTTCCGATTGGAGGGCGCAAAAACCGCTGTCCTACTAATCACGGGCCGGGAATATGCGGCTTCTCAACATCCCCGACCCGCAATCACAGGGAAAGGGGCTACTTTCTCATCCAGGGAGGCAATTTGATTTTACCCATGGCAATGGATTTCGGAAACACTACCACCCGCCTACCTGCCTGCCACTGGAATATCGTCCCCACTGCCCCTTTTTCAGGATCAAGGCTGGGGATAACCTGGTGGCTCTTGGGATCGAACCTGATACGGCCGTATACTCCAACCATATCCGTCTTTTCAAGTGCTGCGACAACTTTTTCCGAATCAAGGGATCCTGCCCTCTCAATCGCCTCCTTTAGCACATAGGGCGCCATGTAGCTGCTAGATGTGCCATACCCCTCCGGCTCCAACCCCCACCTTTTCTTGTATGCTTCTACAAACTTCATGGTCCATGGAGTGGCATTGCTGGGGGCATTGCCCGCATTCACCACATTAGCCAGGCAGTATTCTCCCTTGCCTTCCGTCGCCTTCCAGAATCCAGGCTGCTCTGCGGCTGCTATGATGGACCCAAAGGGAAGTGCCGCTATTTTCATATCGTACCACTGCTTCAAAAGAATAGAGGTTTGGGGCATATCCATCCAGATCAGAATTACGTCAGCTTTTTCTCTTCTGGCTTTCAACAGACCCATGGAAAAGTCCGAGGACCCAGTTGGATAAACCTCCGGCTGGCCTATGACATGCCAGCCCTTCTTCGCCATCACCTTGGCGATTATGCCTCCGCCAGCCCTCGCATGGGCCACGTCCTGGATCATGATGAAAAGTCTGTTGAGCCCGTACTCCTTGCCGATTTCAAGGAGGCAAGGAATGATTTCACCACCGACCATCCATTTCGCCTCGCCGGTGATTCGGAAGCAGTATTTGTATTTGTCGTAGTTGGCAGCCACCCGCGCATGGTACTTTGGCGTCAGGACACCCGTTGTCAGGATAGACACCTCCTTGTACTTGGAGAGAAGATCCATAGCTGCCAGGGCAGCCTCGGAGCGCACGGGCCCGCCCATAATAAAATCTGCATTCTTTTCAAGAATCAGCTTTTCCACGACCAAAAGAGCCTCACTTACCGGAACACCAGGCTCAAGGTCCCTGGTATCGATGACCTCGACCTTAAAAGGTGTTTTCTCTCCCCCTACATTCACACCTCCTTTGCCGTTGATTTCCTCAACCGCCAGCGTGATCGCCCTTTGTGCATCCCATCCGTAGACAAATGCGGTGGAAAGCGGGCACCCGATCACAATGGGTTTCTCCGCAAATGCACTTTGCAAAGGAAAAAACAGTGCGGCTCCAAGAATCAAGGCAAAAACCATGAGTAAAGGTTTTCTTTTCATGTCACAGTCCTCCTTTCCATGGTAAAAAGTGGTTAGTGATGTTATTGGGTTAGGAATGGACACGGTTGCCGGATCCTGCCAGCCTCCAGCCGCAACAATAGGTCCCTGCTCCCGGGAGGATCAGTCTGTACTCGATGAAGTTCAGCTAGAAAATGTTGTCTTAAAGATAGGGGAAAATCCGGATCTAATTTAAAGATTAGATGGAAAGTAGTTCAATTTCAAGGAAAAAATGCTCTTTGACAGCCACCTCGACAAAAACCGCTTATTCGCGATCTTGATTCACATTTAATCTATTTGTGGTACCTTGCTCACATTGTCTCAGCACTTTCCGTTTCATGTTTTCAATGGCTTGCACCATCAGGTCAAGGGATTGATGCAGGTTGTGATCATCATCTACTTCGTAAAGCTCGATGCAATGAGGGCTGGGGGAGCGCTCTATCATTGAACGTATGGCAGAAAGAGGAACCACCTCGTCTCTTATGCCTGCTATTATGACGGCAGGTATACCCTCGGGGATGTAGAGGGAATCCAGCGCCTGTCCCTCTTTTCCCTCAAGGAGTTCCTTTACCATGCCACCCACAGCCGGTGCCATGAGAACAAGCCCCAGGACCATCTTGGGGTGGCGCACAGCATATTGTAGCGCTGTCAGGCCTCCCAGCGATGATCCTATAAGAAGCACAGGCTCCTTCAGTTGCTGCTCAACAACCGAAGCACGCGCAGCAGCATTTTCAGGTAGCTCGGGGATTATGCACGAGGGATAAAGCCTTTTAAGCAAGCTTGCTTTTGTCCCCCGAGGACTGCTATCCAGTCCATGTAAAAAGCAGAGCTTCACCCCATAAACCCCCTAAATCTGTTTGTGTGTTTTATAACACGGGAAAATAGTTTTATTTGGAAAGGGCTCTGTGGATAAGCTGGGTGATATCAAGCACCTCTATTGGAACCTTGTTTCTTCGCACGTATGTTAACATGGTCCTGACGCATTGCTGGCACGATGTAATCACAGCCTCAGCGCCGGTCTCCAAAACCTCCTCGATCTTTCGTCTTGCTATTTCAGATGAAAGCTCTGCGTCCATCATCTCCAGGTTACCTCCACCCCCGCAGCACTGGCAATTCTCCCTGCTGTGGCGAAGTTCCACAAACTTAACACCGGGTATGGACCGAATGACCTCCCGCGGCTCGTCAAAAACCCTCGCCCCCCGCCCCAGGTCGCACGGATCGTGATATGTCACGGTCATCTTCAATTCCTTCAACAGAACCCTGCCCTCTTTTACAAGATCCATAAGCAATTGAGATGCATGGATAATTTCAAGTGTTGAAGGGTAGTCATAGTATTCTCTCCAGGTCTGGTAGCACGAAGGGCAGGCAAAAATGACCTTGCTGGCCCCTCTTTTTCGAACAGCCTCTAGATTATGATCCTGAAACTCCTTAAACATATCCCTCAGTCCAGCCCCGAGCATTGGAAATCCACAGCACCACTCCTCTTCTCCCAGGAGGGTAAAATCTACATTACTCGCTTCAAGAATTTCTGCCAGGGCGATGGGTATTTTTTGTGCAAGGGGAAAGTAGGCCGCAACACACCCGGTGAAATAGACTGCCTCGGCTTTATCCTTGATATAGCCGTGATCCGGTGGATTGCGCATGTCTTCGACCCATTCTGCTCGCTCCTCGTTATCCTCGGCAAAGACATTGTGGGTTTCCTCAAGGTTTTCGCGTATCATGTCAATTTTCTTGGGATAGGCGCCTGAGTGGACAAGATCCTGGCGCAAGGATAGCCATAATTCTTTAAGGTGAATTCCCACCGGGCACACTTCCTGGCAGTTAGCGCACAGCGTGCACCGAAACACTGTTCCACTGAACCTGTTTAGTTCCTCCTTACTGGGCTCCTTCTTTCCAAAGAGTTTCTGAAAAAGTCCTGTCCTGGCCCTGAGTATTTCCTTGAGGCCCTTGATCCTGTAAACGCCTGAAAGCTCCCCATCCCCGGAAGCAGACACGGCAGGGCAAATGTCCGCGCAGATTCGGCACCTAGTGCATGCCTCCATCTGAATGAGCTGTTTGATTTTATAGTCCTGATTTGCCATCTAAAGCTTTCCTCCGGCAGCTATCAGCTCCTTTGAACGGCATTTTCTATATGAAAGCCGATCCTGACCCGTCGCTGGTGCCATCGTTCCCTGCTGTTGAAAAAATAAGCAGTCAGGAACTACTCTCCCTTGGCGTATTTCTCAATATCAGCGAGGAGCCACTTTTTTACAGCTTCAGGGCCATGTATCAAGTTCTCTATATCAGCCTTGTTGTCCGGTTTTATCTTAAACATCCAGCCTTTTCCATAGCAGTCGTCGTTGATCAGGGAGGGATTACTTTCCAGTTCTTCATTTACTGCCACAAGCTCCCCGTCAACAGGCGCATACACTTTGCCTAGCCATTTTCCGGACTCTATCTTGGCAAATTTCTTCCCTGCCTTCAGTTTTTTGCCTGGTTCAGGAAGTTGTATGTAAACAATCTCCCCTGCCATTACCTGGGCAAAATCATCCATTCCCATAACAAACACATCACCTTCTTCTTTGACCCAAAAATGGTTCTCCTCGTAATACAGGTCATCCGGCATCTCATACTGTTCTACTTTCATTTATCCATCCTCCTTATGTCATTTCTAAAACTCCCAAGGGCTTATTCATGCCACTAAGAAGCCTCTATTTTGGCAAAGCATTCATTTCTTTCTGCGGCCGTGTACTGATACGGCATTCATTGCGAGCACGATCGGCGCCATGATGATATGGAACATCCTGCTAAAAGGCACATAGGCTACAAACGCACCTGTTAAGATCGCATGTACGTACCACATTCTTCCATATACCAAGTCAAGATTTCCGGAACCGGCAAAAAGCATGCTGACCAGGCGGCCTCCAAATGCATATTCTGCACCATGTGGCCATCCCGTCATTGCGATACGCGCACCTTCAAGGAAGAACCCCATGACCACGATGGCTGCAATAAGGCCGAGCGCCACTTTATCCTGGTCGGGGAGGCCGGGAAGTCTTTCCTTCCTGTTTATAAAACCTCTTATGCTTGCGAGCACAATGCCTGCAATTATCACCAGGCCTGTTAGGTCGAACAAGAAGCCGGTAAGCGGGTAATTCTTGTCCAGCATTGCCCAAACAAAACGCCACTGCGGCTTTGAGAGGGAAACTATCAATGCCACTATCCCCCACACAAATCTAAACACAAAAGGAAGGAAAATCATGCTGTGAATCAGCCATCTGCTGCGAGATTGCCTGTAGAGCCTGCGTTGGAAAAGTACATCCACTACAAGCGCTTTGATGATAACAATGATCCTGCTTGAGAAAATGTTTCTTATACAGTCCCAAAAGATTCCCACGACTTTGACAAACGCATTTTCCCGCTTTGACCAGGAACCGGAAGCAGTAATCCAGTATGCAAACGCAGCCACCCATCCGAGTAAGAAAACAATTAGGGCAATAACAGTAGTCTTATCACTGATAGAAAAAGTAGCTGAATGGCACGGCATGCAAATCACGCTCTTGGGAGGAAGCACGGTTGAAACAGCCCCTAGCTTATTTCCACGGAAATGGCACCTTGTACACGATGCCTCCCTATCGCGCAAAACCATTTCATGGACTACACTGATATTGTTTGGGGGAGGAATCCTCTTCCATTCGATAAGATTGTCCGCTTCCGCCCTGACGGGCTCAATACCCTTCAGGTGACATGCCTCGCAAGCAACTCGGGCGTGCAGTGCATGTGCCACTTTTTCATCATGGCGGTAATGGCACTTGAGGCAATCCCCCAATCCTTGCTCGCTATGCCCGAACTGAGTGGCTGAAAGGTGGCACTGGGTACACAAAATCCCTGCATGCGGTGTCGCCCCGTACTCCTGTGTATCAATCAAGGGAACGGCCTTTGCCGTCAGTTTCTTTTGTGGCGTGTCACCTTTTCCATGGCAGTCAATACAAAGAGCCTTTATCTTTTGAGCGCCCGCCGCTGTCTTGACGTCCAGCAACCGGTGGCAGCTCATGCACTTTTCATCCTCCTCTGATAGTGGTGGAAGCTTGGATCTTTCTTCATGGCAGGCACCGCACTGTTCGTAACGGGGTTTTGAGGTATCAAACTTGCCAATGCGGTTCTCTCTAAGCCTGGGTTGGGTGTGTGGGTCATGGCATTTGATACAGTTATTGTAATACGCAACGTACTTGATCTTCCTACCAGAATGGAGCCCTTTTTGAAGCTCATCCATCACATCGTCATGGCAGGAAAAACAAGTATCGGCCTTGAAAAAATCCTTTTCTTTTTTGTTAACGTCTTGAGGGTTTGGATGAAAAGGAAGACCTTCGATATCCTCGTGACAGTCAATACATGAAGTCTGACCATGCGCAGAGATGTGGAGCTTTCGCTCATCCACGAACCATGAAGCATATATTTTTGTGACAGATCCCAACAGGATGACAATGGATAAGAAAACAAGCAGGGCCGCTCTTGCGGAAAAATAATCAAATCTCTTCTCCATTTGTTACCGACAGCTCCCCAGCATTGAAGATCTCACGAGAAATTAGAATTGGTTTTCGGAAATAAGGGAGACAACACTTCTATCCTTCAAGTAGTATTTGCCTTCTTGGGTCACACCCACGATGTTTTGCGAAACAAGGTACTGGATCGCCTTTGGTCTAAAATCTCTTGTTCCGAACCGAAACAGGCTGACCCTTGCATAAGGAAGTTCTATTGCTGAAGACAAATCAAATGCAGCGCGCAATTCTAGGTCCCGGATAACGCTGATGAGGGCTTTTTTCATTCTCCAGGCATTTACTTTTCTCGTAAGGATAAAGGCTCCTAACAACAAGCAAACACCCAGGATAATTTGTCCTGCCTCAGTCATCCCTCACTAATCCTTTTCATGCTAACGGCACCATCAAGAATATCGCACCCCCTGCACTGTAAACATTTGCTGCTGCAGGGGATCTGCACTAGTCTTCCTGTAGTTCTCTTATGTTTTCAAAGTAGTCAAGGGACTCTGGATTCCTCAGTGCATCCTTGTTCAAAACGGCCTGTCCCTGGATTACCTTCTTGACTGCCAGCTCCACCTTTTTCATGTTGAGGGTATAGGGGATATCAGGCACGGCAATAATCTTGGCCGGTACGTGTCTCGGCGACGCATTTGTTCGCAGTGTCGTTCTTATCCTATTTTTCAACTCCTCGGTAAGCTCGTGACCTTCAGCCATCTTCACAAAGAGGATCACGCGAACGTCGTTCTTCCAGTCCTGGCCAACCACAAGGCTGTCCTCGATTTCCGGTATTGCCTCCACCTGGCGATAGATTTCCGCTGTTCCAATTCTGACTCCACCGGGATTCAGGGTCGCATCTGAGCGCCCGTAGATTATTACACCGCCCCGGTCATTTATCTCAATAAAATCACCATGCCGCCATACGCCTGGATATACATTAAAATATGCATTGTGGTATTTCTCCCCATTTGGGTCATCCCAAAAATAAATGGGCATTGAGGGGGCTGCAGCCAAACAAACAAGTTCTCCTTGCTTGTTCCTTACAGGTTTTCCGTTTTCATCGAATGCCTCAACCTTCATACCCAGGCACCTGCACTGTAGCTCCCCTGCATATACCGGACCCATGGGATTTCCTGCGGCAAAACACCCGTTGATATCCGATCCTCCTGAAATCGAGGCAAGCTGCAAGTCTTGCTTGACTTCTCTGTAAACGAACTCAAACCCTTCAACACTCAGAGGTGATCCTGTTGAAAGGAGTGCCTTGAGGGAAGAGAGATCAAATTCTTCTCGGGGCTTTAACCCTGCATTCTGCACTGCTGCAATATAGCCTGCGCTTGTGCCAAAAATGTTCATTTTTTGATCTTGAGCCATTTTCCACAGTGCCCCTGGGTTAGGATGAAAAGGATTCCCGTCATACAGGAGCAGGGTGGCACCCACAGCAAGAGAACAGGTCAACCAGTTCCACATCATCCATCCACAGGTGGTGAAATAAAAGATAGTGTCTTCCCTTTTCAAATCAGTATGAAGCAGGAGTTCTTTTAACTGGTTTATAAGCACCCCTCCCGCGCTTTGCACCATGCATTTGGGCAGACCTGTCGTACCTGAAGAATACATGATATAGTGGGGATGCCCAAAAGGCAGTTGCTCGAACTCTATCTCCAGGTTTGAGCCGCTGGCCTTAAAATCCCTGTAGAAAACTGCATTCGGAACACCGCTAATGTCCGGTTCCAGCTCTGTGTACGGAACAACCACAACTTTCTCTATGCTTGGCAGTTCCTTTAGAATACTGGAAATGCGCTCCAGAGAGTCGAGGTTCTTCCCCTTGAACCAGTAACCGTTTGCGGTGAAAAGAACCCTTGGCTTTATTTGCCCGAACCTATCAAGCACGCCCTTGATACCGAAGTCAGGAGAGCACGAAGACCACGTAGCTCCAACACTTGCAGCAGCCAGCATGGCAACAATGGTTTCCGGCATGTTGGGCATGAAGCCCACAACCCTGTCGCCCACCTGTATACCAAGTTCTCGCAACGATTTGGCTATTCTTGCCACCTCTTTGTATAGTTCTGCATACGTGACCTTCCTTATCACCTGATCTTCTCCCTGAAAGACCAAGGCCACACGATCGTCTCGGAATCTGAGGAGATTTTCTGCAAAATTAAGTCTTGCACCGGAAAACCATTTTGCTCCCGGCATCTTTTGAGGGTCATCCACTACCTCGTCATAACCCCTGGATGCCTTGATCCCTGCAAATTCCCACATCGAGGCCCAAAAATCCGGAATATTATCAACAGACCACTGGTAAAGGGGCTCATATTCCTTGAAGTCCTTGTTGTACCGTTCATTTATGAAATTCATGAATCGGTACATGTGGGTATTTTTGATCCCTTCTTCCGACGGCTTCCACAGCATTTTTGCCATTCTTCTTTCCTCCCAATGGATTGGACCTTAATGTTTCCCTCATACTACCCGGTAAATCTCAGTGTGCGAAAAGCTTTCTTTCCAGCAAGAAAACTACAAGCAGTTTTGTATACCAGCAATTTTTCTTTTTTTCAATGGAATATGAAGGCTGTAGGTTTTTTCGGGGCCATGAGCTCGGGCACATCTTTTACAGATAATGCGGACAAAGCTGATAGAATTGTAGGTCCATGGCCCCCCTGAATTTGTGGGTGTGCTTAGGAAAATGTGCCTTCTTTGGGGGCTTCAGCCATTCGTTCATCCGACATTTCAGCAATTCGCTTTACCTCATCCATGTCCAGGCCGAGACCGCCCGCCACTCCTTCACCTTAGTCTGCCTCGGCCTTGCAAAAAAGAGCTGCCTTCCGGTACTGGATGCGCCTGGCAGCTTTTCCAAGGTGGTCAACAATGTTGCCGATCAGGCGGCTGCGCTGATCGTCTTTCATGGCTTTGCGGAAAAGGTTACCTGCCTGAACAAAATCATCGTTCGGATATGCAAAGGGATAACGGTCAGCCTAACCTGAAAGCTCAAAGGCCGGCTCCCTGGCACTCGGATCAGGGGCAGGTCCGCCAAAGCTGTTAGGCCAGTAGTTCGGGGCGCCACCACCGTTACTATCGGTTCGCATAAGGCCGTAATGATCGTAGCTATTTTCGGGTGCATACTTGGGGGCGTTTACAGGTATCAGGTGATAGTTTGGCCCGAGCCTCTTTTCCCTGGGTATGGCGATGCCTTTCCCGAAATCCTGGATTTTCCCGCACACTCTGCATATAAGATTCACATGGGGCTCCAGGTTGGTTTCGTGACGGTTATCCATGCCCTGAAAATAAAGTTCCCCGCCGCAAGCAGCGGGGTATCAATCAGAAACCATCTTAACGCCCCAAGGGGCAGGGAATTAAACCCTTTTCCTCCTCTGGCGGATTAAAAATACGCCCCTTTATACATTAGAACGATTCTAAATAAACTGTCAAAACAATAAAAGGCAGCACTTGACCGGCCATCCGAAATGAGAGATAAGGACCGATATGCTCTTTTTGACTCCTGTGCAGGCCTAAACATGTCTTCAAGGAGATATATTTATGGCAAAGGAGAAATTCCACAAGACCCAAGCAGTTCGAGTGCTTAACCAAAACAGGGTGAATTTTTCTCTGCATTCCTACAAATATGAAGAAAAAGGGGGCACACAAACAGCAGCAAGAGAACTGGGAGTGGAAGAGCACCTGGTTATCAAAACCCTTGTCATGGAGGATCAGGAGAAAAAACCTTTTCTGGTTCTAATGCATGGCGACAGGGAGGTTTCCACAAAAGCCCTGGCAAGAACACTGGGTGTGAAAGCTGTAAGGCCCAGCACCCCCGAAATTGCTCACAAACACACCGGTTACGTGGTCGGCGGCATATCTCCGTTTGGTACCAGGAAACCGCTTAAGGTTCTTGTCGAATCATCTATTCTTGAGCTTCCAAGGATTTTTATCAATGCTGGCAAAAGAGGGCTCCTGGCAGAGATGTCTCCTAAAGATCTAAAAAATGTTCTTCATCCGGTTCCCGTAAGTGTCGCTATTCCCAGGAAGTAGTTGAGTGCCCCGCTCAGGGAGATTCAAACATTGCCTTCAATTTTTGCCAGCTCATCTTGAGGTAGTCCCTGTCTCTTGAAAAAACCTCCAGAGTCACGGTGTCGTTATACCCTGCCTCTTTCAGCGCCTTTGTAATTTTCGGAAAATCAACGCTCCCCACCCCTATTGGCAAATGGGTATCTTCATCTCCCAGGTTATCATTGGTGTGGACATGTCCTATCCTGTCGGGGAATTTTTCAATAAATTCAACGCATGTCCTGTCTTCTGGATCACTAAGATGTGCGTGTCCCGTATCCAGAGTAAGGTTGAGGGTTGGAAATCTCTCCAGGATTTCCACAAAATCCTCGGGGTTAACAAGCCACTTTGATCGAGGAAACATGTTTTCAACGCAAAGACAAAGGCCCAACTGGTGAGCCCTTTCCACAATGGTCTCAAGGCTTTCCATAGCATACTGCTTCGCCTGCTCCGGCACAAAAGTGCTCAGGCCCATGATATAGCCCGGGTGAATAACAACCTTCAGGGGTTCAAGTCCGGCCGCCACTTCCAGTGAACCGAGCATTTCTTTGACAGATGCCCTCCTGAGACTCTCGGTGAGATCAGCAGTGTAGACAAACGTGGGGAGGTGACACACAAGCGACATGTCTAATCGCTTCACACTCTTTAGTATCTCCTCCTTTTGTTCCTGTATTACAGAGTAATGGGCCTGGGGAGGGTCCATGGTGAGCTCGAGGTAGTCGAAGCCTAGGGCTGAAATCTCCTCAAGCTCCCCCAGCACAGGCCGTATCGGAAAATTCATGGCCCCGTAAAGCATTACTAGCTTTTCTCCTCAGATTTTTATGTGCGCGTAAATCAGTTTAAAGTATATCTATAATTCCGGCATTACTCAACTTTTTATTCACGGTAGCAGGGGAACCTAACGTGTGACGACCTTCATAAGTAGTTGTTGACTCAGCCATGCAATCCTGGTAACTGAAATCGCATGCTAGTGCACTTGCCTTGCCAAGGCTTATCTGTGTGGGCAACGAAAGAGCGATTATGGACATATTTTTGTCAGAAAAAAACAGGGTGGTCCGGCAATCGGTCCGAAGGTTTTGCGAGAAGGAGATCAAGCCCATTGCCGCGGAAATAGACCGGGAATGTTCCTTTCCCTGGGAAGTGGTGGAAAAAATGGGCAGACTCGGGTACTTTGGAATCCAGGCTCCAAGAGAGCTGGGCGGAGCGGGCCTTGACTCGGTTAGCTATGTCATTGTGATTGAGGAGATCTCGAAGGGGTGTGCCGGCCTTGGCTTGTGCGTTAGTGTGCACAACAGCGTCGCCCTCTACCCCATCCTTGCATTTGGCACAAGAGAGCAGAAACAAAAATGGGTTCCTCCCCTTGCCCGGGGACAAAAGATCGGGGCTTTTTGTCTCACGGAGCCGAATGCCGGATCAGATGCATCAGGCATTGAAGCCACGGCGATCCGAAAAGGGGACCATTATGTCCTGAACGGAAACAAGGTGTTCGTTACAAACGGCGGGGTTGCCGACACGTGCCTGATTTTTGCCCGTACCGACCCGGGAGCAGGCAGCAAGGGTATAAGCGTGGTCATTGCTGAAAGGGGTACACCTGGGTTTGTGGTTGGGGATCTTGAAGACCTTTGCGGGGTGAGGGCAAACCCTGTTAGCTCAATCAGGCTTTATGACTGCCGGGTTCCTCTGGAAAACCTGCTGGGTAAGGAGGGGATGGGACTTCGTATCGGGCTTACCGCGCTTGATACAGGGAGGCTGGGCATAGCGGCACAGGGAGTAGGGATTGCCCAGGCTGCTTTTGAGGAGGCCACAAAGTACGCAAAGCAGCGAAAACAATTCGGGGTACCGATTTCACGCCATCAGGCCATGGGCATGATGATTGCGGACATGGCGACCCAGGTGGATGCCGCAAGGTTGCTTGTGCTGCGCGCCGCTGTTCTGCGCGACCAGGGAAAACCGTTTTCCAGGCAATCTGCGATGGCCAAGCTATATGCATCTGAAACCTCTACCAGCGTTACGGACATGGCCGTTCAAATCCACGGCGGATATGGTTACTCGAAGGCTTACCCTGTGGAGCGGTATTACCGTGATGCTAGGGTGACCAGAATTTATGAAGGGACCTCAGAGATTCACCGGATGGTCATAGCAAGAAGTGTGCTGGAATAGTTCTACGGGTGACAGGCTGAAGGTGGAAGGCTGACCCAGAATCTTAATGCTTCAAAGATATCCAGGTATTCCAAAATTGAAGCTAGTGTGTGGCGGACGAACCTTATGAGTCTTAAGATCATTGTATGCGTAAAAGCCGTTGTGGTAGGTGCTCCGGGTGGAAGGGTTATTCGATCCTCGAATTCATGTGAGCTGAACCCATTTGACCGTCCCCCACTTGAAGCTGCGCTCCGGATGAAAGAGGAAAAAGGGGCCAGCCTGACAGTCCTATCAATGGGCCCGCCTTCCTGCGCATTTGTTCTCCATGAGGCCATTGCCATGGGTGCTGCGCGCGGGATCCTGGTGTCCGACCCAGCACTTGCGGGCTCAGATACCCTGGCAACTTCTGCGGCCCTCGGTGCAGCCCTTCAAAAACTTGCTCCTTTTGATCTGGTTCTCTTCGGCACCAGATCTGCAGACGGTGATACCGGACATGTGGGCCCACAAACAGCAGTGCTCCTTGATCTGCCCCTGGTTGGATCAGTAGACCTGATTGAAAAAAAAGGTGCGGGCCTGGTTGTTGAAAGAACTTTGGACGGGTTCCGGGAAAGCTTTGAGGTCAGGCTCCCTGCCGCACTAACAATCCATCCGGGCTTTTCAGAACCAAGAGATGTTCCGTTGGCGGGAATTCAGGGGGCTTTTGAACGGGAACAGGTTGAAACCTGGAGCCTTTCAGACCTGGGCCTTTCAGCGGAGCAGGTTGGAGAAAAAGGCTCCCCTACCAGGGTAACAGCCATATCCAAAGCAGATAGGCGAAGAAAGTGCGAGTTTCTTTCCGGCTCTGAAGAGGAGCAGGCAGAGCAGGTCGCGCAAAGGCTCACGGAATGGGGGCTCCTTGAATGAACGCCCATAAGAAAAGAACCAGCAAAAGCTCAAGCCACAAAAGTTCACAAAGGGAAATATGGGTTTACGCTGATTCAAGGAACGGAAGGCTTTTCAGTCCCTGCCTTAAGGTACTCGGTAAAGCAAGGGAACTTGCCAAATCATTCTCTAGTAAAGTCACTGCCATCTTTATTGGTACGCCGCCCGGGCCGGCCACCAGCGATGCTCCCACAAAAGAGGCCCACAAAAAAGCACGCGCAATGGCAGAGGCGTGTATTTCTCACGGGGCTGACAAGGTCCTGTTTCTTGAGCACGAGGATCTATCAATTCCAAGGTCTGATGTTTTTTCAGCAGTTCTTACGGATGCTGTAAAAAAGCAAAACCCCTACATAGTCCTCTTTGCGTTATCTGAATTCACGAGAGAACTTGCGGCAAGGATGGCAAGACTTTGCAATGCTGGACTTATTTCGGAATGTACAGATCTTCGATTTCATGAGAGCACACTGCTTGCCACATCCCCTGCATGGAGTGGGCAAATGATGGCGGATATTACATTTCGTGATCTATCCACCACCGGTTTTGCGACGCTTCAGGCCCATGCATTTCAGCCAGTGAAACTGAGGGGCAAACGGGGAAGTATCGTCCGAACAAAGGTCAACAGTGTTGGGATGCCTGAAAAGATCCGCTTGCTTTCTCGATCAGAAGAGCCGCAGGAGAAAAGAAAGCTTGAGGAAGCGGACGTGGTGGTGGCAGGAGGTGCAGGCCTCGGAAGTGCTGAAGGTTTCGAGCTTGTACGTGACCTGGCGGCTGCTGTTGGCGGCGAAGTGGGTGCAACCAGGCCGCCCGTGCTCCAGCACTGGGTTGAGGAAGAGCGGCTAATAGGGCAGACCGGAAAAACGCTCAGACCTGAACTGCTCTTCTCGATTGGTACATCGGGAGCGCTTCAGTACACCGCGGGGATCATGGATGCAAAAAGGATCATTGCTGTTAATACGGACAGAAACGCTCCCATCTTTCAGCTCGCCGACCTCGGGATCGTTGCTGATGCAAGGAGTTTTCTTCCCCTGCTAACCGAAAAGCTCAGAGCCGCTTCTATGAGAAAGCTTGCGGATGCGCTTTACGCGCAGGCTGAAAAGAAGTCCGGGAACCAAATCGGACCAAAGATACGAAAATTGCGTAAAACACACGGCTGGTCAAGGGAAGCTCTGGCCCGGGCAACCGGGCAAACACCGGAGTATATAGAGAAGGTTGAGAAAGATGAGATCACTCCGCCGGTTAGCTTTCTTCTTGAGCTGGCACGCGCACTTAAGATAGATCCCCGCACTTTTTTGCGGGAAGAGCAAAAGACGAGAATCAAGAATCTCCGAACTCAAGCTTTTGTAAAGCGCACGCAGAATTACTCTTACCAGACCCTGAGCCCCGGAGCTGAAACCGACCACCTGATGGCCTTCATGATAACCATAGAATCCAAGCAGGCCCACAAGCCAGTGGCCTACAAGCATGACGGAGAAGAGTTCATCTTTGTCATGGAAGGGGACCTCAAGCTCACGCTGGGGACCAAGGCACATCACCTCGAGCCCGGGGAATCCATTCACTTTAATGCCAACACCCCTCATAAGCTCAAGAGCATCTCAAACGAACCCACCCGCTGTCTCGTGGTACTGTACACCCCTTGAGCAGTGTGTGCCTGATGCAGCGCCCATTGTTGCGCACGTCATTTCAGAAAAGAAACTACATGATCTTCATGTGCTGAAAAATAGCTGAAATAATGCGGTATTGCTTTCTTACCGGACTTGCGTAAACAAGGAAAGCCAGAAAATGAAGGTGAGGGATGATAAAAGCGTATTTGCGGAAACGGCCGCGCTTGCCAGGCTGGTAGACCCTCCCATCTCACCTGCCATGATGTAAGTAACTGTTGCTGTTGGTGCTGCAAGGAGAATCAAGCCCGGCATAAACTGTGTTGGTGGTATTCCAAACCATTGGTACAGCAACAGACCAAAACCGGGTAGCACCAGGAGCTTCAAAAACCCTGCCCCGATGACCAGCCTGTACTGGGATTTAATGAGATCAAGGGAAAGCCTTGCTCCTATGATCAACAGGGCTGAAGGAAGAGCCATGTCGCTCAGAATTTTAAGGCTCCTGACCAGGATCTGCGGTATGGGAATCTCAAATACTGAAAAAAGAATACCCAGGACGGCCGAAAGGATTACAGGGTTTCCAAGGATCTTCTTTAGGAAAAACCAGGGGCTCCCACCGTCTTCCGTCCCGGAACCAAATTTTTCCAGTGCAAAGACAGAAAGAAAATTCTGGAGGAGCATGAGAAACCCTGCCAGTATGCTCGCCGTCGTAAATCCCTCGGTACCCAGGAAGTAAAAAGCCACTGCCAGAGCTACGTAGCCAAGGTTTCCATGAAAAGAACTCTGCAAAAAAGTCCCTGTGTGATGCCGCGAAATTCCAAGAACATGAGCAGCGCCGATACCAAGTAGAAATACTGCTATAAGAGGTATCAGGGTCCCTATTAGTAAGGGAACGTTAAAATGTGCCTGAAAACGGGCTCCAGCAACTTTTTCAAAAATCATCGCAGGTAAGGCCAGATAAAAAACTATCCGGTTAAGAGGTTCGGTCAAAGAGGAAGGCAGGTATTTTTTGGAGCGAAGAGCCCAGCCCAGGAAAATAATTGCGAAAATAGGAACAATGGTGTTGATAACGTGCAGCATAGCCTCAAAAGAAAGCGCATTTACAAGGGTGTATACTCTACAGAAGGTAAGCGTCCGGTGCAATGCTGCACAATTAGATGGACAGGGTCATCCCTTCCCTTGCCCAGAAGAGCTCCATGTGGTGGCCCTTCGAGTGTGATCCTGATCTGTTTTTCATCCACATGTCATCCAGGAAAGAGTCGGAGTGCTGGGGATCATGGTGGAAAATTGCAAGCCTTTTCACCCCGGCCTGCTTGGCAGTATCAATGACCACGGGAATGGATGAATGTCCCCACCCAATCTTGATGGTATATTCTTCTTCTGTGTACTGCCCGTCTGCGATCAATAGATCGGCATTGCTGATAAAACTCAAGTACTCCTCTGAAAGCGCTTCCGTTTCCTCGTTTTTTGGATTTACCTTGAATATTTTGTCAAGTTCCACGTCGGTGGCGTAAACAATTCTCTTTCCGTTTATGTTCAGACCGTAGCGAACGGAGCCGCCCGGGTGATAGATCTGCTCCTGCCAGTCAATAACTACTGGTCCAACCTGAATAATCTCTTCCGATATCTCGTGGATACTGATTTCCGCCGTCAGAGCCGACATTGCGATCGGGAAGTACTCGTAATCCATCTGATCCTCAAGAACAGAATCCAGAAAGCGTTCTTTCCTGGGGCTACCATAAATTGTCAGCTGGGTGTCTCTGATGTAGGCCGGCTGAAAGAAAGGCAACCCCTGGATATGATCCCAGTGAGTGTGGCTCAAGAAAAGATGAAGGGAGAGGGGGGAATTTCCGGATCCGGAGTTTTCAACCAGATCAATGCCCAGATTTCTTATGCCCGTGCCCGCATCAAGAATGATACTTGTATCCGCATGGGTCACTGTCACGCACGGAGTATTGCCGCCGTACTTTTCTGTTGTCCGCCCTGGTGTGGATATTGATCCCCTGGTGCCCCAAAACGTGATCAGGGTTTTTGTTTCATTTGGAGGTTTCATTTTTTTGTAGCGTTCTTTCCTCGTTAAAAAGAATCTTCACTCCACCTATTTCAATCTGATCGTTATCCCTCAGCACGCACTTCTCAACCTTTATGCCATTGACATACACGCCGTTCGTACTGTTAAGATCCTCAATATGATACTCTTCGTTGCGAAAAAAGACCCGTGCATGATTTCTTGATACATTCTTAGGAGTAAGTCGAACTTGGCATTCAGGGCTCCGGCCCAGGATAATGTCCTCTGTTCCCAGCTCAACAATCTTCCCTTTTCCATGGGGCCCAACAATCTCAAAGTATGCTCGCTGCGCTGCAGGAACACTTCCAGCAAATACTTCGCGAGAGAGCTCTACCGTGGTCGTATTTCCAAAATTCTCCTCTCCGCCTGCCTCTCCTCTGGAAATCTCTTTCCCCTTTGATTTTTTTCTCTTCTCATTTTCGGTCATTTGGACCCCTGGCAGCAAGTTTCAAGAATGATTTCAGACCTCTTGGCATAGTTATTTCAACCTAATGAGTATCAATTCTTTTTCGCTTTCCCAAATATATCTTCTTTGAAGAGTTTAGTCAAGATTAAGATTCATTTATGTCAAAATTGGTGATTATGCAAATAATATAACATCCCTGAACACTCAATTGCAAGTGTCTGGGGAAGACTTTCACTGCTTTTGTGCTGACACAAGTTTTTCAACGCTTCCCCTTGTTCTTAAATTTCTTACTTTGCGTTTGCAAAAAGCTTGACCACAGAAAATGAATATGTTATGAGTATAATGACTACTCAAAAAGGGGCCTTCATTGCAGAACTTATTCTCAGGGCTAATTTCTTCTAAAACCAGGATCAAGCTCCTCATTAGGTTTTTTTTCAACCCCAAGACAAGGTCATACTTGAGAGAGCTTTCCAAGGAATTTAATGTTTCTACAAATGCTGTCCGCCAGGAACTCAACCAGCTCACAAAAACCGGGCTCCTAAATTGCGAGAAAAATGGCCGGCAGGTTTTTTACATGGCCAACCAGAACCACCCGCTGTTTCCAGAACTCAGGTCCATGGTGAGCAAGGTCATGGGCCTTGATCAAGTGCTTGATGGCATCGTCAGCAGGCTTGGCGATCTCCAAAGTGCCTACCTGATTGATGATTACGCCGAAGGCAAGGACACCGGAATCATAGACTTGCTACTTGTAGGGGATATCAACCAGTATCATCTTAACGATTTGAGCAGAAAAACTGAACGATATATCAAACGCAAGATTCGCCCCCTGGTCATGAGCGCGGAAGAGTTTGAGGAATTTCAGGGGGAACTGGAAAAGAGACCACGAATCCTGATCTGGGAGAAAAAAGGCAAAACAAGCGACTAAATTATGCTGGACATAGCCTACATTCGTTCTGAAGGTTTCAGACGCTATTTTGCCAATACCTCGTGGCTGGTGGCAGAAAAAGTTGTTCGCATAGGGGTCGCCTTCTTTGTCGGAATCTGGGTGGCCAGGTACCTGGGCCCGGCAAACTTTGAGTGTTGTTCAAGCATTTAAACCGTTACCTTGTGACAGGGTAAAAGCGGCAAAGAAAAGTTAAAGAGAGGTGCTTGCGTGAAAAGAGATTCCCAGGATATTAGACCTGTTCGCCCTAGGGATGACTTTCTCGTCTTTGGGGCCCCCGCCATTGAAGATGATGAAATCCAGGAAGTAGTCGCAACCATGAAAAGCGGCTGGCTCGGAACCGGTCCCAAGGCTGCTCAATTCGAGCGAGACTTTGCCTCCTATAAAGGAGTTCAGCATGCTGTTGCCGGCAACTCCTGCACAGCAGCTCTACACCTGAGTATGATTGCCGCCGATCTTGAGTCAGGCGATGAAGTAATCACCACACCTCTCACCTTTTGTTCTACAATCAATGCCATCGTACATGCAGGAGCCAAGCCAGTATTGGCCGATATTGATCCACTCACGATGAATATAGACCCAAAACAGGTTGAAAAACATATTACCCCCAAGACTAGAGCAATCCTGCCTGTGCACTTTGCCGGGCGCCCTTGCCATATGGGTGCCCTTTGCTCTATTGCAAAATCCCATAGCCTTAAAATAATAGAGGACTGCGCCCATGCTATAGAGACGGAATATAAAGGACGTGGAGCAGGGACTTTTGGTGATTTTGGATGCTTCAGTTTTTATGTTACAAAAAAGGTCGTTACAGGCGAAGGCGGCCTGGCGACAGCGAAAAACGAGGAAGACGCCACACGTATCAAGATGCTGGCGCTTCACGGCATGAGCAAAGATGCATGGAAGCGTTTCAAGGACCAAGGATACAAGCATTATTATGTAGTCCAGTGCGGCTTCAAATACAACATGATGGACCTGCAGGCAGCTATCGGAATTCATCAGCTTAAAAGGGTAGAAACTAACTGGCAAAGGCGACGAGAGATATGGCAACTCTATAATAATGCTTTTTCAGATTTGCCCGTTGGGTTGCCTGCGCCGGTAGAGCCGGACACCCGGCATGCCTATCATCTTTATACAATACTTATTGATGAAGAAAAAACAGGCATCTGCCGTGATGAGTTTTTAAATGCCATGACCGCGCACAATATCGGTGTAGGCGTGCATTATTTGAGTATACCCGAACACACATATTATAAGGAAACCTTTGGCTGGAAGCCTGAAGATTACCCGCACGCCATGCGTATTGGAAGGCTGACAGTTAGCCTGCCACTCTCGCCGAAGTTAACAGATGGGGACGTGTGGGATGTGGTTAAGGCTGTGAAAGAGATCCTAAAATGAAAGTTGTTTTTTTCTGCGGTGATCAGTCTTGTTTCGGGATAGCGCATCTGCTACCCTTACTGGAGTCTAAATTCCAAATAAACAAGGTTATAATACCAACGCGAAAGAGATGGGAAATATTTCACCAGACACTGCAAGGAGAAAAATTTTATAAGGAAAAAAATTCTTCTGGTTTCGGTATAAAAGCCTTTGTTAAAACAATCTTGCCGGCAAAAGTTACCAGATTACTAGAAAGCATTATCTCCAGGAGTTTCAGTGTAAATCTCAAAGGAATTTGTATGAGCATAATATCTTCTTAGAAGCCGTCTTTGACGTTAATGATGCAGCGTTGTATCAGGAGCTTAAAAAGGAAAAATATGATTTGTTCATTTGTGCCGCCTACCCACAGATTTTATCTAAAAACTTATTAGAAATACCAGAGAGAGGTGTTATTAATTTTCACCCTTCCGTTCTTCCTAGATGTCGAGGTGCTCATCCTCACTATTGGGCGCTATCAGAGGGTGAAAGGTTTGGCGGGATAACTGCGCATTTCATGACGGAAAAAATCGATGACGGAGATATAATTGCTCAAACAAAGTTTCCGATATCTCAATATACCGTTAAAGATTGTAAACGGAGCTGAGCAGAGCGAAATTCCGGTTACAATCGTGTTGAACTGAGCCGCTTACAGCTATGGCGATTTAATATCCCGTTTATTAATAGTGATTTTAGAGAAACATTCTGTTCTTTGACAATTGAATAGCGTTTTGGACAAGAAGAAAGCGCCGGTGCGTGATGGCGGGCCTATCAAAGAGAAGAAGTTGGTTGCGTGTTCTGTGCATGGGACGAAGACGTCCATTGCCTCGGGCCGAGGGCACTGAGGAGTTGGTAGCTGCACAGTTCCGCAAACGCATGGTCATGGAGGCACCTGTCTGCCGTGCCGGCACAGCCGGGAATGGGATGTTGAGGGGTGAAGAACTTCTTTCAGTACCATTTTCCCTTCGCCGCAACAGGGGCAGATTCTGGGATCCCGGCCGGTGATGCGAGCCAGGAGTTCCTGCCAGGTTTCCTTTTCTTTTTCATGTTCCTGGAGGTGATCAACGCCGAGGAGTTTCTTGCAGAGAGCCAGCTTTTTCTTGCGGTTTC